>JAJDDW010000025.1 GCA_029260115.1 Phycisphaerae bacterium | reverse complement strand
GACCCAGGTGTGCCATCCGACCAGGCAGTCCAAGGCAGAGATTCTATCAATTTAATCGTATATAGGCCCATGGCTTCGGACGGAACTTCAAATACAAGAGTACCGAAGTATTTTTCGACTCCCGGGTCATTGATCGCTTCTATCCCGCCCGCTCCATACCGATACCACATTGTTCTGAATGTAATATCAAAAAACGTAAAAAACTCTTCTGATATGAAGTCTGGGTTGAAAGTACAAAATTCTCCTGGACAATCACCTGGATCAGTACAATGAGCTCCTGTCGAATCTATCATTGAATCAATCGTACATTTATTCTTGCTGATATATGCACCTTCTAAACATGGTCCCCCTGTCGGCGGACATGTAACTGTTGGGGGGCAGGATGAAATTGGAGCTGCCGGAAGACCTAGAGGATTTAAGGGGACACCTACACCATTACAATAACTGCTATCATCAATGGTTGCACCGACATACTGGAGGATTCCATTTCGCACCCTCCCCCATTCTGAAACAAACATATCCAACTGTACAATGTTCCCCGGCAATACTTCGATGCGGTTACCATTGACAATCCCAGCTGTTGTCCTGCTTCCCGGCCCTGGTGGAATCGGTCGAAAGTCCAACACGGGTTGAGCCATTACAGGACTGACCAAACACGCAAAAAACAGATAACCTAAGATACTGTTACGATTTGCCGACTTGTCTGCACCCAAGAATCTACCTCCCCATTTGTAACCGTTACCTTGTGTATTATGTGTAATGCTGGCAACAGTTATTTGCATCAACAACTATAGCTAAAAGGCTATCGGTTTACAAGGGAAAAACGTATAGCAAGCTGGATTGTCGCTTTACTGGGGATTCATCGATGGCAGAGCAGACGACCTGACCAATAGGAAAACCAATTCTTACTCTGAATCAACTTAACTACAATGAATGATGTTATAGCCATCACGAGTGTCCATGTTACTGCAGGTTCGATGTTCCCGGGGTTGTGGGGCTGAGTTTAGGTGGCTCAGCTTCTTCTCAGAGGAGAAAAGGTGTCAGGATGATTATTTTCTTCTTTCTTCCTCCACACCTACTTGGCCAGACGGCCCATATCCTTTCTTCCTGAACATGGGGCAGTCTATGACTAGCCCGCATCGCCATTCACTCGCACACGATAACGCACAACATAATCCTCAATACCGACCAGCCAGCCTGCATTTCTCAACCCTGATCTCCCAAAATAAAATTCTTATAGATCACCGGCGTTGTTCTTTATATGGAGCAGCGTTTTTGTTGTGTCGCGCAAATCAAAGTTTTTCCCTGGCAGACGCCAGCTTCCCGTGCGACATGAAAAATTAAGCTTGCCCTTAGATGAGCGAACCTTACCCCCGGACTTTGTCCTGACCGGGTTCGCTCGCTCTTTGACAACTAAATAGCAGCCGAGGTTTCTCGTTACCAGACGATCCCTCATCCGCCATAATTGACAGCTGATCATGTGTTTGGTATATGTTAGGTTATGGATGGCGGCGGAAAACATTTATCCACCTTGTTTCTCGATATGAACGCTTATTTTGCGTCCGTCGAGCAGCAGGAACAGCCGAGTTTTCGCGGACGACCCACAGCCGTGGTCCCTACGATTACCGACAATACTTGTTGCATCGCCGTCAGTTACGAGGCTCGGCCATATGGCATTCGCACCGGAACCTCGGTACGCGAAGCGAAGCAGCGGTGCCCCAAGCTTTGCATCGCGTTAGCCCGGCCAGAGCTATACGTGCAGTATCATCATCGAATCGTTGAGACGGTGGAAAATTGTTTGCACATTCACGGCGTTCACTCGGTGGACGAAATGTCGTGTCGCCTGATGCATAACGAGCGAGACGTGGACACGGCCATGAACATTGCGAAAAAAATCAAAGCCTCCGTTCATCGCGAGATTGGTGCGTTCGTGCGATGTTCAATCGGTCTCGCGTCGAATCGTTTCTTGGCTAAGGTGGCTAGCAATATGCAAAAGCCCAACGGCCTGGTCGTGTTAGAGCCTCATGAATTGCCGCAGCGGCTATATGAGCTAGCGCTGGACGATCTGCCGGGCATTGGCCGAAGCATGCTCCGCCGTTTGCAGCGCGAGGGTATTGGGACGATGCGACAGCTATGTGCGCTAACTTCTGATGATATGTCACGTATATGGCACAGCGTAGAAGGAGAGAGATTTTGGTATTTTCTCCATGGCTACGACTTAGCTGATATTCCCACGCACCGCCGCACGGTGGGGCACTCGCATGTCCTGCCGCCCAAGTGGCGCACGCGAGAAGGGGCCTACGCCGTGTTGATCCGTTTGATTCACAAAGCCGCGACCCGTCTGCGTGATCTAGGCTATTGGACAGGGAAACTTTCCCTTACCGTTGAGGTGTTGCCGCACACGAAATGGCGCGAGTGGATTCGCCTGGGCTTATGCCAGGACACGCTGAGCATTTTGGAGGGGTTTTATAAAATTTGGCCAGCCTGCCCCCAGGGTAAGCCTTATTGCGTAGGCATGAGGCTAAGTGATCTGGTTAGCGAATCGTCCACCACGCAGCCATTGTTTCACGGCGAGCGCAATCGCGTGACGCTCTCGCATACCATGGACCGCATCAACACGCTCTTTGGCCGACATAGCGTGTACTTTGGTGGCATGTTCGGTGCCCAGTCCACGGCACCAACGCGCATCTCATTCACCAGCATCCCCGATTTTAATCAGCAGGTGTGATCGCATCAAACCATATGAGATGGTTTATCGATGTTTTCGTCGATGTGTTGCTGGGTGGATTGTTCGCCGTCGTAGCTGAAGAGAATGTGGTCGTCGTCGATACGGGCGTGGAGATGGACCGGGCGTTTCCATATGCGATGTAGTTCTTTCAGCGTGGCGACCGCGTATTTGATTTCCAAGTCCGCGCCGGTATGACGATGCCCTAGATACAGCTCGCCGCGGTTGCGGTAGTTGCCGTCTAGCACATATAAAAATGGTTGGGCGTGGTTGGTGAGCATGAAGAGCATCTGACGTTTGATGGTCTCGAAATCTCGATTGACCACGACCATGCGTCCGGTCTGTGGGTCTTGACGATAGTGGTAGAGTTTTTGCTGATCGACAAATTCCGGTGTGAGGTATTCATCGAGAAAATTTACGTCGTTGTATAAAGCCCGCACTTCATAAATCTTACGCCGACCGGGCGAATCCTGGCCCACGACGCGATGCTTGGGCGCTTTTTCTTTTCCCCAGTGCCGTCGTGCTTCCATGTCTTCACAGGCATCGAACTCTGGTCCATAGCGGCCCGTATTCCAGCGAAATTCGATGTCGCGTAGTAGTTCGATACCCAACTTGTAGGGGTTAAGTTGGCCGGGCGACGTCGCTAGTGTGCCGGAATGGTGGTCACAATAATCGACGACTTCATGATCCTGAAGGACGTAGTTAGTCATGATGGTGGAGTGCCAATAGCTCGCCCATCCTTCGTTCATGATCTTGGTTTGCCCCTGCGGTGCGAAGTAATACGCCTCTTCGCGAATCATAGCTAGTATGTCGGCTTCCCAATCTTCTAGGGGGGCGTTTTGAATTAAAAAAAGGAGGATGTCGCGGACTGGGGAAGATGGAAAAGACACCTGCGCTTTAGCTTGACGATCTTTATTCTCCGCCCGCTCGCTGCTCATTTGATCTGGCGGGTTGATATATCGATCCATATAGCTCTTCGCGGGGTAGCGCGTAGGGGCTGATGGGTCTTTGGAAATCGCTTGTCCTGGCAAGGCATCCTCATGGTCGCGGCGCATGAATACGGAGTGCGGGTCGATGAGGTTTTCTAGTGACAGTATGGTGTCAATATATCGTTCGACGCGTTCTAGCCCGTGTCGCTCGGAGAAGCGACGAATGCGGGTGGCGTGGTTAGCCATCTCGTCCATCATGCGGCGGTTGGTCTGAGAAAACCAATAATTATTTTTGAAGAAATCGCAATGGCCATAGACGTGGGCGATGACCGTTTTGTGGTCCACCAAGAGATTGTCATTTAGCAGATACGCGTAGCAGGGGTTGTTGTTGATGACCATCTCATAGATTTTGCCTAGCCCGTATTTATGCTGCTTGCGAAGTTTCTCGAAGCTCATGCCGAAGCGCCAATGCGGATAGCGCTTGGGAAATCCGCCGTAGGCAGCGAACTCCGACATTTGCTCCGCCGTGAGCATTTCAAAAATGGTGGGGTAAAAATCAAGCCCTTCGCGGCGCGCATGCTCCGCGATGATCTCAACCTGCTCGGCTATGGCTTTTGATAGTGGCTTGTTCATCCCTTCATCTCTTCGCGTAGGCCTCGCGTTGGTATATACTGACTATTGAACTTCAGGCTATCGTCCGGGGGTGAAGAAAGTTTTGAGGCTATCGTAGATGTCGTCTTTCGTATTAACCCTCGAAGTAATCACCGCTTCCTCTTTAGCCATGTGCTCGTGGAGGACGTTAATAAAATTTCCGCTACCGTAAGCACTGGCCACCTGGCAATATCCGAACATATTCAAGGCTGGCACGAGCTGCTCTGTGAGCAGCGAGCAACATTCGCGGCTATCGGATTCGCTGCTGTTATCGCCGTCGGAAAAATGAAACAGGTAAACATTCCATTCGCTGGGCGAATAGGCCCTTGAGATGACCTCGTGGGCGAGTTTATAGGCGCTGCTAATACGCGTGCCGCCATCTTCGCGAATATGGAAAAACGTTTCGCGATCGACTTCGCCAGCCCGCACATCGTGGACGATGTAGCGACTTTCGATGCCTTGATAATTTCGCCGTAGCCAAGCGTCGATCCAAAACGCTTCGAGCCTGACCAACTCCTTCTGCTCGTCACCCATAGAGCCAGAGACGTCCATCATATAAATAATGACCGCGTTGGACTGCGGGCTTAAAACAGTTTTCCAGCTTCGATAAATTTTATCGCGGCGCTCGAAATATATTTTGGGTCGATCCGGATTGTATTGTCCCGTCATAATCTGTCGGCGCAGCGCACGACGAAATGTGCGTTTGAAGTGGCGCAGGGATTCCGGGCCTGTCTGCCGAATGCCGGTATAGCGATCACGCTCGCTGGTGATGCTATGTTTTCCCTTGGGCTGGATGCGCGGCAATTGTAGGTCTTCGCCGAGAATATCAGCTAATTCGTCGAGGCTAATATCGACTTCGAGAATGTGCTTGCCTTCTTGTTCGCCGCCCGGACCTTGGTCGCCTGGTTGACCAACGGTATCGCCGGGTTGCCCATCACCCTTGCCGACGCCGCCGTCGTTATTGTCGCCGTAGCGAAAGTGGGGTGAATCGATACCGCTTACCGGAATGCTGATATATTTCTTTCCTTCGCGCCCGATCAACTCGCCGCGCGTCAGGAACTTGCGTAAGTCGTCGCGGATTTTTCCCTTGACGATTTTACGGAAGCGTTGGTGGTCATTGTTTATTGGCAATACCATAGCTATCGCATCACGGTTCGGTGTTAGCCTTACTCAGTCATTCCCACGCAAGCGGGAATCCAGTCATGCCCCGCATATGACATCGTCTTGGATTCCCGCATGCGCGAGCATGACAATGATTCTAGCAGGAACGACGATACATCACTTCGTGGCTCGAATTTCATAAAACACCTACTTTCGAACCAAATTCGCGGACAGCCTCACGCATTATTGTGCGGCACTACGAAGCATTTTCTTTAGTGTCACCCCTAGCGAAAATACTTGCCACGTAATTGAGCACGTCGGTAGCCGAAGTTTCGTTATATCCAAAGTGCTTGATCAAACGTTGTTTGACGACGTCGATTTTTGCCTGGGTTTCGTCGTCCACCACACCCGATACGACATTTTTAAGTTTGATAGTATCCCGCTGATCTTCAAAGAGTTTTAGCTCTAGCGCTTTTTGGAGACGCGCGTTGGTGTGGTAATCAAACTTTTTCCCGTCTAACGAAAGTGCGCCAATATAGTTCATGATTTCCTGGCGGAAGTCGTCTTTACGAGATTCTGGGATGTCGATTTTTTCTTCGATCGAACGCATGAGTCGTTCGTCTGGTTCCTCGTCCTTGCCGGTATATTTGTTACGCACTTTTTCGTGTTGCGTATAGGCCCGAACATTTTCAATGTAGTTTGAACACAATCGGCTGATGGCGTCTTCGTCGGCGCTAATCGCCCGCTGCACCTCGGACTTAATAATGTCCTCATATTCCTCGCAGGCTGCGGTGAGCAATTCTCGGTAGCGTACTTTGGTGTCTTTGTTCGTGAGCAAACTATGATGAGATAAGCCGTTTTCCAGTTCGTTCATCACCATAAACGGGTTAATACACTTTTGCTGCACCGCATGATCGGAGACTAGTGCGTTTGATAACTTGTCCTGCACATACCGTGGGCTAATACCTTCCATACCTTCGCGCGGGGCTTCGTCGCGCAATTCTCGCACCGACTCTTCGGTAAAGTTCGGAATGTTTTTTCCGTTATAGAGCTTGAGTTTTTGCAGCAATGTTAGCCCAGCTTTTTTAGGCTCTTCTAACCGGGTCATCACAGCCCACATCGCGGCAACTTCGATGGTATGCGGCGCGATGTGGATGCCGCGGATACGCTCCTTGTTGAAATCCTTCGTATAGATAGCCACTTCATCGTCGAGCCTGGTATTGTAAGGGATGTCGATTTTGATCGTGCGGTCGCGGAAAGCTTCCATCAAGTCGTTCGATTGCAACTTCTTATATTCTGGCTCATTGGTATGACCGAGAATGACTTCGTCGATGTGCGTCTGCGCGAATTTTTTCGGCTTAATTAGGTGTTCCTGAGACGCTCCCAACAAATCGTAGAGGAAGGCTACGTCTAGTTTAAGTACTTCGATAAACTCAACCATACCGCGATTGGCTACATTGAGTTCGCCGTCGAAGTTAAACGCTCTCGGGTCACTGTCCGTGCCGTATTCGGCGATTTTTCGATAGTTAATGTCGCCGGTAAGTTCGGTTGAGTCCTGGTTTTTCTCGTCCTTGGGCTGGAATGTACCAATACCGATACGATCCTTTTCGCTCAGAATAATACGTTGAACGCGCACATGACTAAGCACTTTTTTCCAGTCGCCATCGTATCGTACCAACAGGTCTTCATAGACGCGGCGACACAATGGATCGAGTGGTCCTTCTATGCGAATGCGGGCGGACTCGGCTAAGTCTGTATTAATAGAATTGAGTACCTCATCGCGGGCTTCCAACGGGATCAGCTTGAGCGGCTCTTCGTGCATCGGACAAGGGCAGACGGTTTGATTACCCTCGTCGTCGGTTATGTGCCAGGAAAAAGAATACAGTGCGCCTTCTTCTCTAGCGGAGTAATACTCCAAACCTTTTTTCAGCAGGCGGGCAATGGTACTCTTGGACGAACCGACTGGCCCGTGTAGTAGCAGGATACGTCGTTCTGTGCCATAAGAGTGAGCCGCGGATTTGAAAAAGTCGACCAAGCGCATGAGCGGCCGATCTAGACCAAAGATGCCGTCTATACCTTTGTTTAGCGGGTCATCGAAGAAGTTGTAGTGGACCAGCTCCTCGCGCAGTTGCGAATACCGGGAGCATCCGTAATGCATAATCATGTCGTACATGCGCTGGAAGGCATTTCGCGCGATTTGCGGATTCTTGGAGACGAGGTTTAAGTAGTCCTCGAACGATCCTTCCCAATGCTGCTCACGAAACCGATCGGGATTCACACATTTATCAACGACACCTAGTATCTGTTGTGCATCCGTCATCTCGATTTCTCCCGTAGCTACAATCAGCCAGCCAAAATTTCCATCGCATCGTGCGAAGGAATGCAACACGCACTAAGTAATCATAGGAATCACACAATCCCTTTGTCAACGACGCCCATGCACAAGTGTCGGCCAACAAAGGACTTGTGTATCAGCGTGTTTACCTATTCTTAGCGCGCACACCACAGTTTACTATCGACCGATCAGGCTATACCGATTGGGAGAATTAACCTGTTCGCTAGTACTTCTACTGTGCGCTTATCTAAATACACCCTACAATGGCTATTACCCATTGCCTGCTATTTTGTGAAGCGGAATTGGAATTTCAGGTCTTATAAGGTTATATACTAGCGGATGTTATCGATAAGGCGGCCGGCTTAGCTGCCGCGCGACGCCCTATAATTTTTTGTTTAATGGCGATATGGGCGACGCAGCTTTGTGAAGGTGGGTACAAAGGTCGGCGGTGGCCTCGGCTGGGTTTTCTGCGCCGATGATACAACTACAGACACACACGCAGGCGCGGGGGGCACTGGCTGTGATGGAAGTGATATTTTCAATATCAATGCCGCCAATCGCGACCAACGGTAACGAAGTTTTTTGAACGGCTGAGGATAGCAGCGCTGGACCTGGAATGTGATCCTGGGGTTTTGTGGATGTGGCAAACATCGGGCCTAGCGCGATGTAATCCGGCGTTTCTTGAATCGCCCGGTCGACCTGCTGGGGCGTGTGGGTACTCATGCCTACGATCATGTGAGACGGGAGCAGGCGGCGCGCATCTGCAATGGTCATATCGTCTTGCCCGAGGTGCAGCCCATGTGCATCGACAAGGCGGGCGATGTCCGGCCTATCGTTCATGATAAACAGGGCGTTGTGCGCGCGACATAAAGATGCCAACTTCTTGGCACGTAGGGTCAGTTCGCGATCGGGTAGCGTTTTTTCTCTCAGTTGGATGGCGTCTGCGCCGCCTTGAATCGCTGCCTCCGCCGTTTCGTACCAGTCTCGTTTGCACAAGGACTCTGTGATGATCACGTACAAGCGCATGTGGCCTACTCGTTCATGGGCGCAGTGGGTCATTTGTAACCGGCGCTCAATGTCGTATACCTGGTAGCGTATGGCCTCCGCTTGACGGGCGCATTCGCTGGCGCATGGTTTGCTATATTCTTCGATAGCCCGGAGTGCTTGAGAGGCACGTTGCCCATTGGCTTGAGCGACATCCCATGCGCCGGCCCGTTGATATTCCGACGACGTTTCGATGGCTTGCCCAACATCGCCAGCTGAGTCCCGGTGGTAAATCATCGAAGCACGCAGGCTATCGGGCACGCTAGCCGTGAGATCGTGTCGGAGTTGTTTGATGCTTTCAGATAAGTTGCGGTCTTCAAGTTGAAACCTAGCGTACTCCTCCCACACGCGAAGGGCTTCGCCTGCGCGATTGAAATTGGCATCGAGGATTCTTAAGATAGCAGGGTCGAAATCATTCATGTGATGGGGTATTTTACAGTCAAGTGTAATAATTTCAAATTTCGATCTTGAACTGATGCGATTCCTGCCAGTATAGTGGTTCTATGGCTAAACAAAATAACTATAGTAAGGCCCCGTCCGATCGCGGCATACTCGCTCGGCCTTTGGATGCGCTGGTTTTCCTCCTGCCGCTGATGGTTTTCTATCAGGTCGTGGCGATGATGAGGCCGGCGGGATTGAGCGGGCGTAGCGACCATGTTATCGCGTTCGACTTGATCCTACGTGTATTGGAGCTATTCGGGCCATTCGGTGCTTGGGCTCCGCCTGCGATGGTCACGATTATTTTATTGGCCACCCATTCGGCGTCGGGGATGCCTTGGTCCGTTCGATTTCGACGGGTGGGCTGGTTATATATCGAATCGCTGCTGCTTGCTTTGCCGCTGCTGGCGCTGAATTGGGCTGTTCCATTGTCCGGTGTGTTGGGGGTTTCGACGGTTACGATCGATCGACTCGCCCTAGGCGTTGGGGCGGGGGTGTATGAGGAGATGGTTTTTCGGCTCATCTTTATCACGGCATTGATGATGATCGGCGTGGATATACTTCGGCTAAATCCGGCTGGGGTTGCTGTGGCTGCGGTGATGGTCTCGGCGTTGGTGTTCGCGGCGCATCACCACAAGCCTATCGGCATCGAAGATTTTCATATGGCAAGGTTTTTATTCCGCACCTTGGCGGGTTTGTATTTGGCGGGCGTCTTTTGGTTTCGTGGGTACGGATCCGCGGCGGGTTGTCATGCGGCGTATAACGTGGCTTTGGTTACCGTGTTTTAACTTTGATGGCGACTGATTCACTAGCATAGCAACTACAGAAACGGCAAATGGGAAAAGTTGGCTAGTCAAGGACGTGAAACAAATGGGTATCGATTTATTGATGGAGGGGTTTACTGGCTCGCCTTATGCTTGCTGCGCAAACCACCGTCAAGAAATTGTCAGCGTGACCTTGCCTGATCGTGACATTGTGAGTCGGTTAGGTGTCGCTGCACTAGGGTTAAACCGCTTTCCGGAGCTGCCGATTACTAGTACGGAAGATAAATGGGCTGTTCGGTGGCGATGGGAACCGAAAGACAAATTCTTAGGCTATTGCACGAAGCGAGAGTTCATGGACCTCGTTGATCCGCTTCTGGAGGCAGAGGATCCGGACTGGCGCTTGGGTGGTTGTGTGCTATTTTTAGTTGAAATTTTAGACGAACGGCCCCATATTTGACGGTGGATTTTCGACAATTCCATCAAACAAGGAGCCGTGTCATGAGTAGTGTCGTACGAATAGGATCGAAGAGCAAGGGTAAGCGGAAGA
>JAJDDW010000024.1 GCA_029260115.1 Phycisphaerae bacterium | reverse complement strand
TGGCGAACTCGATTCGATTCATGTCCGCCGCGGGCGTAGCAAAGGCCTGAGAATACGGGTTGTTGATGATCAACCGGGACTATTCGAACAGCCTGATACAGCAAAGGTGCAGTGTGATGAGTAGTCCCACCAGGATTCGATGAGTGAGTTAGAAAACGAGATGTCGGTTTGAGCGAGTACGCGTTTAAGAATTCCCGAATCTACAAGCTCGTCGACGGCACTGTTGTAGTTTTCAACCCCTCCATCAACGAGGAGGGTCGGCTTCTCATCGATCAACCCATTTGCGGCATTGAGTATTAATTCGGCTGTAATGCTCGTATTGAATGTTGCAGACACTTTCCAGGCAAGAATGCGGCGAGAGAAATTGTCGATAATGGCATGAGTGTAAGCGCGCGTTCCATCGAGAAGCCGAATCAATGTTGTGTCGACATGCCAGATCTCATTTGGGCTGAGAGCTCTAATTCCGAGTTTCGGTTTGGAAGGGTGAACTCGGAATCTAGGACGTCGCCACTTGTACCGTCGAATGAGTCGAAACCAGGTTGTGGGCGAGGCATACACTCTGCCAATTCTTTGAGCAAGAATGGCCAACGTAGCAGTAGGCACATGACGGTATTCATCCGACGTGACCATCTCCTTGATTGTTTCTACCTCAGTGGATGTAAGTTGCTGTGGTGAAGTTCGGGGGCAGGACGGCATATCGTCAAGACCGCACTCCTGCTCGCGCTTCCACGAATGATACCGTGACTTTGATAGCCTCAGTATGCGAAGAACGGATTGCAGCGGCAGAACTGTTCGAGATCGCTCGATTGCCCGTAGTAGTGAAATCTTAGCTGAACCATCAGTGATTCGTGCATAATTGAGTGAGGCACCCGTCACCTTAAGCAGCACGACCATCAATCGAAGCAATGCAACGAGCCAATCAACACGTTTCCGGAGTGCGAGTACCTCGTTTTGCAGTACGATGAGATCCATTTCTGCCTCATCAAAGGTGACGATCTCGGCTTGGCGTGCCGAGAGCCATCCATGAGCAGTTGATCGAGGTACTCCTAGCTGAATGGCATAGGTGATATCTCCCGCCGAGCAAACTAGATCACGGAGGCGGTGGTCGTATCTTTGTCGAGATCGCGTTGTAGAAAGCATAGTCGAATATCGGCCACTGGTACGAATACAGCACGTTCCACCGTTACTGAGATTGCTTGGTGGGTTGCAATTCGTTGATTAATTTGGCAGCGCGCCGGAACTTCGTACAGAAAAGTCCAGATTGTCTTGGTGTTTAGCACCGGGAAAACCGCACGCTGCGTTTGAGGAGGCGGGGCTGGAAACGGAATCCACCTACGGATCACCGCGCCAGTCCTCGACCCTACCTGCACTTTTTTTATGCGCGTAAATTCGCTACAACGGTTGAAAGGTGTCTGTTAAATCGATTCTACACGAAGAAGCGACGAATTGTAACTCGTTTTGAGCCTAGCACTTATGCGCGTTTGTATTTTTGGACGCTACGGGGTGTATTCATCCTCGTCGTCTTGTAAGCCAAACCTCTCAGTTTCCGTACCTACTTTACCTCAATCGTCGGATTCATGCACATGCAAAGTGGCGAGTACTCGCGCATAAAACTCCATAATGTCGAGGTTGGTAGCACTGCTGCGACTCACGCCATCAAGGACAGTCCGCCGGATAACTGTATGGATACGGAAGACCTGCAAATGCATTGACAAAGTCAAGGATGTCGGCTGCGGTT
This sequence comes from Phycisphaerae bacterium, assembly GCA_029260115.1. GTDB lineage: Bacteria > Planctomycetota > Phycisphaerae > UBA1845 > UBA1845 > JAJRPG01. The sequence continues at coordinate 20,847 of JAJDDW010000024.1, read as the reverse complement.
ATGATTCTGTTTGTCACTTGGGAAGCTATATCTACACGCGTAAAGTCTGGTGCCAAGGGATCAAGCTGAAACTTTTTGACGCTAGCCACTATATCGCTAGCAGTAACGATACCTTCGGGTAAGGTCCATGTCTCTGTAGCTCCAATAAAACTGCCCACAGCGTCCCCCCATTCCCGTGGCACAGGCTTCAATATTGTCCGCACACTATGCATTGGAGAAAATACGACACCGTCAGTTGTTGCCTGGATTCCGTATATAGCCGCTGGCATAATCTCGCAGTCGCCGACATCGATCACTGGCTCCCACGTGGATCTCGTAACTTGAGCCAAGGGAGTGTTGATCGGTAGCACAAAAGAAATGTCATGCACCTCTGGCGTATCGATATGCACTGGAGCACCGATCCAGCCGAGTACACCTGTACTACCTGGCCCGGAAAGCAATGTAATCCGGTAAGCAACATCTTGAATACTAGTACCAACATTATCTGGCGCAAATCTGATATAACGGTTTCTTGTCTCGCAATCATCAGGAATTCCGCTGCTATTGATGTCGATGTTTTCACCGTTAGCCGCAGCTACATCTATGTCGCATTGATCGTCAATGCCGTTACGATTGCAGTCGTTTTGCCCAAAGCCTGGACTCACATCTATGGCATCAACTTCGTCAGTCTCCAATAACCCCAAAGCATCGGCCGTGATATGAACTGAGAAACTTCCGGCAAAAGAAGAGCGGAAAATATCCGCTCCCGAGCGCCCAGCGCTTGTCACTGATGGCGAACTTGACGTGAGCGAAAATAGAACTTCATCCAACCCCACATCGAGAACTCCGTTAGGCATCTGCGGATCGAGTGCAATATCGATGCCCGGTGTACCGTCGGATACCGCAATCGCATCGATCACATCGCCAGCTTGCAGGTTCATAGACGCATGGGAGGCAAAAACATTCAGATTTCCTGGCTGCAATGGCGTTGGCGGTGGCGCGTATACCCAAATCTTCGCTTCGTCTGTGGGATCATTTTGAAATGTAGGGCCAGTAAAGCTTAGATAGGCAAAATCGACCATCGGATCGTATTCTGATATTTCTAACGCAGTCATATTGTCATGGCCGAAACCGCCGGTTGCCGGTCGCAAACCCAGCGAGGTTTGATCTAATACTAGACAGCTTTCGCGTTCCCCTACACATACGGGAGACGACGGACTGACATACTGGCCAAACGCATTCATCTGAGCGTTGAAGACATCGGCGGCCACTTCGATGTTAAAACTTTCCATGTTGACATCTGTGCAAGGCTTGCCGATCGTAGACCGATCGACTGAAAAGAGAAGCACAGGATTAGCGCCAAGCGGATCCAATGTTCCGTCTTGGCCAAAAGATATACTGTTTATCACATCGCTAGAATCAAACCCACCGATACCGGCAATCTGTCCGATTAAATCATCATACCTCACGTTTCCATTGTCCGGACCTTCACCCGGCTGATCACCAGAGTGATAAACAGTCAGCTGCTGTATTTGCTGGCCAGCATCATCACTAACATGGTTGAGCTGAGCGTCAATGACCGCCCCGTTACTTTGACTATCGACATCAAATGAAATAGTCGTGGAAATGCCCCGTTGAGATTGACAACTCGTAGGCGGTAAATCTGCGACCTGATCATCCCCAAACGAAACGCTGACCAAATAGGCACGATGAATGCCATCAGCATCAAAAAGTGCGACAGCAGGGAAGCTAGGGTCGTTAATAAAATCTTCACCAGGATCGTTCAAATCGATCGGAAGATTCTGTAACGTAGCTCGTAGAACCACGGGGATTTTGTTATAAAGTTTGGGAGGCGCACCAAGGTCTAGCTCAAAGAAAACGTCAAAGAATATGTCTGCTGGCAGATCAATGCACTCACCTTGAGCCTCGCCAATGCTGTTTTGATATAGTGCAGGGGCTGAATCGAAAAACGCTTGACCAGCCTTGATGGCCTCTGTTCCGTTGGTGAGGTCCAGCGAAAGAATTTCAACGTGAATCTCCTGACCACAGTCTCCGTTCTCTGGGAAGTTTTGTGGGAACACGCACGGGTCTTTTGTGGTAGCTGCGGTATCGGCATAGGGGGCTAAACCACCACCTACGATAGTTGCATTGCCGTCCTCTGCATCCCCCTCTGAGAAGGGATCACTTCGTCCGAATGCAGAATTGGAATCTACAAGCCCCAGAACCTCTTGGGTAGTGCCATCAAGAAAGACCACCTTAAACGCCCCGCCCGTAGCGACATGATCCACCGCGCCAGGCGACATGAGTTCGCATTTAGCGCAAGCGCACTGATCCACGTCGGGGGTGCCATCGTTGTCCACGTCACAGGAACACGGAAACTGCCCACAATCTGTGCTATCACCCTGGTAAGTTCCAGCCAAATTCATCTCGCAATCGTCCTGAGACGTAACCGTACACGGATCAAACCCAACCGCATCCGTACAACAGGCACCGGTTGGGCCGCCGCCCACCGAAATCACAGCGGGATTGAGTGTGCCAATCGGAAAGGTCGTAGCAGTACCATCCTGCATGAAGGTGAATACTTTATTGTTGATAAAATCAATCGTGTATGTCCCATCTGCCCCTGCAGGCACTTCAACAAGCAGCGTTCCGAAGTACCCGTTAGAACCGCTTTCTGCTATACCTCCAACATTGGACGCTCCTGAGAACAAGTAATCCAAACCAGGGAATGTTACGCCTGTAAGCGGAACAGGATCCGACAGCGGATTCGGAGGTGTGAGTAAGTAAGCAGGGTCAAATTCGCAGGACTCACCTCCAGGACAGGATGCGATATCACAAGGTGATCCTGTAGGTGGCGTAACCTGACCAATTGTACATCTTTTCGTCACGACAAAAGCACCAGTGTTGCAAGTGGAACCGTCTGCAGGACAGCCATTGCCCTGTGGGCAGGAGATGACTGGGGCACCAGGGTATCCCAGCGGATTAAGAGGCACGCCAAGACCACTACAATAACTGTTGCTATCAATTTTAGTTTGTAGTACTGAAATCAATCCATCGCCAACACTGCCCCAATCAGAAAGATGTAATTCCAACTCAACAGTAACTCCTCCGGTTGGTAATGAAATCTCGTTCCCGTTTATAGCAAATGATCCGCTGCTGCTAACAGGAAATAGATCAATGGTAGGTGAAATTGGGGCCGGACAGTCGGCCAAAACGTTTCCTGTGCAAAATGCGCCATCCTCGAAATTGCGTGGTGCTGGCATGGCATCACATTCATCAATCCTCACGCCATCCACACAACCAGCACCCGGCTCACCAATCAAAAAGCAACATTTACCGGTAGCTTGAAACAAGGTGCAATCAGGGATGCATGTACCGGTTAAACAATCGGTCACGCCAAAACCAAACGGGGCGGCAGCAAAACCAGCTATCGATCTCAATACATCAAGTATCGAAACGAATTCGTCCACGTCTTGTCCGTCTATGTCCATTCTTGCGAGCAGCGGCGCTTCAGGACGTAGTGAAAACTTTTGAATTACAGCTGTGATTTCGGAAGAGGTGGTTAGCCCGTCAGGAGCCGCCCACATACCAGAAACAAAACCGCCTACAAGATCGCCGAATTGACGACCTGCACTAAACTGCGGTGGCGTAGTGAATATGGACAGCGAGTCAGAAAACAATGAATTGTCTTCCGTAGCTACGACGACGTATTCGTTGCCCGGAACCACCTCGCAACCATGTACATGGAGTTGATTGATAGAAGTCCAATCACAGAATTCTGGTACGGGAATTAGCCTCGAGAAATGACCCTCCGCCCCTTTATCATTACGCAATGCACAACTGACATACCAAGGCATGGCTGATCCAACACGCGTCACCTTAAAGGCGATCGGTAGCGCTCCGTTCGTGCTCGGATCAAAAGAAATGTATCGATCCTTAGTAAAACCAGCCTCACCGGGTAGCACGGCGGGCGGATCGGGTGGGGCACACGGCATCATTATGCAATCGGTCGCATCACCTTGATATGTACCCGCGAGATTCATCTCGCAATCGTTTTGCGTGGTCACCGTACACGGGGAGAAGCCAACCGCATTGGTGCAGCATGCACCCGGATTGAGAATAGTGGGGCATGAGTTTTGCGCAGCGATAACGTATTGAGTATAGGACTTCGATTCACCCATAGCCAATGTCTCTGAAGTGGCTACGGTGCGACCGTAAAAATATGCGACCGCCGTATCATCACCGGGAGCACCAATAGCGCCACACAGAGCCTTGTCTAATAGAGGCGGCTCCCAGCAGACACTAGCCAGGGAGGCCCAGTCATTAAACTGAAGGGTTTCCGGGGCGTCTGGCGGAGGCATTAAGACGGCAGGCGGTTGTACCGTCCCAGCTAGGATATATAGAGGCACACCGCCACAGCCAGCTGGTGTGTTAGGGACGAGTCCTCCTGGGCAGGTGGCCGAGGCCGGATCATCATTTACGGTATAGCTTTGAGGATACAATCCATCCAGTGATCCATCTGCGGTTAAATTCATCGAGCGGTCACAAGCTGCTGTCGGTGCGTTACAATCGCCAAGCCAAGGACCATCATCAGGACCGATCTGCCAATCCCAAAGTTTTCGAAGACCGTAGTCGAAGCTCCCCGGACCATTATTTGTGACGAAATGGGTCTCGCGGATGACCGTATTGTCCACAGTTTCTGTGCCGTCAACTGGTCCTTCGACAACAACTTCTTGAACGAATTCAATGCTGTTCGGGCCATCGGCAAATGTCCAGGTCAATCGAAATCCTACAGTAGTCGCGCCGTTTACAATGGGAGTAACGGTCGGATCCCCTGCTGCCGTACATATAGCCGTACAGATTGTGGAAGCTCCCGTGATGTAGTCGATTCCGCTAGTGTAGGAGCGTAGCGTAGTGTTCGAGGTTCCGGGGGTTCCGGTACCAAATAGTACGTTCAGACCGATTCCGGCTGGGTGAAGTCCCGCAGTGGTAGCTGTCCATGTACCACAACTTCCGGTGATTGAATCGTCTACAAATAACGTGTAGATCCCATTCCCACCCGACACAATGGCCCGCGTTGAATTACCGGCGAAAATGTTTTGTTTTATTTGCGTCCCATCTGCTTGAGCAGACAAGCAAACTACTACAAAAGTGATAATGGCAACACAGCAAGTGAAGCGAGATGGTCTGATAACCTTTTTTTCATTGTACAAACTATTCACGACGAGACCCTCCTTTGATTTTCCAAATGATCAATACCCAGGGAATAAAGTCAGCACACTAGCGGCATGCCGCCGCGATTTACTTCGGCACAACAAATGAACGCTCAACTTCGCAACTAAATAATTTTCTAATTTGATTATGTTCCGCAGAATTGGATTAGTTACCGCATAAAGGGTCTTCCTCCCCAAGCATAACGGAACACTACTCAATATCCAATCAATGCTAGACAGCGCAGCAAAATGTTTGACACGCGCACCATTCACCATACCAAGTTTTTGGCCACTTAATTGGCAAGTAACAACTTGGACTCTAGACAACTATGCACTAGTCCGCTCCAAAAAAAATCACCCGGCAACCGCAATCAAATATGTAATGATCAGAAAACCCAAAAATTGAGTAGCGATAGGTTTTCCAACGGTGTACATGCTAACACATATGGCCTACTAATGGAAAGTTTATTCTTTTATTCGTAACTTGTCCCTCCCGTTTAATCCGAACTGCTTGTGAACAAAGGACTTACGATTTGACTGACTCCTTCGCGGTAGGAACCGCCCTTTCGGGCGGCCCCCCGCACAGATCCCGGCGAGCGGAACTACCGCACCGGGCTCCTGCCTAAAGTCATGACGCGCAGTCGCTGTTCAGGATACGGATGAAGAACGCGATCTGGTGGGAACCAGCGAGCGGCCAAGCGGTTCATGCGCTCTCCAGAAACCCGGTGACGTTGGCTTCGACGCCGTAGCGAACGGAACCACAAGCAGTACACCTGATATTTGAAAGAGCTGAGCTTCCGCTGAATGCGAGGCACCGCATAGTAGCGAAAGTGCCCAGCCAGCACCGACCGCAACCACTGTCCCACTTCGGGTGTGGCATGATGCATGAGACGCCGGAGTTCAAGTTTGATCTCGCGGATTTTCGCATGCATGCGTTTCCGCATGGTCTGCCGAAGCACGATGAACTTCCCATTCCTTGTCTTGTCGCAACTATGCGTAAAGCCAAGGAAATCGAAAGATTCGGGCTTTCCCTCGCCACGCCGCCGACGATTCTCAGCCGCATAGCGACCGAACTCCATCAGCCGCGTCTTCGTGGGATGTAGTTCAAGGTTGAACTGTCGGAATCGCTGGCGAAGCTCTGCCAGGAACTGTTCGGCATCCTCGCGATGTTGGAACCCAACCGTTAGGTCGTCGGCATACCGTACGATGACCACATCGCCACGAGCATGCCGTTGTCGCCATTGGTGGGCCCAGAGGTCGAACACATAGTGGAGATAAACGTTCGCGAGCAAGGGAGAGATCACGCCTCCTACAATGTTGCCAAACTCTCCCTAATCCCAGAAACCTCTATTCCCAGGGCGCGCCTTCGACCTCGCTATGGCCAAGGATGGCTCGGTGGCGGGGCAAGTTCGCGCGCATGTCAGAGTGCAAACGAAAAGATGGGAGGTTTGGGTCATGGAGGACGCCAAGCGCAAGTCGATCCGGAGGCTGAAGGTTGAACGGAGTTTCGAGCTGTCACGGCTGGAGGGCGACGTGATTGAATCGGTGTACGAACATGTTTTTCCGACTGTTCGCGGCACCCCAATGGCATCAGTGGTGGACCGAAACGTTGTTTGCGACGAGCAGCTTAAGACGATGGATGACAAGCAGAACTATGGAACAGGAGCCTGAGTAATGAGAGATGATCAAGCACCACGGACGGGGCTTTACGCGCGCGTTTCCTCGGAACAACAGGCGAAAGAAAGTACCATTGGCAGTCAAGTGGCAGCGTTACAACAACGCATCAACGAAGATGGATTGAGTTGCGATAAGGAACTTTGTTTTGTGGACGATGGCTACAGCGGTGGCACGTTGGTGCGTCCAGCGTTAGAGCAGTTACGTGATCTGGCGGCGGCTGGAGGCCTAGAACGCCTGTATGTTCACTCACCGGATCGCCTTGCTCGCAAGTATGCGTACCAGGTCTTGCTCGTCGATGAGTTGCGGCGGTGCGGCGTCGAATTGATCTTCCTCAACCGGAAAATTGGTACTTCGCCCGAAGAAGATCTGTTGTTGCAGGTTCAGGGAATGGTTGCAGAATACGAGCGTGCCAAGATCATGGAGAAAAGCCGCCGTGGCAAGCGCCACGCCGCACGGTGTGGCCGAGTCAATGTCCTCAGCGGTGCGCCTTATGGATATCGTTACATCGCCAAACACGAAGGTGACGGAGAGGCCAACTATCAGATCGTGCTTGAGGAAGCTCGTGTAGTGCGACGCATTTTTGAATGGGTGGCGGTCGATCGCCTGAGTATCGGTGAGGTGTGCCGCCGATTAAAACGTGAGGGAACTCAATCACCTCGCGGTAAGAGTTACTGGGATCGGACGACTATATGGGGAACCCTGAAAAACCCTGCATACAAAGGTGCAGCAGCATTCGGCAAAACAAAGATTGGTCAGATGAGGCATCGTTTGCGACCTCAGCGAGGGCGGGCCGAGCAACCGCGACGGGCACACAGTATATACGATGTCCCATGCGAGGACTGGATTACCATTCCGGTTCCGGCGATCATCAGCGAAGATATGTTTGACGAAGTTGCGGAACAACTCGAAGAGAACCGAGCAAGAAACCGGCAACGCAATCGCGGTGCGCGACACCTCCTCCAGGGCTTGCTGAAATGCAGTCGTTGCGGGTACGCGTTTTACGGAAAGCCTATCAGCCTTAGTTCGGGCAAGGGCAAGCGACGGGATTATGCCTACTATCGTTGTATCGGGATGGACGCCTACCGTTTCGGCGGGCAGCGGATTTGTGACAACAAACAAGTCCGCACAGATACTCTGGAAGCGGCGGTCTGGGATGACGTGTGTTCACTGCTGCGCGAACCAGAGCGTGTCCAGCGCGAGCACCAGCGTCGTTTATCGAAAAGGAAGAAGCCGGGGAAGGCGCGAACAGTTGATAGTCTCGAGGACTCGATGAAGCGAGTCCAGCGTGGGATTGCCCGGTTGATCGACGTATACGAAGATAATCTCATTGACCGGGAGGAGTTTGAGCCACGGCTAAAGCGAGCCAAGAATCGCATGACCAAATTGGAAAATGAAAGCAAGGCATTGGCGCAAAGGGAAACACAAGAGCAGGACCTACAACTCGTCATCGGAAGGCTTGCGGAGTTCGCGGAGAAAGTGAAAGATGGCCTAGATCAAACCGACTGGATGGCGCGGCGTGAGATTATCCGAGCCCTAGTCAAACGAGTGGAGATCGACGACGAAAGCGTGCGTGTAGTTTACCGAGTCAGCCCATCTTCCGGGCCGGATGATCCAAACGGAAAGGTTTTGCAACATTGTAGGAGGCGTGATACTTCCCCCTTGTGGCGTTCCTTGTTCCACTCGTGTTCTTTTCCCATCCTCCATCACACCAGCGTTGAGCCACTTCTTGATATGACGCAACACACGCTGGTCCGCTATCCGGTGCTCGACAAATTTCATCAGCCAGCCGTGGTCCATGGCATCAAAATAACCACGTATGTCTGCATCGAGCACCCAGTTCACTTTCTTTTGCATGATCCCGACATAGATCGCATCCAACGCATTGTATGGATTGCGCCTTGGTCGAAAGCCATACGAAAATCCGAGGAAGTCGTTATCATAGATCGCGTTCAATACCTCGACTACCGCACGTTGGACAATCTTGTCTTCCAGTGCAGTCACGCCAAGCGGTGTCCCTCCCATTAATGTCGTCCGGACAGATGTTGGCGTAATTCGAAGGGCTTCTACCTGACTTTTCAAAAATAAAACATCTGAAATCATGATGTTCAAAATTCCAATTGGTCAAAAACATCAAAACTAGGGTAAACGCGCAAACAATCCCTTCTGTTGGGAATAGATTCGAACACTGCAAACAAGGATTCAGGCTGCTCGTCGATACAGATGATGCAGACCGCCAACTTGTGGAATTGAGATAACTTGGCCGTGATGAGGCGGCTCAATCTCTCTTGCTGACGGCGCATTTCGATCCAAGGAAAGATGAGTTCTCGATTTGTGATAATAATCAAAGTACGACGACAAAATGCGCTTGAGATGTTTCTCGTCGAGGACAATGACGTGATCAAGACACTCTCGCCTTATTGATCCAATTGTTCTTTCGGCGTAAGGATTGGTCTACGCCGTCAAGTGCACCCGATGGTGCCAATCCACCGCGACTTTTTCAGGTCACGCATCCCTTCCATCCACTGCACGGCCGCGAGTTTGCGCTGGTGACCTGTCGTCACAACTGGGGCGAGGACCGGGTCTATTTTCACGACGACGATGAGCGGCTGGCTTCAGTTCCTACTGCCTGGACTAGCATAAGTGCGGTAGATCCGTTCGTAGCCGTTTCGGCGGGCCGATCGCCGTTCAAGGCTCGGGATCTGCTCGAGGTAGCCGAGTTGATCGAGGCGATGACGGGAGGGATGTCTCAATGAAGGCCAAACGTAGTTCAGTTAAGTGTAAAGTGGATTATGTCGTATACGTAAAGATGAATACGCCGCCCGCCTGTCCGGGAGGTTTGCTGGGGCAGCACGTAATTATGCATAAATATCGCTATTGGGACAGGAATTTACGGCATTTTCGCATTGACACCTTCTTTGTGGACGGCATAATTATGTTGGCGCGCATGAGGCCGCCTTTAGGAGACTGCCATGACCAAACGCACGGATGCCAAGGGCAAAGCACTGGCCGAGTTCGGGACGCTCAACCCACACCCGCAGCATGTCGCTCACGAGCCGTTTCAATTCAACGAGTTCTTCGATCCCTGCGACCTGGTGCAGGTCAAGTACGAGATGCTCCGTCTGGTTCGAGTCGATGGGCAAACCGTCACCGATGCAGCCGCGGCGTTTGGGTTCTCGCGACCAGCCTTCTATCAGGCCCGAGCTTCGTTCGAACGGAATGGATTGCCTAGCCTGGTTCCCAAACGGCCAGGCCCGCGTCATGCCCACAAACTCTCGGAGACCGTCATGCAATTCATCGATCAGCAGCGGGCGAAAGACCCAACGCTACGAGCTCCGATATTGGTGAACATGATTCGCAAGCGGTTGGGGCTGTCAGTTCACCCCCGCAGTATCGAACGGGCTTTGTCGCGGCGCGCAAAAAAAGGGCGATAGCCATGCCGGCGACATACCGCATCGAGAGCCTCGATCCTTCTGCAGATTGGACACAGCGTTACGAAGAACTGCGGCAGCAGGCGTCGATTGAACCGGGTTGGACCAGCCGTAGGTGGGGGCTGGCGTTGTTGATCAGTCACGGCGTGGTGGCTTGGATGCGCGCGTGGCCACAACGCGGTGTCTCAGTTGAGCGGCACCGTGCCCGCGCAGTTTCCAATGGCCCCGAACTCCCATCCCATCTACACCATCAGGTCACTTAGGTCCTGACGAACATGATCCTCAACAGTGGACGCCCATCTCTGGAGGCTACCGCATGAACGACCATCACACACAAAAGATCACCGCCAGCCATCTCAAGCGAGACGCCTATTTGTACATCCGTCAATCCACGATTCGCCAGGTCTTCGAGAACACCGAGAGCACCCGGCGGCAATATGCCTTGCGTCAGCGAGCGGTCGCTTTGGGGTGGCCGGTGGAGCGAGTCATCGTCATCGATAACGACTTGGGCAAGTCCGGCGCCAGCGGTGTCGATCGCGAAGGTTTCAAGACGTTGGTCAGCGAAGTGGGTTTGGGGCATGCGGGTATCGTGCTGGGTCTGGAGGTCTCGCGCCTGGCACGCAACTCCACCGACTGGCATCGTCTGCTTGAGATTTGCGCTTTGAGTGACACGCTGATCCTGGACGAGGATGGTTTGTATGATCCCAGCCACTTCAACGATCGCCTGCTCTTGGGATTAAAAGGTACGATGAGCGAGGCTGAGTTACACGTGCTGCGTGCTCGTCTGCAAGGTGGGATTCGGAACAAGGCACGCCGCGGCGAATTGAAGTCGCCGTTGCCCGTTGGGCTTGAGTACGATCAGCAAGACCACGTCGTGTTGGACCCGGATCGACAGGTCCAACAGGCGCTTCGTACGGTTTTTCAAACCTACCAGCGGGCTGGATCCGCTTGCGCGGTGGTCAAGTTCTTCCGTGAGCAGAACCTGCTGTTCCCGCGTCGCCTGCGTCGGGGGCCAAACAAAGGGCAGCTGGTTTGGGCGACGTTGGGCCATACCCGCGTGTTGCAGACACTGCACAACCCGCGGTACGCTGGCGCCTTTGTCTACGGTCGCTTCCGGACGCGTAAGAATAGCAGCGGTCGCCAAAGCATTCGGAAGTTGCCGCAAGATCAATGGCACACACTTCTACCGAACACGCATCCCGGCTATATCACCTGGGAACAATTCCAACAGAATCAACAGCGGTTCCGTGAATACGCTCAGGCCTACGGTCTGGACCGCAGAAAGAGTCCACCCGGCCAAGGTCCGGCATTGCTGCAAGGCTTAGTAATGTGCGGCATCTGCGGGCAACGGATGACTGTCCGTTATCACAAACGCAGCGGGCGACTGGATACCAACTATTTATGCCAGCGACACGGCATTGAACACGCGCAACCCATCTGCCAGAGCGTCCCCGGGGTTGGTATCGATCAAGCTATCGGTGAACTGCTGGTGCAGATGATCGAACCGGTTACGCTGGAAGTAGCCTTGACGGTCCAGCAGGAACTCCAATCTCGCCTGGAAGAGGCGGATCATCTACGCCACCAGCAGGTCGAACGCGCTCGCTATGAAGCTGATCTCGCGCAAAATCGGTATATGCAGGTCGATCCGAACAATCGGTTGGTGGCTGATTCGTTGGAAGCGGACTGGAACCAGAAGCTGCGAGCCCTGACCCAAGCACAGGAACAATATGAACAGCAATGCCAAGCTGACCGTGTGGTCTTTGATGAGCAGCGTAAGGCTCGGGTGCTATCATTGGCTGCGGACTTCCCAAAGCTGTGGCGCGATCCACAAACACCCGACCGAGAACGGAAACGGATGGTGCGTTTGATGATCGAAGATGTCACGTTGATCAAGGCCAAGCAGATCACGGCTCATGTTCGCTTCAAAGGCGGAAGCACCCAAACACTGACGTTATCCATTCCGCTGTCGGCGGGTGAGGCTCGGCGTACAGGCGACGACGTGGTAGGCGAGATCGATCGCATGCTCGATCATCATACGGACGCGCAGATCGCCTCGCGTCTTAATCAACGCGGCCTGCGCTCCGGAACGGGCGGCGCGTTCACGCCAAAAATTGTCTCGCGTATCCGTCGGAACTATCAGCTAAAGAGCCACCGCGATCGACTACGCGACGCGGGCATGTTAACGCTCGCCGAGCTCGCCGAACAGCTCAGCGTAACGTCGGGTACGATCAAGACATGGCGCAACCATGGCATGCTCCGCGTCCACGTCTATAATAGCAAAGGTGAATGCCTCTACGAACCCGTTAATGGCAGCGGCCCAGTCAAGAGCCAAGGGCGAAAGCTATCCGAACGTCGGAGATTCCCGGAGGTCTCAACGAATAGAACCAATGAGGTGCAACATGCTACATGATCCTTCTGCCAAGGCGATCGGGGAGCCGTAACGACTTCCTCAATGCCCATATTCATTGCCCGCTCCTGAAAGACATGTCCATATATTCCATCACGATCACGAATCAAAAACCGTGGCGCGGTATCATAAGGAAATGCTTCGATAATTTGTTGTGCTGTCCATTCGGCTGTGGGATGCTCTGTAACATTGAAATGAACAACTTTGCGACGGTCGTGTCGCAGCACCACAAAAGCAAAAAGAACACGAAACGTCGCAGTCGGAACTGTGAAAAAGTCGATGGCAACGATGTCAGTCAGGTGATTATCCAAAAACGTTCGCCAAGTTTGTGACGGCGGCTTGCGATGTTTTACTCTATACTTACTCACAGTGGTCTCGGATACATTGTGCCCTAATAAGACAAGCTCCGACTGAATGCGAGGCACGCCCCAAGTCGGATTTTCCACTGTCATGCGCCGAATGAGTTTTCGAATCTCTACTTCGATCTTCGGCCGCCCCACCGTTTTGTGTCGCGACTTCCAGCGCCAGTAAATTTTGAATCCTTGTTTGTGCCAACCAACGACGGTGTCAGGCTGCACGATGAGTAAGACGCATCGCCAGTTAGGCCACAACCTGGAAAGCCAAACCCAAAATATTCGATCGCGCTTTCGTAACTTTGGTCGTTTGGCGGAATGATTGAGAACAGAAAGTTGTTGTCGAAGAGCAAGATTCTCAGCGGCAAGATCAGTCTGCGTGCGAACTAATGACCGACACAACGCAACAAATATTTGAAAAACACTCATTTCCTGCTCCATTTACTCTTGAATTCTGTTGCGTAAGCGTAATGTAGCTAGAGATCCAGTCAATTCATAAGTCCTTTGTTGACAAGGAATACGGAATAAACGGGAGGGACAACTAGTCGATAACCAAAATCGCAACGATTCCTACGACTCTATTGGCTTACGAGTCGCAATCTGGGTAGTGGACTCAGTGCGAACCGTGAAACTTAGAGGAATTCTGGTAGTATAACCCATCTTTCGTTTTCGTTTGATCAACTTAAGTACTTGCGAAGCGTTTAGCGGCCACTTTGTATCCATATTATTAGCGAGAACTACGATCTCTTGGAGTGTGTTCGAATCGACTGTAAGTTGGATTCTATAAGGGAGTATATATGTCAAACAAAGTCCGCAGACACCCTAAGATCTTCATTAGCTATAGCCATGATTCGCCGGAACATGTAGCACGCATTCTGGCTCTATCTAATCGGCTTAGAATAGACGGCCTGGATTGTGAGTTGGACCAGTATATACAGTGCCCGCCGAAAGGTTGGCCTAATTGGATGCTCGATCAAATTGAGGAAGCGGACTACGTTTTAATAGTATGTACCAAGACATACCATGACCGATTCCGAGGACGCGCAGTTGGCGCGGTTGGAAAAGGGGCAGTATGGGAGGGGGCCATCGTTACGCAGGAGATTTACGCTGACAAAGGTCAAAACAAAAAATTCGTGCCTTTAGTGCTGACTGCAACAGATACGCAACACATTCCAACAATACTTCGGTCTACCACCTATTACAAACCTACGGAAACAGCGGGATATGAACAGCTTTGTCGACGACTCACTGGGCAGCACGACACAAAAAAACCACAATTAGGAAATCTTCCAAGTCTTCCACCTAAATCTATTTTCGCTCCAATCCTTCAGCATCCCATAGATTTGACTCAGGGGCAATTGTGGTGGAAGCGATATCACAACCATGTATACGGTGCGGCCTCCGTCATTGCGTTATTGTTGACTATTGTCGCGCTGATTGCTGAACAAGTTGGCGTACAGCAACCATCCCCTACTAAGGTTGATAGATCTACAGTGCAACCAATATCGCCTACTGGGCTGAATGTGCCCATCAACGATCAGCCTCCAGACACCTTCAAACTATGCTCGGAAGAGTGCGATCTTCTGAAATGGCGCGAAGAAGGAAAAGCAATCCGTATAGACGATAACCTTTGGATCAGAGTTTGCGATAATTGCCAGCATGACGAGATACCCAAACATCTTCAAATGGCCAACGAAAGCTTGAGTGCAGCAGATTCTCGATGGGTGACTCCGACGTTGAGTCAGCTAAAAGAGCTTCACTGTCTATACTGTGCGGGTGCGACTGGGCACAAACCTGGGGATCTCATCTGGTCATCAAATACTAAACCTTTTTCCGCGTACGCCTTGTGTGTTGGGACATCTCAACAATCGGAACTCCTTAAAGACGAACGCGCATACGCCTGGCTCACGCGCAGTGTGCCTCTAGAAGATTAAGTACGACAACTGCAAGCTATCGCCAAACTACTGTTCGCAGAGCCATGTCAATGTTGCACACAACTATTATTATTCATTGTCGTGAGCCCAACTTTCGCTCACCAGTTGACTATGATATCCGGTGATTTCCACAGCCTTCAAAATTCGGCCAGTTCGCTCAAGAATACGAACTTCAAGTTTAACCGACGCCGATTGCTTAACCATTATCTTTTGCAGGTCGACATCAAAAGTAACAGGTTTCGTCGTCAGTACTTGCGGTGGTTGGATGATCTTAATAGCGATAAGATAATCGGCTGTTTTGAATCTGGCCATCAAAATTGGAAGGTTACGAGCCCACTGCGTTGCACTAGATTTACCCTCGGAAATTTGCCGTTCCGTAATTATATCCCTGGGGCTAGTCACCGATCCATCACCGTTGATGCGTTGATCTATCTGTCCAATCTGCATGATTCTATCGCCAGTCCCTGCTATCTCTACACTATAGATGATGGGTTTTATAGCACCGTGGTGCTCCATTGCGAGCGCATAGTCCAATGTATGTTGATAGATAGGATCAGATTCATTGACACCAGAACCAACGCTGCCTGATACCAACTCGGGACGAACATTAACAACCGCCTCAGGCGCGAGTCGAGAGAGAACTTGGGCTTTTCGTTCCAATACAAAAAAAGAATCAGCGACTAAATTTCGTGTCAGCCGGTCGATAACTGTCACGATCTCGTTTTCGTCCTCATCTGTCTCAAAGTTGGCATTATCCAGCGAAGTTAGAACCAAATACTTCTTGTCCACTTTAGCTTCTCTCAATAGTTGGGCGAAATGCTTGTAGAAATCATCCCATGCCTGCTCTATCAAATCATCGCCTGAAACATAATTTGGACTAATTGTTACGGTTGCCTGCGATTCATCTCGCATCATGAGGGTTGCGGTTTTCACCTTGCCAGGATCAAACACCTCGGTATAAGTCAGACTTGGAACAAACTCCCCTACATGGGTGTAATTATGAGATATGATAATCTGCTTGCAGAAGCCGTCCTCACATTCCAGGTTGATTGGCTTTCCATTTTCTAAACCGGAGTTCATCTGTTCATCACCAAAAAGAAATGTTAGATTCATTATTTTTTTGTCAGATGCCGGATCCACCACAAAAAGCATAAATTCCACGGTTTCACCTGGTTGACTGAATCGCCCTTGAGGGAATTTTTCTATTTTGAATACTAACTCTTTATTGGAAACCTCTACGCTAAGTTTCTGGGTCGTAGGCTTACTCTGTTTTTCGCCTGCCTGTACGATGAGTGTAACGGTATATTCATCTACTTTGCCAGTATTAGAGTTGAAGTCATAAGCGTGTTTCACCGTCGAACCGCCACCCCTGTAGGTATTTCCATCTCCAAATGTCCAGATATAACTTGAGACAGTATTAGTCGGCGATGATGTCGATGCATCAAAAATGATCTCTTCGCCGTAGTTGATAATATGCTTATTGGGTTTAAACGAGGCGACTAAATCTAAGTTCAGCTTTTTCTCTATCAAATCTCCAGCATGCAATTCAACTTCGTCCTTAGCATGCAACCCAGTGTCCATATTAGTTGCAGAGAATTTAATTTTCCGGGGCCACTTGTCCGTCTCGATTTTCTTTTTGTAAACTCCGTTCTCGGAAACAACACTCTCATCTTCATCAATTGTTACTGCGATATTTCCCGATTGTGACGGTTGGGTTCTTACATGAACCTCGGCTGGCATATTCAGATCCCTAGGATCCGACTGGTTTTTTTCCACCTTGAACGATTTATTTACTTCGACTCCTTGCGCCGACCTTGCAATCACAGGAACAACAATTGATGAAGCTTCGCCGAAACTGATCTTTCCATCGAATTGGCCATCAACTCCTTTAACTGGCTGCGCAGGTTTTCCGTCAATATTGACATAATCCATAAGAACATTATGTGGTCGCATTTGGATGGTCAGTTTGGGGTTACATCCAGCTACCATGACAATCGCCCACAATCCAACTAGAACGCCAGAAAATTTCCGCATCATAAGTTACTCCTCAATAAATGGGGCCGCTTGATAGGTCCGCTTGATTGCCGCCAAGAAACAAAATGTAGCCCGAAGTTTGAATACCCTCCGTAAGTCGGCCACAGAAGGTAGTATCTCGCAACAGCTGTTAGAATGCAAGACTACTGCCAGATGTAGTCAGTGTTCACATTAATATACGGTACTGTCCAAATCCTAAACAACCCAGGCGAGGCTCACACTTAACCGGTACGCATCGCCGTAAACACGCAAACCAGCCACACGTCGGCGTTAGGCAGGAGGGAATCAGACCACCGCCTAAGTACTGCATGAGCGTGTTGCGTTCATCATGTTGCCTCTCCCGAACAACATGCGCACACCACCCCATCAGGATCCTAAACACCATCCAACTCCACCGCGCTCAGAATATTTGAAGAAAGATGTTCTAAAACAATGATGGTTCTCAAAACTTACGCAGTATATGGCTTGTTCAAGTCGCCATACCACATAATGACGCGGCGGCCGATCCTATAATTCCAATAAACATGCAGCAACACTTTATATGCCTCTATCTCAAGCCCTGGAATACGTTCGAAATGTTTTACGTTCCTGATGAATAAGGTTTCGTGATGTTGCTGCGCTATCACGCCGATCATAGTATCGACTGGAGGAATTGTTTCACCGGCACGTATCAACACCGCTTCTATGTTTCCGGCTAGAATAGCTGACTCGTGGTAAAGCGATAAATGAATCGAGTTCGCTCTGATTTTATCGATAAGCTGCTTTTCTTTCATCCCACATGTGTTTAGTGCCAGACTATCTTGTAATTCCATCGGCCGGGCCAGCAATCAATGTGGATTCGTTACTACTGACGATTTCATCAAGGATTTTCTTCGTGTAGGATTTTCTTCGTGTAGGATTTTCCTCACAGTATATCAATGATAAATGAGGTTTCTAGTATGACAGCGCTACTTTCGAAGTTGATCGGTCCTGGCGCTACCAAAATCGCTGGGCGGCCACGAACCCGACCTGCGTTGGCGGTATCAAAAATGCGGATTGGCCATCAATCTAGCGCTGCCATACTAGGCAAACCATATTTTTCGATAAGCCTCTCGTATTTTTTGCTGTTGATGCTTAACTACCTCTTTGCGTTCGTGTCGTACCATCTTGATGTTGCCTTAGATATAGACCGTTTCTTCTTTGGAAAGCACGCTGCACAACTCGGTGAGTAATCGTTCGCCAGTAAGCCTTGTATTCACAATCGAAAAGCTCTCGTTGTCATGCTTAAGGTTGGCTACTTCGTTACATCAAGCATTGATCAAGATACCAGTGATCCGGCAGCCGGTGATTTAGAGCGCTTCGCTGATGATCTTCAAACTCACGCCGGTATAATTCGTCTCCCGATGGCCTGCATGTACTAACGATCAGATTCTATTCATCTATCTAGAGAGGTGATGAACAACTCTCGGTAATAGAGCCATATAACTGGTACGGAAACCGATCCCCTGTTGGCAAATTCGACGGCCTGTGTGGGCGTGTCGGTAATATCTTGGGTTCCGGAGCTGATGCTTTCAATTGGCCATCGGGAAAGCGTGGAAACGGTCAGCAGAACGTTATTCTTTAATGAACGCATGGTAACACATGCAGACCTTAAGGGCAGTTCAATCAGGCGTATATTCATCACCCAATACCAACTCAACATGATTCGGGATCAACAACCCCGCATGGGCAAGACGGCGCTCAACTTCTACCATCGCGGTTTCATCTGTAGCCACCACAAGGATTTTAGTAAACTTCGACAGGATGCCATTCTTTACGTTTGAAACCACATCGGACTTCCCGGTTTCGATTTCAATGCCGATTCGTTTGCTGTCCTTGGTCGCCAATACATCAACTCTACCATTAACTCGCGGATGTTCGTAGGCGATGTCATATCCTTTATCTGTAAATAATCTGCCTAAGCGGCTCTTCCAGTATGTGTGTACGACTAAGCTTGTCGGCAGATTGCGAAGATCAAGGCCAACAAGTTTTTCGGCTTTGGGTGGGACAGTCAAAATGACTTTTCGAATGCGTCCGTTTTCTTGAACATGTTCAACTAGCCAACCATGCTGGACGAGTGCCTCTTTTGCTTCCTGGCCTCTTCGTCCGCTCAATCCCAGACGCTGATAACGCTGGGCCACGCCATCCTCGGGGTGATGCAGAACATCATGGAATAATCGGAACTCGTCAAGCGAAAATAGTCGTTCGCCACTATTCGACAAATCACTGTTTCGCGATTTCTGAACTATTTCCCTTAGTTCTTTAGGTTTCAATGAGCCTGCAAGATATTGTCTCAATAATTTGTCTGTAACGGCCCCTTTGGCCACCTCAACAAGTGGGAGACTCACGAGGATCGGTCTTCGCCATCTACCTTGAAGTTTTACTACGCCTTGACCAATGGGAAGCAGAGTCAAAAACTTCTTTTCGTATTCCGTTAGATAGGATAATGCCGCCGCACGATTAATGTCAGTTGGGTCTTTCAAGTTGAGGATAATGCTCGTATAGGTGTTCCCCAACGCGACGCTGGAAATTAGGTGCGGACTCTGATCTACCACGATGATCCCGATGCCGATTTCTCGGCACTGACGAAGTAAACGATTCATCACGGTTTCTTTGGATCGATGCTCCCCTCGATACAGCACGTTGTGGGCTTCCTCGACAACAATCACCAAGCTTAACTTCTCTCTGGTTTCAGCGGCGAGACGAACGGAATAAAGCCATAGCGAAAGGATCGGGACTAAGAACTGCTTCATGCTATCGGCTAAAGCGTCCAACTCGATTATGGTTTGCGATTCAAGTAAAGCATGAGTGTGCTCTTCTTGTGATGAACGTGTAGTGCCGGCCACCTTGGCAAAAGCTACTGAGTCTAGGGCGCGCATCGCCGAGAGCTTCCAGCCGACGACGCGCTGCTTATCAGGAATTTTATCCACTTCATCTTTGATGTCCTGAATCGTCGGGGCTTCGAGATTACGCTCGTAACAAGCAGCGATTGACTTCTGCAATATGCTGCGTGAGCCATCCCCAAGGGTGAAGGCGCTGGCCATCACGTCGACCAGTTGCGTGATATAGACTTGACTCTCCATTCCCGGAGGAACAATGAACGGGTTGAATACAAAGGGAGACAGAGACCGTCCGGGCGTAAAGACTTTTACATGACCTTTTATCTGCGGAAGCAAATGCCTGGCCGTCCGCTTGAAATCCCAGAACAGCCAGGGAATCTTTTGGCTGCTTAACTGTTTGACGATGTGAAAGACGGTATTGGTTTTGCCTCCGCCTGATCTGCCGAATATAGCCATATTTTGTAACAGCTCATTTGGCGAAATACCAAACTCAAATCTTTCTTTGTCGTATAGGATATTTCCGAAGTGTATCGAACCCTTGGCTTTTGCTTGCGGCGGTAGTGAAAGAAGCAGCTTGTCGGCAAATTCTCCGAGCTCGCGATAAGCGGCTTCCGCAATTACCCGATCAAGATAGCCTCTAGTCTCTGGATCAGCGAGCTGCTTAGCTCTGCGCCAATGCTTCACTTTTTCAGGAATTAAAGGCTCGAGTTTTTTCAGAAGATAATCGCTTTCCATGCAACACTATATGAAATTCGCTTTATACAAGATGAATCAATTTGCGCCGCAAAATCAGAGATCTTACTTTATTGCCAGGACGACATCAGCTATTCGTTCAATGCCGAGAATAGAGTCAGTAGCTCGTTGGTCGTCCTTCTCTGATACACTATCCGGAATATCGCGGGGGTTGTGTTTCATCGTATTGAAATACGGCGGGAACATGTCAATGGCGCCGCGATAATCAAAT
>JAJDDW010000023.1 GCA_029260115.1 Phycisphaerae bacterium | reverse complement strand
GCCTTTTTGTTGGATGGCTATGTGGCCGTGGATTACGTCTGTCGGGCTGACGACGCGGTACTGGTGCCTTAGTAACCCTATCTGGATTTTCAGGTGCGTTATTCACGGGCCTCACGTTACGACTCCCATCTGCCGTTACAGGTGTATCTCTTATGGTACGTGTCCCACTATTCGCCTGTGTGTGCGTCTCGACAGTGTCACTAGAGAAGCAGAAGATAGCCGCGACGCAGACAGTTAGCCCGCCTAGTGATCCACCAATAATCTTTGTGTACTTTGCGTTTAACATGAAATCTCCTTTCAATCGGTTAATAAATACATACGGCCTGCGCGACGCCTATCGCATCGACATGGCAGCTTGCAACATGCGCAGACCGGTTCCACACACAGCTTCAGGTAGCTGCGATTACGTTTGTCGTTTAACTTGGCCTAACGTTTTCTCGTCGCTAGTATGTGACGGTCGCGGGGCTGCGGCACGTTAAAGCACATAGCCGACATCCTGCGACGTTCACAAGGTTAGACGTCGGCGGGGCATGATAAGTTCCATGAAAAGTCAATAAATTCGTTCAAAGCATGGAATTGCTGCGTGAAAATAGTGGTATTGGCTAACATGATGGCACGCATGACGTCCGAATAGTGTCTATCATCGGCATTCAATAACTAAATCGTGTCAGCGCTAGCCACTGCTTGAAATATTTTATTGATATCAAACTCCCGTAGCTTGGGATATACTAAGAGGCGGTGAATACAAAGAATCATTCTGATCCGCGCGATCAGCCGCGATATAAACTGTCGCCGCTGGGCATCACGCAATGGACGGCTATCATCATGCCGGTCCTCGTCCTGTTCATATTAACTGTCGTTCGTCTGCCTCAAGGGATTTGCTTTGGCGACTCCGGCGGGTTGCAACTGGCAGCTGCGACGTGCGGTATCACCCACCCGCCAGGCTATGTCGTCTACGCATCTATATTGCACGTTCTCACCTGGGGATTACCTTTCGAACCGGCGTATGACGTTTCGCTTTCGTGTTTGGCTAGCGGGCTGGGGGTTGTGGCCTTATGTACGCTTATTCAAATACGTCTTGGTGCAAACGCTTGGCTCGCTGCGGCGGTGTCACTGCTATTAACGGCTCATCCTCGCGTGTGGTCGAATTTTTTGGCCCCCGAAGTCTACATGCTGACGCTATTTTTCGAGGTGCTATCTATCTATTGGCTCATTCAGTTTTCAGTGACAGGGCGTCGACGTATGTTATGGTTAGGCGCGCTTAGTCTAGGCATTGCCCTAGCCAGCCGCCCGCCAGTCGTATTTTTTATACCATTTGCGCTGGTCGTAGTAGCCAGCGTTTTCCATAGAAGTTGGGGCCGTGTACGTTTTACGCGCCGGGCCATCGCCGTAGCTATGAGTGCCTTGCTCGTGCCTGTTATTTACGCTGGACTTTATATCTTCGTACGCGATACGCCGGATACCCCCTATAATTATATCGAGCAGTACAACGCAGAAATGCACGTCGTTCCCATGAGCGATCTTGGCTTTAAGGCTAAGTGTCAACGTGTGTATTGGCTAGTGAGTGGCGCGCAGTTCCGTTCACAAATGGGCAATAGTTTATCTGGTTTGAAAAATAAAATGCGATGGCTAGGCCGTGAACTGCGTCGCTGGCTTGGGTCAGATCGATTGGTGCCCGGTGGGTTACTATTGGCTATTTGGCTCATTTTTATGTTGGCGGGCGGTAGATTTGCGTGGTCACACAATAGGTTAGCCGTGGTCTTACTCATCGGATTAGCTGTTCAGAGTGTTGTGTTTGTTTGCTTATATCGCATTGAAGGAGATGCGGCTAATACGCTACCCTTACTGTTTACATGCAGTGTGTTGGGTGGTGTGTCTATCTCGAATGCGCTGCAAATATATGGTGAGAAGCCTGGCTATATTGCTTCAGCTATTATTTTGAGCTTGGTTATAACCTTTACGATATGGCATGTTCCCGCGCGCAGTCATACTGGCCGCCTCGCGGATGCTACGACTTTTTTAGGCAAGTTTAATTTGAATTCTCTCGCGCCTGATACAGTCATTTGTTCTACGTGGGGAACATCTACACCGCTATGGTATGCCAAGAACGTGACATACAACCGGCCTGATATTACCATTATTAACGCCTCACCTTCCGCCTGGCCACGCATAACGCTATCCATGCGTCATCGCCCAATCGTTGTGGTGGAAAACTCGAATGTCTGGCATAAACCGGATTGGTAAATTCACCCGGCCTATAAGTGCACCATGCTACGAAGCGTCAAACCCGAGCAAGCGGGTATCCGGCCTGGGTAGGTCAGGCTATTGCCTGACGTTTGAGGCCTGCTTTAATCGCGGGGCGCACTTAGCTATACTTAATAACAGTAACGTCAAAATCACCAACCCCCAGGTCGAAACAGCAGGAATAGCTTCGATGCAGTCGGGCGTATTGTTTTCGTTTAGATCTACCGTATCGTTTGTCCCGGGGCACTGATCTAAGCAGTCTATCACACCGTCACCGTCAGAATCGACGTTCCCCTCGGCTTGGCCGCAGCCGCATTGGCCGGGTGCTATCTTGTTGGGATCGGTGGGACAAATATCGATACAATCAGAAGTGCCGTCTCTATCTGTATCAATGTCTGAGTTACCGCAACCACATTGACCGGGCAACGTTTTATTGGGATCAGTCGGGCAGTCGTCCACACAGTCCGCAGTTCCGTCGTTATCTGTATCCGTGTCTATCATCCCACAACCGCATTGCCCAGGGTCGGTTTTATTCTGGTCCACAGGGCAGCCATCCAGGCAGTCTACTGTGCCATCTTCGTCCGTATCAATATCCATATTGCCACAGCCGCATTGGCCGGGCCCTATCTTGTTAGGATCATCCGGACAACCATCAATGCAGTCTGATGTGCCATCGCTATCAGTATCTACATCTGAATTGCTACAACCACATTGTCCAGGGGTCGATTTATTCGGGTCATCCGGGCAGCCATCTACGCAGTTCGCAGTTCCGTCGTTATCTGTATCTACATCAGGGTTGCCGCACCCGCATTGTCCGGGTTCTGTTTTGTTGGGGTCATTTGGACAGTCATCCAGACAGTCCATAAAGCCATCACCATCGGAATCGACAGTATTCGTTGGGTCAGCGCAGCCATAGGCAAAAACGACTTCATTAGTTGTTTGGCCGTCATTGAAGATGAAGGTAGTGATTTCATCTTCGGATAGTGGACGATCTAGGACGATCTCTAGGGTGTCCGGTTCGTCGTTCTCTCGGCGGTGGGTTTGAATAACCTGTGGAGCAATGCCTCCGGTGACTTGAACTGTTATGTCGTCGATATAAGAATAGTTGGGTGAATCAAACGTGACAATGAAGCGGTCGAGATTAGGATGCTCTTGCGGAGAAACAATGCCACTGGGCGGCTCTGTTGCGATGATCTGTTCGCCGAAGGAGATTGTGCCATAGCGTACATAATCCCATTCGTGCTTTTGATTAGGGATATTGTCGAGTCCGCAACCACCATGGCCACGTAATTGAAGCCGACTCAACCCTGTTGGAGAGCTCCCGAAAGAGTTGAAAATACCCTGGCCGTCCACATAAAAGCCATAGTTGATGCCATCGAGGCTTTCAAAACGATATGTGTGGAATTCGTCGATGTCTAGTCCAGAGATAAAATCTCCACCTTCACTTGAAATTACAAGGTCACCGTACATATGAATACTATCATTCATGCCATCGTATCTAACGCTGAATTCACCATCACAGACGAAGAAATTCTGCCCTATGGGGTGGTTGGAACGGTATCGCCACTCCACCCACAGTGTAGGTGGGGGCGGTACGCGCGAACGAGCGATTTCAAGATTGTAATTTGTATTATCCCCAGGCGTCGGCCAAAATAGTACAAAGTGGCCATTTTCTAAGAGTTCGTTGCATTCATCTTCGCAGGGATTAGCAATTGTCCATCCAGCTGATGCATCATATGGCAACACGTTGCCTTCATAGCGATAAAGCGACTCGTCTGCAAAGGTAGTAGCACCAACTATGCAGCTAAATAAGCACAAATAGAAAACCAACCCACGTCGCATGGCCAACCTCCCTCCACGAATTGCACGCGCAACCACCCTTCAGTGTAATCCAAATGATCATCAAAATGCAAGAAAAAAGGTATTTATGGTCTTAATATGTCATGATGATGACATGCGTGTGAACGATCAGTAATCGCACCACACCCGCTCGTCATACCCGCGCAGGCGGGTATCCAGGAGTGGAATATAGAGACTTAAATCATCTGTAGCCTGCGACAGCGGACTGGATACCCGCCTTCGCGGGTATGACAAATTTTCCTGAATTTCATCTGGTCGGGCATTATGAGTGTCTGTAATTATCTAAGCAAAAGTGCTTAAATGTTCGATCGCTTTAGGCACGACCTTTTCTATCGCCTCGTTGATACCGCAATCGAGAATCGCACCAGCCGCTTGAGCGTGTCCGCCGCCTTTGAATATAGCCGCTAATTCTGAAATAGTAACTTGCCCAGACCCGCGAAAATTGATGCGCGTTTTACCTTGAACGCCCTCGGTAAACAGCATGGCTAAGACCACGCCGTCCAGCGAGCGGGGGACGTTTATCTGGTCGTCAATGTCGGCCGCGGTGCATCCCGCGTTTTTAATGTCGTCGTAACTGGCGGCGCTATAGGCCAACCTGCCGTCGGCTAGGACTTTGGTGTTGTCGTAAATGACCCGTAATAAATCAAATTCGCTTTGGGTTTGGCTTCGGCCTAGCCTTTCGCCGATTTGGCCTATGTCTGCACCAAGTTCAACGACGTCAGCCGTCGCCCGTAGCGCCGAGGCGGAGGTGGTCGGCAGCGAATAGCCTATGGTGTCCGTTTGTATGCCAGAATATATGAGTGACGCGCCTGCGGCATTGATCGTTCGCCCCGCTGCTCGTAGTAGATAGTATACAAGTTCACAGGTACTGCTCGCGCCGCCCACGACCCAGTTGATGTCTCCAAATTGGGTGCTGGTGGCGTGATGGTCAATATTGACGATGGGGCGACCGGCTGACCAATCCGTATCTTTAAGGTCAGGTCCGACGTTGCAGCGCGGTTTTTTCGCGGTATCGATAACAACAAAGCCGTCTGCTTGGGCAAAGTCTTCTATGGTTGCTACCGGCGCATCTGCAAGGTCTACAAGAAATTGAAGCCGCTGAGAGATTGACCCTGTTGGCAATGACACCTTGGGCTGTCGCTGGTCATCGCGCCAAGCCATGGCCATGGATATCATGGAGCCGAGCGCATCGGCGTCGGGCACGACGTGCGAAATCATGATCGGGCGGCGCATTACAGTTATGGCTTGAACCACCTCGGTTGGTACATCCTTGACAGTGATATTCGGTGCGCTATTCAATGGATTAATCCCTTAACAACGAGCAGGCGTGATGCCGCCAACACTAAAAACTTACCAAGCATTTATTTTCACAGAAGTAAATCACTCTGACAATACCAGGCCGGGTGCCCATTTTTGGGTACTCCCGGAAGGGCAGGGGAAGGACCGGTCGCTCAATTAACCATTACACTTTCAGTACATGACCAATCGCCGTAAACGAATTAAGTTCCGGTGTTGCTTTCTCAACTTCTCATTAGTTCTACCCGTCCCCCATCTTATGCCAGTAAGCAAAGAATGGGGTACACCAAACCAACCCTAAGTCGAGCAAAAACAAAGGCAGGCCTTGATAGACCTGCCTTTATCGTTTTATATACAAGATGCTAAACGCTAGGCGTTTTTCATCGATTTAATGAGAATATCCGCCACCTCAGGCCGCGTAAACTCTACCGGTGGGCGCTCGCCTTTGACCAGCATTTCGCGAACTTTGGTTCCTGAAAGGAAAATCTGGTCGCCTTCGATCTTCGGGAATGTCTTCCCACTAACCATGCCACCAGCCGTCTTAGACCAAGCCGCATGCTCGAATTTTAGCGGGGTGATCTTCAATGAGCCTTCTGGTAATTCATCAAACAAATGTTGCGCATCGAACGTGCCATAGTATTGGCCCACGCCCGCATGGTCGCGGCCGATGATTATGTGCGAACAGCCATAGTTTTGACGAAGGATCGCATGGATTAGCGCTTCGCGAGGACCGGCATATCGCATGGCCGCTGGCAGGACAGCGAGCATGGTGTGGTCTGGGTGATAATACTTCTCAATGATCACCTCGTAACACTTCATACGAACGTCGGCTGGAATGTCGCCGTCTTTCGTGGCCCCCATGAGTGGATGGATTAATAGGCCATCGGTAATTTCCTGGGCACACTTGGTGAGATATTCGTGAGCACGGTGAATTGGATTACGCGTTTGGAAAGCCGCAATCGTTTTCCAGCCATTTTCCTCGAACGCCTTGCGTGTTTGCTTTGGTGTGAGTCGGTGAGCCGTGAACATGGGATCGTGACGCGGGGTAACGATTTCGATCTTACCCGCGAGGCAGGTGTCGCCTTCGTCCATGAGCACCTTGACACCGGGATGAGCTACGTCATCAGTACCGTAAGCCTTAAGGGCTTGTTTCTTTTTGTCCTGCGTGAATTTTTCGGAAACGTTCAGGTAGCCTAACAAGCGACCCTGGTCATCGTTGAGCTGGACCTTGTCGCCGACGGAAACCTTATCCGCCGCAGCTTGGTCTACTGCGCAGGTGATGGGCATGGGCCAAATGACGCCGCTAGTTAGGGCCATCTTGTCGCAGACGCTGTTGCAATCAGCCTCGCCCATGAATCCATCTAGTGGACTCATCGCGCCAACGGCTATCATTTCCAAGTCGCACTGTTGGCGAGGTGTCAACGCAATGGCAACGGCTGGCGGGGTGGACATTTTGGCTGCACCACAGCAGTCCACCAATTTTCCCCCATGTGGTTGAATCAAGTCAGTATGCACGTTATCAATCCTCTCTTTTGTTTTTAGTCTTCAAATCTGAATCGAACAATTTTTCCCCATGTTGTCTGAACACATGCAGACTAGGGTTTTTGCTCAGACGTGGCAAGGGCATAGGCTACATCTCGATCCGTAAGCCTGCTCACGCCTGCTCGGATCGTTATTTGCGCCCAGTCACGACTGGTAATTATGGTCAAAATTGCGGTGAGGGTATTACTCGCTAGCTTTTCGCTTTCTTGACCGGTGATACGAGCAGGGTCATACGTCGACCCTCCATGGATGCTGGTCTTTCAATCTTAATGGTTTCGCCGAGTTCTTCGAGAATATTACTGAAGATAGCCGCAGCAAAATCTCTGTTGAAGCGTTCACGCCCACGGAAGAGCATGGTGAATTGTAATTTATGGCCTTGCGCTAAGAATTTCTTAGCCCGATCGAGCTTAATCCCCAGATCATGCGGATCGGTCTTAGGTCGAAGGCGCACTTCCTTGAGCGTAACCGTATGCGATCCTTGCGAAGCTTTGGTACGCTTTTTACGGTCGTACAGCTGCTTACCATAGTTGACGATTCGACAAACCGGCGGGGTTTCGGTGGGTGATACTTCGACCAAATCCAAGCCAGCCTCCCGGGCTAAGGCGAGTGCCTCTGCCGTGGGAATGACACCAAGTTGGGCGTCATGTTGATCGATCACACGTATCGGTGATATCCGAATACGCTCATTCCTGCGAATCTCCTTTGCGATGATAGTAACCTTTCCAAAAAGCGATGCGGCGGTTAGCTAGTACCTTACTTAGCCAAACCTCATTAAGTATCCGCAATATTATCACATATCTATTAAGCTACAGTGACTTTACTGTGGCCTTTTGATTCAATTTCATCCTGGCAGGCCCGGATGAATTCATCCACCGACAAGTTGCCAAGTGCCTGCCCGTCGCGATCGTTTATGTTGACGGTACGATTTTCTGTTTCCTGCTCGCCGACGACCAGGATATAGTTTACCTTCGCCTGGCGAAAACGGTGCTTCTTAGGACCGATTTTTTCGCTGGTCATATCTAACCCGACACGCAAGCCAGCCGCCTGTAAGGTCGCGTAAACTTCTTGAGCGAAATCCTTGCTCTTGTCGCTGACCGTTGTAATACCAACTTGTACCGGCGACAACCATAGCGGAAACGCTCCGGCAAAATGTTCGATCAATATGCCGACGAACCGTTCCATGCTACCAAAAGGGGCACGGTGGACCATGACCGGCCTATGCTGGGCATTATCCGCTCCGACATACGAAAGCTTAAAACGCTCCGGTAAGTTATAATCGGCTTGTACGGTGCCTAACTGCCATTTTCGGCCAATACAATCTTTGACCACAAAGTCTATTTTCGGGCCATAAAACGCGGCTTCGCCTTGTTCTTCGACATAATCAACGCCGCTGGCCTTTACCGCTGCGCGAATGGCCGCCTCGGCTTTGGTCCAATTTTCGTCCGAGCCGACATATTTGTCGCTGTCAGGATCGCGCAGCCCCAATCGCACACTGTAATCAGTCAAGCCGAGCATTTCGAGGACTTGTCTCGTCAAATTGACCGTAGCAACCAGCTCATCAGCCAATTGATCTGGTGTACAGAAAAGATGGGCATCATCCTGAGTGAAGCCGCGAACCCGCGTCATGCCGCTGATTTCCCCGCTTTGTTCAAAACGATACACCGTTCCGTATTCAGCAACACGGTATGGTAAGTCTCTGTAGCTACGTAACTTAGAGGCGTAAATGAGAATATGGTGTGGGCAATTCATCGGCCTGAGCAGATAGCCTGGCTCATCAGCCAATGCGTTGTATAGGCATTCAATGGTTTTTTCGATGAGGCCATTGGGGGCAACGCCTTCGATTTTGCCCCATATTTGGGTAATGGATTCGGTGAATCTGATGACGGAGGTTAGTCCCTGGTCGCGGTCTTTGCCCGACATTTTTTGAACGCGCCTGGCTAACTGGAGCGCGCTTTGGATGGCTTTGCCTCGCTCGGTTTCGAACATCGCTGGGTATTGCGAGTCTTCGTAGTATGGGTAGTGCCCGCTGGTGCGGTACAAATCAAGATGGCCTACATGCGGTGTGTACACCATGTGATAGCCCATCTTCTTCATTTCGCCGGTTAAATAATTCTGAAGTTCGGTGCGCACGACAGAGCCGTTAGGTTGCCATAGCACCAATCCACCGCCGACTTGTTCGCTAATGGTAAACAGGTCAAGCTCTTTACCGAGTACGCGATGGTCGCGCTTCTTGGCCTCCTCCATCTGCTCTTGGTAGCTCGCGAGTGAAGCCTTTTTGAAAAAGGCGGTGCCATAGACGCGCTGCAAGGGCTGGTCGTTAACATCGCCACGATAGTGAGAACGAGAGACCTGTTGAATCTTAAATGCTTTCACTAATTTAGTGGATGGAATATGCGGGCCACGACATAGGTCTTCGAAGTTTCCTTCGCTTTTATTTCCAGTGACGTAGAAGCTCAGCGAATCGCCCACGGCTCGCTCAGCGTTGTCGATTTTGTAGCGACTGCCTTCGTCGCTGAGTTTGGACACGGCCTCTTCACGTGGCAGTTCGTAGCGACAGAAGGATCGGTTTTCTTTGATGATGCGGGTCATTTCCGCTTCGATTCGCGGGAAATCGTCTGGGGTGAGGGATTGATCCAAGTCGATGTCGTAGTAGAAGCCATCTTCGAGGGGCGGGCCATAAACAAGCTGTGCAGCGGGGAAAAGCTTGCAAATCGCCTCGGCCATGATGTGAGCGGCGCTATGGCGCAAGACTAACAGACTCGCGGGCGAATCGTCGGTAGCCGTGAAAATTTCGATATTGCAATCGCCGGGTATAGCCCGATTTAGATCGTACACTTCGCTAGTGTCTTGTCGCGTGACAAGACCGGCGATAGCCATGCGTGCTAAGCCTGGACCGATGGCGGCAGCGACGTCGGCAGTGGTGGACGCATCAGGAAGGTCCAAGACGGTGCCATCAGGGAGTGTGACTTTCAGAACGATCTCCATAAACTAACGTAAGCAATAAAACTTACAGCTCTACAAACAAAAAAACGGTCCCCAGCTCGATAATGCAGTTGGCCATGGGTTACTGAAACAGCCAAGGCCGCCAGCAAACTCAGACTACTTGTCATTATGCGTTATCAAGCTTCGAACCGTTTACCATTTAGTATCGTTGAGCACCGGCCCGCTCGAATTATCCGCTGCGGCGCTCAAACCTATATTTAAGTGTCAACAAGACACGGCCGGTCATTATACAACGTGTGGGCCATATGGGTCAACATGGATTGTGAAGTGTGAGCGGACTTCCCCGGCCCGCACAGCTTTAATCCATCTCAGCCAAGGACGGCCAAGCCGGTTGAGATTGCCCTACATCGTTCCGAATAGGCCGAGCAGGAGGTCGCCAAACACGGCACTCAGCACGGCTGTGATGATGGACGCAAGCTGGGCGAAGAATTCCGTCGAGTTCAAAAAGCCGCCAATATCAAACATCGCTGGTATCCTTTTGGAAAAACCGAAGTCTTGTGCCATCCGCCAATTACAGTGACGGACAGCCAACAGTTGGGATTATAAGGGATTGTAGGGTCGAGGCAAGAATATGCTCCTGCACCCATGATGCTGGGTATTGCCGCGTGGATATTGATGTGGGCTTCTGGCGAAATGGGGTTACTCAGAAGGGCCATTCTTTTCTTTTTTTGAGATATAATTTTCCAGTCGGTTTGTATGAGATGGCATGGCTTGTGCGGGGCCGATTGATGTTGCTGCACGGAAATCGCTGGTTGAGTAGAGGTTAGCTGCACATCGCGCGTCTTATGTTGTTAGCGCACTTAAACATCGAATGCCGCAATGAATTAGTACTGGAACTTCGGAGAGGTACTACTCCCGAGCATTTCAGTATAGTAGAGCTTGCTATAGAGGACTGCCATATGTTGGCAGTCACCTCGTTTGTTTCGGCGTCTCTTTGTAGGGTATGATCGAACGTAAGCGTGGATGGCGTGCCGCGACCTATCACTCCTTGGCCTGTGACGCCCTCGGCGAGGAGATGAGGCGATTCGCAATTTCCGGATTTGTTGACTTCATTAAGAAATAGTTTGATGCGCTCTTCGACTTGGTCATCTACGCTAACGGATGCCTAATTCAATTCTGAGAGGAGGTCTTCACGTGTGATAGAATTTTTCTTGACATGCTCGCTCAGCGATATTGTGGCTGACTTGCGGTCCTCTGAAAGCGCAATGACGAAAGCTGATATTGATGTTGTTTCTGTAGCAGCCACGTGTATCACAATCCTTGTGTCGTTGGCGTGAACTGATGTCTTCAAAACTGACGGCGACTCGACGAACCGATACGCTAGCCAGTCACGAGCGCGACGTCCGCCGAGAGCGTTGTGTATTTGGAACGTACCTCATCGAAACGGGCATGGCATTCCAAGAAAGAGTCTACGATAATTGGATCAAAATGCTGTCCGCGCTCCGAGCGAACGATGTCCATCGCTTGTTCGTGTGACCGGGCTGCGGAATATCGACGTTCGCTTGTAATCGCATCGTAAGCATCGACCAACGCTACGATGCGGGCTGCCAACGGTGATTCCTTGTCCTTTAGACCTCGCGGATATCCTTTGCCGTTCCAGCGTTCGTGATGGCAGTGAGCGATGTCAATGCACATTTGTAATAATGGCGATTCGTGCGACGCCTGCAACGCTTGGGAAAGTACGCGTCGGCCAATTTCGGTATGCGTGCGCATAATGCGAAATTCTTCATCCGTGAGCTTACCGGGCTTGGTTAAAATGCCGTCAGGGATGCCGACTTTTCCGATGTCGTGCATGGGCGCTGCTTGTATCATGTGGCGGATGAATTCATCAGTGATGTCCGAGGCGTAAGGCGAAGATTTTTGCAGCTGTTGTGCTAATATTTCTGCGAAAATAGCTACGCGTTCGAGATGCTCGGTCGTCTCTTCGTCCTTATATTCGGCCAGATGAGCTACGGTGCGTACAAGGGTGCTGACGGAGCCTTCTAATTGTTCTTGACGTGTCAGGCCATCGAGCGCGATAGCTGCGGCGTCTGCGATGGAACGAATACCTTCGATTTCTTCTTCCTGAAAAGGGCCGCCCTCGCTTTTGTTAGTTACATTAATAACGCCTAACATGCGCTCGTGATCTTCTTGCAGTGTGGATATGAGAGGTGTGCTGACAAACATATCGCCTTGGTATTGGTAGGCATCTTTAGCCCCATGACCATAGGCTCGGGCGGCTAAGGTGCGTCCTTGCTTAAATACTTGTCCGGAAATACCCACGTTGTTTTCGATGGTCAATTTTTCCATGACGTCATCTTCAATGCCTATGGATGCCGCGCAGCGAAGTTGGTCCATTGAGGTATCACGTACGAACAAGGAAATGCGGTTGGCCCCCGTCATGCGTTGGACACTTTTGATGGCAAGGTCGTAAACTCGATTGCGGCTTTTTGCACTGCTCAGATCGCGCATATATTCATATAGTAGCTGAAGCCGTTTCGTTTTTACGTCCACTTGCACTTCGAGTTGACTGTTTAGTCGATCAAGGTCTTCCCGTGCATGAGAAAGTTTTAGCACTGTATGCACCCTAGCCAATAGCTCGGCTAACTCGAACGGTTTGCACAGATACTCCTGCGCACCAGCTTCTAGGCCATGGACAACGTCTTCTGTTCGCGAATGGCCTGTTAACATAATGATTGGAATATGTTCCAGTTTATTGTCGCTTTTGATTGTGCGTGTAGCGGCTATGCCATCCACGCCGCCAGGAAGCCCGACGTCCATAATAATCATATCGGGCATCGCTTCACTGGCTACGGCATACGCCTGGGCAGCGGTGGTCGCTTCAAGTGTGCGAAAGCCCGCCGCTTGGAGATGCGCCATTAATATGAAGCGCAATTCCGCGTCGTCTTCGACTACTAGAATATGTTCAGATGCGTGGCTATTCATACCTACTATAGTTCCTCATGCTCAGTCAACCGTAGGGGCAAGAGTCTGGCACACTACGAGCCTTCACTCTTCCATCGGAAATTTCCTAAGGGGGGGATACTTGTGAATGGTAAGCACAAGTAAAGTAAGTAAACTATCGGACTATTAGGTTAGATGTTGACGCGACCGCCGAATCCTGGCAGAAATGCATCTGCGGCTGGGGTCCGGTAACTGGGCATGTGGATGGGGTATTGGGGTGAATTACATTTGGCCGTGTCGATTGTTGCATTGTTGTAGGGAGTTGACCGGGCAGGTACGTAGGATATTCTTCTGGGATTGTCGGCACGAAAAAGAGTCCTCGTGGCACAATTGGATAGCGCGTCGGCCTCCGAAGCCGAAGGTTACAGGTTCGAATCCTGTCGAGGACGTTAGTGCTGATTGTCTCCGTCCTTTGCGTTGGTCGGCTCCGACAGGATAATAGCTTTGTGCGGCGACTTCGGGCTGAGCCGCGTAGCCGACACCTAGATCTCCGGTTGGTTCTAATGAAGGGACAGTCGTATGGCAGATAACGGAAGCGGTTTTCAATTGAGGGGCAGTGGTCCAGAAGCGTACGAGCGGTACATGGTACCGATCCATTGTCTGTCGAGAGCTGAGGATCTGCTGGATCGGGTGCAACTAAAGCCTCGGGAACGCGTGTTGGATGTGGCATGCGGTACCGGAGTTGTCTCCCGTTACGCAGCGACGAAGGTTGGCTTTCTTGGGCACGTGACGGGAGTTGAGCTGAACCCCGCCATGCTTGAGGTCGCACGGAAAATTTCCGCTTGCTACGACCAAATCGAGTTTGTCGAAGGAAGTGCCCTCGAGCTTCCCGTACCAGATTCCCAGTTTGATGCCGTGCTCTGTCAGCAGGCGATCATGTTTTTCCCTGATCGAGTTAAGGCGGTTCGTGAAATGTACCGCGCGTTGAAGCCTGGTGGTCGTGTGGGATTGAATGTCTGGCGATCAACGGAGTACAACCCAACTTTTGATTGCCTGATCAAGGCTCTCGAAAAGCATGTCGGACAAGAAGCTGCCAAGTTTATGCGGTCACCTTTCGTGATGAAAAGCGTTGCGGAGTTGCGGACAATCTTCGAGCAGGCGGGCTTTGTGGACATCCAGGTGATCATCCGCGTTGATACGCTGCGCTACCCATCGGTCGCCCACCTTGTTCGATTCGAAACACTGAACATCCCCGATCCAGAGATTCAAACGGACGCGGTACAAGAAGCTTTGACTCGTGAAATGAACCAACTCGTGAGTGGGTACATCGATGATGAGGGTGTTGTGTTTCCGTTACAGGATTACGTCGTTGTCGGAAGGCGATAGGAACGAGTATTCATTCGGCGAAGAGCCAAGACCCGGCGATACAAGTGATCGATAACGGCTTTGATCACTTGCTGGCGGAAATCAACACCGCCGGGTTGGGAATCACCAATGTGCCATCTACCGCAAGCCCCTTCGCGTTCTCACGTACTGTTGCTTCGACTGCTGTTTGGACGGATTGAGGCAGCGCGTCCATGTTGGCCCACGCCCGAAAGACACTCAAATAGTTATCGATTGACGCGATCTTCCACTCGATATCCAGCTCGGTCACTGACGAATCTTTGAAACCTGCCTACCTGAACATGTCGTGAAAAGTGCCGGGGTCGCTCACACCGAAGAGCGGGCCGTGTGGCATCTCCAGATTGCCATGCTTTTCCATTGCGTCAAGAAACAGCCCGAACCCCGCTAGCTTCGTGAAGTCGGACCAGACTGTAAAAGCGGCCTTGCCGCCTTCGCGAAGTACTCGATACGCTTCGCTTAGTACTTTGCTGGGACAAGCAAGATGGTGCAGCACAAAATTGCTAACAACCGCGTCGAACTGGAGCGAATCAAACGGAAGCGCTTCCGCGTTGGCTTGTTTGAATTCGATGCCCGGGTTTCGCCGCCGCGCTTCGGCTATCATCGATTCCGAAAAGTCGATGCCGATAGGAGTTGCTTGCCGTTCGCGGACGGCGGCGGCGACAATTCCAGGGCCGGTGCCTATGTCGAGCACGCGGCTGTCGGTTTCAACACAGGCTGCATCTAACAGCGGTGTGATCGATCCGCAAACCAATGCACCAAAGCCGTCCACATAACTATTGGCGCATCGTTCCCAAGTCTCGTGTTCTACTCTTGTTATCAAGCTTGGATCGTCCGTTGGCTTCATATTATTTATGCTCCGATATAGTCGTATTGGTCAACGCACATGCTACCCCTCTCAGCCTAGTCTGTTTGATGCGAACTGAAAAGATTGTAGCCGGTCGGATATTCGAGGGTGATTGGCATTCTCACGCTAAGTAATCTCCCATCTACCTAGCGCTTATCTAGATCACGTACAGAAGTCCTGGGGTGGTTTCATCGCAGTAACTAAGATATAAACGGCTAGGAGAGAGAATCTAGTAGCGCCATGGAAAAAGAACCATGAATCAAACCAAGGAACCCTGAAATGTCAAAACTCACCATCGTTGCCAACATCCAAGCCCACCCCGATAAGATCGATATGGTCAAAGCTGAGTTGGAAAGACTGATCTCAATCACGCGGGCTGAAGAAGGTTGCATCCAGTACGATCTTCATCAGGACAACGAGAACTCCGCCCGCTTCTTGTTCTACGAAAACTGGGAATCACGCGAACTCTGGCAGGCCCACATGAATGCCACCCATTTGGCGGAGTATAGGAAAGCCACCGAAGGTGCGGTTGCCGAATTCTCTATCCATGAGATGAGCCGCATCGGTTGATCATCAATGAAATGACTGGCCGCGGAACGCCGTGAAGCTTGGGCATGTCAACCTTCCGCCAGTAAGTGAATCGACAATTTGCCCACTGCGGCTTCCATCTACTTGGCGATGGCCGTCCCGCATTCGGGACACACGCCGGATTCGTTACCGGTGAGGTTGTAGCCACAGGGGATGCAAATCGGGATGCCTGTTTGGGCGAGCTGTGTGCGCAGACGAAGTCTAATGTCTTGCCGGGTGTACCACATGACCATTCCGAAGCCTATTAGAAATAAAAAAATTATGATGAGCAGCGACCAAGTAGACGGGATGGATCTAATCAGCTTATCACACAACACAGTTAATCCCGTTGCGACGACTGCCAGTAGGAAAGCGGCGATGCGGGTCCGTGGCCCGTGGATCGCGTAGGCGAGCATTCGCTGGCGCTCTGGCCCCGGTTCAAGCAGAATCAGTTCCGGCAGTATTTTTTCTCTTAGCGAGGGCATCAAATCTCCAATTGGTCGCAATCGGCTGAATTACCGTAGCAATATCTTGGCCAGTTTATATAAATGATACCCGCGAATCGCGGGCTGGGTACTCCTTCGGCTGTTTCCGTGTCATGTGGCGGGTGCATTTGAGTCGATCTGTATAATCATGAGCCGGTTCGTAACCGTGTCGGACGACACGGGTATACGGAATGCAGGGAACTATGCGTGGGCCTGGATGAGCTTGTGGACATTGATTTTTCACAGCGACGGCCTTAAAATGTGCAAGGTGGCCAGCCTGAGATGGGAACAATCGTGGTTCTTGGCGCGGTAGAGACGATTGTGGCTGCGTATATTACATAATTAAGGACATTAGATAGCATGGAATCCGCAAAAACACGGATGACTCCTCAATCATCAGCAGAAGATACAGTTGACTTGGCTAACAACGCAATTTCCAGCGAGATATCGAATCCACAAGGGGGCCGAATTCGCAATTTTTTCCGAGCGGTAGGCTGTTGGTTTGACAATTCCGCCATGACTTACTCCGTCGACGAGACGGCGGATAAGTACGCCGTCGACTGGGCGCGACTCATTCCCTATGCCGGGATGCACCTCATGTGTCTCGGGGTTATCTGGGTCGGCTGGAGTTGGATAGCTTGTGCGGTAGCTGCCGGCTTGTATGTGGTGCATATGTTTTCCATCACGGCCTTCTATCACAGGTTGTTCTCGCACCGCTCGTATAAGACTTCGCGCTTGGCTCAGTTCATTTTTGCCGTGGTGGGAAATTCAAGTGTGCAGCGTGGGCCTATTTGGTGGGCGGCTCGCCATCGTCACCATCACCGTCATTCCGATCAAGAAAATGATGTTCACTCGCCTTTGCAGCATGGCCTTTTTTGGAGCCATATGGGCTGGATTACATCTAAGGGCGCTTTTGGTTTTGAAGAAAAATCTGTGCCCGATTTGATGAAGTTTCCAGAGCTGCGTTTCCTAGATCGATACGACAACTTAGTGCCATTGATCGAGGCGGTTGGTTTGTTTTTTCTTGGCGTTTACCTGCAAAATCAAGGCTGGAATACCTCCGGCGGGCAGATGTTGATTTGGGCCTTTTTTGTTTCGACCATCGTGTGTTCACATGCGACGTTTACGATTAATTCGCTCACGCACGTTTTCGGTAAAAAGCGATATGAGAGCAAGGATGATAGTCGCAACAACTGGTGGCTAGCGATCATTACATTTGGTGAAGGGTGGCATAATAACCACCACTATTACCCAGGCTCAGTTCGCCAGGGCTTTTACTGGTGGGAATACGATTTCACCTATTACGTGCTGTGGTGCATGTCCAAATTAGGTATCATCTGGGATTTGAACAGCGTTCCAGAAAAGGTTCGTGAGGCACATCATATCAAAAAGGCCAAAGCTGCGTAATTGGGCTTTCGGTCTGAATTGGTGCATGTTAATCGCCGACGATCAAGAGCAAACCTAAAACGGCCTGCCGTTCGTTATTAAAAACGCTCGACAGGCCGTGAACATTGTTATTGATGGGGTAGCGGTGCCCACTCTCTATAGACACCTTGTTTCGTCCAGCGGCCTAGTACCGCTTTGGCCCCGATAGGACTATAGGCCTGTGCAGTCGCCAAAAGCAAGTTTTAATGCTTATTTACTTGATAATAGTGCATAACACGTGAAAATCGGCTTTTACGAAGGTTTGAGTGTGTGGCCTGCTCGTTACGTATGTGACATGTTTCGACACAATCGTTGGTGATATACTGCGTGAATAGGTATGGGTCATCGGTTATACTGGCAATGTCGTGGGCCGCGACTTTGCACCGTTTGCTGTCGATCGGACCACTGGGCGCTTGAGACAATGTTGGCCAATCATCAAGGATTCATGTAATGGGAATTGTTAGCGAAATCATTAGTCGCGCCTGGCGCGCGGGCAGCCGAGTTGCTGTCATTATTGTGGCATTTTCTGCACTGACCCATAGCGTGGCTGAGGCACAGTGGACGCAGTGGGGTGGTCCGAACCAAAGCTTCAAAGTTGACTCGACTGGTCTGGCTGATAAGTGGCCCGAAGAGGGGCCAAAGAAGCTTTGGTCGCGAGAAATTGGTGAAGCGTATTCGGCTGTGCTCGCTGAAAATGATCGCTTGTATACCATGTATCGCGACGACAATCGCGAAGGCACTATTTGCATGGACGCAAAAACAGGCAAGACGATTTGGGAACACAAATACAAATCCAAGATTGAAGAAGAACATACTGCCCAGTTTGGCGTCGGTCCACGTAGCACACCGCTGATTGTTGGCGACCGCATCTACACGATAGGCATGGCCGGAAAAATGCATTGCCTTAATAAAGAAGATGGCAAGAAGTATTGGGGCGTGAATTTATGGAAGAAGTATAAAGGTAATTTTCTCAACCATGGATACTCGTCTAGCCCGATTGAATATAAAGATACGATCATTGTGCTCGTGGGTGGTGAAGACCAAAGTATCGTTGCGCTGGATAAGCTTACCGGTAAGCTAAAATGGAAACAATTAAGCTATAAAAACAGCTATTCGACGCCGAAGATCATTAGTCTGAAGGGCGAAGACCACATGGTTACGTTCATGGCGGATGAGATTGTTGGTTTTAATCCGGATAACGGAAATCATTTGTGGTCGTATGAAATTGGTAATCAGTGGAAGCAAAACATCTGCATGCCGGTCATCGACGATGACATTTTGTTTATCTCGACGTCTGGTGCTGGTTCGCGTGGCTTGAAGCTCACAAAGAATGGTGACAAGATCGACGTTGAAGAGGTTTGGACGTCGAAAAAAGTGCAGTTCTATCATGTGAACTCGATTAAAGTTGGCGATTATGTGTATGGCTCAACGGGTAATCGCGCGCCTAATTTCTTTGCCGCAGTAAATATTAAGACTGGCGATATTGCCTGGCGCGAGCGTGGCTTCGCTAAGGCGACGTGCGTGTATGCTGATGGCAAATTCATCATACTGGATGAAGACGGCGTTTTGGGATTAGCCACGGCAAGCCCAGAAGGTTTTACAGTTATCTCTAAGGCGCAAATGCTCGATAAGGTCGCGTGGTCAGTGCCTACGTTGGTCGGTAAAACGCTAATTATTCGTGATAAGACGAAGATTATGGCACTTGATATTGGTTGATGTTGCTGAGCGGAAACGTAGATAGTAAGAAAATTATGAGGCCAGGTAGCGTATTTGCTGTCTGGCCTCTTTTTTATTGATCTGATGTCGGAGGATGTTCTTTGGGTACTCTGTCTTGCCTAGTATTTTTCCGATGTGGCTAGATCGAATCCTTCGTGGGTAGCATTCGGGACGCATCTACGATATTCCGCGCGGCAGGCGTAGCAAGTCGTGACTTTTCCAATGAAATAATAGATCGCGAGGTCCAACAGGATCGCTGACGATAAGATCGTCCATGAGGTCAAAATGTTTTTGTTGAAGTAATAAATCGCGGCTGCACCGAATACGACGACGATGAATAAGCCGAGTTTTTGCGGAAAATCCTTTCGAATAAATAATTCTCGACCAGCACACACCGCGCATTGGTCCACGCAATGTTCTATTCGCATGGCTTGGGTGATGTGCATTTTGTGCTCGGTATGGCAGCGCGGGCATTTCATTTTGTCTCCGCAACTTTCTAAAGGTTCAAACTCGATGATGGCTACGCACTTGTCTTGTGGACAGTCAAAACGTAATTGCATGATGTGATTCACTTCCCGCGACTCGCTCCTGCGAGTCAACTATTATATAGGCCAACCGCATTCTGCAATGAGATGTTGGTTGGCTAACTCCCCAACGTAAGCAAAGATTGAGCCGAAATATAGTATGCCTGTCGCAGATTGCGTGGCACGGAGCCTGACGCAATCTGATACCATGTACGCAAATATCCCGACAGCGACAACGCCTAATCCTAATCTGAGTGTGATGATGATCCATTGGTTTTGCAGCAAATGCATCACCCACACACCGGCTGTCGGTGTGGATTGAGCGGCGGCGTCACCGCCGACAGCGTAGGCAATGCCTAAGCTGATGATAGTAAACATGGCTCTGGCGCTGATTGAAAGCAAAAGCATTTTGCTGAAATGTTGCATCGGTGCGATGGTCATTTTTGTAGCGGTGAGGTAGGCATGGCCAAGTAGCCACGCGACGGTGATGCTTCCCAATAACATGGCGGCTAACAATTCATTGACGACGACTAGGGTATTCAAACCGAGTGAGAAGGATTTTCCTGCACAGGCCATGATCGCTGCGCTGACTAGACCGGCGCCCCCAGCTACGATGCAACAGGAGCGGAAGATGGTAGGGATGCGGGCTATTAACGGAGCCAGCAACATCATGCCCATCGCGCCAAGCGACGTGACAGCGCCGAGCACCACGGCGAAATCGACGAATGAGGCGTCTGTGGCTGATCGGTTTTGCCATAGCCAAGCGGTTGGCGGGACAGCTAGGGCTAAAACCAAAATGCCAGATAAGCGGTGAAATTTCCAGGCGATTTGTTGGGGGTTGCAGGTCGCCAACACGATAGCGACGCCGCTGGCGAGTGCATAGAGAAAAGTTATAATCATTGCGCTGTCTAGTCTCCGCATAGCATGGCCTGCGAGCCATTTTTCGTGAGGGGTATTGTCTGCGGTGGATAGGATCATGGCAACCGTCCGGGCGGTGTCTGAGATTTTGCGTCCGCGCGGCCTGAAGCCTGCGGCTCATTTTTTATCAAATACGCGATTGATTGCTGTGATACAGGCTCGATTAAGTTTGGCTGGTATAGGTTGCCGGTAGGCTGGGCTGAGGCGTTAATGCTTTGGGGGCGCTTTGGGCTGGGTGACTGATGCCGGTGACGATAAATTCCAGCTTTTTCAATTCGGCTGGCCATTGATGATGTACGCTGACGAATTGCCTGGCCCGCTGCCCGATTTGTTCGCGAACGATGGGCTGTTGTAATAGCGATATGACGGCGTGAGCGAATTTTGTTGGATCGTCGTGAACCAGAAAATGCTGCCCCGGCTCGCCGTGAATGCCCTCGGCCGCCTGAGGGGTGAGAACGACTGGCTT
Organism: Phycisphaerae bacterium; assembly: GCA_029260115.1. GTDB lineage: Bacteria > Planctomycetota > Phycisphaerae > UBA1845 > UBA1845 > JAJRPG01. Next base: position 4,338 of record JAJDDW010000023.1, on the reverse strand, counting down.
ACCACAGGCCATGGCTTCTAGCACTTTGTTTTGCAACCCTCGGGCTAATTGAAGGGGGGCGATGCTGACGTCGAAGGCTGACACAGCTTGTTGGGCGTTGGGAGCTTGGCCGAGAACGCGCACGCCCGCGCGGCGAGCTAGCTTTTTCACTCTTGAATTGGGTGATCGCCCGACAATATGAAATTCCGCCTTAGGCATTTCTTTACGGATGATTGGCCAGCCAGTTTTTACAAACCACTCGACGCCTTCGACGTTGGGCTTGTAATCCATGACGCCCATGAACCCGACAATCGGCGGGTCCGTTGCATGACTATTAGACAGCCTTGGGACGGTCTGTGCTTGAGGAACTTCGACTCCGTTACCGACGACGTAAACGCTTCGTCGATCAATTTTGCTATTGAGTTGCTCGCGTTCCGATTGCGAAATAAGAATGGTGGCGTCGGCTATATCGATCCACTGTCGTTCAAGCTTTGCTAATCGTCGTCCTTCGGTGCGATACAAAAGGCGCAGTGGTGATCGGGATTGATCTGCGAACTGTGACCACTTGGCGCTGTCCAAATCGCAAAAATCTAGCACGCGGTGTTGGCAAGGGGCGTTCGTGGCGTAAGGCGCCATACTTGATGAAAAGGCAATGGCGACATCGAAAGAGGTGCTCTTGTACCATTCCTTAAGGACGCGTCGCATATCAGGATGTTCGTAGTATGACTGCGTGAGCGATTTTCCGCAGACTAAACCGGCTAGCCCACGGGCGGTGGCAAGGCGTGGTCGTAATCTTACGGTGGCTAATTGGGCGCAGTATTTTTTTAGCGTAGGTATATGCACTTCGTCTTGCGGGTCATCTACGAAACAGGCGCACCATACGTTGTGTCGTCGCGCGAGGTGCCGGATTTGATGAAACGCGCGCAGCTTGTCACCTTTGTTTGGCGGATAGGGCAAGCGGTGTGCGAGGTAGAGAATATTCATCGCTTATCCTGTTAGGTGTGGTGACACATATCGGCCAAGCATTCGCGTCATGGAGAGTGGGAGCATGGGCCATATGCTACGAATCGCTTTGTATCGCGCGTCGGTAGGTGAAGTTTTGGGGGCGGCTTGCCCGTTTAGCACGAGTCGTTGATAGCCTAACTTTTTTGGCTCAAAGCCGTGAAAACGTTTGAAGTTTGATGATCCGGCGTTGTCGATACGCGTGCGACCGAAATCAAAAATGCGGTATCCATTAGCTACGCCACGTTCCATGAGCGATAGGTAGGCGAAATTTGCGGCGCTGTATTTCTTGGCGCTGTCAGTAGCCCCAATGAAATAGGGCATGACGCGGTCGCGATATAATAATGTGACTAAGCCAGCGACGGTTTCCTGGTCGCGCTTGATGAGCGTGACCCAATGCCTACCGGGGGTATGCTTGATGAGTGATTGGAAAAATTTATACGGATAACTGATAGAGGCCAATCGCCGCATGCTTTGGCTATAAAGATTCCAAACTTCGCGTAGATGTTCGTCTCCGAATACCGTTTGTAACGCATACTTATTTCGCCCATTACGTGCAGCGGCCCGAGCTTTGCGTGGTAGCCAAGCTAATACCTCTTCTGCGCGATCTGGTAAGGTGCGCTCGTATATGGCGTAGTCATCTAATGTGGATACATGTGAAAGTGTGGCATGGCGACTTCGCAAATCAATTGAACGACAAGACCGCTGCTGCGCGATTTGTTGTGCGTAATCAAATAGTTTAGCAGCTGTGACGTCGTCATCAGCAAGAATGCCGCCGCCCACGCCATATGGCACGCTGACGAGCAATTTTCCCATGATCCAACTATTCACGCAAAAGAGTGGCAACACGCCGACGCATCTTTGTTTTCGCATGGCGAGGAGGTAGATGGATTCGTGGCCAAATGTTTCGCGAATGGCGTCATGCCAAGCGAGTGTATGGCCAATGGTGCTGTCGGCGTGATTTTCGACGTACTGTTTCCACGTGCTACGGGTTGATGGCTGAATCGTTTCGATGCGACAAGGAGGTCGCGCGGGAATCGCAGCGTGCGCGCGTGCGATAGAAAAAGGATCAGCTAGCGTCGAGGTGTTAGCCATCGCGACAGATTTCCTGTGGTATCGTAATGGTCGGCAGCGAGACATTTGAGGTTACATAATGAAACTTGCCGGATCGCGTGACCGGAATGCGATCCACCAAGTCTATTTGCAGGTCAACCTCGTGTCCGAGAACAGGGAGAACGCTACGGGCTACAGCTTCCCGTGTGACGCATGCCTTGCGATTTTCGCAAACAATATCGACTGTGACGCTAAAATCAGCCTGTTGCAGCACGCGAAACTGTCTTACACCTTTTAGTTCACGTAAGGGATAAATGATTGACAGTGCGTGTTTGATCGAGCCATCGGGAAGATAGAGAAAATCCGTCGTTCTTCCTTCGACCACATCCATCATCGGCAGGCCTCGCCCACACGCGCATCGGCCTGGCTTGAGTTTACCGATGTCGCCTGTTTGATAGCGGATCATGGGCATGCCGTAGGCGTCGAGGTGGGTGACGACAATCTCACCAGCTTGGCCAATGGGCATGCGTTGCCCGTAGCGGATGATTTCGACAAAAACATTTTCGGAAGTGACGTGGAGATTTCCCTCCGGACATTCATGGGCGATGAAACCGGCCTCTCTGCTGCCATATCCGTTTGTTACTGGGGCTAAAAAGTATTCGCTGATGGTATCGCGATGATGGGGGTAACAGATTTCTCCTGTTACGAAAATAGCTTTGAGACTAGGCAGCTTGAGCGTTCTGCCTTTTTCGAGGCCGCGTTCTGCCAGTAGGGCGATACTGCTCGGATAGCCGTAAATACTAGTTGGCTGAAATCGCTCTAACCTGTCGAGATAAGCGTCCATTCGATCGGGTGACATCTCGAAGGCATTTAGTAACCGATGGTTCGTGATCCAATCGCGCATACGTTTGATGGTATCCGTGCGTGTATGCTCAATGGGCGACCCCCATAGATATAGTTCGCGATTGCCCACGTGAACATCGAACCACTCATGGCTTCTCATGCGGGCGGCTTGATCGTAGGCCTGACGCCTTTTGTCGATGAAAAATTTCAGCGGCTCACCACTAGAGCCTCCGGTGTGATAGGGATATACGCCGCCGGGTGTTTGTGGCCAGACCATGTTGTCGCAATGGTCGCGAATAGTCTGTTTGTCTAACAGCGGGAGATTCTTCAGCTCGGATGCGGGATCATCCGTGTGAATGTTAAATTGATGCGCTGCGAATCGATCGCGGTAGAAGTTTGTATTAGCCGCTGCGTGGGCGAACAATCGATTGAGCTTTTCCTGTTGCAGCGCATTTAGCTGGGAGGGGGCTAGCCATTGCGAATCGCGCAGCTCGCGCTGATAGCGCATGGTCGCTCGACCAAGTAGCCATTCGTGTGATGGTACAATAAAATTTCTGGCGATCCACGACCACATAAATATTGGCGCACCTTGTGTATTGAGGCTTTGAGGCCTCGACGTTCTCCAAGCCTCGAAAAGCTGGAAATTATCGCACCTTTTCTATCGACGGTTTCTCAGGGGCGAATTGGTAAGAAGTGCGCGAAATGGAGACAAGGCCGATAATCAGGGCCTCATCTGTAGTTTAATGGGCCACAGACGCAATTTGTGCTTAACTTTGCGAGCTTCTTTATATGCCATCGCATGATCATTCTCGCTACCCTTCGAATTAGTCGTCCGTAATGTGCGTGGGTAGGCCATCGATGCTGATTTGATTTCTTTCTTTCCAATATTTTTCGATGCCAACTTTTTCCTTCTTTTCGCTATCGTTGCGCAACGTGTCACGCTCTTTGACGTAATCGTATAGGGGTACGCCATAGCCGCATGACTTTTGCACCGAGGTGATTTGTAAATGAAAAAACTGTCGAGCGCCTGGCATATTCGGAAACATCTTTACGTAGCGTTCCCAATCTGCATCACGTGGATGATAAACTGTGGCCTTTCCATATAAACGTAGAATAATGGGCTGGTCATCAAAGCCGCAGAACATAAGCGTCATGCGGCCATTATCTTGGACGTGGGCCGATGTCTCGTTTCCGCTTCCGGTTAGATTTAGCCAGGCCACCGAGCGACTATCTATAACGCGCAGGCTATCCATGCCTTTGGGTGAGAGATTGATTCTTCCTTCGGCTGCGGCGGTAGCCACGAAGAACATTTTTTGGTCTTGGATGAATGTTAAATGGTTGTCTTGGATATCTTCGAAAAATGGCATGAGGATGCTTTCTGTTTATGTTGAGTCGCTACGCCATGCAAAAGTATGGCCTACTATAAAGAGTAAATCATCGACTCCCCCATGTCCAAAAAGA
>JAJDDW010000022.1 GCA_029260115.1 Phycisphaerae bacterium | reverse complement strand
GTGTACGACGCCCGACACCGTGAGCACGGATAGAAACAGGCTGGCTAATAATAAATCTACGAAAAAATTTAGTGTCGATCGTGACATCTATTCCCATCTAACGAATTAGTGTGGAGAACAAATTACTTATGGCTCTAGACTAATGAGATCGGCGGGATCGCGCGATTGCACCAGTATTATGCGTAAAATACGTGGTTGGCTAGGCCGGTTCGTGTTCCCGTATGGCGTCATGAATGAATAGAAATCCTAATTCCTTCTTACCACCGCGCAAGCTGTATCATGCGGCTCGCCAAGCCTGGCATCGTTCACTTTGCACAAGGGACAGCCGAGGTAAGTGTAAGGTCTTCGTCGAGATTATTGTGTTCATCGAGCCGTGCGATCTTCGGGCGATATTTTCCTTCGCGGATGATAGCTTCATCGACCAGATTAAAGGACATGATGATCACCCGATCACCAGCTTCGCCATGATGAGCCGCCGCACCGTTTAACACCATCCGCCTAGAGCCAGCTGGCTCTGGAATCACATATGTCTCCAGTCGGCTGCCGTTGTTGATATTGGAAATTAAAACCTTCTCGTAGGGGTAAAATCCGACCAGCTCCATCAGTTCTGTATCAATACCAAAGCTGCCTTCGTATTCGATATCAGCGTGTGTGACGCACGCCTTGTGAAGCTTTGACTTTAAAATTTCTATCTGTGCCATACTGCTATCGTCCGACTGCTGTAACCATTTCACCCAAACAAGTGACGCCGCATTTGCAAAGCCCAGACGGGGCAAAAGCCGTTAGCCGCTACAATAAATAAAACTATGCCTAGCCCATTAGGCCGTACAAGGTTATTGTTGCCAGGAGGCTGTGAAAAGTCAAAAAACTACTAACCTAGCTGGCGAGAAATACGCTATATGCAGATCAAGACCGAACAACACGATCAACCGGGCAAGGGAGGTCGCCGCTGGCTGCGTCGCCTTGTGCTGGTTGCCCTCGCCACTTACGCTTGTGTGTGCATGATGTTTGCAGCCTTCCAACGCCAATTGATTTACTACCCCTCGCGGGAATACGAAGCTACGCCGCAAGAGTACGGCTTGGCCTTCGAAGACGTGAGTCTCACGACCGGCGACGGTGAGCAGATAATTGGCTGGTACGTGCCAGCGCCAGATAGCCAAGCGACCGTGCTTTTTTGCCACGGCAACGCCGGCAATATCTCGCATCGACTGCACGCGATTCAGCTGTTGCACAACTCGGGATTCAATGTGCTTATTTTCGATTATCGAGGCTTTGGCCAGAGTTCTGGCTCGCCTGACGAGGCGGGGCTATATACAGATGCCGTAGCCGCGTGGGATTATCTTGTTGAGACCAGAGGCATCCCTAAGGGGCGGATCATAGTCCTGGGGCGATCTCTTGGTGGGGCGGTCGCGATCGAATTGGCAACCAGGGTCAAACCCGTCGGGCTGATCGTGGAGGCTACGTTCACCAGAATGGCTGATGTCGCCCGTCATCTTTATCCGCTCCTTCCGTCCGGGTTATTCTTGAAGGACCGATATGACTCTGTCGATAAAATAGCCCAAGTTACCTGCCCCAAGTTATTCCTCCATGGTACCCAGGATACGCTCATTCCGTTCGATATGGGCCGACAGTTGTATGAGGCCGCTGTTGCGCCGAAAGTGTTTATAGAAACGCCCGGGGATCATAACGAGTCCGGATTTGCGCATGCGCCTGCCTTTACAAAAAAGCTAACTTTGTTTATTCGTGATCTCATGGGACAATAAAGCTGGTACAATATCGGATGCGTAGGCGACGGGTATACAGTTGCTTTTCGTGATTTAGTATCGGACATTTAAGACGTGCTTGAATCGGGGCCAGAGTCGGCCTACAGTACCCCGGTATTGGTGAGCGAGGTTTCTGTTCAGCGGCGCGGCTGATGGATGCAACGTAGCGAATACCACGGGGGGAATATCGTGGATCAGATCAAAACGCTCATACATTTTCATACTGATTATTCTTACGACAGTAACATTTCGGTAGATGAGCTATTGGATTTTGCCAAGCGTGAAAATTTCGGTTGTCTAGCCGTTACCGATCATGACACCATCGAAGGGGCTAAGCGATTGCAATCGATGACTGACATCAAAGTTATCGTAGGCGAAGAGGTTACGACTAGCGATGGTCATCTTATCGGGCTATTCCTCGAAGAACACATTAAGCCAGGGATGTCAGCCCGCGATACTGCCCGGGCGATTCGCGAGCAGGGCGGGCTGGTCTTTTTGCCGCATCCATTCGTTCGTGCGTTTAGCTGTGGTGTGGGAAAAAAATCTTGGGATATGGTCGATTTAGTCGATGCAGTAGAAATTAATAACGCGCAAAATTTCATAGGCTGGCCAGACTATCTCGCGACGAAATTCGCTACTCAAACGGGCCTGACGGCTTACGTTGGTTCGGATTCTCACATGACCATGAGCATCGCACCTTGCTATCAAACGATGCGAGATTTTAACGGCCCGGCTGATTTTCTCGATGCCCTGCGGACGGCTCAGTTGCATACCGGTCGACATTCATTATCGTTTTTCGCGGCTACAGGATATCGCATAATTCGTCATATGCTTGGCCTAAAACTCGGCGGCAATTTTGGTAGCAACTATTTGCGGATGCGTGCGGCTGGGGAAGTCCATTCGCCTGTTGCTCGGCCCTCTATTGCGGCGTAGCACCAACTAGCTCCGTGCGAAGAATAGCATGCGGCTCGTTTTGGACAGGGTGATCTAATCTGATTTTTTCAGGAAGCCTACGCTGGATTGAAAGAAACGATCGGGGTCGGGTGAGGCGGGGTCGTCCTGTTCGGTTTCAAGATCGCCGAGGTTAGCCAGACACATTGGGCAGGCGACGACATCTAAGTGGAATTGGGTGTATGCGTTCCACGGCTCTTCTAAGACGCCAAGCAGATGAGAGCCTAGGGTGCTTCGTTTTAAGCAAGTCAATCGCTGCTCACGCCACACGTTCGACACCGTAATTTCCGCTTGGGATTCGTCTAAACATGCGATGGCTGTAGGGTCGCGCTCGGTTATGTATTTTTGCAATTTCCCAATTGCACGAAACTTAATCCCGGCTACCGCTTTTTGATCGATGTCTAGCAGCTCTGCTACATCGAGGTTTCGCTTGCCACCGAAAAAGATCAGCTCGATAACCTGCAAGTCTTCAAAAGCGCTGCGGTCACGAAAGTCGTGGATTAATTCTCGCAGCAACTCACCGAGTAATTGCGATTGCTGCTTCGTTGCTTCCGCTTGGGCAGCTACCACGCTGGGTGTTTCTAAGTTTCCGGGTACGATGCGGTCCCACCACTCCGAGGCATCCTCCGGCTCTGTGAGCAGGTTGGGCTTTCGCTTTCGGAGCAGGTCGTAGAGCTTGTATCGCAGGATGGTAAACAGATAGGTTTCGAGCGACCGCGTGGGGTCATAATGGCCTAGCGAGTTAAGAAAACCTACGAAGGTATCCTGCACGAGGTCTTCCGCATCACTCAGGCTCGACGTGCGGGCACGAGCGAACGCAAGTAGTCTACCCGAGTATTTGGAGATCAGCTCGCGCCAAGCAGATTGGCTACCCTTTTGAATTTCTTCAACTAAGTACGTGTCAGCGTTATTTGTACTCATAGGCCCAGCCATTGCTTGCATAATGTTGACGTAACGCACGGCGAACAGAACAGACCACTCGAACGCCCTTGGCTGCCTAGTGTATGTCGATTGCCAGTATGATGCTACTGTTGCGACTGCAATACCTATGTCAGACTTTGTCGACGCGGCTGGGGCTTAGTTTATTAGGCTATCTGGCAATTATTCTATTCACCTCAGCAAGTATTCCGTCATTCCCGCCTGCGCGGGAATGACGGAGTGCTAATTCCGGGATGGCCTCATTAGTTCATTGGCTACACCACCCGGTCATTTTCAGTTTTAACTGCGTATGCTGGTGCTTCTGACGTTACGCTAGCGTCAGGCTGTACAAAGGCCGGCTGCGGTCGGGGCTTGCGACTGGTGAATAAAACGATGGCTAGCCAAGCAATTGACGTAGTGACTAGGCCAAAGACCAGTCCGATGCGTGCTTCTTGGTCGAAGTTTGGAATATCCCAATATCTAGTGATAGCCGTGATCAAAGCACCGATGCCAATCGTCAGAAGCGTAATCATGAAAGGCCTGAACGTGTTCAGCCAGAATCCTTCTTTGTGTAGAGGCCCGGTCTTGCTTGCCGCGAATAATGAGAACACGACACAAGCGATTAGCCCGATGATCATACCGGTGACGTCGTCGTAGTTGCTACTGGGGACAGTGATTGTATGCACAGAAGAGGTAACGCTACTAATGGCATTGATGGTTTCGCTAGTACTTTCGGAAATATGGATGGGTGCATATTTGCCAGGATCGAAATCATCGTGCAATCCCATTACCAGAGAAATAACCAGCGCACCGCACGCCGAAGCGATAGACATCATCCCCCACATAACTCGCGTGATGCCCCATCGTCTTAGGTGAGCAGTAGGATCGATGGGCCCACGATTTGAAGGTGTAACATTGACTGACTTCTTCGCTTCTGAATCACCGCCAATTATCAGGCCCGCAATGAGTACGCCGCTATCCTCATTTATTGTAGGCGGCGTTTGTTCGTGTTCTTTGTGGCTATCACCAGTATAAACAGGACGGCGAGTTCCTATCCACCAGGAATTCATTTGGATAATGAGTGACACTGAGCCAGCGATGACACCAGCGGTTGGCATGACGATATCATGCGTGTTACTGTCCATCATGGCCGTGACAATGCCAGCAGACACGACTCCTCCAAAACCTGTCCAGATGGCAGTGCCTAAGCTCAACTCGCCTGCATAGCCACGTTCAAATGGTTTATTCCATTTGCCTAACCAAATCACTACAAGCAAAGCAAAAATGATGGCTAGACCTTCGCTGTTATGGCTGTCTGCTAGCATCGGAATTCCCGCTAAAAATAATAACGGGGCACATGAACCGATGCGGATCAGAGCACTGGCCCAGCGGGGGCCATCTTCTGCGGCGAACCAGCGCACGGATTTTCTACCAATACCAACACCGCCTGACATGGCAATAATAAACATCCCGGTTGCTATACCGTACGGCGCATCATGAGCATTCCCAAAAATAATGGCGGCACCTATTGCTATCGCTGTTGAGGCTAACATGCAGAGGAGCATACGTTTGCGGCGTGATTGTCGTGCGACAAAATCGCCAGGCGACTCACCGGCTCTTCGAGATGCTGCGCTGTACGCCTGAGTCTGATGTTTTGGTAATCTCCCGCCAGATAGCTTAGACATCTTCTTGTCGATTTTTCTTGCGATGCGGTCGTGCCTTTTGCCTACTCGCTTTGAGGTAAGCTCACTAACGGGCCGTCTAGCGCGAGTGTGCTTTCTACCACGTGGCGGTGGTGGTGGATAGTTTTTATGCGCGTCAGTTGGCATGGGATTGGGCGAAGGAATAGGCGAAGATGCCCCGGCAGTTGGTCCGCGATTGACCGCGCCAGCCAAACTTTTCGCACTAAAACCAGCCAGGCTTTGACGCACTTCGTCAACTTCCAATAGGGCCTCGATCATTTCATTGGCCGATTGATATCGATCTTTTGGGTCTTTTTGCAAACACTTTCGTATCACTTCGCCAAACGGATGAGGCAAATCATCCAACTCTGGCTGAGCGGTCAGGTGCTTCATGAGGATTTCGCCCATAGACGAACCTTCGAAGGGGACGCGTCCCAATAGCATTTCATAAAGCATCACGCCGAGGGCGTAGATGTCCACGCCAGCCGAATAATTGCCGCTTCCGATTTCCGGGGCCATGTAGTGTACAGTGCCGACGCTGGCCGTCTGGGCGCTATGTCTGGAGACAGAAATAAACTTGCTTAGTCCATAGTCGCCAATCTTGACGTAGCCATCGTCGAAGAAAATGTTTCCTGGCTTCATGTCGCGATGAACGATGCCCTGGTCGTGCAAGTAGGCAAGGCCCTTGGCGATCTCACGAACGAAGAACGCAGATTTTTGCGGGTCGAAGCCGTCTGGTGCCGCGATCATCAGATCACGCAATGACGGGCCTGAGCAATATTCCATGATGACGAAGTATTCGGCGTCGGCATTTTTCTTGACGTCGAAGATGGATACCAGGTGCGGACTCTTGAGGTTGATGCAATGGCTAACGCCGCGCAGCTCAATAGCGGGATTAGACTTAAGATATTTAAGTGCGACTTCGCGACCGCCATCGCTGAGTGCGTAATAAACTTCGCCGAATCCGCCGCAACCGACTGCACGTTGAATGGTGTAGTCGTCGAGAGGTCGGTCGCCATGTTTGAAGGTATATGCCATGATCGTGAGCCTATCTTAATCGTTTTGGCTTATCGATGTCACTTATAAAATCCTAGGCTATTCATAGCCTAGCTACAAAATCTTACGCATGTCGCTCGCCGGGCAAACGCATGGTCCATGGACTCAAGACCAACGTGACGCCGGCAATTTCGATCGACTCACCCATGGGAAGTCGTTTTGCTTCGGTGTCAACGTGTCCATCATTTTTCGCACGAATCCAAATTTCTCCGCCGCGCTCGAACAAAATCAACGGTACGCCCGCGTGTCGACAAAGAATGTGGGCGCTGGGAGAAGAACTTAGCATCGCGTGCCGGTCGAATAAAATTACACGCCGCACATCGTTTGGCATCTTGGTCGTATCGCTTAAATCGAGCACAGCTGAGGCGCTTCGTCGGCTTGGTGTTCTGAATGTGAATTTGGCTTTACGACCAAGCACGACGCGCTCTCCGTCGCGCAATAATTTGTGTGTCGTTGCATGACCAGCGATATCAACCTTCTTCGAGGCAGAGAAGAAATAGTCATCCTCCACGCGTTGCACGCTCGCATGTCGCTCGGCGATGTCGCTTAATAGCGGCATGTCGGCGGGGTGATTGCACGCCGCGCGGCCGATAGACGTTTCATTTCCGCGAAGAATCAGATAACTTCCGCCGCCATCTACTAATAGTAAAAGCTGATCGGCTGTAGGTGACGTTACCTTCGCAGGTGCTCGGCGATTGGGGATGGCGATAGTCTCGTCGCTAACTGGCTGATTAATTAGTTTGCGGGCATTGGCCAATCCGGCGTCCGACTTACTCTCTGATGCTTCTCCTAAAGGCCCAGCAAGTAGTGTCATAGCTTGTTGCTCCATATCGGATAGCATGGTTATCGCTTGTGAGACCCACTTTATTTTCGGCATCACTCTGTCCAAAGACATAAGGTGGCGCCGCGCATCCGCGTAGCCGAAGGTGCGTAGAGATTGTGACGCCTTGCGAGAAAGCCTCACCGCTTCGAGTAGGTCACGTTTTTTTGCGTCGCTCTCGCCGATTTTTCCCAGGCTGTTAAGTTCTGTTTCGGCTCGTTTGATGCGTCCTTGTTGAAGGGAATCGTTGGCCGTCTTGAGTACTTTCACGCAGAGTTCTAGTTCGAGCTTCATCGCTTGCTCGGCGTAAGCATTAATACGTTTCGCACGGAGCAAACGCTTCGCGGCTTCGGCGAATTGCCCTTGTGCGATTAGCGGTTTAGCTGTGCGAATGAGCTCTTCTGCGTCTTCGGTGCGATGGTTGATGTCGCTATTCAAAGCCTTCGCAGCCGCGTCATGAACACTAGCTTGTTCGAGTATCTTCCGGCCGGCGATGAGCGAACCATCTTCGATGCGGCGTCGGGCGTTGATGATTCGATCGTGCCGAGATTGTTGGTTGCGATGCAATTCGTTGGAGACCGTTTTGATCTGCCCGCGTAGCTCGTCGATTTCTTTCGTGAGAACTTGCCCCACTTGTGCCCGGTCAAGATCGGACAGGGCTTCGACGAATTGGTCTGCGCGGTAGTGTGCCCTGGCTCGTTCTAGCAATTGGGGAGCAAGCAACTTCAGGATAGCTTGCGCACGGAGATCGCTTCGCAGATCCTGTGCGTAGGCCAGACGGAAGGCTTCATCAAGTCGGCCATCCTTAGCGGCCTTCTCTGCTGCCCGTAGTCGCATGAATGTTAATTGGCTGAACATGAAAAACTCCCGCAGGCCCACGAGGGCCTCATGGATAATAAGCCGCTTTGTCAGGTCGTCAAAACGTCTGCTGATCGTCCGATACATACCAAGTTGTACCGGACAACGTCACTGTTACGGATGAATTCGGCCTTGGCGGCAGTTTATTCGCGTTCATATGTCTGCACTTTGTCGAGCGGTCCTAACCACTGCCCTTGAGCCAGTTTTTGAGGTTTTGGGCAAGGATTTCTGGGTTTTTTGATTGCAGGATGTGTTCGCTCAAATTAGGGGGAATCTTCAGCTTTTGCATGGCCTTGTCCGCCCGATCCCATAGCCGTTTCTTCTGAGGTTCTGTTTCCGCCAGGTAAAGCTCCGTGGTAATCTCGCTGAGGCGCGTCAGGACAATCTGGTCCAAATTGTCGTAATACCTGCTGATGATCTTCTTTTGATTTTGCGAGTAATCAGGCATAGGGCTATCATGGTCGATATGGTGGCTTGTCGTCAAGTATGCTAATCGTAATGGGCTGGGAGATTAACTTCGTTGATGAAGCTGCTCGGGCTTACCACTGTCGATGTGTGACAATTCTCATGCTATGATCCCATCTGATGCTTTTTTGCAGTTGAATAATAAATGACACCAGAAAACGTTACGACAACTCCGAGCCGCGGTGAGTTAGCTACCGAACAGCGAAATCCACGCTCGGAGAATTTGAGTGGCCTAAACATTTCGCAAGCGTTTGATCTTATCAACAGCGAGGATGCGACGATCGCGCAGAGCGTCAACGCCGCCGGGTCAGAAATCCGCCGGGCGATTGAGTTGATTGTTCCCCGCCTACGAGCAGGTGGTCGATTGATTTATGTGGGCGCAGGGACCAGCGGTCGACTCGGTGTGCTAGACGCGGCGGAATGTCCGCCCACGTTTATGACTAATCCCAACGATGTTCAAGGCGTCATAGCCGGGGGCAATGATGCGCTCGTGCGTAGCGTCGAAGGTGCGGAAGACGATCCTGCGGCAGGAGCTGCAGTCATTAGCCGCCAAGAAGTATCTGATCGTGACGTTGCCTTTGGCATCTCAACCTGCGGTATGGCTCCATACGTCCAAGGCGCGTTGCAAGAGGCTAAGCAGCGTGGCGCGGGTGTCATTATGTTGTCATGTGTTCCCCCGTCGGGCGATACGGTTGAGGCGGATGTGTCCATCCACGTTGTCACGGGCCCGGAAGTATTAACCGGCAGCACTCGCATGAAGGCTGGAACAGCTACCAAAATGGTACTTAACATGATCTCCACAATCACGATGGTACAACTAGGCAAGACTTATAAGAATTTGATGGTCGATTTGAACACCAAGGGGAATGCCAAGCTGGTTGATCGTGGTATTCGGATCATACAGCAAGTCACGAATCTCACGCATCTTGAGTCACAGGCACTGCTCAACGAGGCAGACGGCCTGGTAAAAGCTGCGATTGTTATGCATATGAAATCCGTCGATCGAATGGCTGCCCTAACTTTGCTAGAAGGAGTCGAGGGGCATTTGGATAAATTGTTATAACTCCAGCGTCCGCGCGGGCTGAAGCCCGCGGCTCGTAAAGAAAATACAAAGAATTAGTCTACGAATCTTCTGATGCCTTGTCGTCGTCACTTTTATCTAGCGCGTAGTCGATTTCGATATTTGGTGGGTCACCGCCATCGCCTTTTAGATAATGCTCAAACCAGCGCATCATGCGCACATTAAAGTCGTAACGTGCCGCAGCTTTGCGGTTGCCATGGCCTTCGCCTGGATAGAACACGAGTCGCACGGGAACCTGACCTAGTATCTTGATGTGTCGATATAGCTCCATCGACTGACTCGGATGTACGCGCGGGTCATCTTTACCGTGCATAATGAGTAATGGCGTTTTCGCCTTTTCCACATGAAAGAGGGGACTACGCTCTTTGAAGAAATCCCATGAGTCTTGTAATTTTCGTCTGGCATGAACTAAAAACATTTCGTTGGGAATATCCGTAGTCCCCGACTTTGATATATGGTTGCTAATGCCGACAAACATCACGCCAGCAGCGAAGCGGTGCGAATAATAGGTTGAACACCAAGCGGTAGCGAAACCGCCGTAAGACCCGCCGGTGACACCAACTTTGTCGCGGTCAACAAGCCCCATCCCAACTAGATGATCCACGCCGTCGATCAGGTCGCTAAATTCTTTGCCAGCGTAATCCGCTTGTCCCATTTTGGAAAACGCGACGCCACGTCCTGTACTGCCTCGATAGTTGGGATAAAACACAGCAAACCCCTGAGCCGCTGCCACTTGGCCTGGTCCAGAATATCGTGTTAGCCAGCTATTGTGATAATGAGATTCAGGCCCGCCGTGAACGGTGAGGATGAGCGGATATTTCTTACCCGGAACTTCATCAAGCGGATGAATCAGCATGCCGTCCAGTTCCAAACCGTCTTGGGCTTTGTAGGTGATAACTGCCTGTTTTGCTAGACGAATGTCACCCAGCCAAGGGTTGGAGTTGGTCAGTCGACGAGGTTCAGAATCGCCGCGAGACATGGCGAATACTTCGCTTGGATATGTTGGACTTGAGCTTAGCATCGCTGCGGATTGTCCATTTTTTGAAAGTGATAAGCGGGCCAAGACATGAGCGCCTTCGTCAATCAGAATTTTTTCCTGACTGGCGTCTCGATTTATTGTTCGCAATGTAGTCGTTACACGTTGGTCGCCGAGATACATTAACGTTTCGGCATTTTGCCATACCACTGAACCAACTTGGCCATCGTAGTTGGGCTTGATGTCTTTAAACGTGCCGTCGAGTGTGGACGCAATGACCAGTCGACCAGCCGAGGGGTCGTTGATATCCGCTGCGGCGATGACAGCCATTTGTTTCCCGTCGGGACTCCACTTGACTGCGCCGAGTTTACCGACGTTTGGAAAACTGGAAACTATATCGCCGGTGTCGGCGTGGAATGCGAAAAGTTTTCGCTTCATATAATGATCGTCGATAAGTGGCGTGGGGGCCAAGGCGACGGCTACGACGTCGTCCATCGGACTCCAATGAAGTTCCGATGGAAATCCCGGTAATTCTAGCATGCGGGGTTTGTCAGCTTCGCTGTCCAACGTGGCGATCCACACACGATTTGGTGTAAAATCTTCTTCGTAAACTTCCTGCTTAAAACCTTTTTTCTCTAGTGCTTCGCGTTTTTTTGGCTCTTTTTCTTTAGCAATAAATGCGACTCGTTTCCCGTCCGGGCTCCAGGTATAGCTTGAAATAGCCGTGTCGAATTCGAGTGTGTTTTTCGCCTCACCGCCACCGATTGGGATGACGTATAACGATTTTTCTTTGTCGTCGCTGCGCTTGGCTAACAAGGAAATCGCTTGCCCATCGGGCGTCCATTCCACCGCGCCGACGTTCACCTTACCGGTTACAAAAGGGCGAGAGTTACCTTGCATATCAACGACATGCAGCTCCGACCAAGCTCCGCCGTCATCGCCTTCAAAGGGAATGCGAGGCACGCTCAAGGTATAGGCAATCAGTTGGCCATCCGGCGATATTGTCGCAGAGCTGACAGTGCGCAATTTGGCTACGTGTTCTGGTGTCATTACCTCGGCATCGTTGGCTAAGGTGGGCGACACACTGATTAACGTCATCATGGACGTCATGACGTATATGATAGATTGTTTTGTGAACGTCATAATGAATAAATCTCCTATAGCGCAAATTGCATTGATGTACCACGACTATTTTATAGCCGAATGGATGGCGAAAACATTCGCACAGCCCGAAACCGCCCAGCCAAGCATCTTAGCATCGCGGCAATGGATGGATGCGTCAAGGATTATAGTCATGCAAGATATTGTCGTATTGATAGATCGGGTATCCCATTCTTCGGGTACTCCCGAGGGGTGGGGGAAGGACAGACGAATACGAACCGTCACCACAACTATGACAATCAATACGTCATTCCCGCGCAGTCGGGAATCCAGACTTGGACTATATATTAGAATAGAACTAGATTCCAGCCTGCGCGGGATTGACGGAAAACTGAATGCGATCATAGTTTGGCATAGTAATTTCTAGTTCGTGATCTTAATTCGGCAGCAAAAGACTTAGATGATGAGCACTATGTATACAATGAATTCGGTCCCAATTCTCACGAGACATTTTTCCAAACAGCGGATGTGGGTGCAAAAAACCTTGGTACTTCTGATAACGATCGATCGCTGATGTGAGAGCCTGGATAGCATCATCAAGCGGGACATCGTCATTGGGCGTTAAGTTTGGGTCGACAGTATAATTTTTTGGTATGCCTTTGGTTAAGGCATACTGCAACATCTTTTTGTGTAGGAAAAATCTTTTGATGCGATGATTCCGCAGATCAAACCCATCGATGGATCCATGAAAACTATCGGCTAAATGTTGACACGTCTGCCCTAGCGACCATGTGCCCAGTGACCGACAGCCATTTTGAAGCCGTTGAATATCTGGAAGAATATCACCAATATTTCCGAAGACAAGCGATCGTCGTTGTGTCTCTCTAATCATGCCGAAACGAATTTCTCAATACGATTTAACCCCTCGTCGATTTTTACCATACTGGTCGCAAAAGATAGCCGAACGTGCTCGTCCAGACCGAAAGCCACGCCCGGTACAACAGCGACGCCAGTTTGGTCTAAGAGTTTGCTAGAAAATTCGATCGACCCACTAACGCCAAGCTGGCTATATGTGCCGCTAACATTCGGGAAACAATAGAAAGCGCCCGTAGGCACAGCGCAGCGTACACCCGCCAATGACGACAACCTACTGTGCATGTGTTGGCCACGCTGCTCAAAGGCGCGTCTCATGGTCTCAACGGCTGACTGATCTTCGCTCAGCGCCGTAGCAAGGGCGACTTGACTGAATGTCGCAGCGCCACTGGTCGATTGCGTTTGCAGTTTTTTCATTGCTTTGATAATTTCGACCGGTCCGCCAGCATAGCCGAGTCGCCAACCGGTCATCGAATAAGTCTTGGACGCCGCGTTGATCGTAACAGTTTGAGCATACGACTTGTCATTGATAGCCGCGTAGCTCATGGTTTGTTGGCCGCGATATAAAAGCTGGTCGTAGATTTCATCTGAGATGACGATTAAGTCGCGGTCTTGAAGGATGCTGGCCAGTGCCTTCAGCTCGTCAGGATGGTACGTGACGCCGCTGGGATTGGACGGGGAGTTTAAGATGACCATGCGCGTATTGTCGGTGATGCTGGCGGCCAAAATGTCTGGCGAAAGTTTGTAGTCGTTTTCCACTGGGCCAACGGGAAACACTGGTACCGCGCCAGCCAATTTAACAATTTCTGGATAGCTAACCCAATAGGGTTTGGGGATGACGACTTCATCACCGGGGTCAAGGACGGCGTGGGCAAGTAAAAAGATGGCCATTTTCCCGCCGGATGTCACCATGACTTCATCGGGACTGTAAGTGAGAGAATTTTGTCGTAAGAATTTGGCGCATATCGCCTCTCGTGTGGCTAGCAATCCTGAAGCGGGCTTAGCGTATTTAGTCTGGCCTTCCTGGATGGCAGTTATGGCTGCTTGCTTGATGTGGTCGGGCGTATCGAAGTCCGGCTCGCCCGCACCAAAGCCAATCACATCGACCCCTTCCGACCGCAGCTTGGCCGCTTGTGAAGAAACCGCCAGGGTGGCAGACTCGGCTAAGTTTATGGCGCGTTGGGCTAGCTTCATGTTCAAATCCTCCCTGAAAAACTGGCGATTGTTCGCGCGTATGATCCTCAGACTTCGCGCGGGATGCAAGGGCTAGGGGGGGAAAATTGTATAAAGAACACATGGTCCATTGGTCAATGCTGTGAAAAGGAGACAAGGCCAAGCGGAATTAAGCTGTAGGGTCCACAGCCGGATTGGCTTTGGATGATTTTGGGCTAGAAGACTGGGTGATCGAGCTTGCGCCAGATAAGCTGGCCCGTTTGCACAACAATCCTTCGATGGCGAAATATCTCGAATTCGATAATGCTGTAATCATGGCCAGTGAAAATAGACCGAGGTTTTTGCATAGTTTGATCCAGATAATTTCCGCACCCGTGCCGCAGCCGCAGTCGAATTCGACAGCGAAGAAACTGATGCTCTGCTCATGCATGGCCCCCAGGCTTCTTAAGAAAATCGCCGGCGTGAAAACGCAAAGCATAATAGCTATGATGGAGGCCGCGCCACGGACGTACCAACCGAGTATTAGTGCGATGCCGCATGTGATCTCAAGCCAGGGGAGGATAATGGCTGTACTGTTCAGAAAATAGGGCGGTGTTTCCGGCAGTAAATTGTACAGATGAATCGCCTTCAAGAAGCCGACGGGATCGAGCACTTTATTAATGCCGGCATATATGAAGTAACCGCCCAAGTAAACGCGCATCACTGAGGCGAGGGAAAGTCGTTTTTGATCAAACCATGCGATCATTTTACAGTACCTAAAAATGTATGCTTATCGTCCTGTTTCAATGGGCGCGCCGCTAGCTTCCCAAGCTTTCCAGCCGCCTTCGTAAAGATAAATCACGCTTTTGTCGATGCCAAGTTCGAGCAAATCCTGGCACATGAGCACGCTGTCTTCGCAACTACCCCCATTGCAATAGACGACAATTTTGTCGGCTGAGGGGGCGAATTGCAGTAAATTTTCCACATAGTAGTCCAGCTCGTAATGGTCGGCTTGGATCGCACCGGGGATATGACCTTTTTCATAGGCTTCATCGTTGCGGGCGTCTACGAAAATATTCAGATTGGCATGTGTATTCGGATCATCGAGCAGTGCGGCCACGTCTTTGTGGGTAATGGGTTGGAAGTCATGCTTGATATGAGGCTCTTGGACAACCGGATTCGCTTGGGGGGTGGCGGGTGTAGTTGTCGTGTCGACAGGTGTACTGTCGGTCAATACCGCACGTTTGAAATAGTCCTTGTCCCAGGACAGATGGCCTTTAATCGCAGGATTAGCCCGAACTGAATTCGCGACTACCGCAATCGCAGTGCTCGCTATAGTTAGCAGTAATATTTCTTTAATCGTTCGCATCATGTTGCTTACCACCGTAACAGTGTAGCTGCTTCCAGTAACTTCGATATAGATCGCCATAGCTTCACCTCAATCATTAACTGTGGACAGTTGAAGGTCAACACGAACGAGACCGGCGTTGCGCGAACGTGACAAGGCCGATGCCCTGTGCCGAGCGCCTTGGGTGTTGGACCGAAATGGTGTTGGATGATTGGCAAACGAGAATTATCTAACCAATCGTAGCCCTATGAAAAAAATATACTTCAATCGTAACTGTAGTTTGTGGCATGTAGCTAGATTAAATGCGACCTAATGGACACGGTAAACGCGGCAGATTGATATAAAGCCTTTATAGGAAGGAGGTTGCGAATTCTACGTCTTATAAAGATGTTGCTGATTATCCTTGTAATCAGAAGTCCAGGCTGATACACTGGTGGGGTGTCTAGCATGGGGAAGCGGGGACATATGTTGATTAAAGATTCAGGTGAGAGGAAAGAAGCGGCGCTCACCTCGTTCGTTCGTAGGCTGGTTGAACAACATTAGACCGCCTTGCCATTCGTAAGGGAAATATGCAGTATAAGCGCGAAAACAGAATGGCATCGTTACCAAGGTTGAATTTGTCTCGGGCCAACCGACGATTCGTAAGGCTACGGTTATGTAGCGCGATATGCGTTTCGATTAGTTTATTTGTTACTGCCGTGAAGGCAGGCGATGGTCAAGCGGATGCTAATAATCTGCCTGTGTCGCCGGTTGTATCGTTAGCCATTGATACTGGTTCTGTAGACATAGATTTAGATACCCAACTCCTTGCGCAACATGGCGTTCATATTGTTTCTCATCAGTCTGGTGAGGCAAGTATCGTAGGTACAACCAAATTAACTTTTCCAATTTCCGATTATACTTCTTTTAACGCTCGTTTTGATCGTAATCAACCAAAGCCTGAATGGCGTGGAACGATTACTAGCCGGGGGGCGATTGCGTTTGCGGTTGGTGGCATGCGTCATACTCTGGGAAACTTTGGTATAGGTGCTAATGAGTCTGGAGACTGGAGCATAACCAGTTTGCTAGAGCCTGCTGTGGGGCGAAGGACATTTGTACTCGGCGATACGCATGTCGAATTTT
>JAJDDW010000021.1 GCA_029260115.1 Phycisphaerae bacterium | reverse complement strand
GAAGATAAGAGTTGCGAACGTGCACATCCATTCCTATAGTAATCATGGCTGTCCTCCGAAAAAGTAAACGTTGGCGCGAAACAACGCCGTCATACACGTACGCGAAAGCGTACCGGGGACAGCCTCTTCATGACATTAGGTTGGATCTTGGCTTACACGATTCTCGCTGAGATCGGATGCATCGAACGATTTCGTAGTGCGAAACACTTGGCTTCGTACTGTTTGCTGGCACCGCGGGGCTATGACAGCGGCGATGAAGATGATGAGGTGCCGAAAGGTCGGCATGTGGGACGTGTGGGTCGGCGCACGCTCAAGTGGGCTTGGATCGAAGCAGCTCATTCGGCGGTAAAACGTGGCGGACGTTTCCGGAAGCTCTTTGATCGGCACACGGATAGTGGGAAACGCAACCGAAATCGTGGCTACATCACAGTCGCCCACGAGCTCTGTCGTGTTGCTTATGTGCTTTGGAAGAAAGATGTGAACTACACGGATGATCCGCCACCACGACCGGGTGGTGGATCAAAATGTCAAATATCTTGTTCGGAAACGGGCCAGCCCGAAGGGCTTATGGTCGCTGCTGCTTGTTGAAGCGGCTTCAGACCTCGACATAATTGGGCCGCCCGCACCGGAAGAGATCATGTGCCCCGCCACATGCGGCAGCACGAATGGATAATTGGGTCGTTCGAGAGAACTAGCCCGGACTGGTGTACGGATGAGATTCAGAATTCAGTAGACGAGGCTTTGGACCCTGCGATGTGGTCTGCCAGTTAAGCTGCGCGCTCCCGGGCCCAAGTCCTTGCTAAAAACAGTGCCAGAAAGCGGAGAGAAACGGAAATGGCTCACATTGAGTAACGGGTTGTGTAACAAGCCTTTCATGGATAAGCCCCAAATATGGGACACGTCATCTTCTTGGCGAGCTTGAGCACTTTCATTTGCCCCCCTGAATTTGTCGATGAAGGCTAGAAGAATTTGATCGGTGAATACTCCGTTTTTCTCGTTACTACTGATACAGAAATGGGAATAAGTCAAAAGAGCCAAGGCTAACATATTTAAGTGGTGCATCGTTTTGCGACACATCACATGTTAGGATTCTATACAATTACTCAATATTTCACGACATGTTTATTACCTTTCCGCAACCATTTTATCTAGCATTTGTCGAATTTCACCGAGTAATTCTTCGGCTTTGCCCGAAAACGCCTTAGCCACGCCTATCAAAATAAGAATTCGCTCGTCTTCCATGCAATCAGGTTTTTCCACTAATACGGATATGTAATCCTATTTATAAACTATCAACTGATTTCCGAGACTTCCTTCAGAGCTAGACGTTGTTTGATATTTTCGTGAACCTTTGAAACACCGACCGTGTAATTCGTTGTTTTCTTAACCATCTCAGAGATGCCCGCCAATTGTTCTTTCAGTAAGTCCATTTCTTCCTGCTGACGTCGTAATCTATCCGCTGTCAATTTTTCGCGACGCTTAGATTCCTCAAGTTCGTTTTGGATGTCGTTCAGATTCGAGTCGAACATTCGCTTTTTGGGTCTTCTTTGATCTAGGGCAAGCCAGCTGACGTACTTGTCAATCTCTCGAGAACTCGGCTTGTGGCCAAGCCGGTAGTTGACTTCATCCGTCGTCCACCCCTTGGAAAGAAGATCGCATGCCATCGAGCTTCGTAGATCTTTGAGCGTTACTTTTTGACCGCCCGGAATACAGGTTGCCGCCGTAAGACGGACTGCGCGATCCAGCGCCTTTGCTGCCATACGGTGACCAAACGAAAACAAGAGCTGATCGTCCGTCATCTGGCCGAGTAGAAAATCGAGCAATTCGACTGTTTCGGCATAGTTAGTCACCTCTGCGCGCGGCGTCCGGCTACGTTTTAGGATCTCTGGTTGCAAGTTTATCACATATTCAGCTTGGCCAGTTTCCCGATTGACTTGCCTGGAAAAATCACGTTTGCGCAGCTGGAGCAACGAATGTCCGTTCTCGCCGATGTCCCACGCAAGCCACAGTAGGAGCTTGTGCTCGGGTTTTCTTACGACGCCAATGATTTGTCGGAATGTAGGTTCTCGGATAAATCGTACGTCGCCTTGAGACCTGGGCTGGTAGAATTCCATTACAGAACGTGCGAGTTCGCGTTTGCCCGCAAGATCAAATGGTTTACCTCGCATCACCCGCCTAAAATACGCTTCAGTGCCACGATAGATTTTTCCGCTCTTCGTCCGGATCTTTCCGTCCTCTACGCCATCATAGACTTCCTTGATGTCCTCCTTCGTCAAATCAACCCAAGGCTTATTCTCAAACCATCGATTAACCGTACGGAGACGGTAGATGTAATACGAGAGAGTCTTGTATGACGCCTCGTCTAATTCGGCGAGCCGATTCAACCTTTTGAGCTTGTATTCCAAATATTCGAAGAAACGGGTAAAGAGCGCCCTGTTAGGCTCGCAGATGCCTGGCTCAGTAAGAAGCTTCTTTTTCGCAACCTCGTAACAGCTTTTAATTGTCATGCTTTTGTAAGCACACAAGCCTATATAACGAACCAACCGATTTTCGCTATGTCCGAAATCGCGGAAAAGGGAACCTTTTTGGTCAATGACCCCGAAGGCCAATGAACCTTTTGGTTCCTTTTTTCCACTTTTTGGGCGTGTCCATCCAGTCCGTATCAAGATTCAATCCACGGTCGATGGCTGAGTATAGCCCATTGTATAGTCGCGTGCTGTATTGACTCAACGGCATTGAACTATTTAAGACTTTCCTTCAAAAATGCAGCTCTTAAGTCGATTAGTTGTGAATGTTGAATTTACTTCGGTTTTACGCGCTATTAACCTGCGTCAAGGGTCCAAATTTTGTTGATGATTTATCCGAGGATGCTTAGAAACCATTAACCGCAGAAACGAACCGTCAAGACATTTCTCAGGGCCATCCATGAATCGCTGGCAACGGCGAAGCTTGAAAAATATATTGTTGCCTGTAAACACCCATCACTCGTCCGGACTCCGATAGGAGGTGGCATCATCATCCACCCAATTTTCTTCATCCCACGTTATGCCATTACGCCCCGGCACCTTGCGTGTCGGACCCGGTTTGTAGAATGCACACGACTTGGGACCATAGCAAAACGTCTCAATGCGATACCTACGTTTTTGAGGCCTCCATTGATCGATGATCATTTCGACTGTCATACGACAGCCCCAGATACAATGGCTGCACTTGTTGGCATAGGTGCGTGCATTGAGCCTTCGATGGCCGCGCTGACGGTACGATTCTAGATTCATTGGAATCCCCAGCCAGGGGGGTGGCGCGAGGAGTTTGTGATTGCATCGGTCAAGAACCTTGAGCTTACTGGCCTTGTAGTATTCTGCAGGTTCAATCCTAGAATCTGCAACCGGTAAACACTCTCCCCGTACAATGTCTCCAGCTTGAAACTCATGTTTGGCCTGAGCTGCCTTGCCAATTCCAACGAGAAACTCCTTAGTCAATGTACCGACCTCACCGTCGACGCGGAGAATATAACCGAGGTACGAGTGGCTGCTTTCACTGAACGAACGTGTTAATCGAATTCGTGGCTGAACTGACAAGATCCTACCAGACCACATTGTCTTCTCGGTCTGATTATGTTCATGAGGCATCCGTATACGTATATCAAATCTTTGTCTTCTTGCAAGAATTGGCGTGATTTGCAATGATCGACTAGTTGAAGCAGTTGTAGCGGGGACTCAATCCTGAACCTGGATCATGTGGTCACCACCTACTGAAATCCAATGGGTCCAATTTTTCGAAGTATTGTTTTAATCTCATCAATAGTCTGTTGCTGATGCTTCTTGGAAGACATGCGGACAAAGCGAATCAATAGGCTAGATAAATCGCTGCCATCAAGACACTTGATTTTATGGCTATCAGCAAGGAAGAAAAATCTAAATGACTTATAACGTATCTCCTTGATAACAATTCCCCCAATCACGCCTAGCGGTTTACCTTTGCGCGGGTTGTATTTGAGAGATTCGATAAGATCCAGCACCTTTGAAGATTCACGTTTGAATGTAGATTCGATTTCTGCAAAGAGGCTTTCGGCTATTTCGACTTGGACCATTTTTTCTCGTGCCGGCGCCGTGCTTCCTCCAGCGAAATTGTATGCTTAGACGACATGAGAAACTCTCGAAGTTGTTCCTTAACTGCGAGGGCATGGATGTAATTAATAATATCTTCGTACGTGTCACCCTTGTCGCCAAAAGATTTGAGGCGATCTCTGGTTTCTTCGCTAATTTGAATGGTTGTCATGCTATAATCGCTATAGCGGCTATAGTTTATAAAACTTTAGCTTTTGACATAAGGTAGAGGAACCGTGACATCGAGTCGACTCAATATCAATCCACAATGAGCTGTCCCGATTGCGGGTCGTACAGGATGGCGTGAAAGCGATCCCGAATATAGCGAGCAATTTGGTGCAGCTTTTTTAAATCGAAATCATTCCTGCCCATATAGGTATCGACGCTGCCAGTAGCTACTATTTTTTCAGGTTGGTCAACGATGCCTTGCCAGGACTCGGCATGGTCCTGATATTTACCGTTATGGTAAACAAAACGCACTTCTCTTTTTGATTTGTAGTGGTCAAAAAAACGGTATGACTCCACTTCGATCGGAAACGTGGAATTTGCTGACATCGTTTTATCAAGAACGAATCCCATGCTTGACAACGATTTAGCCAAGTCTTTTGGCATTTCGGTGAAACCTATTGTCAAACTGTAACTCATTGACTATCACCCACGATTTGCTGACTAAAGGCCGATGCATTTGCGCTAGTGCGATCTAATTCAACGAATAGATTTTGTTTATTCGCTGTAGGTTGAAGGTGCTCGAGATGGTCTTTCGTAATCGAATAGAGATGCATTTTTCGAATGAGCTTTGCACGTTTATAAATGATTCTGACAGGCCGAAAAATTTCGATAATTGAGTAAGCGCCTAGGCCATCGTTGCCGATGACTTTCAGCCACAACGCGGATTGCTTGATGCTTCCAATAATTCAGATTTCAACCATCCAGCAAAGATTGTATGTTAATTTAATAAGCTTGCTTCTAGTTCGCGGGCAGACCAGCGCAACATTTAAGAATGACTAATCATAGCGCTGTGCATGCCAACAAGAGCACACTCAAGTATTAATGTAACCGAAGCAGAGCTCGTTGCGTTTGCGCAGTCAGTGTCCGACTACACGCGAAAACGGTTCGATTCGGCTAAGATCAAACACTTTGGTTCGCTTGTTTCGTTGCTCAAGAAGCTGACTAATCAAATCTACGACTGACTGTTGTTGCAACCATAGCGATGTGATGAAGCCTGCTCTCACGCCATTAAATCTAAAGCGCTCGAATGCTCGGAATTTCTGAATAAATAAGCAACCCGGAAGTGCCCCTTCATCCCGGCGTCAGTATAATGTAAACCAAAAAAGCTGGCATTTATTTTTTGGAATTGTAATGCGTAACTAGGTTGTGCTGCATTAGCGTCTCTTTTTCTACAACTTTCTCAGTACTGCGGGAGATGATCGAAGCAAGCTGTCGCCGCATGCCACTCAAATCGGTTGAACCCTTAAAAAGCTGATTGAGTTGCGTATGGTTAATGAAACACCATGACATGAAAAAACGGTCGCGAGGGGGCGCGTAAATGGCCTGGCGACCGAATGAGTATTTGATCGAAGGCATCTTGGATAATACCAAGCCTCGGTTGGTTACCGGATGGATGCGTTACTTGGGTCTTAATGAAGACGTTACGCTTAAGCTGGAAGGTGATTTTCATCGGGATATTCGCGGGACCAAGATCCATTTCAGTGGATTGGAGTATATAGACGCCAATCAAGACGAAGCCAGGTCGTACATGAGCCAATTTTCCACTAGACAAACAGGTGTTGTGGGCGATATCACTGCTGGGCTGCCGCCACAGGATTACGTGAGCCATCCCTACGTCGAGTGGTATTCCGAGCAGAATGGTCGTGTTGTACTGGAGCCTAACCAGATGAGAGTAGAAGGGCGTCCTATTCCGGCTTGCGAATCTGATCCAATATCACGCGCAACTCAGTCGCATAATATGATACGATTTCTAGCTGGATTTTTTGGCTATCAAATCCCCGCTCCCAAACCGCAAGATGATCCTGATAACCCAACGGAGGATTCGTCGCCTGATTGAGTGCGATCCATTGTTACCATGACCATCATCCAACCCAACGTACTAGTGGCAAACGACCCCGAGAAACTCTACATCGAAGTGTATACGCCTAGTATGATCGTAGAATTGCGTAATTATGAATACATTCAGAAAAACGGCGACAGTAGATTTTACTGGAAGGATGAAAACGGTAAGGCGTGCCATCGCATGTTCTATACGTCCCATGAAAAACAAACGCTACCAGAAAAAATCGCCGACAATTTGCAACGAATCGCTGAAGATGTAAATCGATTCACATCGACGAAAGCGTTGTTGACGCGAGATGATTCACCAGATGGTTTACACGTGCTAACCATCGACGGCACGGACTTCTATTTCCACGCAGACAATGGCTTGTACGACGGGTGGGGCAAAGCGATCCAATAATTGGCTTCGCCTAATTGAGGATAGAATGACAAGAATTAACACTACCTATCGTGCTATACGAAAGTCTTTA
>JAJDDW010000003.1 GCA_029260115.1 Phycisphaerae bacterium | reverse complement strand
TGGCTGCCGCCGCGTGCTGGGCGACGACCATCCGGATACGATGGCTTCGATCAACAACATGGGCTTCCTGCTCAAGTCGATGGGCAAGCTGGACGAGGCTATGCCCTACTACAGGGAGGCGCAGGATGGCAACCGCCGTGTCCGGGGGGACAGCCACCCGGACACGCTGACTTCGATCAGCAACATGGGGGCCCTGCTCCAGTCGATGGGCAAGCTGGACGAAGCCATGCCTTACTTTCGCGAGGCTTTGGATGGCAGACGCCGCGTGCTGGGCGACGACAGTTCGTACACGCTATCATCGCTCAACTGGATCGGCTACCTGCTCAACAAACTTGGGAAGTACGAAGATGCTATAGAGGAACTTCGCGCGGGTGAGTCAGCCGCCCGCCGGGCTTGGACCGGGCCCAACACTCGATGGCTCGGAAACTATCTAGCTAAGCTCGGCGAGGCGGAGGGTGCAACTAACCGGTTTGCCAAAGGCGAAGCGACATTACTCGAGGCCCACAAACTGCTGGCTGAGGGGTTCGGGGATGAGCATGACCGCACAACCAAGTGCATAGCGAAGCTCGTCACACTCTACGACGCCTGGCACACCGCCGAGCCTGGTAAGGGCTACGATGCCAAGGCTGAAAAGTGGCGAGCGAAGCTGGCTAAAACTGAGCCAGCCCAAGACGACTGATGATTAATCATACAATAATCATCGCTTCAATATCTGAGCAACTGTCTGATGTCGCCACGTACTGTTTCCGGCTTTGGTGGGGATGCTTCGCTCTGTTAGTGCAGTTGCGATGCGTTGCAGCGTAAAGCCCTTGTCGCGCATGGCGGTTATTTCGCTTACTATGGATTGCTCCGATTCGTTTGGTAGTAGCGTCGCGCCGTCGTCGGCCAACGTGTAGCCGTAGGGTATCGTGCCGATGCGCTTTCCGTAAATCTTTTTCTTGCCATATTTCTGACCTCCTTAATATCCAGGGTCAACAACCAGAATACTAACTCTGGAACTGGACCGATATATGAGGGGCAGGTTACCTAGAAATATTGATTCAACTCGATGACTAATAATCTACTACATTTGCGAAGCTATTCAGCGGTTTTTATTCAGAAACTAGGGTGATTACTAACGCACAGCGAATGCCATCATTTGGCTAATGGGTAACGACATAACATATACTTTCAGATGTAAAGGTTTCGCATGTTGCACTGTTATTATGTATCTAAAACAGAAGATAGGTTATGTCTACAAGCATTGAAACAAAATCATCGGCCAATCATGATGAAATCAAGCGACTACTCCATATAGCTAATGAGTATGGCCGTCGCGATCCTTACGCGGGTAAACGACACAACACCCGATTTCACGCTCCATTACAACTGGAAGCCACTCTTGATTGTTCAGATGAAAACAACTTATTCACAATCACGCTGCATAACATTTCTGGCTTGGGTATTGGCTTTTGGATGAAACAGAAATTTGAAACACATACAGACATGTATATCCGCGAATTCAGCGACTTAGGACTAAGTAAATGGATTGGTGCACGAGTCAACCGTTGCGGATATGGTCTTCAAGGCAACCTCATCGGGGCTGTATTCCATAATCCCATCAACATCGAATTGAATATTACATTGGAAGATGGAGTTTGCGACGTAATCGATGGAGAAGCAAGCGATACTGTAGACATTGATTCAGAAAAACAAGCCAAATCTGGAGGCATTCTAGGTTGGCTCGGATTGGGTATATAGCTTGTGGAATTTGACCTGCCCTCGCAAGTTGTACCACGGAAGATAACTAAACATAAATCATCAATTCATGTTGCAGTAACAATTTTTCTATTGACAACTGCGAATCTAGCCGACATAATAGTTAGAGCATCAAGAGCTTGGGAAGGCTTACTATCATCCCAGGCGGCAACCGACTCTGGTCTTCCTGACCTCAGCACGGTGCCTAGGCCAGCCCGAAAGGGAACGATGTGACCGGGAAAAACCGGTAAAGATTCTTCCACGAATCTTATCAAAACACTCGATGGCCTACCTCTGTTGGTGCGTGTGGCAAATGCCCGCAGACCTGTTAGCGACGTAGCTGACAGATCAACGGCACAGGACAAGGTAACAAGGAAAACCTTTAAAATAAGGCATCAGGAGCGGCGGGACGGCCTCAAAGTCTCGCCCGGCAACCGAGCCCGCTAACCGCAGGTCACGGTGCCAAGGCAGCCCGAAAGGGATCGATGTGGCGTTACAAGCAGAGTAATCTGTAACGCAAAATGAAAGCTACAACGCTTTCTACATAGAACACTCGCCGCTGCTGATGCCGTGGAGTCCACGGTATGACAACAATCGCCCCCATAAAAAAACACGCAACAAGCAGAGGCTGCGAAGGAAGCCTTAGCAGCAAAAAACCATCCCCTACCCTTCTCCGGCGACTTGGCATTGTTGGCATGGACCCTATCGAACCTGTCATACTCGCGGCACTGGCGATGGAATCGCCGCTGCTACTCATCGGGCCGCATGGCACGGCGAAGAGTCTACTACTCAACCGACTCAGCATAGCCTTAGGGCTAACCTGGCGGCACTATAATACGAGCCTACTGAACTACGATGACCTCGTGGGCTACCCCCTACCCGATGAACATGGCAAGCTGAAATTCGTAGAGACCCCGGCCTCCATCTGGGAGGCCGGGGTAGTCTTCCTGGACGAGATTTCCCGAGCACGACCTGACATGCAAAATCGCCTCTTCTCTATCATCCACGAGAAACGCATACAAGGCATGAAGCTCGAAAAGCTCCGACACCGATGGGCGGCGATGAATCCTCCGGCTACGGACCACGAAGAAGAGCATGTGGATGTCTACGAAGGTAGTGAGCCACTCGACCCGGCGCTTGCAGATCGATTTAACTTCATTATTGAAGTACCGAGATTGCAGTCGCTAAGTGAGCAAGATAGAGCATCGATTATCCGGTCAAGTGCGCAACCCATTACTGACGACGACTGCGAGGCACTTAGACATCGACTCACTCAAATTCGCGAACAGGTAATCATCATCGAAGAGGTACTGGGTGATGCTGTCTCAGAATACATTCGTGTAATCATGGACTATACCCAGCAGATGGGTCTACAACTCAGCGGTCGCCGAGCGACGATGTTGTACCGCAACATTATTGCGGTACACACGGCCTGTACGCTTGACTACCCCCAAGACCCATGCGACTCGGCGTGGCTTGCCCTGTACAACGCCCTACCGCAACGGGCCCAGGGAATTAAGATCGAGACCGGTAAGCTGCTCATCGCGCACAATGAATCGTGGAAGACCGCAAGTCTCGACAAGTACGATGCGCGACGACTTCTATCGGCGGACCCTGACCCCGTACGTCGTGCTATCCGAGCGTGCACGCTTCCCAAACTGTCCGCGGAAGAAGTTTCGGCGTACGTGGCCGATGGCCTAGCCGAGGCAACACCCGGCGGGCGTCATGCGCTGGCAACTTATGTCATAGATTCACCGGTAAGCGGTCGACTCAACGCAGCTATAGCAGAACAAGTGGCCGACCTCTACGCCGCAACCATCGTAGCACAAGACCTTCATGAATCCATTGGCACAGGAAGTCCACGTCATCGAACCTGGCTATCAATCGTTGAGGCGTTAGCGGAACTTCCTGGTAGCCACTCGGATACGACTATCGCCACTAATCTGCTTGCAGGGCTGTTTGCTATGGTAGCGTTTTATTTAGCTCTGCTCTATCTAACTTGCGGGAGAAGGCCAACATTGATATTGCTGTAGCAACAGCTTAAGTGTGCCGTTACAAACCCTCTAGTATCAGCGGCGATTTGTGGAACATCGTGAAAGTCGTGTTGATGGTGACTACTCAAGCATCATTTGATACTTCTCGCGTTGTTCCTCATTCTCCAGCGCAGTATACAACTCAACCAGCCATTCCAACTTCCTCGTACAGTCGCCTTTGCCTTTCTTACATAGATCCAATGCGCGAAGTAGCTGTTTTTCGGCTTCATCGTATTTATTAATTTGAATGTAGCTGTTGCCCAAATCGATAGCGGAATCTGCCGCGGATATTAGTTCTCCGTTAGATGTGTAACTGTCGACCGCGATCGTGAATAGTACGATCGCTGCTTCATAATCCTTGCAGCGGAAGTGAAAAAGACCAAGGTTGCGTATACAATTCAATGTTTCTGGAGCATTGGCACCCAGGATTTTTTTGTATAAGTCAATCGCTTGTTTCGAGAGGGAAATTGCGGCAGAACAGTCGCCGAGTTTCGACTTTGCGGCGGCAAGCCGTGCCAACGAATCGCCTGTGTGCGAGTTGTCCAATCCGAAAACGCTCTTGCGCATCTCGAAGGCTTCGAGAAAAAGTCGCGCCGCTTCATCATAATTCTTTTGCACATACATCGCAGCACCTAGGTTGTGAATGATGGTGCCAGTCACCGCGTGGGGGCCGTCAAAGTGATCCAATGCTGCTTGCAAGGCTTCTTGATAATGAATGATTGCGTCTTGCCCTTTGCCGTCTTTACCTTCGAAATATGCCAGACTCTCTAGTTGACTAATGCTTTTCGAGTTGCGAAGTCCATACGCGTCACGCATGATTTGCATCGCTTGTTTGGCAAGCGAGAGCGCTTTTTTGCTGTCGCCCTTCGTCAGTGCTAACAACGCATCGTTGTGAACGGATTCAGCGATTAGCGATGGTTCTGTGTCGGGCAAACGTTCGCGAATCCTTCTTGCCTCACTCAGAAGCTGCTTTGCTTTAGCATAATCTTTTACTTCTGTCGCCATCATGCCGAGATCGTTGAGGCATTGTGCCATGTCGAGATTGTTGTCGCCATACGCCGCCCGGCTCAGTGAAACTGATTTCTCGTAAGACTTATGCGCGGCGCGCATATCCTTTTTGCAATATGCAGCATCGCCCAGTCGCCGGTAGCAGGATGCCGCTGCCGCTGGATCGTCAGTCTCGTAAATGGAGGCCGCTTTGCGAAGGTGAACATCTGCATGATCGTAACGAGCCGTCATGTAGTAGGCATCACCTAACGTGCGGCGAATGCGGGCTTCCACTAATGGGTGTTCGTCAAACTTCCCGTCAATGCGCGATGAAGCTCGATCAAGCACATCAACCAGTTTCGTACCTCGATTGGGTTTTACAAACGCCTTGAATTGGAGATCGGGGTCGACCAGCGAATAAGTGTTGGTCAGAAACTCCATTACCGCGTCAGACTCGACCAACCGCTCTTCAGCTATCGCACGTTGAGCCGCTTCCGATGCCCGAGCAGTTTCTGCACCTCGCCACAGCGTGGTGGAGACGACAACCGATACAATAAGAAAGATAAGAAAAGTACTACCAAACACAACGGCCGCGCGATGCCGTTTCAAGATCGTAGTAAGCACGTACCAGGCACTATCTCGCTTTGCGTCGATCGGTTTGCCTGCTAGGTAGTGCCCGATGTCGCGGGCCAACTCACCTGGGCTCTGATAACGTCGATCCGGCTCTTTGGACAACGCCATCAGCACAATCGTCCGTACATCAGCATCAACGGGGCATTTGCCGACCTTAGACTGACGACCAGGTCGCGAGGGCACGCCCGATTTGATGTCCCATTGACGCGAAGGCGGCGTAGGTGGCGTCTCGACTATGTTCTTGAGCACTTCTACGATCTGCCCAGCAACCGGATACGGGTAATGCCCCGTCAACAACTCGTACAAAATGACGCCCAGTGCATAAACATCTGTTCTGGTATCAATGTCGTCAGTTAACCCTTTCGCCTGTTCGGGCGACATGTAAGGAAGCGTGCCGATCACCTGCTGCGTTAGTGAAATCTCGGAATCAATCGGCTCAGAGATCAGCTTAGCGAGCCCAAAGTCGAGTATTTTTGGATTGCTATTTTCGTCTACGAGAATGTTGGAAGGCTTCAAATCACGATGAAGAATCCCGCGACTGTGTGCATACTGAACGGCGGCACAAACGCGACAAAACAAATCTAGCGTCGCATCAAACGAAAGCTTGTTGTCTCGTACGAACCGATCAAGTGGAACGCCGGGCACGAAGTCCATTACGTAATACTGGCGATCATCTTCCGTTACACCCGAGTCGAAGATGGTAATTATGTCGGGATGTCGAAGCTTGGCGCTAAGCTCAATTTCTCGCTCGAATCGTTTGCTAGCAATATCAGAAGCAAGTCGACCATCCAGCAATAGTTTGATCGCAACAACTCTCTTCGTTGATTCCTGAATGGCTTGAAAGACGACGCCTTGACCACCGCGATGCATCTCATCTAGAATTTTATATCCTTCGATCGTCGGTACGGTTTGCTTGCTATGCTGACGAGAGCTGCTTGTTTCCTTACCATCTGAAATGTACCCGCCGCCTTCTATTAGATTCTTAGCATTGATCGCAATTGCATCGAACAAACTAGCATCGCCCGTTTCAGCGGCCGTCAGCATTCGATCAAGCTCTGCGCGAAGTTCTGGATCGCCTTCGCAAACCTTGGTGAGAAATTCATCGCGATCGGTGGTGTGTTCGAGTGCTTCGAGCAGCAACCTGAGGATTTTCGATTCGCGATCTTCGGTCACCATCAGACTCCTATAACTACACGTAACCACTTCTTGGCAGCTCGAAATCCGTCTTCCACAGAACGTAGAGATATGTCCATGCAAGCAGCAATTTCCGTATGAGTCAATCCACCAAAAAATCGCAAAGACAGGATGTCGTGTTTTTTCTTATCGATCTTTGCCAATTTCAGCAGGGCATCATCTAATGCGATGATGTCTAATTGATCGACAGCCAAATCGTCAACGGCCATATCCAATGACTGTCGCACCATATCGCCGCCGCGCTTGATCGCCTTTTTCTTGCGCGCATGGTCGACTAGCACCTGCCTCATCGCTCTTGCAGCAGCCCCGAAGAAATAGCCACGACTCCGGGGGTTTTTTAGAGTATCACCACGCAGTAGGCGCAGAAAAGACTCATGCACCAACGCTGTGGCTTGTAGCGTGTGCCCGGAAGGCTGACCACGCATCATCGGTTCGGCGATGCGGTGGAGTTCTTTGTATACGAGATCTATCAATTTGATTTCAGCGCCTTCATCGCCTTCGCCGATCGCATTGATGATGATCGTGACATCAGATGCATTGCCGCACTCCATTAGCGAGCTCCTGGTTTCTTTATTGAAATCTTGCCATCATTTGTGGATTCTGCTGTATTTGTGCTGTGTGTCTCTCCTGTTTGACCATTTGTTTCGGGTTCTTCTGGGAATACGCTGTCGAGAAATTCAAGCCAGTCGTTTTCATCAATAAAACCGGGTTCCTCGTCCGACACTTCGCCAACGGGAAAGTCTTCGTTAAGTTGCTGGTCGCCGCCACGACCGGCGGGACCATTCGCGACCCAACTCTCTGACTGGCTGTTGAACCAGGGGCCCGGCAGGTTTTCGTTATTATGTGCAGTCGCGCCGTTGATAAAGTTCAGTATTGCGAGCCCATCGACCAAAGAATTCGTAGAGCCACGCACGGAAATACCAGGTTGATTCGGCACGGGTATGAAATCGGGCATTTCAACTCCATCGCAAAGCGAGAACACATTCGGACTGGGCATGAAGCCCAACAGGAAGCTGGCATCGAGCAACGAATTCGAATAACCACCCGCGCCGCCACCGCCGCTAACCCCAACCCAACTTTCGTAGCTGTTGAACCAGGGGCCTGGCAGGTTCTCCGAGGCAAACGAGCCGGAGCCAATAAGATACGTAACATCGCCGATGTTATTGGTCTGTACCCCATTCGTCCACAGATTGTTAGCTCCAGCGGTGAAGCGGTTGCCAAGTCCATCATCGCTACCTCGCGACAGAAATCTCCCGGCCGTAGAATCCATATAACGCGAGCCGGCGAGGTACAAATTTGATTCGTTGTCAATCCTCAGCGACTGAAACTGGTACGGATTGCCAAAGGCCGATTCGCTTATTGATTGATCGGCGCCGTCAAAAACTCTCGTGCTTCCGTAGTCGTCATAGGTATATCGCTCTACAACCGTGCCGTCATCGGCCGTCAATGTCATGACATTTCCCATGTCATCCTTCAGCGGGTAATAGTCTGTGCCGTCGCGCTGCATCGAATATGGACCGTCCATCATGATGTTATCGAGGTCAATACCATCGCAGAGCCTGTGGACGTAACTCGCCAGGGTAGTTCCCCCTGCATCCTGCTCTTCAATCACTTGGTTGCCTGCATAGAAGAATCGTGTTTCTTCTACCGGCTCGAAGAAACTATCGACATCAACAATTTTGCTGCTGCGTCGGCCAAGGGCATCATACGTGTAGGCATGACGCAATCCGTCATCACGCGAGAACTGCACCATCCGATTGCGGTAGTCGTAAGTCACGTCCCGCTGATTATCCAGATCATCTAGGGACGTCATATCACCGGCGGCATCATATTCTCTCGAATTGGCCGGCGTTGTACTGTATTGGTTGACTTGGGCATCGCCCGGACTCGGTAAAGTGTTGAACTGCATATAAGAGCCCACATGAGGGCCAGGGTCTGGGTCTGGATTGCTAGTGACTAGGCTGCGATTGCCCACACCATCCAAATTGTATGTAGTGTCGCGCGTAATAATAGCCGACTCGGTTACCGTTGCCTGCGTGAGCCGAAACATGTCGTCATACATGTAACCATGTGTCACCATGGCTCGAAGATCGCGGCGCTGCGTCTTGTTGTAGGCGGCGTCCCACTTGAAACTGCGATTGTCAAGAAACCCAGGGCTCCCGATTTTCTCGTGCTGGGCGGTGATGACCTGCTTCACACCACTATCGCCCGACGGGTCAGCCACGCCACTAGCGCCATCGTATTTGTAGGTCGATCGAGTGTCGTTGGCTCGAACAATACGCTCTAAACGGTTGGGACCGGCATAACTGAAAGTCGCAAGGGTAGTGGCGCCGTCGATGATTGTTTCGGCTCTTTCCAAGGCATCGAACGTGTTGGTCAGCAATCGTGCACCGGGATATTCGATGCTGGTGGCATTGCCTACGCCGTCGCGTGTAAAGATCACGGTTTCATTATTGGCGGCTCCGAACGACGGCGCGTCGTAGTTAAGCGTCTCACGCGACAGGTTGGATAACGAGTCATACGTTCGCGTCATTAACGAGCCATTGTTT
This sequence comes from Phycisphaerae bacterium, assembly GCA_029260115.1. GTDB lineage: Bacteria > Planctomycetota > Phycisphaerae > UBA1845 > UBA1845 > JAJRPG01. The sequence goes on along the minus strand of JAJDDW010000003.1, from coordinate 5,698 downwards.
TCTGCACTAACAAGACGCGAAAGACCATCGTAGGCGAACGATTCGGTTGTCGTCGTGTTGGCAACGCCTGGGCCAAATATGTCTACGGTGACGCCGGTCAGTCGGTTTAGACTGTCGAACGCGTTAGTGACTTGGGTGCCGTTAGCATCGGTCTTGGTAATCGGCACATGGTGTACGTTGTACCCGCGGGTAAAACCAGTCAAGTCAGGATTGCCGACTCCAAGTGTCCAAACCGCTCCTACGCCGACCTGCTCTAACGTCTCGTCAGCCATAGAGATGACGATTCGTCGATTAAGGTTGTCATAGGCATATCGCGTTTTGTTACCATTGTCGTCAACCGTTGATGTAACTCGACCATTGTCGTCGTACGTTGTAGTTGTTGTGATGTCCACTCCGTCGCCATCGGCGCCGTCGCTGTCCATATCGTGTATTGTCGAGACGTGCCGATTAATGCCATCGTACGAGTAACGAGATTCCTTGCCGAGTGCGTCAACATGCAATAATCGGTTCCCGCGAGAGTCGTAACCATTGGTCGTGGTATTGGATTTATTGTCAGTAGTTTGAATACGACGATTGAGGTTGTCGTACGCGAACGCTGTCGAGAAGCTGTCGAACCCCGTAACCGCAAACAATGATGCTTCGCTAGAGGTGAGCGACGTGATGTTGGAGTTCTCATCGTATCCATAAGTTATGGTGTTACCGACAGCGTCTGTCACCGTGCTAGGGCGATTTACCGTGTCGAGCGTTGTGGTCTTTGTGTTACCATTGTCATTAGTCACGGAGATGACTTGGGACGTACGGCTATACACGATCTGGGTGCTTTGTAGTCCGTCGCCGATCGCATTTTGTGTCGATGGATCGAAATAATCGATGTTGGTGTCGGTCATTCGGTCCATGTCATCGTAGATCATGTTCGATTCACTGAGCCTAATGTTGTCGACGTCGCCCGGAATATCGATCAACTCACCCATGAGGCGGGTGGAACAGAGATTGCTGTTGGCATCATATTCGAAGATCCTCCTGTTACCTTGTGCATCCTTGAAAATCCTGGTCCGGTTAAATCCATCCACGGTTGTTGCTGTCGCGTGTGCGCCATCTTCGATACCCGAACGAGTGGCGACTAGGTTTTCGTTGCCGTCGTAGTCATATTGCGTCGACGATTTACCTGACACACTTGCGGTAGGATCGCTATTGTCGAGGCCGCTGGTGACCTGGAACAATTTGTCACGCTCGTCCCAGATGGCGCGAACTGCGTTGTCGTCTTGGCGATGTTCTACCGATTCACCGGAACGAGTGAGAATATTGTTACGGTTAGCGTCGTAGACGTATTCCGTTGTGATGAATTTATCGGTCGGCATCCCAACGCCAACGCAAGTGGGCTGGTCTAGTGGTCCTGGGATGCCAATGTGATTACCGTCTTCCGTGCACGATCTGGTGACGAAGTTGAGCACGTCGTATTCGTATAGGGTAGTGAAGTACTCGTTGGGCAACAATGTGCCAGCTTCGTTCTTATTTTGAACGTCCACACGTACCACGTTGTTGTTCGCATCGTAATACGCGACTCTATCATATTGTATGCCGGAACCGTCAGTCACCTCAGCCGATGTGGTTCGAACGATTTGATTTAACTGGTTGACTTCGAATGTGGTTGTCTTACCACGCGGATCGGTCATGCTTGTAACATTGCCGACGCTATCATAGCTGTAGGTGGTCGTTAGATTTGTACCACCTGCATCGACCACAACATTCTGTCGATAGCCTACAGAAGCGCCCATAGCGAAATAGTTGAATTCATCGCGACGTCGACCGGTGGAATCATTATCGGGAAGCACATGAGCAGTAACCTGTCCAAATGAATTGTATTCCCAGTTTTCGACGATAGACGTGATACGATGCCGCGTTTGAGTGCGGTTGCCCTCGGCGTCGTATTGGTGCGTTGTCGCGTGGAGCCTGCCGTCAACATGACGCGTCACAAAGTTATGATCGGTGTTGATGCCGGAATTATATTCGAAGAGAGTGACGATATCCGCATCTGTAAATGCATTAAGTGGGCAATCGATAAGCGGACAATCGATCTGACGAATTTTGCAAAGGTTGCCTCGAGCTCGTGGAGCAGCAGCTGGATCATAAGTGTACTCAACCGAGTTTCCGTTTGGATAAGTAATCGAAGAGACTAGGGAATCGTCGTTGTACATCCAATGCGATGCGTAGATTGCAGGGTCGGCGGGTCGAACTCGGCTGGCCGGTGTCGGTGTGTTGAAGCTCAAGACGAAGTCGGTCAGCGAGTCGGCATCAGGGGCTCGCCCAGTGTACTCATGTCTATCGGTCATCCGATTTTGAACGTCGTAGCAATAGATGCTAACGTTGCCGACGCGGTCGTTTATCGTCGCAGACGTACCAGAGCAGACCAGTGTCGGTGCATAGTTGATGTTAAGCGTATCACCAGTATCACCATAATGGTGGCTTTCGATTCGGTCGAATTCGACAGCGCAAGCATCAGTAACATTGATGTATTTGTTGATCAAATAGACTTGGCCACGCCCATCGCTGATGGTGAGTAAGTTGTGGTTGAGTCGCTCATCTGCGAAACCCGTAGAGTATGTGTATGTTGTAGTTTTCCCATTTGGAAAATTAGTGCCACTATTTCCAGTGACTAGTGGCGATCTCACAGATTTGAGATCTCCTGCGTTGCCGCCCGCTTCGAAACCGTCATAATATTCATATCGAATCTCACGACCGGACCAGTCGGTAACCGTCGAAATCATACCATTGCCATCGTAAGCAATCGTAACGACACGATTTAGTGATGAAACGATGTCGAGTGTGTCGTGGACGCCAATCAAACGTCCTCCGCCATCGTAATCGAATGTCATGGTGTTGCCTGTACGGTCGACGATGCTGGCGATCTTGCCCCCAGCTAGAGAGCCATCGAGTGCGTTGAGATTCCATGTGCCCTTATTGGCAAACTCAACCGTGTAGGTGTTGTCCATGTTTTTAGTGATCTCGCGGAAAAATTCGTCGCGGGACCACGTGCCATTACCCTGGTTCTCATACGTATCAACACGAGAATTGCCATCGTGCAAAACCAAGTCAAGACCAGATACTTCTACAAAAATATTATACGAGAAATCCCAGCCATAGCCTTGTCTAGTAGTTGCGCTGAGTCTCGATCGGTACTTGCGACTCCAGACAAAGTTAAACCCGCGACTTTGGATCTGATGATCAACAGTCGACTGATAGAATTCACCGCTATAACCATAGACACTAACCATGGGGTTCGCGTCGCCAGCGCGTGGTCCTTCGCCCAACGCGACAAGCGAAGGAGACCATGTACCAGGCTCGTATTCTGCAGGAAAAGGGTCCACTGGACCCCACGCGGCGAGCACGGCTAACATGTCGAGCAGTGAAACTTCGCCGTCACCGTTCAAGTCTTCTGGGCAGGACACGCAGGGGCCCCAAGCTGCTGTAAGTTGGTCAATGTCGTCGGAACCTACGTTGCCACTGCCATTCAGGTCGGCGGGTAAGCATGCCAACGCAGTAGATCCTACTACCCCGATCGCACCAACCAACAATAACACACACATCACTTGCAAACCTTTATGTTGACGTATGATTAGTGTTCCAGCGACTAGCAATAACAAAGTCAAAGCGACTATACCCCAGTCAGAGACCGTTGGGATTTCGCTGTTGGGCTCAGTAATATTGATGGCAACGCCGTCGGCCGTAAATGCTATGAGGCTCATACCATCATCGGCGAATACAGTTTTCGATGTGCCTTCCGTCGTGCCAGCATCTATAAAGTCGATGGTAAAGCTTCCGAAAGCGTCAGCCGTAAACGTGTAAGTTATTTCTCCTAGGTACACCGGCGCGGTGAATGGTCTCGAATCACCCGCAAGCCCTACACCGCCAACCAGTTGAGCAGGTTCAGCAAGGGCAGGATTGTGTACATAAGTAGCAGTCGGCCCCGAAGGCATAGCAAATATGTATTCCGAACGAGAACTATTGATCATGGGGAGAGTGATTCCACTACGTTCAATGGTACCTGTCGTACCGCCCACGGCATTATGTAACGTGATTTGATAACCAAATACTTTAGTGGGCAGACTGAAATCGTCCGCGTAGATATCAAACGTAAGTGTGAAGTTACCAGCTTGAACGTCATCGGAGGTTAACGCAACAACCGTGTTGCCTGATGTATATAACAATGGACTGTCACCAGAGGGCACTAGAAAAACGCGTTGCCCCAGAGCTAAAGAAGCCGAGCAGTGCAATACCATGACAACCAATAGATACGAAAGTGTCTTACTCATCTGTCCTCCTCCTGTTCGAACATCCCTTGTCAATCTCGTGTGGGCTATTCACTGAAACTTCTAATCAACTGAATTGACACTGGCACCCTAAATACTGGCATCAACTATCGATCTTGCACGTGCCGATTCCAACAATCATTGTTAGTGACTTGTACAGTTGATTAGGGGCTCATTATACGATATTGTCACTGCGAATTCAAGAATTTTTTTTCTATGCACCGCTCGATATTCGTTTCATATATTCACTAGCTCAATTAGCGATAATGGATACAGAAACAGGCATTCAATCGTTAGAATTGACTCCATGAATAGTCATTTCTCTAGCCTACAGAGTCCAGTGCCGGATTCTACGCCAATTCAATGGATAAAGTTTAGGGGAGAGGGAGGACTAACTTCCAACCGCATGTATCGAATGGATCTTCATCTTCAGCGTGCTAACAATATGAAGATTCTCCATCTAATCAATTAGTCCCTAGTCCCATTTAACTACATGATGCCTGATGTTTGCCCCTAGTCTTGGTATATGTGAAAACCCCAATAGATAAAGTTTAAAGCGATAGTCTGTTGATGACACAATAATCGCAGCCTGAGAAGTAGGAGCCGTAAATAACTCACTAACGCCCAACCCATCTCGATGTTGACTTCGCTTCCTACATCCACGTCGTATCGATCTGGCTTTTCTTGCAGTGATCATCTTCTTATTCCCTTAGCTCTGACAGTGGACAACAATCGCTGGGACTGGCTTACGCTTCCGGCTCCACCTATACATACGCAAAGCACAAGATACTCCCACAGAAAAATTCACGAATTATTGTTGCCGTTTTCTGGATCCAGAGCTTACCTGCACTCAATATAAAAAAACCGGACGCTGTCAACGTGGCCAACTCCTGTTAGTTGTAACACTTGTTATGTCAGTCTTTCCGCCTACAGGACATCAACCGCCGGCGTAGCGTAATGAGGTGAATGAGAGTTGAATATGTATTCGCACGAAGCACGCTCTCCACACTCACTAGAACTGAATTGTGTTTTCACTATTCAAGTTTGGCCACAAACTTTATCAGATTCTATTACAATCGGGTGCATAGCAGCCATTAACAAAAAGAAGCCGCCGGCACGCAAGGACGTGCCGGCGGCCAAAGAAGTTACGCACGATTTACTCGTCAAAGATCGAGAAGTCTGCGACCGAGAGTCCGACCAACGACGTCCCGACGAGGCTATCCGCGAGGTCATCGGCAGACACCTGGATGATTCCGTCGTCCGTACCGGCATAAATCAGGCCCGGAACCAATGGGGATTCCGACAGCGACGTCGTCGTGTTGAACATTGACATCGCGTACAAATCCCACGGCGCGTCATAGCTCCACGTGCGGCCCATGATGGGCTGGTTC
>JAJDDW010000020.1 GCA_029260115.1 Phycisphaerae bacterium | reverse complement strand
CATAGTTACCAATCAAGGCCGACATTACCCCCGAAGAACTCGCTTGCTTTAATAGGCTAACTAAATCCGTGCCGCGCACATCAAGCCCGACCCGCATACACAATTTACTAAGCTGAGTAACGTCTAATGCCCCGAGTTCTTCGACCGAGCCAATGCCCGCGACCACGCCGCACACTGCGGGCCATTCCGAAACCCCCGAAACACTTTCGCGATCTTGCGCCCCACGGTCGAGCCATACCCCCACTTTGGACGCTTCCACCAACCGCGACAACACACTGGCTAGCCCCAACGACCGCCACTGAAGTAGCTTCATTAAGTCAGCATTGTCCGCAACCTTAGCCTGCCAGTCTGCGGGCGATTGGTCTGCTGAATGAATAGCATCATCAATCAGCGAACATACGTTCTGACGTGCTCTTTCCAAATCATACTCCGTGCCATGTGCGCGCTGATAACACGATTCACAAAAACAGAGTGAAAGACAAAATTGCGTATATGGCCCGAGCACCTGCCAGGAAGACATATCCCAACCAACTCCACGATGCGTACATGTCTCTGGATCAAGAAGATGGATTCCTGTAATACCTACGCGAGAGGAAACGTCAGCCATCACCGCTTCACCGAACGATTCCACATCCGCATTAAACGGACACAAAAATGTTGTGGATAAATCGCCGACCGCATTCCTCACCGCGAATTCTGGATGGCGTCGTGCAATGCGAGGCTGATGCATGAGCGAAACAACCCCGCGCACAGCCATATCACGTTCGGTACAAACGCGCAGCGTATTTTCAACTGGTCGCCGCTGCTTCAACCAAGAAGAAACAGCCACCTTGCATCGCGTAGCCTGGTAGAAATCCTCGTCGGGATGAAAAAAAGCACCGCCCCGCGTTCGAAACACACGCGGACGAATATCCCGTGTTCGTAGCTGCGATAAGGGGGCGGTCATAAGCGGAATAACCAGCGACTCTACCCCTAGTTCACCTTGTAAGTGATCCAACACGCGCTCAATATCCCCGTCATGCAAATCCCACGGGAAAACTTCTATTAAACTTTCAAACACGTTTGAGCATCTCCGTTTAGATCGACAACTTACTCAAATAAAACGATAGCCCTGCAGGTCAAGGTGTAACAGAAATTGGCGACTGCATCTACTTCACGATTGTTGGGGTAGCCGCAGATTTACCAGCGGTAGGCGAACTAATCTCTTTCTCGTAGTCGTATTCGGGCACGATGCTAGATAATACCCGGCGAATATCCTCAAAATCACCCCCATCTGCGAGTTTGGTTAATTGCGCTATCCCTGCGCAAACCGCATCGAAATTTTCCGGTCTATGCTTCCACACCCCTATTTTCGCATGCGCGGTGTCTCCGATGTGCTCGCCTTCGTTAGACAATTCCTCGAACAGTTTTTCACCAGGGCGCGTACCAGAAAAAACAATGTCAATATCAATGCCAGGGCGCAAGCCGCTCAAGGTAATCATATCCCGCGCCAAGTCTACGATGCGCACCGGATCGCCCATATGAAGAACGTAAATCTCGCCACCTTTGCCCATCGCACCAGCCTGTAACACCAACTGGGCGGCCTCAGGAATCGTCATAAAATAACGTACCATCTCAGGATGCGTCACCGTGATCGGCCCACCACGTAATATCTGCTCACGAAAAATGGGAACCACACTGCCGCTACTGCCCAACACATTGCCAAACCGCACCGTTATAAATTCCGTTTGGCCACAATTGGTCAAACCTTGTACGTACATCTCAGCAACACGCTTCGTACACCCCATGATACTCGTCGGATTAACGGCCTTATCCGTCGAGATCATCACCATCCGGCTAACGTGATTAGCGATCGCCACATCAGCCACGGTGCTCGTACCGACTATATTATTCTTGATCGCTTCACCGGCATTACGTTCCATCATGGGAACATGCTTATGCGCAGCCGCATGAAATACAACCGCTGGTTTGTGATAACGAAACAAACTATCCAATCGCTCACGATCCGCAATGTCAGCCACAAAAGGCTCAATATCTAAATGAGTGTAACGGTCGCGTAGCTCTCGATCGATTTCAAATAGTGCGTTCTCAGATCGCTCTACCAAGACGAGCCTACTAGGCTGAAACTCGGCAATCTGACGGCACATTTCAGAGCCAATACTACCCCCCGCGCCGGTGACCAACGCCACTTGCCCGCGTATCTGTTGACCAATTTTTTGATTATCTAATACCACAGACTCACGGCCCAATAGATCAGCTATGTCCACTTCACGAAATTGAGTCACCTTAACGCGGCCTTCAACCACGTCAGTTAGCGCGGGAATCGTTCTGAAGACGACGCCGAGGCCTTCGCATTTTTCCACCATCGCCCGCATGCTACGCGGAGACAAATTCGGACGGGCTATAAGCACTTCGTTGACATTACGTTCCTCGCAATGCTTACGAATCTCACTCGTGCGGCCAATAACCGGAACGCCATGAATTCGGCCATGCAATTGCGCCACCTCATCGTCTATAAAACCAGCAAATTCGTATCGATCCTGACGACTACGCAGCAATTCTCGCAGCAGACCCTCTCCCGTATCCCCCGCACCAATAATCAATACCCGCGACTTAACGCCTACCGCATCCGACGACTGGACATCTTCATAATAAAAACGAACCAAGACCTTGGCCGCGCAAACAAACATAATCGTCGCAGCCCAATCCACGGAAAAAACAGCGGACTGACGCAGTAAGGGCCCAGGAGGGCGATCAATCAATGGCACCCCAAACGCGTTGGTCCAAATATTTTCAAAAACGAAATAGGCCGAAAGAAAAACAAACGAGGCAACCAGAGACGCGCTTATGACACCGAAAACATCTGCCAATCCTACGTACCGCCAAGACCCTCTAAACTGTCCCGTAAAATGAAATACCAGCAGCTTGATCGGAATCGACATCGCAAGCAGCGGCAGATACAAATTCGTTAGCCACAAGTACGACAACGCAGGCTTGGGATATAAAACAAATTTGAAATTATAGGACAACAAGAATGACGAAAACAATGCAGCGGAAAATAAAGCCGCAAACACGCACACCACCAGCCACATGCGGTTTCTACTAAGAAACCCAGCACGTACCATCTGCGAATCAGAATTTGCCTCGTCTGTCACCATAATCAAATCAGGATACTAAACTACCCTATACACCCAACACAATCGCGGGCAACGTACGCAATCCACCTGGCAAACATTTCGCTCGACGTCATTGATTTGTCGCCCCCTGGGGTATCAACAACGACGCCTGCATCAGCCTAGGCCATTGGGCATATGGCGACTGAGGATGTTGTTTCGACAATGCCAGCGCCAGTCGTGCCGCTACTTTTTTATCACCCAAATACCATTGGACATAGACATATAACGCCTGCGGTACTACGACTGAAGCATTTTGCTCTGCAAACAATCGCGTCTGAAAAAGAATCTGCGATGCACTATCACGCGAATGATATTTCTCGGTTAATACGAATGGTTGAATAAAGGGGTTATCCGAATGGCGCGACAAAAAAGCAATTTCCGTCATCGCCGATCGCATCGCCCCGTCAGACAACCGGCTAAACACCCGGCCAATGTTCGCCTGACCATTGCCAGGATCGACAATCAATGTCGATTCAAAAGACCGATACGCCTGACCATATCGCTGCGCCGCGAACCAAGACCACCCCTGCTGCAGTAATCGCTCAATTTGACCATCTGCAGATTCACGCAACAGCTCCGCAATCGGAGGCGCGTCAACAGAACCAATCGGAACCTCTGCGGGGACAAACGGAGTCGTACCGATACTCATCATCCCAGGATCAAAAGCGCCGCGCTTCCCCAAGGCTCGATGCACCGGCGCATTCACCGTCGTAGCCGCAATCAACTCTTGACGACGCGCCAACAGATCGCCCACCCGCTCCGGGTCAATCGCTGACCTTTTTGAAAATCCGCCATACCTACTAAAAGCAAATCGAGAGGCCGTCACACCAGACGGCGCTAGCGAAAATCTAAACAATGGTCCCGACGAAAATTGCCCACCCTGATACAAGCCCTGTCCGCCAAGCGCACCACCTAGAAGCGAAGAATTTGCAAAACCACCTCGACGATCCACACGCCGACCAATGTTCTGATATCCACCAAGCGCACGACGCTGCGTGGCATTGGCATATCCGCCCACATCGCGCCTGTTTGCCCGGGCAGGATTAGCATTTCCATAAGCGTCCATCACAGAAGTAGGCGTCTCCGATCGAGCCATCTGCCCAGCAGCGATGCCTGGCACTAGCCACATCGAAACAGCCATAAATGTTAAAACTTTCGTTCGCATACCCTATATTATACCCATCGCGCGATCGCCTGAATAACTCACACCCATCGTCATGCTAGCTGCTTTAGGTCCGATAGAAAATTCTAAGCGCACCCGCCCATACCTCTCCAATGATCCAATCGGCAATTCGTCTTAAACGACTAACCCCAAATCAAGAATTGTCGATTAAAAACCTTATCCGAACGATCAGACCATTGATTCTAGCCTAGGGCTGCTTGTCAAACCATAACACGCCGCATTTTCACATGAAGAAAATCAGCCTGGAATGCTCAGCGATAGTCCCCAGATGACAATTAAGCTAAAGATACATCAGCATCGGGTTCCACGAGAAACTGGAAACTTTTTTTGTACGGCAATATGACTAGCTCTAAAATCGACGCCGCATGATGAAGTCAGCCATGCCCATCAAGCATTCCCGCGCAGGCCCAGCCGGTAGCGATCCCAAATATTCCTGGGCACGCCCGACGTACGATCGAGCCACAGATAATGCGTCGTCGATACAACCCCTTGCTTGTAACTCATCCGCCAACTGCTGCCGATTCATAGCTCTCCCCGACGCCAACGACTCCGCCAATCTCCTCGAATCTTCGTTCCCAGCCCGCATGAACAAAATGGTCGGAAGGGTCAATTTCCCCAACAGCACATCCTGGCCCAGCGTTTTCCCAACGCTAGAAGTATCGCCAACGATATCCAGCACATCATCAACGATCTGAAAAGCGATCCCAGACGCCAGCCCAAATTCATATGCAGCAGCCATCACCTCATCGCTCGCGTCCCCGGCATAAGCACCAAGCTCACACGCCACCGCGGTCAAAACGCCCGTTTTTCTCCGGACAATATCAAAATACTGAGCCTCGCTAAGCGCCATATCGCCGCCGTGAAGATTCTGCAGCAACTCGCCCTCACAAACAATATTCGTGGTAGCCCCAACACGCCTTGATGCAAATTGACTATCTAATGAACTACACAGATGGAAGGCATGGCTGATGAGATAATCACCCAGCAGCACGGCCGCAATATTACCTTCTACTGCAGCCACCGTCGGTTGCTTTCGCCGCTGACTCGCTTCATCCAGCACATCGTCATGCACAAGCGTAGCCATGTGCACCATTTCGACCACCGCCGCCAGCGTATGGGCCCGCCTGTCACAACGCCCCAAAGCCTTAGCCGTTAGCAGCAACAACGCAGGCCGTAACATTTTGCCGCGATACGAACGAACCCGCTCGCATAGCTCATTAATAAAAGGTAAATCACCGGCTAATTCCGCATCGAACATGCGTTTGACCTCGATCAGATCATCGCTCACCGGGCGGTAAAGATCAGCAAGTGCGGGTTGGGTAGATGAAGTGGGCATCAGGTCTTTCGTACAGGCTCTAAATTACTTATTTTCGTTCCCTCGCGCACGGACATACGCACCACTCTGACCGCCGGTTTTCGTCTCTAATTGCACCGGGCCGATTCGAATCCCTTTATCGCCCGCCTTAGCCATATCATATATTGTCAATGCCGCAGCTGACACGCCGGTGAGCGCCTCCATCTCCACGCCCGTTCGCGCGGTAGTCCTAGCCGTACACTCAATCCGCAACTGCCCCTGACCAGGCGTACTAAAAACCACGCCAACCCAGTCCAAAGGCAGAGGATGACACAACGGAATCCACTCACTGGTCCGCTTAGCCGCCGCAATACCAGCCACCCGAGCCGTCGCCAGGGCGTCTTTCTTTTTGAGTCCGTCAGCAAGAAGCGCGGCCAGTACCGCAGGAGATATCTCCAGCATCGCCGATGCCATCGCCTCTCGAACCGTAGATTCCTTACCCGAAACATCTACCATACAGGCCTGCCCAGCGGCATCGATGTGCGATAAGACGGGTTTTTTAGATTCGTCAGACATAATGCCATGTTCGGGGATTAATCGCGGTTTCGCAATGGTTGACGGCGATTATCTCACTATTTCGCCCCTGAAACCACTGTCTGTGAATTGAAATCAAATCACCAACTGGGAAATCCGATAACCCATCGTGAAGATTCCGTTAAAATTCTATCAAATTACTGCACATACCTGCCGTCAGCCTCCGGCCATGCGTCTACCCCCGCTCCGCATCGAACCCTGTCCATCAATTTTCCCAGCACGCCCACTTGTGCAGCGTCTCGAAAATATATGGCACAAAATACTCGAACTCCCCTCGCTCGTACTTACAGCCTGGTCATCGAGAAGCCTCCGAGTCTTCGTCATTGTGATGATTCTAGTGTTGCTTAACGCCGTCGATTTAGAGCTAACACTTCTGGCGTTATCTCATGGACTGCTATTTGAAGCCAACCCCATAGCCGCTTACCTATTATCAACACCAGTTCAATTCATTATCTACAAAGTAACATTAGCAACGCTAGGCCTATCCCTGATACTCGTATCACGACGAACCGTCATGGGAGAACTCGCGGCTATACTCGCCTGTTCGGTAAACGTGATTCTGATTTATCAATGGACGATGTGCTTTTCCTGGTATCAAGCTGCGTACACGGGTAGCCCGCTCCCCCTGCATTAAACTTCTGCATACAACACGAAAACGTTGAGAGTATTTTCATTTCAAGCTGACAATCCGTATACTATTAGCCGGAAGTTGATGGTACGTTTGGCTGAAAGTTTTACTAGACGTTGATTATTTAACAAGATGACGCTGGTAAGCCATGGTCATTCAAATGCTTAACATACTATATGGAAATCCGGCGCAACCATTGATATTAGAGATTTCGTATCACGAAATGGCACCGAGCCTCATGCTTCAGCTTGCGCGGAGCCAAGAATTTTATGAGCTATAAAAAATAAAATAAACACGTTATAATTCTTCCAAACACAGCAAGGACTACCATATGATCTACGACATCACCCCCCCCATCACCGAATCACTTAGCGTTTGGCCAGGTGACACGCCACCTACGCGAGAAGTCCTCTGCCGTATCGAAGATGGTGACACAGTGACGTTGTCCACCCTTCGCACCACGGTCCATCTCGGCGCTCACGCGGACGGACCAAATCATTATGCCGCTGGCGCTCAAGCGATTCACGAGAGATCGCTAGACTTTTATCTTGGCAACTGCCAAGTCATCGACGTAGAGGCGACACGCGGCCAGCGTTTTGCGCAAGAAAATCTCACGGCAAGCATTAAGGCGGAGCGGGTTCTATTTCGCACCAATACATTCCCCGATTTTTCGACATTCAATGAAGACTTCGCCGCATTCTCGCCAGACCTCATCGATTGGCTCTCATCACAAGGCGTCAAACTAATAGGCATCGATACGCCCAGCGTCGATCTTTTCGATTCTAAAAAGCTACCATCACACCAAGCGGTATTCAGAAACGACATGGCTATCCTAGAAGGACTACGGCTCAAAGATGTACCAGCCGGACTCTACGAGCTCATCGCTTTGCCGCTACCGCTTGTGGGCTTTGACGCTAGTCCAGTACGAGCGATTTTACGCACGATGGATTGAGCACATTGGTTGCTACTTACAAACTCTTATGTACAAGAAAAAGGCAACGACTTTCGCATCCTGTCGGGATGAGTGACGACAGTGAACTTTCGGGACAGTCCTGCTCGTATACGCTCAGGGAGTTGGTGCTGCGGCTTCTAGAAGAGTATGAATGCCTGCTGGAAGAAGAGACGTTTGAGGCTGAGGCTTGTTAGCAATATGTGATTCTGAAGGAGCATGTGGGAAAGCTGACGATAGCTATCAGCGATTTGCCAGCGGGGAAGGTTAGAACGGTGGTTTTGGAATAGCGTGGTTGGGAACTAAATCATTCTGATATGCGAATCTTTATTTATATAGTATGCGTATCATCGACTCCCCCATGTCCAAACAGAAGGACATGGGCCACCCGGCCCTTCACCGTCGGCAAACGGAAGTTCGTGTTCAAAGTTGAACCGTTAACTTCCAGCAATTGCCACGCGGGGTGCTCGTCTGAGTACAAACGATGCAGCTGTCAGAATCCCCAAGAACAAGACTACCAATCCCCAAGTGTTCACCGTAGGAACAGATGCCCCGGAGCGTAGTACCCAAGCCCCACCAACGGAACCGGCGTCGTAAAATGACCCACTTAATGCCACTGGTGCCAATAATGCGCCTGATGGCAGATCTACTGGGCTAATAATCCCGGACCAGGTCTCACCGGGTGGACCGCCTTCTCCGTCGCCAAACCACACAGTTTGGGATTGCGGATGCATAGCAGCCCACGCAACAAACCCTGCATCATAACTGAGCATGGTCGTTTCGATAATTTGACCGTTGGTTGAATCTACCTTGTGTAAGCGAGCCATGTCAGAACTGCTCCCACGGGTGTCCCAAATAAAGAGTTCAACATCAGGACCATTTGCCACAGCAACTAATCCGCTGAAATCTGGTATTGCGGCTTTGCCGGGCCCGGCGATCTCACCCATTGGGTCGTATGCTTGAGAGGCTATGTTCACAGTGAACAATCCTTCATGGCCAGCTCCGTTCTCGTACTCATACAGGAAGTACAGAACATTTGGGTCTTGCGGACTAAAGTCCAGATCCCCTTCAAGGATTTTCAGTGAGATGGGTACGGTAACCGCGATAGTCGCAAGACCAGTCTCGATATCAATCATCCAAATGTCGAGTGGTGCAGGGGTTACAGCGGACCTTACGCCAAAAACGACTCCAGGAAAAGCGGAACTCCACGTGATGTCGATTAGCGAATCAACACCGCTAACCAGGATCGGGGTTTCGAGCACTGATCCAGTATCCGGGTCTGTCCAGATCAGATAGTTGATCAAAGGACTGAACTGATCGTCGATATCAAAGGGCTTAGCTTCGAGCAACAACAATTCCCAGTTGTCGGAAGAGGCACCCTGGCGAGATGCAGCACTTGACCCTTGCGGCGTATGCACCCTAATGGACGATTCGTATTCTCCTGTTCCCGTTATAATGGGGCCAATGGGACTAGAAATGCTCTCACTGTTTTCATCAGCAAAAAGCGCCCAACGGCATTGTTAATGCCATTCCGATAGCGATTGCAGTCAACCTGTTCATGATGAACTCCTAAGGTCCATATGCCAATGGCGGGAGACGCAACACGAATTGGTCGCCGAGTTTCCTTCAGAATCTCCACAAAACCGCGAGCGTTCAAAAGAACGCTGTGAACCTTCATTCACACGCACGGAATTGTGCCGCGAATCGCATCAACGCTTCGTAGCACCATACCGTAGTTCCCGAACCCGTATTCGAGAAATAAAATCTTCAAAGAACATTCTGCCACACAGGCGTCCAACCAACGTATGACAAAAACCCAATAAACCTGGCGCATAATATACTAAATTTCGGAGAATTGAGCCAACTTTGCGGGCTGCTAAGGGTGCTGGAGGCCAAAAACTGTTGCCGGAAGCTGCGCATGCGGTGGCCGCGCCGAACCTGCCGATAAATGGCCGGGTGGCCCGGGTCCTTCTTTTTGGACCTGGGGGAGTCGATAACCGAGCGTCTAACGCCGAATCAATTACAGGCAGTAGCCAATTAGGTCGGGCACTGCCCGACATCTTCATCCGCAATAATAATTCGTCGGGCGATGCCCAAAACCTATTTGACTTGGGTCGGGAGCAAAGATCCGCTATAATCACGACCTTGGAGGCGGCAAATGGGAAATGCCGGACCATGTGCGACCCCCTTGCCCCGGCCGAGAGAAGCCGACCCGGCTATTCTTGGATCGTGATCGCGGTGGTCTTGGGTGTCTTGGTCATGGCTCCCCCATCGGCTCAGGCTACTCTTGATAATGTATGAGACAGAAAGGAGCATGGTCCAAAGCAGTAGGTAGGCGACAGGCATGGGCGCACCGTAGCGGTGTGCAAGTCAGAGCTCGCCAGGGCTTGCGAAGCGGACCGTATAACAACCATGAGTGATCCCCTTGTTCCACGCATCGGCGGAATCCTGAGCGCCGACATCGCCGTTCCCGAACACGAACGTGAAGTGCACTTCTACTCACGCGTACTCACCACGGGTGAGAACCCGCTTTGGCGCGAGGATCTGATGAACAATCTAGGCATGCCGGTCGTCGGCTTGGGCCCGCGTTGCGCGGAATATGCTCACCTACCGCTCCAATGGATGCCGCACATTCAGGTTGCCAATGTCGCAGCCAGCGTGAAGCGTGCGCTCGATCTGGGCGGGAGCGAGCTCATGCTAGATGGGAAGAATCAATGGGCGGTGCTGCTCGACCCGAATGGGGCGGCGTTCGGGATCATCCCAGTTGTTCCTTTGGAGGCGGTCCCCCCGACTGACGGTGCCGCGGCACGTGTGGGTTGCATCTCCTGGCTCGACCTGACGGTCTCCGCCGCCTCGACAACTCGTGACTTCTATAGACAGGTCGTTGGCTGGTCGGTACAGGAAGCCGCGATGGAGGACGAGGGCGAGCGTTACGCCGATTACAACATGATCGGTGATGATGGAAAACCGGCGGCGGGAATCTGCCATGCGCGCGGCGTAAACCTGGGTCTACCCCCTATCTGGATGATCTACCTACCCGTTGGCGACCTCGCCGAAAGTGTCCGTCGAGTACAGGAGGAGGGTGGTAAGATCATCAAGACGACACGGGCGAACGACGGGGAGTACACATCTGCGGTAGTTCAGGATCTGGTGGGGGCGTACCTGGCGTTGGTGCCGAGATAGGAAAGGTGCAGCGGCCTAACAAGGCGTTGCACCTGAAAGCGCACTTCGCGCGCCGCAGATGAACTCCGGGGCGTTAGGCGGCGGCCGGGTGGTCCGGGTCCTTCTTTTTGGACCTGGGGGAGTTGATGACCGAGCGCCAAACGCCGAATCAATTACAGTCCGGTTCCATACTTGAGTACGCAGTTCACAACGATTGACTGGATACCCGCCTGCGCGGGTATGACGAAATTTCGATAATCGCGGGTTATTCTACCAACATTTCACCGGTCAATCCCGTTTTACATCGAAACGCCCTGCCTGGCTCCATGCCCGCGCTTCCAGCTTGGGCATGCCACACTACCACAGTACACACTGTTGACATGCGGCTGTCACATTATTCATTGCCATCCCTCCCCCACCATTTGCCTGTAGGCAAAGAATGGGGCACCGGGCTATGAGTCGCATCGATCCCTCTTCCACACTCAGAGCAGATGCCTGATTCGTTGCCGGTTAGATTGTAGCCGCACCCAATGCACTCACCCGTGCGTAGCCTTCGCTCATGCCTTCGCCAACGACGTACTCCCATAACGAAGAAGAGTGCGGCAACCGATCCCGGTATCAGTATGTGAAAGCCGACGTGATGCGTTCGATACGCAGACGCCCACGACCAGGGTCCAGAGTGCAAATAAAACGGTCCTGGAGTCCGACTAAGCCCAGCATAGATCGTCCCAAACGCCCCCCCCTGGACGACAGGAACCTTGCGACAATTCATCGGGACAATGCAGAAGCAGTCGAATACTTGACTCGAACCTTCAAACTTTTGGAAACGACGGACATCGTCGGTCATTACATCGGCAATCTCAGGTGTGACGCCTAGCGCCATGTACTTAAGCCCAGCAGGGTCATGTTGATACAACCCGATCTCGATGACGCCTGGGAAGATGTATCCGCCTACAAACTCGCTAACATCAGTTGCGACCAAGGCGAAGGACATGACCTGATGGGAGCGTATCCAAAACGCCAGACAAAGTGGCAGGATCAGCAGGGAGGGAGAAGACAAAGCACGAACGACATCACGTCGAGTTGTTAGGCGAAATCCAACGATTACATGAATCGCGAGTGGAGCCAATGCAAGCATGAACCAACCGCTGACTGGGAGCAGCAAGAACGAGACAAACATTAAGACTAACATTCTTAAGAATCGAAGGCTCAGCGGTTTTTTCAGCGAGTCCAACATGATGTTCACCCTTGACGACTTTATGCTTCTTCCGACGCATTATATACAGGAACAGCCAAGTACATCATGCTATTGCATGACGTCAACGGCCATATAAGGAATTCAATATTTATCGATTGGCGAAGATAAATTCGTGAATAAAGAATCTGAATCGCTTCAAAGACAGCAGGCGCAAAAAATATAGATAAAAAAAAGCCCGGACTCAAAATAATGAGTCCGGGCTAATGGTTTAAAAAGTTAGAGGCGAATGTTTTTGGAGTAGATCTAAAACCTAACCATCGCGCTGGCTATCAATCTGACAGCCACTCATAATTGTGGTCAAGTGATTGGCCATTAGTACGGGTCAGCTTAACACATCTCTGTGCTTACACCTCCCGCCTATCGACCTAGTCGTCTTCTAGGGGCCTTCTGTAACACAAGGTTACATCGAAACTTTATCTCGAGGAAGGCTTCCCGCTTAGATGCATTCAGCGGTTATCCTTTCCGTGCGTAGCTACCCAGCGTTGCCCCGAGCGGGACAGCTGGTACACCAGAGGCACGTACCTCCTAATCCTCTCGTACTAAAGAGATACCCTCTCAAGTTT
>JAJDDW010000019.1 GCA_029260115.1 Phycisphaerae bacterium | reverse complement strand
TCATGCTCACGTTTATGAGTACCTGTGCGGCCAAGAGTGTCACCGCGCCCACGGCAAGCAATCGGCCAAACGGGTCTTTCGTCACAGACGCAATGCGCACGCCAGCCGTCACAATCACCACATAACAACAAAGCACCACGCTGCAGCCAATAAATCCCCACTGATGGCCAATGAGCGAAAAGACAAAATCGTTATGCCGGTCGGGTAGCAAACTATGATTCACGTAAATCCCGCCTCCCCAACCATACCCCAGCCAACCGCCGCTACCCACGGCGTTTTTTGAATGGACGAGTTGATAGCCCGAACTCGCCGCCCATTCCATCGCCTGCCGTTTGGTGGCTAATAATTCGTAATCCTCCGGGTTTTCAATCACTGCTTGACGTAAGCCATCGTTTTGCAACAACACTGACGCGACGCGCAGACGCTGATAACTCTTGATCTGTCCCCAAGCAAGCGGAGCCATCGCTAAGCCCATGAGCATGATTAACAAAAGATGCGAAATTTTAGCTCCAGCCAAAAATAACATGACGAATAACACTGGCACGAGCAGCAGGACCGTACCCAGGTCAGGCTCTATTAAAATCAATGCAAAAGGCACGGCTGAGATGGCAAACGGCCACAGCAACCCGCCCAAATTTCGGTAGTTGCTACGATATCGAAGATACCACGCCAAAGCTATTAGGTAAGCCGCTTTCATAATTTCCGAGGGCTGGAGCTGATAGCCTGGCAGGTTGATCCAACGATACGCGCCGTTACGCGGCGCGGTAAGCCCGCCGAAACTCATATGAAAAACCTTGGCTATCGCGAGTGGTAATAACAGCACCAGCACGATAGCAAAAATAATGTAGGCGTACTGCGAGATGGTGTGATAGCCAACGCGAAGAACAACGATGGCTGCCACCGCGCTGATGATGACGAAAATAAATTGCTTCTTGGCATTGGCTGGACCATCGTTACCGCTGGCATAATGCGTATCCGTCACGTAGATACACGCCATACCCACAGCGAGGAGTACACACGTCGCCGCCATAATCACGACGCCAGGCTCAGTTAATTTCCACGTCCTTGTTTGCATCGTCAGATACTATTTTTTCTCGTAGCGTCGTTGCAATGTCACTCCCGAATCGTTCCAAAATAGCGTCGCACACCTGTTTCGCCAAAGGCCCACTGGTACGTCCGCCACTCCCCCCAAACTCGACCAATATCGCAAACGCTACCGGGGGCTGCTGACGCCAATCAGGCTTTGCGTCTTTCCCCAAAGGCTGAAGATAGCCGCCAAACCAAGCGTGCGAATACCGCTGCCCTTCCGGTAGTTTTTCAACAGGCCAGTATCGCGCGGCAGTGACGTTTTCTTTGTCATACATGGCGTCGGGAAACTCTCGTTCAAACCGTTTCAACGCTGGTCCACGCGCACCAGCGGCGAGAACAACCTCTCGATGCGAACCGTCAGCCTCCATATAAGGAATCCTATATGCCGTAGGCCAGCGCGTCGCCGTAGCGGTCCCCGTCTTACCCGCTAGTGCGTATCCATCGCGCACAAAGTTGGCAAACTTATAAGCCGTGCCATCCGGGTCGTTGGTGACGCCGAAAATGCCGCGCCGAATCGCCAGCCACTGAGCGTCAGAACCCGGCAGCCGCCATTCCGGCTTATCCTCACGACGACGAATTAACGTAGCGGGCTTGTACCGACCCGACGCATAAGTAGCCATGAGGTTTGCAACCTGAATGGGCGTCAGTGAAATCTCGCCCTGCCCCATCGCAAATAGCCTGCTATGCGCCGTCGTCGTCGTTCGATTAAGATGTGAGGATAGCCAGGCCGGTGTCGGATTGATCCCTGGATTATCTTCTCGCAGGCCAATACCACTACCACGCCCCACACCCACCATATCAAACGCACTACACAAACCGTCCACCCCCACGCGTTCGCCAAGACGATACATGAAAATGTTGCAGCTACCCGTTAGCGCTTCGGTCACATCAATCGAACCATGCGCCTTACGCATGCCCGTCCCGTGAATTTCCCAACATCGCCAACCATCGCGCTTTTCAGAAAACATATAGCCGGTGCAATTTTCTCGAGTGTCCAGCGTAATTTTCCCGCTGACAAGACCAGCTAAACAAGCAAGCGGCTTAATGGTAGACCCCGGCGCATAGCGTGAAGCCGACGCCCGAAACCATAACGGCAGTCGATCCGTATCGTCGCGCAACTCATCATAAAGCTCGTTAAACCGGTTAGGGTCGTAGGACGGATAGGATACAAGCGATAGCACATCACGCGACGCAACATCCAAAACCACAATCGCACCGCCAGAAGAATCTGGTACGGCCTCAACCACCTCACCCAACAAATCATAAAGCTGACGTTGAAGCGGCGCATCGATGGTCAATTTAACATCTAAGCCATGGGCCGCCGGGATCTCTTCGGACAACACAACGTCTCTTCCGACCGTATATTGACCGCGCCGGCCACGTAACAAATCCTCCGCCGCATATTCGACACCGCTAATACCATGCTTTTCATTGGCTAAATATTTTGCGAATGGATTATCCGCTTGAGGATCAGTCGCAACCGTCTCGGCGCTCACGCGCCCCATGCGGCCAAGCACATGTGCAAATGACGTAGCATCGCCGATACATCGCCTATTCGTCGACGCCTGAATATGCACCCAAGGCCAAGCGGCGAGCTGTTGCTCCCAGAGTGCCTGATGGTCGGCACCTATGTCTGGTATAATTGCCTGGGCTGTCGTTTCTTCTGCTACAGGACTATCAAACCCGCGCCGTCGCGACACCGCGATTCTGATGCGCTGCACTTGCTGATGAATATCAAGTCCGCGGGTACGAATATCCTCAAGCGACACAGGTTGGCCAAGACGCTCGGCAAATTGAGCCAGCGCCAACCAACTACTTTCCATATCCTCTCGTAACCGCGCGCGACGTTGTTCTACAGTCGCTGGCGTGCCATCTGAATTTTTAGCATATCGCCTGCGATACTTGCGCAACAGACCTGACCACACATCAGCGTCTTGATCGACGGAGGCTGCGATGATGGGATAATCTACGCAAATATCCCAAGTAGGCACATCTGCAACGAGCACTTCTCCATTTCGATCTAAAATCTGCCCGCGTAAAAAAGGTAACGGCTCTGGCCGAGCGATGAGGGACTGGTTAGCCCTTTGCGCGTAATAGTCTGCCCGGACAAGTTGCAATTGAGCCAATCGAAGGAAAACCGCAAAACATGCGATCGCTAAAACAGAAAGAAGTATGCGCAAACGGTTTTCAAACATACGATCATGCTAACCGATTCCGGGTAGAATGTGCATAACGTGGCGCGTCCTGCCAAAATACCGGCGTAATGCGTACCAACACCCCGGAAGTGAGCAAGGCAAAAAAAGCCGAATACACCGCCCCGCCTAACACATCATCCACCAACGCCGTTGCGATACCCTCACCGGGACTATAAAGCAGATGTCGATACATTAGCCAAGTCAACCGCAAGCCCAATCCCGCAACCAACGTTACAGCTACGAACGTCGCCAAGCGCCGACGAAAAAGATATTCCTTCGCAATCGAAACGAGCAGCGCAACGAGCATATAGGAAACTGCCAACAGACCAAATCGTTCGAGGGACATCAAATCGCCGGCTAACCCTATAAAAAAAGCCCCGATGCCCGCATCACTCGCACGCACCCGTAGCCCCATAAACACCACGAACACCAAGCACCAATCAGGTCTCACACCACCCACCGCAAGCCTAGGCCCAAGCGACACCTGCAGCGTGACTACCACACACGCAATAACGATAAACCCAATCCATCGCATCAGCGACTCCGATTATTTCCCAAATAGCGACGCGGCATCCGTCGCACGCGAATCATTCGCCTGAAGTATCTGCAAAATCGCCTGCGCGGTCGACACCTGCACGCGTGGATCTTTTGAAGCAGCCATCAAATCCGCTAGACCAGACAATGCCTCCGCTCGCCCCATCGCCCCCAGCGCCGACGAAGCCAATAGCCAGGTTCGAAGCTGCTGCTGTCCGGGACCATCGCCAGACTCATATTTTCTCGGCACGCTAGGATGCAACGCCTGCAACGCGAATTCAAATCCGTCCATCAGCCCCAACATCCCCAGACCCTTCGCGGCCGCTAATCGCGTCTCAATGTGAACGGCACTGCCTAACTTATACCTAAACAATTCCACAAAGCGCGGATTCCGGGTTGTCGCTAAAGCTTGAACTGCAAAAACCTCCTCCGCTCCGACCCCGGTATTCGCCATGAACGTCAATTCCTGGATCGCCTGTCGATTATCCAGCAGGGCCATGGCTTCCAACGCGTAATTACGTACCCCGCCATCAGAGTCCTTCATCGCCTGTGCCAACGGCATGACAGCAGACGGTATGCGCAATCGCCCAAGCACCATAGCCGCGTTCCGTCGGACCAGTGGATCAGCGTCGTGCAACAAATACTTCGTGAGCTTCCCCGTGCGAGAAGAATCACCAAATCGATGCATCGCGAAAATCGCAGCGATACGCACACTGGCATCCTCATCCGCAAGAAGGTCCACGACCGCATGCCTAGCCCCCTCGTCCACCAACTCGCCCACAGCCATACACGCTGCAAATCTCACTGCGGGATGGGAATCCAAAAGCGACGAACGAATCCACGGGAGCGCTTCATCTTTCTCACTATGCCGCATCGCTTCAACGGCCTGCGCACGCACGGCAGGATTGTTTTCATAGCGCACGCCCAACCCCAAACATTCCCACGCCTGCCGGCCTAGCTTAGCCTTCTGTACCACAGCTAGGTTCGTTTTCGGCGCAGCACACCCCGTGCCCCACAGCATCACAGCGCACAACAAGATCGATACGCTTAGCCCTAGAAATTTGCGTCGCGCAATCATGGCTCGTCATTCCTCGTACTTACGCGCACAATCCAATAGTCTACAAAAAACGCCAACCATAACACCGCACACGTCCAGCCAAACCAGTCGCCGTATCTGGAATAAAAAGTATAACGCGAATCGACCAACACATTAGCTGAGACATAACCCGCATTACCCTCGAACGCCGTCTGTTCATAGCCATTTACAATATCATGTACATGACCACTGGGATCGATAAACGCACTGACACCTGTATTCACCGACCGCGCGATACCGATGCGATTCTCCACCGCACGAAAGACACTGATCGCCAAATGCTGGGGCTGCTGAACACCTCGACCAAACCATCCGTCGTTACTGATATTCAACAGAAAATCGACCCGCTTCTTCCCGTCCGCCCCCTTCGTAAACGCCCGGCTCACATAAGGCATCACATCCTCGTAGCAAATGGGTATTCCAAAACGATACTGCTTACCCGGCTGCGACTTCGGCGCCATGGTAAACACGTCAAACGCATCGCCATGAATCAACGAGTATTCATACTTGCCGCCCATACTGAATGGCATCAAACGATTCAGCCAAAAATACAGAAACCGAAAGTTACCAAATCGAAATGGCACGGTCTCGCCAAAATATACTAAATGTACTTTGTCGTAACGGTCAGGCTCACGGGCGTCGGGATGAAAAACATTGGCAGTGTTATAGCGACGATCCTTCGTCACTAAGTCATTCGGGGTCATTTCCGCAGATGCGCTACCCGTCACCACATAAGCCTGGTGCTCACTGGCATGCCGCTGCAATCGCTGAAAGCTATCTAACCAAAACGTCTGAAAATGGCGGGCTTCTTGATTCAGATACATAATCCAAGGCGTTTCCGGCAACAAATACAAATCCGGATCATCCTTCGCCGAGGCCTGCAACATTTTCAGATAAAGCGCGCGTTTCCCCATATCATCCACCGCGTCACCATCGACCGAATTCACAAAATCGCCTTGCAGCGTAGCTATCTTAGGCCCAACACTGGTCGTATCGCGATTGAGTTGAATGATGCCATATCCGATAGTGAAAACGACCAAGCCAACAGCCACAAGTCCGCCTAATGTGCGATGCACAGGACCGAGCCGCGCCGGCGGCGATTGCTTTGCGGCTAACTTCTTAATAATCACATCTGCGACCGCGCCATTCACCGCCGCGATCATGAAACTCACACCATACGCGCCAACTAAATCACTAATTTGAATAAGCGTTTCAACACTAGACACGCTATGAGCAAGATAAAACCACGGGAACCCAGAGATCACTACCGAGCGAACAATTTCGCTGCCTACCCAAACAAACGGGAAGACAATCGCCAAAGGCCAGCGACGACGACGCACCACCGAGCGAACCGGACATGCCATCAGCGGAAAATACCACGAAAGATAGACCGACATAGCCGCATACCCCGGGCCTGTCGTGACAAACATCCATCGCATATTGATAAGAAAAAAAGCCAGTCCCATCGCCAGGCTATAAAAATAAACCCGCGGCGCTTGCTTAGCCCCGCCCACCAATACCAGCCAGGGAACTAAACAGACAAAAGACAAAGGCCAAAAGGAAATCGGCGCAAAGATCAAACTCATCGCCACGAGTGTACATAGCGACAGCAACGTAAACGCGCGATGCGAGGAAATAACATAATCGGTAGGTTCTGCCACCTCGCGTAACAGCGCCGCCGCAGCCCCAGCCACCTCGACCTGCTCCCGTTTCTTATTTTTCTTACTTCTACTCAACAACAATCCTTCCCAATTCAATCCGCTCACCGGCCCACATCATACAACAATTTCTCAATCCCACCGAGCCGCGGGCTTCAGCCCGCGCGGACGCTCGATGGCTAATACGCCACACAAAACGGCTGAAGCATTCGCCTAAGTCGCCAAAAAATAATCGTATTCAGTATTACAATTATGCCGAAAACAATGCCAAAAACTGCAGCTATATAACCTAAATTGTCCCATAGCACAGTGAGTCTCAAACCGAGCAAGTTAAATTCGCTAATTTGACATAAAAGCATCACTATCCCTGTGAACAATATCGCAAGCAAGGTAATGATATATGTCATAGATGCAATCCGATTAAGACGTGTGTCGCCACCTGCTCGCGCAATTCTACCAGCGATACTACAGGTGGCAGCTTCATGGTAGAATGGTATCATAGCCAATAGCCACCACTCGACTGCATACATTCGTGTACCGAATTTCAGATGCAGGAATCCGAAAACCACCATAAGTATCAATATGACAACCCCACTGTTCACCAACGATGATTTAAATTCGAGCAGCTTCTCTGATTGCCCAGCGAACTTATTCAGTCCACCCTGAAAACGTAGTCCTAAGATGACCAACGGTATCGCAACAGCAACAAGTATAGTCATATTGAATTCGACTAGCACCCCCAAGATCAAAAAAACTGGAAACGCAGTTCGTCCAACTGCTTCAATTGTGACAGTCTCGCGCAATCCCAATATCAACTTACGGTCCGCCATCACCAACACATTTTGCAGCGTGTCACATACCTTCTCACCACACTCCGGACATCGCCCATCCTCCTGCAACCCGCGCAAATTATATCCGCACGTTACGCACGAAACATCACGATCTACGCAGGCTTTCGATTCAGAGTCAGGCATCATGTCGGCTCACACAACGCAGCACTAAACATCCATACTATGCGGCAAAAGCATCACAGAAACTTTATCACCTCGCGTAACCGCCACAGCATGTGCCGGACGATGAATCAGCGCATTAGCATTAGCCGCACCGACCGCATCCCCCGAACCAAACCAAGACAGCAATCGCACTGCCCACTCGCCATCATCATTCACCCGCGCCACAGCCGGAATAAACGTCTGCCGATCGCGCACGGCCGACAACTCGCCGTCACAAATCGCCTGCATCTCTCGCGCAGCCTTACCATCACCACCCTGCATCCGAGAAAGCGCCGGCCGCACCATCAACTCATACCCCACCAACGCACTCAACGGATTCCCCGGCAGCGCGAACACCCAAGTCCCTCCCGGCATCCGCGCAACAATCGTCGGGCGCCCGGGCTTAATCGCTATCTTATGAACCAACATTTCCGCCCCAAGCGCTTCCAAT
Organism: Phycisphaerae bacterium; assembly: GCA_029260115.1. Taxonomy (GTDB): domain Bacteria; phylum Planctomycetota; class Phycisphaerae; order UBA1845; family UBA1845; genus JAJRPG01. The sequence goes on along the minus strand of JAJDDW010000019.1, from coordinate 23,478 downwards.
ACGCGAGGCACAAAATCAAACTCACCCATCGAAATTCCGCCAGTCGTAATCAGCACATCTTGCTCACACCCCGCCTCCACTTTCCGACGCAGCTCAGCCGGGTCGTCACCAGCTACCCCCAGCGACTTCGCCTCAATCCCAGCCGCCGTCAACAACGAAGCCAGCAGATATTCATTCGAGTTACGAATCTGCGCTCCACTAGGCCGGGCGTCCACATCAACCAGCTCATCCCCCGTCACTAGATATGCAGCCGTCGGTTTTCGATATACGCAAACTTCCGCCGCCCCCGCCGTCGCAGCCACGGCCATGTTCATAGGCGAGAGCATCGCACCCGCTTCTAACACCACATCCCCGGCCCGCGCATACGTCGCCCGCTCAGTAATAAACTTTCCTGCTGGCACCGATTCCAAAATCTCCACGTGCAGGCCATCATCGCTCAGCTTGGTGACTTCCACCCGCACCACGGCGTCTGCCCCAGGCGGAATCGGCGCTCCCGTATTAATCTGAATCGCCTCGCCAGCCCGCAACACCAACGGAGAATCCAACCCGGCAGGCAACTGCCCTGCGACCCGCAGCTTTGCGGGAACCTGCCCCACATCACAGGCCTTCACCGCATACCCATCCATCACCGAGCGAGCAAACGGCGGATAGTCCACATCACAACGAATCGCCTCCGCCAGCCGAAATTTCGCCGCATCACGCAGCTTAACTGTCACCGTTGGGCCGACGGGCACCTCTCCAAGTAAAATGCGTTGGGCCTCTTCTAATTCGATCATGTCGATATCACCTAAAGTCGTTATATGCTGCCACAGACTTATACATCAAAAAACGTCAGGATGGCATGATAAGGCATCCCCCAGCCAAGCCAAACATGGTATCCTATCAGCCCGAACGAACCGTTTGCTCGGGCGAAAATATGGATTGTTAAATAGGCTATTCAAGATCATGCTGGCATTACTAAGTGTTTGGGTCGGACTTCTCTCCCTCATCGTCGCCACGAGCATGGCTATCCATCGCCCTTTTTTCACTGATATGAACGTCGTAGGCGTGCTCTGGTTTGAATCACCCGGCGCACTTTGTTTCGGCGGGCTAATTCTCTGGGCATACCGAAAAGAAGACGACAGCGACCCCGCCATCCAATCCCAGCGACTCCAAGCCAAAGTTGGCATAACCCTAGCCATCCTCGCCGCTGCGATCGTATATATATTAATTATCTACTCTCAAAAGCTCGAACCACTTGTACCAACCACGGCCTCAATTCTATAATGACAATCAATAGCCAAGAGAAACGAAGCATAAGCAGGTACAAAAGATGCAAGTAAACGTCAACGGATCAGATACAACGGTTAGTGAGAATACGACGGTCACTCAGTTACTAGCCACCTTAGACTTAGAACCGGTCCGCGTAGCCGTTGAAATAAACGAAAATCTCGTACCTCGAAAAAATTTCGAGCAAACGCACATGCAAGACGGCGATCGCATTGAAATCGTCACATTCGTAGGAGGTGGATAATGTCAGAACAAACTTTTCGCGTTGGATCATTCGAATTTACATCACGCTTATTCGTCGGAACCGGCAAATACGCCAGCTTCGATCTCATGAAGGCCTCGCTTAGCGCAGCCGAGTGCGAAGTCGTCACCGTCGCCATCCGCCGAGACGTCCTCACCTCCGAAGGTGGCGCCAAGACCGACAACATCCTCGACCATCTAGACCTCACCCAACTAACCATTCTCCCCAACACCGCAGGCTGCTTTACCGCCCGCGACGCCATTCGCTCAGCGAAGCTAAGCCGCGAACTACTCGAAGGCCTGGGTAATCCCGGCGCAAAATGGGTGAAGCTGGAAGTGCTCGCGGATAAAAAGACGTTACTACCCGACACCCAAGGCACCCTCGAAGCCACCAAGGAACTCGTCGAAGCTGGCTTTGAAGTCCTGGCCTATACAAACGACGACCCCATCGTCGCGAAGCGTCTTAAAGACGCCGGCGCTACCAGTGTCATGCCGCTCGGCTCACCCATCGGCAGCGGGCAGGGAATTCTCAACCCCAACAACATCCGCATCTGCCTGGAATACCTCAAAGACGGCGACCCAGATTATCCCGTCATCGTGGACGCCGGTGTAGGCACGGCCTCGGACGTCGCGATCGCTATGGAATTAGGCGCAGACGGCGTTTTACTCAATACCGGCATCGCCTCCGCCGATGACCCCCTACGCATGGCCAGTGCTATGGGCCACGCCGTTAAAGCTGGTAGACTAGCCTACTTAGCCGGGCGAATCCCCCGGAAATTATACGCCACAGCCTCTTCGCCCGAAAAAAACACCATCGCCCCGGCCAAGGTTCCCGTATAAACCTTGACCACAGACGCGCTGCCCTATTACGATACGTAAAACGAGCCGCATGCTTCAGATTGCGCGGTCTTACGAGCGGTTATAATCGCCGAACCGTTAGTGCTATTGAGAAATGAAAATCCGAAACCTGGCGAACTAAGTCATACTACACGAACATAACCATGATCGTTGATTGCTTCACACACATTTGGGACTCTCCCGACCAACTCGGTCGCTGCATCCCCCATCGCCGCGACGCGTTGGCCGAAACAGAAGCGATGGACCTGTCCACAGCCGGTAGCACCAAGCGACACCTCGACTCATCCGATCCGGTCACCACAACATTCGTCGTCGGCTTCAAAAGTCGCTACCTCGATTGCGAAATCCCCAACGAGCGAATTGCCAGCTACGTGAGCGACCACCCCGGAAAACTAATTGGCTTCGCTGGCATCGATCCCAGCTCGCCCAAATACGCCATCGATGAATTGAACCAAGCATCTTTGAACTTAGCCATTGGCGGCGTAGCAGTCGCTCCAGCCGCTCAAGATTATCACCCGACCAACAGCCAAGCGATGACCGTCTACGCAGAAGCTGAGCGACTCGAACTGCCTATAATTTTCCACACCGGCATTTTCTTCGCCCGCGAAGCCAAGCTCGAATACGCCAGGCCCTCACTCTTAGATGAAATAGCCCGAGAATTCCCCAAGCTAAAAATCATCGTCGCACACATGGGATATCCCTGGGTGTCAGATTGCGTAGCCCTACTTGGAAAACATCCCAACGTATTCGCAGAAACGAGTTGGCTAACCGGCAAGCCCTGGCAGGCATACCAGGCAATGGTGATGGCCTACGAACATGGCGTAATCGATAAACTCTTTTTTGGAAGTGGATTCCCACGCAGATCAGCCAGCCAAGCCGTGGAAGAACTTTACGACATCAACCACATCCCCAACGGTGCCAACCTGCCGACAGTTCCCCGCGAACACCTTCGAGGCATCGTAGAACGAGACGCCCCAACCCTGCTAGGCATTCGGCCACAAGCCAAAGGTCTTGAAATCGAAGGATAAAGATCTAAGTATCGATTTCCAGCTTGACCTTCGACTTTTCACTGCGATGCACACGATACTTACCTCAAGAGACTAGGCATATGCGTCCTCGTCCAGTCGTTCCAATGAGAGAGCACTCTGATAAAGCTCATCGTAGGCCGCCGCAAAAACTAGCGAACTGAAAGCCCCTGTAAAAATCACACCGATACCGCACAGCATTAACCCGCCACAATTCAATAAGACCAGTCCTGCGACCAGCTTAAGTAGCGACATTTTATGGCCATGCGTGATCGACCAGGCGCGCGACAGCGTTTCGCGCACGCCGAGTTGTTCCTCTAACACCAAATACATGCAGGGAATCAATCCCAAACCAATCACGATACCGGGAACCAACACGCACACAAAACCAATGACTGTCAAGAACCATGTCAAGATGCTGACACCCACAGCCGGCCAAAGCCTTAGAAAACCACTAAAGATCTGTCCGATTTCGACTTTCTCCTTGCGTATCAGTCGAACCTGCGCATGACAGATACCAGCCCTCATGGGCCCATAAATGGCGAGGCCTATAAGCACAAAATTCCCCCCTGAGCCATGACTGTCTCTGGTTCCAGAAAAGAATGCAGTAACTAACAGTGACACGAAGAAGATGCCCACCACAAGAAATGTTTCCCGCTCGAACACTTCCCAGCTACGATCAAACAGATACCCCGCGCGCAGGTTAGGCTGACCGGCATCATAGCCAGCCCTTACAAATTCACGATCACCTGATTCCATTGTAAACGTCATCGAATTCATCTTAGCACAAATCGCTCAAGCCCCGGCTAATCATTCATCCTTGGCCCACTATACATACGTCCACCCATTTTGGATGCCTCAGCCATCGTAAGTATCTCCCGATTCCCTCGAAGCGAGAATCCAACGTGACACCAAGCACGCAGCTAACCAATGTCACCTGTATTTGTTAATTCTATCGAAGGTAGGCCAGTATTTTATAATGCATAGATATTTCGCCCATATTTACACTATTTTATCGTTAACCCAGAAATTGAGGCGGTTAGAAGTCATTTACCGACGGGTTCATGCTTTTATGTGGACCGTCAAATAAGGTTTTCTACACGTATGAAACGATGGACGAATGCCCGTGCTTCCGGCTCGGTTCAACATACAAATACCACAGCAACATAGCGCAAAAAAAAGCCCGGTGGATCGTAATCCACCGGGCCCTTGTTTTACTAACTAAGCACTACATTAACAGACGTTTACTGGGCGGTGAAGTCACCACTGTCAAACGTCGTTAGCGTCGTGTTCTGCAGGATGGCGATGTCGACCAAGATGTCGATACCGTCACTGCTCGTCACAGTCGCCGAAGAGACGGCTACCGCGATACGAACGCTCGTGCCGCTCGTGTAAGCTACCAAGAACGCATCATTGTCCGTCAGGCTCGCGCCGTAGGTGATCGTCCAGGAAGTCTTAGCAGCCAAAGCCGCTGCGGCGTCGGCGTAGTCACCGATAATGGCAACGACGTCGGCGTTAGCAACTGTAGCGCCATCACTGGCGAGCACCACGAGGGTACCGTCAGCAGCGGCACTGCTGTTCGCACTCGTGTCGACCAAGTCTGTTACACCCGTCGTGGCTTCGATCGAGCTGATGTCGTACACGAAGACATCGTTCGTCGTAGTCGACGTAGCCGCATCGAAGTCGGTGATCGTATCCTTGATCGTCAGGTACTCATCAGTGTCACCGTTGTCACCGTTGAAGGTATCGTTGCCAGCACCACCGGTTAGCGTATCCGCACCACCATCACCACGGATGGTGTCGGCACCGTCGCCACCGCTGATGATGTCAGCAGCTGAGCTACCGCGGAGCGAGTCGTTCCCCGTACCACCAGTGATGACCACATCGTCAGCAAAACCACCGGTCGTGGTGATCACACCAGTGGCAGTCGAGCAGTTGAGAATGTCAGCTGTCACCTGGCCCGTGAACGTCATGGCCGCACTACCGGTCACGTTGACCACGTCCGACTGTGCCGTAGCGGTCAGAGCAAGCGTGCCACCGATTGAATTGGCTGCAGTGTTCGAAGCGATATTGACCGTCTCGAAAGTCGCCGCGGAGATGTTGGTCGTCCAGGCGATGCCGTCGAGAACCAAGTTCAGGACGTCAGCTGTCGTGTCCACTTCAACCGCAAGGGTATTGCTACCGGCTGGGTTCACCGTATCAACAGTAATTGTACCACCCGTCGGTACCGTCATGGTATCGCCAGTGGCCATACCGGCGTTGATGAACAGGTTTGTAGCAGCGAACCACTTGGCGTTGATGCTGCCCGATGTGATGGTATCCGTCTTGAGCGTCGTAATGTTCGTCACATTAGTCTGTACAACTGCCGGGGTGTCCATCTCATTTGCGGTCAAAATCAGCGTGTTAGTACCCATACCACCGTCGATCACGTCGCTAGTGGAGTAAGTACCACTGATGTCAAACGAGTCATCGTTAGTACCACCAGTAAATGTCACGTTGCCCGTGGCTGCGGTTGCATCAATAACGAGCTTGCCAGACGCCGTGCTACCGTTAATGGTGGTTACCTCTGGGTCGAGTGCAGCAGTCACAGTAAGATCTTGTGCGCCTGTAAGGTTAACGGTTGTCATCGTGGTACCACCATCGATGACGTCGGCTACAACATTGGCAGAACCACCGTTACTCTCAATAGTCACTGTCTCGTAACCGTTTGTGCCAGAAGTCGGACCAACGGTAACAACACCGGCCGTAGTCGAGCTAACAGCGATGGTGATTGCGTCGGCCGTACCGGCTAGCGCGGTGTTCGCACACGTAAGCGTCGTGGCGAAAGCGGCATTGGCAACGTTCAGTGCCGATGGCGCGCTCTGAAGGTTCGTTATTGTCAACGTGTTCGACGGACTCGAGTTGGTCACCGTGGCGATCGAGTCAGCGTTTACAGCGTTGATGGTTTCCGCATTGTTAGTGGCAACTTCCACCTGAAGGGTCTCGATGCTTGCCAGCGAGCTCGGCGTGGTAGTGTTACCACCCTGAAGCTGAACTGACAGACGGTCCGTACCCGCTCCACCGTTGATAGAGTCGGCATTGTTCAACGTCTGGAACTGAACACCACCGCTGACTTCACGTTGGCCGTCAAAGAAATCGTCGCCATCACCACCGGTGAGGGTGTCCGTACCGAGCGTCAAAGTAAAGGTTTCTGACGCATTATTATTGTCACAGGTATCTGTGTCCTCGTTGCAGGTCTCAGTGGCAGCGCACGGATTACCAGTCGATGTGCAAACGCCGTTAGCAGGATCGGTCAGATCACAGCTCTCGGTTCCGTCACAGAAATCAGTGTTCGTGCAGTCGGCATCAACCATGCAAGTAGCACCAGCAACGCAAGTACCAGTGGAATCGCAAACTTCGCCCGCAGCACAAACAACAGCCGTGTTCACGCAGGAACCATCAGTTGCATCACATGAATCTGTCGTGCAAGCGTCGGCATCATCACAAGTGACGGCCGCGTTCACACAAGTGCCGGTAGCCATATCACAGCTATCCGTTGTGCAAAGATTGGTGTCATCACATTCCGAATCAAGCGTGCAAGGTGGAGCTATGCATGTGCCAGTTGCCTCATCACAGAGTTCGATACCCGTGCAAACAACCGCCGTGTTAGTGCAAGCACCAGCGGTATCATCACAAGCGTCAGTTGTGCAATTGACCATGTCGTCACAATCGACAGCCGTACCAGCTACACAAGCGCCGGCGACGCATGTCTCGGTACCGTTGCAGAACATGCCGTCGTCACAACCAGCATCGTCGGTGCAAGTGCCGACACAAGCGCCAGCTACACAAGTTTCGTCCATAGCACATGTGACAGCTGTGGTTACGCAGACAAGATCTGCGCTGCAGGACTGTGGGTTACACAAATCCGTGTTGTCACAATCGGCGTCTACGGCACATGCCGTAGGGGGTACCGCTGTAGGACAACCTGTCGCTAATACAAGCACGGCGAACATGCTACAAGCCATGCCCAATTTGGACATAGTGCGCGTTGTTACGCCAAACCTCGTGAAATCGAATCGTTTCGAAGCTAACATTCGCTTTGACCTCCCGTAAAAGATTTTACTTTTGGCATACCCTATCGTGGGTACGCTTTTGTTTCGTTACAACAGTATACGTTAATTTCTAATTAAACACATGTTCACAATATTACGAAATCTAAAACCACGCTATCAACGTGATCCTCGCCCCAACCCTCGCACCTTCGTGCAAGAAGCAGGACCAACACCACGATCATTCCGTTGATAGATCAACCTGGTTAACCACCGCCCTTTTTACTGCGGCACCTATTCATCAGCGTTGCGCCAGCAAGGATCGCTTTTGAGCTGAAAACTAAAACAAAATCGAAACACGCGCCATGCTTGAAATCATTCGTCTTCTAAAGCATCTTTGTCCATCGCTATCTGTATAACAAAACGTTACAGACGGCAGTCCTTACTACAGCGGGCAAATTGTAGGAATTGGCTATGGTAAGTCAATAACCAAATCAAAACATTTCGCTTTAATTAAAATTACGCCTTATACAACCCAAGCGATCCATCGCCTACACCGGGCTATCATGACGCCGCAATCCATGTAACAACGTTAGAAGCTCATCGGTCCTATAGTTACTCCATCTTGAACATTTGCGTCCACAATCGAACAATACCAACAGGACGAAAACCGCTTTTCAGGCTACTTATGACGCTTCCAACTCATATCAAACTATCGCAAACTATTGTGGCACCGCTAGTTAACGAACATTTCACATGCTTAAGGCGATCTTGTTAAGCAATCTTTTAATCATTAATTGTTTAAGAAATATATTCCGCGAATAAATCTGGCACTTCGCTCAACAACGAGTGGACAGTTACACTCTACGGGTAATTACCACTACCTCGGGTTACGCATATGAATATGTAAGCACTCAATTACTAAGATCGAGATTTTTCTGCGACCAGCCGTTCTACTAATTCAACAACCACAATCGCGATATGCGCCTTAGTGTCTGATATTGGGGCGCTCCAAACCCCGCCAGCCTGCAGAATCTCAACCTCAGCCCTTTCCGCTCCGACATTGCGCGGGCCATTTAGCACGATGGCGTCGCACTGCTTTCGTAACAGCTTAGCCTGGGCATGGGCCTGATGGTCGTGATCCTCCATCGCAAACCCAATCACCACCCGATCACCCTTCTGGCTCCCTAAATTCGCGCATATGTCGTCTGTGGCCTCTAGTGTTACCTGTTTGGGCTGATCGGACTTGGCCAGTTTCTTGTTCATGGGTGCCACAGGTCTGTAGTCGCACACTGCAGCCGTCATGATGGCCGCATGAGCGCCCTGAAACGCTGCTGACGAAGCATCGAACATTTCCTGGGCTGTGACGACGCGAATCGTCTGGACGCCTGGTGGGTCATCCAATGCGACCGGACCAGCTATGAGAATGACCTCGTGCCCTCTATGCGCCGCGGCTAAGGCTATGGCGAAACCCATTTTTCCTGTGGAAGGATTGGATATGAAACGAACGCTATCAAAGAATTCTCTGGTAGGCCCTGCTGTCACGAGCATTTTCATTAAAATCACCTCGCGAAAAAGCTTGGACTAATGCTGTGACGTCCTGACTCGCTATTGTCACTGGGCTAATTGACGTCAACCAAATGCTTAGCCACTGCTGCGACAAGCACATCTGACTCGACCATACGCCCCTTGCCGACACTGCGGCAAGCCAGCCAACCTTCTGCTGGGCCGATGATCTCACGACCGAACTCTGCCAACGTAAGGATATTTCGCTGCACGGCGGCATTGGCCCACATCCGGTCGTTCATCGCCGGTGCGACGAGCATGGGGCATGTCGTACTGATAAGTAATGTAGAAGCTAAATCATCCGCTAAACCGTTGGCCATTTTTGCGATCATATTAGCCGTTGCCGGCGCAACCAACGCGACGTCGAGCCGCTCTGTCAAATGTATGTGTTGAATGTCGGCGGAGTCGTGTGCCGACCATAATTTCGTAAATACTTTTCGGCCAGACAATGCCTGAAAAGTCATCGGTGAAACGAATTGCGTCGCGGCTTCAGTCATCGCAACGGTCACGCCTGCACCGCGCTGGGCCAATTCCGATACGACGCTACATGTTTTATAAGCAGCAATGCCGCCGCAAACGACGACGAGCACTTCGCGCCCGGCTAGTGCGTCGCTTGATGGCGGTGTAGGGCTGTCAATTGTGTCGCTCATCTAAGTGGCCCATCCCGCGTCACGACCATCAACTGTGAATGCCTCAGGATTCATCTACCGGTGCCCGGGGATTGGTACTGCGTAGCTATCCCGCTACATCCTAACTTCGGACGGGTCGCAAACAACCAGCTAATCTTCGTCGGTAAAATCGATATCAATTTTACCTTCAACGATTTCCTTCACGATGATTTCAAGTTCGGTTAGCCCTTTGGTCTCTACCATGGGCCTGGCCCCTTGCATCATCTGCAGCCAACGCCGCTGAATCAGCGCGCAAAGCTTAAATCGCCCACCTACCCGTATGACCAATTCGTCGTGTCTCAATGCTTCAATCATGCGCACGCACCTTCTTTCAATATAATACTTTTCACTTGCTCGATTGTGTCTTCAAGAATGTCATTGACCACAAAATGTGGATAACAATTACTATCACAGGCTGCCGCAATTTCGCCATCGGCATTGGCTAATCGCTTGGCAAGCACGTCCGCTGCTTCACTACGCCGGCCTTCTAATCTCGCGCGTAACGAATCACTGTTTGGTGGCATCACAAAAATGCGTACCGATTCGGGCATTTTCGCAGCTATCTGAATACCACCTTGGACGTCGATCTCAAGAATAATAATCTTCCCATCGGCAATAGCCTGCTCAATTGGCTGCTTCGGCGTAGCGTATTGGTGCCCGATATATTCTGCAGACTCTAAGAATTCGTCCCGGCTTTTTCGGGCGAGAAACTCCTCGTCCGAAACAAACTGGTAACTCTTACCTTCAACATCGCCGCGCCGCATTGGCCTGGTGGTAACCGACACACTCCAATAGGCGTTTTCAACTTGGTCAAGCAGCGCGTTACAAATGGAAGTTTTACCAGCCCCCGAAGGACCACTAATCACGACCAGCTTCCCTTTTCGCAGCGATGTATCCCCAAAATCGCTACTCGACATTTTGCACCTGTTCTTTCAACCGATCTATCAGCCCTTTGACCTCTATAATCGTTCGACTAATGATGGCATCGTTACTCTTAGACGCAATCGTATTCGCTTCGCGAAGTAATTCCTGTGTCAGAAAATCCATCGTTCGACCAACTGGCTCTTTCTTCTTGCATAAGCCAGCGAACTGGTCGAGATGCGAGTCTAGCCTTGTTAGCTCCTCGCCAATATCGCAGCGTTCCGCATAAATCGCGACTTCTCGAGCAAGGCCCTCCGCTTGCAATTCAAACTTTCCGCCAGCTAAAAGCTGTTCAACCCGCGTCTGCAGCCGCGCATGGTATTCATCCACCACGCAAGGCGCGCGCTCGGCGACGATTGAAATCCGATCGCGAACGTCTCGGCAAAAACCGTCCAGTGCCTCTTTCAAAGCGGCACCTTCTTGCAATCTCATAGCTGATAATGCGCCAGTTGCCCGAACGAACAACTCCCGCAAAATCGCAATTTTATGGTCTCGTTGCGAGGCCTCTATATCTTCAGCTTGCGTCACACCAGGCAGCGCAGCTAAGGACGCCAGGTCGATCGTCGCTTGCACACCTTCTGGCACAGTAACAGCCAAGAGCTGCTGCACGTACTGTTGAAGTACCGCAGCATTCAAACGGCCCGGTCCATCGTCTGCCTGGCTACGCACACGTAGCACGCAAGTCACGCTGCCTCGATTAAGCTGGCCACGCAGCACGGCCTCAATATCGCGTTCCGCAAACTGCCATGCTTCTGGCAGTTTGTAAGTCAATTTTAAATACCGGTGATTAACACTGCGCAGCTCTGCGGTGAAGGCATAGCCATCTTCAACATGCTCCGCCATACCATAACCGGTCATGGACTGGATCATGGATTAGAAGGGCTTTCCTTTTCGCCAGCCTCTGGTGAATCACCATCTGGCGATTCTTCCACCGGCGCGTCATCATCTACAGGAGGCGTCGCACCCTCAGTAGGTTTTTCAACCGCGCCTGCATCTGCACCACCGTTATCATCGTCTGGCGATGGGATAACAACTTTTGTTGAGGGTATAGTCACTGGCGTAGGCGGCGGTAACGTTATGGGGGCTGAAGAATCTTCAACTGGTGCCGCTGGCGGTTGATCCGTAGTTAGCGTCGCTACGTTGCTAGTAGCGATGGCTGATTCATCGAAAACAAAATTTGCGACTACCGATAGGAAAATGAAAACCGTGGCTAAACTAACCGTGATCCAGGTGAACACGTCGCCCGTCTTAGCACCAAAGGCGCTACTGCCACCTCCACCGCCAAATGCACCGGCCAAGCCCTCGCCGCGCCCCTTTTGCAATAGGATGATGAGCATTAGCAAAATGCAAACGCTTATCATTAACGTAGCCACTAAAAACTGGCTCCAGGAATACGCCGCTAACATGTGAAAAGCCATGGAAAAGTCCTTACTTACAACCTAATAACCGATGTTCGTTCGAGGCGACATCATACACAATCCGCCCAGACCGTCGAATCTTATCTTATCAACAGCCACGCAGCCACGATTCGGCTTTCTTGCCTAAATCTTTCGAACCGCCGCGTAGCAGCAAAAGCTACGCCGCCGCCAGCACCGCGGATATGATAGCCGTAAAGTCCTCAGCTACCAAACACGCGCCGCCCACTAACGCCCCATCAATATCCACCTGGGTCAGCAACGATGCTGCATTGCCCGGTTTAACGCTACCGCCATACAAAATACGCAACTTCTGGGCCGTTGCCTCGTCGTAAACGCTACCCAGCCGGGTACGAATATGGGCATGAACATCCTGGGCCTGCTCCGGAGAAGCGGTTTTACCCGTACCAATCGCCCATACAGGTTCATAAGCGATGATTAAATGCTCGGCTGAGACGTCACTGGCTAGCACTTCATCAATCTGTTGATCGATCACAACTGTAGTTCGGCCAGCTTCGCGGTCTTCCAGGGTCTCTCCGATGCAATATATCGCTATTAACCCGCCTTGGACCACTGCACGCACTTTCTTAGCCAATCGATCGCCCGACTCGCCAAAAACGTGCCTCCGCTCGCTGTGCCCGACTAAAATATGGCTACATCCCGTGTCTTTGAGCATGGCGACGGAAACTTCGCCAGTATAAGCGCCAGACGCTTCCTCATGCACGTTTTGAGCACCGAGCATGATTTTCGAGTTCGCAATCGACTTAGCCATGGGGAAAAGCAATTGAACTGGCGGACATATCAACACGTCTACCTCGGCGGATTCGTCTAACTTATCCAAAACACCCGCCACCAAGGTACGAGCCTCAGTCAGCGTCTTGTGCATCTTCCAGTTACCTGCAATCATCGGTTTTCTCATGAATTCGCTCCTAGACCATTCCAGTCTTTGTAGCATTAGAATGTCCCAACGCTGCCATGGGTGGCATGCCTGCGCACGGCGCATGGTCTGCCCAATAATTTAACTGTACTGCACGGGTAAGTTATCGCATACCCATACCACCCTACCATGTGCCTATTACGTCGCCCATCCACCAGAGGCCTGGGGCTTGGTTGTCGTATCTTCTTGCCCCCACAGAGTAACACGATGGCCAACAATTTCTGCTACTTTGCGAATTTGTTCCATCATTTTTTTGAAATTCTCCGGCAAGACGGCCTGAGGCCCATCGCACAACGCTCGATCTGGGCAACTATGAACCTCGACAATCGCCCCAGATGCACCAACGGCGATACTCGCGATGGCTAATGACGGCACCAAATCCCTTTTACCAGCCGCATGGGACGGATCAACAAAAACGGGTAGATGCGATCGCTCTTGAATAACGGGCACAGCTGAGAGGTCCAAGGTAAAGCGGGTTTCCTCGCTAAATGTACGAATACCACGCTCGCAGAGAATGACCCGATGATTACCCTGGCTCAACACATACTCAGCTGACATCAACAGCTCAGTGATTGAGGCGGCTAACCCGCGCTTAATAAACACCGGCTTATCTGTCTTGCCAACTTCGAGCAGCAAGTTGAAATTTTGCATGTTGCGTGCGCCAATTTGGATCATGTCTGCATATTTGCACACAACGTCCACATCACGGGGATCGACCACTTCGGTAATGGTCGGCATACCCATCTCGTCGCCAGCTTCTTTGAGTAGTTTTAGCCCATCTTCGCCCATACCGCTGAAGGAATACGGGGATGATCGCGGCTTAAATGCCCCGCCTCGTAGGATGGATGCCCCGGCATCTTTCACCGCTTTGGCTACGGTGAATAGGATTTCCCGGCTCTCGATAGCGCACGGGCCAGCGATCACGTTTACATGGGGACCGCCAATGCGAACGCCTTTGACATCTAATATGGTGTCGGCTTCGTGGAATTCTCTTGAAGCAAGCTTGTAAGGTTGGGTGATAGCCATCACCTCGTCGACGCCGGGCAACTGTTGCAGCTGCTGCTGCGTATCAGGCTTCTTTTCGCCAATAGCTCCGATGATGGTGCGGTATTCCCCTTTGGACAAATGAGGCGTAAGACCTAGCTCACACACACGCTCCACAACGCGCGTCACATCCTCAGCCACAGCAGAAGACTTCATGACTACTATCATGTCCATAAATCCAAACTACCTATTCGAGGGGGAGCGCGAAAAAGCTGTGAGTTACACGGTACTGGGCGGGTTGCACACGCTCCCCAATAACCCGAACCGATACATAAACTTTTATGTTACAACATCTTACAGTTCAACACGTCAAACACGGAACTGTATCATGGCTAGGTGATAATGTCAACGTGAAGACCGAAGGTTAGCTATACTTTAGCTACACCGGATTGACCTACACTTGCAAGCCTCGACGATCCCTCTTTTCAAAACATGATACATTCTAGCTGTACGAATGCCTCACTCTACCTATATAACTTCGTCTATGGCCGTAAAATTTATCTCACAACCTACTGCATCTCGCAGACTGACCTCCGTGCGTGTGATCGTCCTGCTCGTCATCCTTTGCACCATTGGGCCATTGATCTTTATGACATCCCGGGCAGCAGGTACCTCGAATTGGCTAAGCCTTGCGATTGTGGGTGCAGCTATTGCTTTATCACTTCCTGGCGCATTGAAACTATTACCCGACACGCTACCTACCCATCGCAAAGGGTATCGCGTGATGTTTGCGATTTGGGTCGTGCTTGGCATGGTAGCAAGCTATCGCGTGGTGAGCTTGAGCGCGTTCATGCTCGACGCGGAAAATACCGCCTACGCGGTAGCTACTGATCAACGCCCCTTTGATGACGAGGAATTAAACAAACCGTTTTCGCCCAAACATAATTGCTTCACGTCCTACATGATCGGCGTGGAGCTAGCGGTTGATGGCGACGAAAATATATATGAACCTAATAATTATCGCCGCCCCGATAGCACCACTAGCGTACACACAGAAGTCAAAGACATCCTTAACATCGATACGTATCAGTATCCACCAACTTTCCTGCTGTTACCACGGGCGCTGATGTTACTGACCGATAGCTTTTTCCAATCGCGCACGTATTGGTTCACGCTGAACCTTATCGTGTTTAGCACAACGATTGCCGTGGTCGGCTATTGGATAGGTGGCCGTAAATTTAGCGCCTTTTGGCTAGCTTGGCCTCTGGTGGCAATAGCGCC
The DNA here is from genome assembly GCA_029260115.1 of Phycisphaerae bacterium. Classification (GTDB taxonomy): domain Bacteria; phylum Planctomycetota; class Phycisphaerae; order UBA1845; family UBA1845; genus JAJRPG01. The sequence continues at coordinate 8,286 of JAJDDW010000019.1, read as the reverse complement.
GACTACCCTACTCACTTTGCAAATTGGAAATGTTCATTTTCTCATTATCTCACTCTCGCTGCTGGGCATGGTGCTGATCGAAAAGCAGCAGTATCGACTCGGCGGGCTTATCCTTGGTTATGTCGTGGTCGCAAAAATTTTCCCGGGCGTACTACTTTTCTACCTGCTCTTACGCCGACAATGGCGCGGCGTAGCTTGGACCGTCGCGGCTATGTTGCTATACGTCCTAGCTACTTGGATGATCTTCGGACCAGCGCCTTGGCGAGCTTTTTTAGAATATCAGCTACCACGCCTGAGTAGTGGAGACGCGTTTTGGTTTGCCCGCGACAATCTTAAAGCGATCGCGGTCAACTCGTCGCTCATGGGTATGTTGTACAAATCCGTTCAACTAGGGCTGCTCCAACAGGCCGATGCCAACATGCTAGCCGGACCTGTCATGTGGACGTTTACAGCCGTGCTGATAACGCTAATCGTTGTCATTGGCCTAGCGCATCGACGCATGTCGATAGCAAGCCAATCGGCTGATGAATCTCAGCCGGATTCCGCTATGCGTCAGCAGTTTGTCACCGCTTGGTTGATGATATTAATTCTAGGGCAGATGCGCAGTCCGTTTCTGCCTTGGACCTATGGCAATATCGCGATACTTTGGTTACTGGCGATGATGATTCCTACGACGGGGCCTTGGCTCAAGCGCACTATAGCCATCGCTTTTTTATGGCTAATTCTAGCTATAGACATCCCGTTGCCGTTTGGGCCTGGGACGCTAACCCTGGACCTGATCTACGGGCTAGCAGGCACCAGCGTGGTCATCTCGCTATGTTTGGGATTGACAATCTCGCTGCGACGACGATCAATATCGTGGATGGATAGTCCCATAATCGGCAGTAAATCAAGACCTTTGCTCGGATAACCGTTTAGACCTAATCATAGCCTGCTAGCCTTGCCATTATTAGACATATCTTTAAGGCTTATTGGGCATGATCTCCGGTTTGTGCTCGTAGTTTTACAGGTTCAAGTGAGTCCGATGATCCACCGAAGGTACAAAAGGTACAACTGGTATTTATAGACTTGATACCCGTGCAGCGTCTCGGGCGAAGTAGGAATCCTATGGGCCAAGTATTATCACTAACAACCGGCATCGTTAGCGACATTATGTCTTCGCCCGTCAAGTGCGTCCATATGGATACGTCGGTGTTGACGGCTAAGCGCATGTTCGACAAAGAGCGCATCCACCACTTCGTCATCAAGGAAAACGATCAAGTGGTCGGCGTGGTATCTGACCGCGACATCCTACATGCGATAAGCCCATTTCTTGGTAATAAGATGATGGCCCGTGCCCAGGATGAACAGACACTTAGATTGCGTATCCACAAAATCATGTCACGCGAGCTGGTCACTATTGAAGTAGATACAAGCATTGTACAAGCCTGCGAAAAAATGCTCAAAGAAAACGTGTCCTGCATAATTGTCTACGACAATGAGCAACTGGCCGGTATCCTAACCATGCGCGACGTCGTCGCTTGGGTGGCGAAGACCGGGGCGAGTGCGTAGGCTGACATAGCATCATCAGTTTCTTTTTTTCCGACAACAAGCCGCGGGCTTCAGCCCGCGCGGTGGCGAAATGGTTATTGACGTATCAAGTGTGCCATCATAGTGCCCCTAAAACTATTCTCCGATTTTGTTGCCGCATTCTGGGCAAGTACCTGACGCATTCCCCGTTAATGAATAGCCGCAATGTTGACAATTGCCTGGTCCATACGGATGAGTTGCTATCACCGGCAGCTTGAGACTTCGAATCATATTCCATACTCCGTATGACAAAAACAGCAGCCCCATAATGCCAAAAGAATCCAGGGAGCCGTATTGCTTATAAGATGAATAAACGAAAATAATCCCCATCGCACAAAAAAAGAGGGCCGAGATCATTCCCGTTCGGCGACCACCCGACATGAGGGAATTAGAAGCAGGCGTCAATCGAATGCTGTTTGCGACAAGTGCGTTGAGCGATCAAACACTATCTTCGCATCGGTCGCGGCAAGCTATCGACGCCCCAACTTCGACGAGACAATTCGGACACACAGCCCTGCCGCAATGCTTACATAATCCTACGGCATCCAGTTCGTGATGATTAAAACACTTCATGAATATTCTCGGTCGTAAGTCCGCGCGGGTTAAACCCGCGGCTCGTGGATTCAATTAGATGATCGCAAACACCTACCCGAATAGCTCAGGTTGTGCTTTCTTGGATAATGTTTTCTTGACGCTGCCATTTACTTTAACCCGCTTTCCCTCCGCTGTCCGAATCACACCATTTTTAGTATTCGGGGCAGAAACAGACGGGTTTTCTTGGCCATCTAGTGGGTCCCCGGGGTTAATTTTTTTCAGTCGCGCGCGACCTTCCTTGACGTATTGCTCAGAAAGCTCCAGGCCTAGCCAATGACGCTTTAATTTTTTGGCGACGGCCAACGTCGTGCCGCTGCCAGAAAATGGATCGAGCACGACGTCCCCCTCGTTGGACGAAACGCGGATGATGCGGCCTAATAACTGTTCGGGCATCTGACAGCCATGAAATCCTTTTCGCTCTTTGAACGTACCGCAAACACGCGAATAAAACCATGTATCGCTATCGGCTGAAAATCCGTCGGGCAAATCCTGCGGGCGCAGTACCCAGGCGTTGTGCATGTGCGTTGGCTGCGTAATCCAGGTGTCATCTGGAATTCGGCCTTTAGGGTTCGCTCGTTTGTCGCCATACACCAACTGCCGCGCGGATGGCACACGGATCTCGTCAGCATTAAACGTGAATTTTTTCGGATCGCGAACGAATTGGAATAGATGCGCGTGCGAGCGGGTAAACTTACTAACGCAATGAACGCCGAAGGTGTAGTACCAAATAACCCAACTGCGGCAGGTTAGGCCCAACTCTCGCGTGGCGAGCACTTTTAGCTCGGCTGCGTATTCGTCGCCGATTGCTAGCCAAAAGCTACCGTCCGGCTTGAGCACTCGAACCACCTGACTCATCCACTGCTTAGACCAATATAAATATTCGTCGCCAGAGCGCTTGTCGTCATATTCGTCGTAGTCATAGCCAATGTTAAAAGGCGGGTCGGCGAAGGCGAGGTCTACGCAGCCATCGTCACGCTTTTTGAGCTGCTTGACGCAATCTCCATGCTCAATTTTATCGACGGTAGTAGCCAAGAGATACGCTCCTCCATGAGATTTTACATACACTATATCAACACTGAAGTTTAGGGTCTGCCGAGACGAACTGCAAGTAATCTGGGGGGCTATTACGTAGGTTCCGTCTTCCCACTGAGCCGCGGGCTTTAAGCCCGCGCGGAGGCGATAATCTGTGATATGTTGAAAGAATTATTAGCCCACAAGTCTCTGCGTAGCACCATTTAACAATTGATAATCCGCGCGGGTTGAAACCCGCGGCTCGTTTCGGACAATAAGTATTTGATGCCTATAATGGATATGATGGTGACACGAATACTATTTGAAAACTTGTGGCTGCTACTGGGCGTTTGGGTTCCGGTGCAGTTTGTACTCATCGCGATGTGGTCTTGGCTGCGATCAACGATGACTAAGCGTTTCGTGTGGTCAGGTTTTGCCGCGCTACCAATACTAATGACACTCTCGATGATGGTCGTGACGGAGCGTGAGAAAATCATTGGCCATTTGAATGCACTCGCTCGCGCCGTTGAACAGGCAGACATCGACGAAATTGCCTCACACTTAGCGGAGGATTTTGAGGCGCGGGGATACGATCGTGAACAGATGCTGAGGCGCATAGACGCACGAATAGATCAATACCCGGCATCACATGTACGCATTAGTCAGGTTGTCGTTACTGTTGATGGCGATGAAGCAGCCGTCAAATTTCGTGGATCTGGAAATATCCGTGCCCCGGAGATTCCGTATCAATATGCAACTACGCTATGGAAATCTAAGTGGCGACGAATACAAAACGACTGGCTCATGACAAGCCTTGAGCGGCTATAAATATTACTGCGTCAAGAACAACGACTTGCTGTGGCACCAACATGCAGCCGTCGAGCCACTTTTCGGGTATAATGCTAATATGGAACATAAAATCGATAACACCAACGGCGGGGACTCGGGACAGTTGACTGCGATATTGCACGATGCGGTAGCGCGGGAAGCCTCTGACATTCACCTGGTACCTGGTTTTCCAGCTATGTTTCGCGTTCATGGAAAACTTCAAACCGGCGGGCAAGACGTCTTAGCCCCGGACTTGGTGAAGCGCATGGTCGAAGCGCTGCTGCCGCTTAGGCTTCGCGAGCGTATGGATGAAGCGAAAAATTTCGATTGCTCCGTGTCGATGGAACTCAATGATACGCTTATTCGTTTTCGGGCCAACGCATTCTTAGCCCAGGGTCACTGGGGGACTTGCCTGCGTCATGTGCCTAACGATATTCCTTCGTTCGCCTGGATGGGTTTTCCAGAGGCCTTAGGTGCTAGGCTAGTCGATCATCGCAACGGCTTGGTTATCATTACCGGCGTTACAGGCTCGGGCAAATCAACTACCCTGGCCGCTTTGCTTCATGTCCTCAATCAACGAGGCGGCGTGCGCATTCTTACCGTCGAAGAGCCTATCGAATATGTCCACAAACCTTGTAGCTCTAGTGTTATCACGCAGCGCGAAGTTGGCCGAGATGTGGATTCATTTTATGACGGACTCAAGTATGGCCTACGACAAGACCCCGACGTGGTCCTGCTGGGAGAAATTCGAGACCGCGAAACAGCGCGCATGGCTATCACCGCAGCGGAAACCGGCCACTTGATATTGGCGACCCTACACACCAAAGACGCCAAAGGTGCGATCACCCGACTCGTGGATTTATTCCCGCATGAAATTCAAGATGACATGCGCACGCAACTCGCGCTAAGCCTGCGCAGTGTCGTGAGTCAACATCTACTCCCCTCACCCAGGGAAGGTCAAAAACGCGCCTTAGCTGTGGAAATTTTGCATGTCAATGACCCTGTGCGCATTGCTATAAAATTCGGAAAAGTCGAATCGCTAGACTCAGCTATTCAAACAGGAAAACGTGACGGCATGATGACACTAGACGAAAGCCTTCAACGACTGATGTCGGCTGGTAGCATCACCCGCGAAACAGCCCAAAGATTTGCAAGAGACCCTAGCCAACTCATGTAGTCAGCGAGCAACACGCTACGCCGAGTCCATTATACAGACTCTTCTACCTCGGCTTGTCGATCAATTTTGACGGCGTAAGAACCCTTGTGCATCCCCAATTTGCCGACGTATTTACTCTCCCCCTCAACTTGCAGGACTATATCGCCTTCAACGGGCTTGTTGGTCTGAATGATGTCACCCACTTGCAATCCGAGTAATTCTTGCATAGTCATTTCGGTTTCCGCTAGTTGGGCAGTCACATCTACATAGGTCGCCCCGACGCTGCGTGCGATTTCCTCAGCCTTGTCCTCTGCCCCGCTGCGACGCTGATACGCCAGCCAACCCTGCGTCACCAGCTTATCCATCACAGGCTCAATGACATTGAACGGGATACACAGACTCAGCGTACCGGCTCGGCCACCCAGCTTCATTTCGAATCCGATGACCACGACAATCTCATTCGGGGCAACAATTTGCACCAAGTGCGGATTGCTTTCGACTTCTTCAATCTTGAATTCGATCGCGACCAACTCCGACCAGGATTCCGTCAGCGCCTTCAACGCCCGGTCGGTAATTCGGCTCACCAGCCGCAGTTCAATCATCGTCAAGGGTCGCTGCGGGATAAACAACTCGGAATTAGAACCACCCAACAAACGATCAATGATCGGGTAAATAATCAGCGGGCTGATTTCCAGACATATCTGTCCTTCCAATGGTTCCGCAGAGAGCAAATTAAAGTTTGTCGGATTGGGCAGCGAATAGATGAACTCGCTGTAGGTCAACTGCTCGGTAGTAGCCACTCGAATTTCTACGATTGTGCGAAGAAAACCAGACAGCGCAGCCCCAAAATTACGGGCGAACGAATCGTGAATACCGGCAATGGCCCGCATCTGTTCTTTGCTAACGCGCTCAGGCCTTTTGAAGTCATAAGTATGCACTTCTTTATTGGAGGTCGTCAGCGCCGCTATCGCCTCATCGGACGTAGTTGAATCCATACCGCCGGTTTCTACCGCAGCTAAAAGCGCATCCACTTCACTTTGATCTAGTACATCAGCCACTGGCCATCAACCTCCAACATGCAGGTGATACGCGCATTTCTCCCCCACGCTGCTAATGCGCGAGCCTACCCAACGCTTATCGGGCTTTACGACATGACGACTTGAGGGACGAAATCGATACTTTCAATACTGATACGTGCGAGCTGCCAAGCCAATGGTCATTACTCAATGATTGCCAGCGCTTATCGGGTATCGATCGAACCTATGAGCGAGGTCCATCTATCGAAAAAGTCGGGAAATGTTTTTGAGCAACAATGAGGATCAGCTATCGAAACGCCCTGGTGAATTAACCCTGCCAGGGCAAAACTCATAGCCATGCGATGATCGTTGTAGGTTTCTATTCTCGCAGGCTGAAGCACTTGGGGAGGGTGAATCGTCAAACCATCGGCCTTTTCATCCACCACCGCGCCGAGCTTCGTCAATTCCGTAGACATAGCCGACAAACGATCAGTTTCCTTAACTCTCAAATTACTCACGTTGCGTATTGTGGTCGGACCGTCCGCAAACAGCGATAATACAGCCAATGTCTGAGCCGTGTCTGGCATTTCGTTCAGGTCGACATCGATACCGCGCAGTCTTTGGCCATCATTCGGACCTTCGACAGTCAAACAGTGGGCCTCGCGCGTAATAGAACAACCCATTTTTTCCAATACGTCAACAAACTTCGCATCGCCCTGAATACTCTCCGTACCCAACCCGTCAACGCTCAGTCGCCCTCCCACAATAGCCGGGATGGATAGAAAGTAAGTTGCGTTCGAAGCATCAGGCTCAACAGTCCACGACAAACCGCGATAACGCTGCGAAGACTCGACGATAAATTTACATGCCCGCACCCGCCGCGAAGGTTGGGCGGCTAACGCTTGAGGATCACTATCTAGGGCTTGATATGCAAACTGCTCGACCACAACTACACCAAATAAGTCCATCAGTTTCGTGGTCATCACCAGGTAGGGAACGCTAGGCACATCGCCCATCACATCGATATAGACATCGCGCCGCGCATAAGGTGATACGAGTAGCAAAGCGCTGACCAGTTGGCTCGATTCAGGCGAATGAAAAGATACGTGACCACCGTTTAATCCACCAGCGGAAACACGAATAGGCGGGAATCCTGCCTGCCCTAAATATTCGATGTTAGCGCCCAGGGCTTGCAATGTTTCGACCAGCCCACCGATAGGCCTCTCGCGCATCCGCGCGACCCCGTCCAGCGTGTATTCGCCATTCGCTAATGCCGTCAGTGCCGCACAAAAACGCATGGTCGTTCCAGAGTTTCCGCAAGCCAGTGCAACCTCACTCACCGGAAGCTGGCCACCGCACCCTGTGATCTCAGCTACGCAGTCATTCTCATCAACCGTAATGCGCACGCCCAACGCCCGCAGCGCCTCAATCATCAGCCGCGTATCCTCTGCGAGCAACACATCACTCAGCAGCGACGGTCCATCAGCCAACGCGGCTATGACCAGCGCACGATTGGTGAGACTCTTAGAGCCAGGCAGCGAAACCGCCGCTTGAATTGGACCAGCTGCAATTGGGCACAAATAGTCTTCCATAACTTTGAAAGATAACTTTGTAGACGAAAGTCCGCAATCGCAGCCGCGATGGGATTCATGCCATATTTTGCACCGAGCCTGCAACTGCTATTAGGTGTCGCGTTGCACCACGAACCTTTTACACGAACGCATCTCGTAAGCTTGGGCCTGATTGGGACCGGGTTGGCTGTTTATTTTATAGAAGCAGCGATTAATGCACGACGACGATATGTGGCGTGGGCGTTGGTGTGGCATGCCCAAGCTGAAAGCGCGGGCATGATTGGGTGACGGCGCATGGTATGAGCCATGGCGGCGGTAGTGTCATCTTTGTTCAAACATGCCTGCGCCTAGCGGCTTAGGCATGCCACCCGCCGAACATGCTTGCCTTATCTGGACGCACGTAGGGTCGAGGACTGGCGCGGTGCCCCGAAGGTCTTGCCTATCTGATCTCCCCGTTTCCTTTGGGAGTGCCTCACTAGCCTGACCGTTGACCCGTTTCCAGTCCCCGCCACCTCAAACGCAGCTTGCGGATTTCCCGCAC
>JAJDDW010000018.1 GCA_029260115.1 Phycisphaerae bacterium | reverse complement strand
CGGTCAGATTCGTGCTGGCGTCGCTCATTTTGCACACGGTGGAAGTGGTGTTGCCCTGCACGGCCCGCATGGGAAGGGTGCCACGGCACTTTACCACAAGGGTAAGGGATCGCTCACGTTCTACGACAATGACGGCAACGTAACGGCGCGGGTGCCCAAGACGGGCGAGTAGTTTGGGGCGACACGGCCATTTTCGTTATATCTGAGGTAGATTTATGGGATTTCTTGGGTTTGCGATGATCGCAACTGTTGTTGGATTGATTTGCCACTATACGATGAGACGATTTAATGGGCCAAGCGACATTTACAGCTTCATTTTGGTATCCATCGCGTCGTCCTTGGTAACCGCTGGCAGCCTCTACCTGTACAACTTCCTAGTATCCGGAAGCCAATTCGAACCTCCACCTGTCATGCCTCTCTTCATAACAGTTTTTTCATTTCCATTTTCACTATTTGCTGGAATACCGTTTATTTTCTACCAGAAATAATAGCAAGAACACTCTTAACCTACTCGGCCGGCTGGCCCAGGTCCTTTTTTTTGGACCTGAGGGAGTCGATGATGAACGTTCGTAATACTTCAAGCAATATTTTTGCATCGCGAACAAGCCGGATGTTTTTCATTCACATCACCCCTGACAAAACCGAGTTGCGATAGCGACCCTATCTGGGCCGTGGAAGCACCAAATTAGTTTAGTGCGTACCCCGTATGTCGCTATAGCCTCGCTGACTATATCATTAGCGTAGCTTTTACATGGAGTAACAACCGATTTTTACAGCCTACTTGGAACCATTTAACAAATTGAAGTCATTGCACGATCGCGTTCTAGCTGTGCTCGACGCATTGCCTCAAGATGTCCAAAGTGATTTTCTTGAAGATTCGCGTTTTCGGATGACACTCGACGATTTCGTGCCTGGGGAAGGGAGAAATGTTTGGTTAGCCTGCCCAGGCACGCACGGTAATGGCAGCCGTTGCGTCGTCTTGAAACCGCGATTGGCGGAATGCCGAGAAGATTTCGCACGTTACATAATCGCTCACGAACTCGCCCATGCTTACCTGCGAAACGGTGGCTGGGGTGAGATTAACGATCCAGAAGCCGCAGCTGACGCCCTCGCGGCTAGTTGGGGGTTCCTGAAACAGACCAGATAAACACCTCGCACCCCGGCTTTTTTGTACCAGCTATTCGTTTCGTAGGGACAGTTACTTGGCCGGGTGGCCCGGGTCCTTCTTTTTGGACCTGGGGGAGTCGATGAGACGCGGCATGTGCCATCCGCTGTCATCTGTGACCATGCCGTATAGACTAACCATCACTTCTGGATTATCTTGTATCGAAGTCGTTTCAAATTATACGGCTATAACAGACCGATCGGAATCCAGTCTGAAATTGTTATTAGACGGGAGCCGATCGGATGTTTCGAGGTTTTCCCAACAGACGATCATCGAAGCGCCGTCCCGCCATCAATTAGCTACGTTGCCGACGAAAACGGATAGCGAAACACCATCGACCCCGACACCAACACCGCTAGGACGAAAACAACTAGCCCCCACTCAGATACTGTCGGGATGGGCGGCGGCACGCAATCTACGACTGCGCGAATCAGCCAGTCTCCCGTTACGCCTGCCAAACATGCGTCAACCCAGCCGCCTGGTATAGCTTCGACCGTATTAAGACCAACTTGACAGCCATCACTATCTTCCACCACGCTACCGAATGACGGGTTGCCATTATTCGTATTCAAAAACTTGAACGAAACGACAAATGTTTGACCGCCGGTAACCGGTACACTCAACGACGTGCCATCACTTCCGATAGGGGCCGGGTCCAAAAAACGATATTCGTGAAGTACGCCTTCCGACATGATGGGAGACGCAACGATAGCAGGAACCGCGCCCGTATTCATCAACACACTTCCAGGATCGGGAAACGTGCCCGATGAAAAAACTGTAATCGAATCTTCCTGCGAATCAGATGCGACACCAATCACGGATGCCCAGTAAACCTGCACCGCCACAAGATCACCGGTACAAGGAGAAGTGAGCCATGCAGCCGCGCTTTCACCCATATTAAAATTGGGCCGCGACACGCCCACTAGTCCGTCATCGTTTTGAAGGATTACTTCGGACGCGGGCAGCGATTGCGGGAATAGAAAGATAATAAAAACTGCAAATAATACTTGGCTACGATAGGCGTGTGCGTTCATAACATCCTCCAATAGTGAATGCGTGACTATTCTTAACGCCGATCAAAAATGACAAGGGATCCTCGACGTCATAAGCTAGCATTCTACAACAAACAGTAGTAAATTCAAATAGAAAAGTGCCACTTGAATGACCCTGCGCCGTACATGTATGCCCCAGTAAACCAGGATCTGCTTTATCTCCATCTACTATTTTGATATGAATCTAATCTGAAAAAGTTTTTTGACGGGAACCGCCGGACGTCTCGAGAATCTACCAACAGGCAATCATTGACTCACTAGGTTCAAAAAAAAGAACATGGGTCACCCGGATAGGTAGGTCGTGCATCGCAAGTGGAATTAGGATTGCTGGAAAAGAAGTCTGCTTCGTCAAGATATATCATCCTGACACCTTTTCTCCCTTTTTCTCCCCTCCCTGCTCTTTCCTGTCATAGCCGAGCATGGCAGGCAAATAGCGTGCCATGCCGATATCACACTACTTTCCAATACAAAAAACATGAGATGCGCCTCGGAAGAAGATATGCCCTTCCGAAATCGCTGGGGTAGACATCAACACTTCACCCATTGGGTTCACAGATAGCACGCCTTTCTCTGTTCCGACTGGCACGACGTAAACATCGCCCTCTTCGCTCGACCAGAATACTTTACCGTCAGCCGCTACCGGCGAAGCGGTGAAGCCGGTGTTGCCGGTGCCGAGCCTTTGCTTGAAGATTTTCTTTCCCGTCTTGGCGTCGTAGCACGCTTGAATGCCATTGTCTCGGCATGTAAATAACTTGTCGCCATATAGCAGCGGGGTCTGCATGTAGTTCCCCGTTCGGCTATGACTCCACTTGACATATCCGTTTGATTTTTCGTCTTTTCCAAGGCTCACGTCACCCGTAGCGTTACTCTGCACTGCATAAATCGGATTACCCTGGCCATGCCCGGTTGTAAAATAGAACATGTCGCGACTAACAATCGGTGTGGGCGTGGGAATATCTCCCAGCCCGTTCATTTTCCATATGCTTTCACCAGTAACGATGTCATAGCCACCAATGTGACGGTAGCCATTGGCTAAAACCTGCGTACGACCCGCGCCTTCATAAATCGTTGGCGTGCTCCAGGTCGGCACTTCATCGCGGTCTACCCGCCACAGCTGCTTCCCATCCTTAATACTGAGGGCAGAGATGAACGAGTTCTTTTGAATGTCGCACTGAACGATAACCGTATCCTTATAAATTACAGGACTAGCAGCAAATTCCCACTGGGCACCGGGGACCACGTAATAGCCGCTATCGAGTACGCCTAAGTCTTTCTTCCAGAGAAGCTCGCCGTCCATTGAATAGCAATACAACCCCTCCGACCCGAAAAACGCGAGCACATGTTTTCCATCTGTCGCCGGCGTACAGTTTGCATGGGTGGCCTTGGTATGACGTTTTATTTTCGGAACGCCGTTAAACGCTTCCTTGCTCCATAACACTTTCCCGGTCTTCTTGTCGAGGCAATACACCATGTAGCTATGCTTCGATGCATCTTCAACCGAATCGATGTTTCCGTATAAGCCAACTTTCAACTCAGGATTTTCCTTACCGCTGATAGCCGTAGTGACAAAAAGTTTGTCGCCCCAGATGATCGGCGATGAATGCCCCAAACCGGGAATGGCGGTCTTCCACTTTGTATTTTCACCCGTGGTTGCGTCCCATCTGGTCGGCACAGCGCCCTCAGCTACACCGCTAGCGCCTGGTCCGCGAAATTGAGGCCAATGAATCGTGGCATCTCCAGCGGAAACTGTTGAACAAATAAAGGCAACCGATACAAATCCAAGAATTGCGTGACGATACATCCTGATGACCTCCCAAAGTTAACGCGTATGAATCTCACCTTGACCATTACGATAAAGGCTAGTCAACGCAGTGGCTCTTTAATATCAGATACTAAACCGAAATAACGGTATCGACTACGGACAGTTGGGAACACATTGCCCCATTTCACAGTTTGTAACGCCGAAGCCAAACGGTTTTATTTCAAAGCCACTTACAGCTCGTAGAATGTCCGCGCCATTAACGACCCCTTGTGGCAGTGCCCCATCTGTATCTACGCGTGTAAAATGCGGTGCTTGAACGTCCAACTGGAATCGTTTGACTACGGCTACGATATCCGTGCTGTTGACGATGCCATCTGGTGATAGCCAGCTTTGAGCAAAGAAGGCGCCTACAAGATCGCCATATTGTCGTGGTAATGGCACTGGCGTCGTAAACACAGAGAGTGGGGATGAGAACACGGTGTTGTCATTCGTAGCTTCAATAAGATATTCATTCCCTGGAACGATTGAACATCCCCGCACATGGATAACGGCATCTGTCCACTGGCAATGCTCAGCCGTGGAAACTAATGTTCCCAACTTGCCATCCGCGCCTAAATCAACTAATGCGCACGACACATAGTAAGACGAAGCCGACCCATTTCTTGTAACACGATAGGCTATGTTATTACTGCTATTTGTGCTGGGATTGAAAGAAAGGTAGCGATCTTTTGTGTCGGAATACGGAAAGATTGCGTTTTGGGGCGCAACTAACGTGCATTCGTCTGGAACAAAATCGCAATTAACATCGAAGCTTGATCCAAAGGGTATGAGGTCCAGTCGATCAAAAATGCCGTTTCCGTTGCAATCAACTTCACACTCGTCGGGGACACCGCTATTATCTGTGTCCAAGCTTAATCCTGACGCGATGTCGCAATCGTCAGTTAGTAAATTGAAATTGCAATCTAAAGCGGAGCCGTCCATAAAATCAAAGCCTGTCGCAAATTCTAAACCATGATCGTTCCCGCCGATTTGCGTTTTACGGAACAAGCCAGTGCATACGTTGTATTCGAACATGCGGGCGTCGGTTAAATGAGAATCGACCGGGCCATCAAGTGTTATGTCTGTATCATTGGGCGATGACGAACTGGGGCTGGTGAGTGCTCCCGTTCGAGAAACATACACATGGCCATTCGGACCTACGCGGATTCCCCACGGGCTATCCTGCGTAATGGCGGTAGCGGTACCAACTTGTGCCCATTTGCCAAGCGCGTTCCCAGTAGGCCAATCGTATTCTAGCACTTCATCTGTCCCGAAACTTGCCACCAACAAATTGCCATCAGGTTTGAATGTCAATCCCCTGGGCTGCGTAAGGAAACCATTAGCAAAAGTTTCAACGAATAAGCTATCGAACGCCCCAGTGGTTGCATCGAATTTGAGAATTCTACCGCCACTCGCACCACCGATATCACTAGTAATATACAGAAACCCGTCAGGCCCTCTCGTGATTCCGAACGGAGAGGCAAGCCCGCCGGAACCTGCACTGATGAACGCGCCTAATGACGCGCCGGTGTTCACATTATAAGCGAGTACACTATTTGTATTGGCACTCGATACCAATAGCGTAGTATTATCGAGCATGAAAAGACCTGTAGGATAATCTAATCCGCCGGTGCCAGGAGGCATCAAATCTCCCAAGTAGACGCCAGACTCATTAAATTCCATGACCCTATCGTCCAATGCGCTTGACACAAGCGCGTGCCCACTAGGTGCAATGATGACATCCTGTCCACTGCGAACTAGTGCCGCCCCGCCACCAGCGGAGGCATCGGTTCTTACACCCGTCGCGGCGTGGAATTCTCGCATGATGGAATTGTCTAAACCACTGGCCACCCAGAGTGAGTGCGCGTTTTGCAGATCAACTAAATCAGGCTGGCCATTGCTGTCGCAGTCTTGGCATGCATCCAATACGGCATCACGATTGACATCTAATGTCATGTCCAATTGGATTTCCGTGTAGTCAGACATTCCATTACTATTACAATCTGGCTCACACTCATCTGGGATACCGTTACCATATGCATCCAAACTGGGGTTGTTGTTGATGTCTGTGTCATCGGGAATGTTGTTGCCGTTACAATCAAATTCGCATTCGTCCGGGATACCATTCGAGTTAACATCAAAGCTGGCCCCCAAAATGTCAGTTGGATCAAGCACGCCATTTCCGTTACAGTCTTCGCACTCGTCAGGAATATTGTTGCCGTTAACATCATCGCTCGAGTTGTTGGCTACATCCAAATCATCCGAGATATCGTTCATGTTACAATCGGTGGCGATACAAGACGAGCTGTTGATGTGCGCGTTCATTTGGGTGCGCACGAAGGTATGAAAGTAGTTGTCGGTGTTAGCCGTCATGCCGCTCCACGTCTGACCGCAGTAGCTCATGATCGAGCCACGCTGCGGTACGGTATTTGCAAGGTCACAACTATCGATACCATAATTATGCGTGTGCGACGTGCCACAATTATGCCCCAATTCGTGCGCGGTGACCTGCACATCGTATCCGTAAGGGCTAGGCTTAGTCGGATCGGGAAAAAAACCTGTCGCATAGCCAACTACGCCGAAGCCGAACGATGGATTACAAAGTGCGCTAAGGTACGCCTGACCACCGAAGGGATAATCTCGTCGCCCCGAAAACAATTGGGCTGTGTCTCTTAAGATCGCAGTTTCGTTTGTGATCCAATGTGCTCTGAATTGCGACAGTGGGTCCGGGCCATTGTATAGATCGTTAGGGTCGGTCCAGATGCGCGTAAACACGAGTTTGACGCGCGTATTCACGTCTCTCATATATATGTCGCTGACGGCGCCGTACATTTCGATCAGATATTCAACAGCTTTTGTCTCGTCTTGGAAAAGGAAATAATATTCGTAGTCCGTATCGACGGCTAACTCCAGTTGTTTTAATCCCACCGTCGACAAAGCGTTCAGCGATAAATGATTTGTCCTATCGCTCAACTCAGCCAACGACTTCGGATAAAGTGATCTATCTGAGTCAACGCCGCATAGTGGAACGCCCGATGGATAACCGACGCCATCAGGCTCCTGATAGACTGATATTTCTCCCGCTGGGAGGGCACGACCTCTGTCATCTCTGGACGCGATATAGTGTCTTCTTTGATTAGGGCCTAAGTCGATGTACCCACTCGATCGATTTTCAGAAAGCGCAAGGTAGACGCGAGAGTTTTCATGGCCAGCGACTGTTCCGCGAAACAATGTAATCGAAAAAACATCAAAACTGATGGGGACGTCAGGCTGCCCATTACGGCCACGGACAATCTTTGTATTGGCATCGACAATGGAAAACGGCTCTAGTATGAGATCAACAAGCTCCGTTTGAAGCGGAAAGGCCTGGACCAAAAAAGCGCGTTTCGTCTTTCGCACTGACTGCCATGCGTGAGCATCCCGGTGGGCAACGGTCAGACCTTCAGATGTTGACGCAACGGAGAAAAGTTGATGTCGCGGTAACGACTGTAGCGGTGCTAGCGGTTTGTCGAGAACGTCAGCAGTGATTTGTCCGCAGACTGAGGCTCCCAAGACTGCTTGAAAACTCAGCAAGGACAAAGCCAGTAGCCAAGGGTTCTGTGACATAAACTTATCTCCCAAGATTAGATACACCTTTTAACTAATCGTGATAACGAATGCCCTAGTAAGTGACAGCAAAACACAACCACCATCTATGCTACCAAATGTGCAAGACAATACCAAGAAATAGTATTGTACATACTTGTTGACCGCTTAGGATTTAATGTCGTACTTGAAATTGGTATTGGTCATGTAGTTTGAAATTAGGGGGGAAAATGCTGGATTCAAGTATCCACTGCATAACAACAGTCATTAATTATTTCGGTACGTGTCTGCTTGCTAGGTTAACATGCCACACCTTTTTCTACCCAATTTTTCAGATGCGTTGATAGCAATTCACCCCAGCCTGATTGTAGACAGGCTCGCGCGTCGTCATCGATATCACCAAGCATCTGACAAGAGAATTTTAGGATGGTCGACCCATTATCATCTTCAAGTTCATACTTGTGTGCCCCTGCCCGGACGCTGGGCAAGCTGCCAAGTAGCTCGGAGACGCGCAACACTGTTGGTCTGCGCACTTCCAAAACGGTGCCCCATAAGAAGCCATCGCCATTCGAATTGCCCTCATAAAATCGACCACCAGGCCAGGCTTCCAGGTACATTTCAGCGCTTTCTTTAAAGGCCCACCACTTTACAATGTCTTTAGTCAATGCATCAAAGACTATCTCACGCGGCGCGTTAATGGTAACCTGTTGCTCCACTGTCATCGCGCTGACACCAACGGCGTTATTCATAGTGTTCATGTTGACTCCCATCGCAGATTCTGAATGGTCTTTCAATTTCGATAGCGAAGTGGCCCATTGCCCTTCAAATGTTTTCACCCATCGCTCGTAAATGAGGCGAATCGGCACAGCGTTAAGATAGTTCCATCGCTCTCGCCCTCGCCGCCGCACCAATACCAGCTCAGCTTCTACCAACACGGCTAGGTGCTTCATGATGGCGTAACGCGAAAGCGAAAACGGCTCACAAAGTTGCCCCGTAGTCCTTGGACCGCCCTTGAGTCCGTCCAATAGCGCTCGACGGGTCGGATCTGCCAGCGCTCGCCATATCGCCTCTCGCTGCTCCATATGTTACATTATAGTCACATAATGCTTCTATGTCAATTAGACTAAAGGATTTGTAGATCAGAAATATCCAATAGTATCGCTTACGGAGGATTTGAATTCATAGGCTTGCTTTTGATAATTGCCGTCTCTACACCGCGCAAGTCGCCCCGCAACCACCGAGGATTCTGGCAAACGCAGCTGCAAATTCTTTAGATTCATCAGGCTCTAATGTGGCCGTACAGACGCGAATGGCAGGGGGACTACTAAGTCGAAAGCGTTCACCGGCGCTGACCGCCCAACCATCCGCAGCCAATGCTTGTACCGTGGTAGTCTCTTCCCTTACTGGTAACCAAACGCAAAATCCGGAGCGACCCTCTACTTCCACCCCCTCGCGCCGCAGCGCACGCAGCAAATTTTCTCGTCGGAGCGTATATGTTTTCGCTGCAGACTTGAGTAGGCATTGCACGCCCTTATCCGAAAGAAGTGCGAAAGTTAGGCGTTGTAAAATATGGCTTACCCATCTGTCACCTACCACAAAACGATCTTGCACTCGGCCCATCGTCTCCTCATCTCCGGTCATGACAGCCATGCGCAGATCGGGGTTTAATGATTTCGAAAACGATCGAACATGCACCCATCGCGGAGACCGATGGTCGTGCAAACAAAACAACGGCGCATCAGCGATGATGTGCTTGTGGTCGTCCTCGATGATTAACAGTGACGAATGTCGTCGGAGAATTTTACGAAGTTCGGCCGAGCGCGATTCGCTTAGTACCGCACCGGTAGGGTTTTGCGCACGCGGCGTCATTATCAGTGCCTGGGTCCCGTCACGACACGCACGGTCTAACTCGTCCGGAATAAAGCCCTCTTGGTCTATCGGTACGGGCACGAGAACTAAACCATGCGCGAGTACTAAATCAAAAGTGTTGCCAAAACCTGGGTCTTCGACAATCACACGGTCGCCGGGCTTGAGCTGCTCGGTCATCACTCGATCCAAGGCATCCATCGCCCCGTTCGTCACGCAAACATCACCCACGGCTACCCCGCACTTTTTCAAATCACGCGAAACCAGCTTCACCAAAGATGCGTCGTGCGGTGGCTCACCATACAAATGGTGGGACGAGTCAATACGTCGAAGCGCAGACGCCATGTCGGGCAACATCTTGGGATCGGGATTGCCATCGCGCAAGTTACGCCCTTCACAGGAAATCGCGCCAACTCGCCGACTAGCCGGCACGGGACGATGACTAACACTCGTACCGCGCCTACCTCGCGACACGACCACCCCCCGCGCCTGCAGCGTTTGATACGCCGAGGCCACCGTCGCCGGGGCAACGCCAAGCCACTCCGAAAGCGCCCGTACCGTCGGCAACTGCGCACCAGACAAGATGTTACCCTCTCGCACAGCCGCTTCGATGCTTCTTGCGATCTTGACAGCCGAGTTACCCGATATATACTTATGTACTAGATCGTTCATATGTTTGTACTATAACAAACTGTTGAAGATCGTCAAGGGCCTTTGATATTTTCTTGATCGACCCACCCGCCGCTAGGCGAAGATGCCACGGGAGACCGCGTAATGAATCATGTAACGCCAACCAAGCCAACGCCCATCGCACTCATCGCAGCCGCAATGGGCGTGATATATTTGGTATGGGGATCAACCTTTTTTGCCATCCGCCTCGCCATTGATTCCGTCCCGCCCTTCATTATGGCTGGTACACGATTCACTTTGGCAGGGATATTGCTTTATGCGTTCGTTCAACTGCGTAATAAAGCAGCAAAACCTACTTTCGCCCAATGGCGATCGGCTACCCTCGTCGGATGCCTCATGCTCCTCGGCGGAAACGGCATGATATCCTGGGCTGAGCTTTACGTGCCTACGGGGTTGGCGGCACTCATGGTGGGCATGGTCCCTATATGGATGGCCATCTTAGACTGGCTGTTGTATCGCGGGTCACGGCCCACGCCTTTGATGATCACGGGGCTGGGCGTTGGCTTACTAGGCTTATATGCACTCGTCGGTGCGCCCAAGCTTGGCGGCGATACTGTAGATCCAATCGCCGCTACCGTGATTGTATTAGCGTGTGCTTCATGGGCCTTGGGATCATTACAATCTCGCCGTGCCAATCTCCCAAAATCTCCACTGTTAGCCACCGCTATGCAAATGTTCTCCGCCGGCCTAGCTCTTATCCTCCTGGGGACTTTTTGCGGAGAATGGTCTGGTTTCGACATTGGTAGCGTGACACTTACGTCGATTCTGTCGATCCTATATCTCACATTGTTCGGCTCCATTCTTGCGTTTAGCTGTTACGTTTGGCTATTGCGTGTCACCACTGCGGCACGAGTATCCACCTACGCCTATGTTAATCCGCTAATAGCCATTATGTTGGGCGCGATATTTTTGAGTGAACCTATCACCACGCGGGTCATCCTGGCTGGCATAGCTATTATCGTCGCCGTGGTCATAATTAATTTTTCAAAGGCTCGTTGCACCACAAGGCAAACCTCAACGGATAGTCCGCCGTTCATAGACGCGCGATCTCAACCGGTCAGCGTCGGCCCACAGATTATCCAGGCAGCCTCGAAATCTTTTACCTGTATGCCGGATGCCTGTCATATTTCTCAAAACGACAAGGTGCCACCGGGTTCGTCGATTTCATCAGATGTGTAGGGAATTGCTTTGCTGGAAGGCTAAAACATGAATGCAAAACCACAAAACTCTTTTGAGCCAACGCCTCGTACCACAGTCAAAAGCACCGCTCCGCGCGGTGTCTATGATAGGATAGCCATTGACAAAATTCTCGATGAAGCGTTGGTCTGTCACATAGGATTTGTTGACAATAACCAGCCAGTAGTCATCCCGACCATCCACGTGAGAATCGGCGACTATCTATACATCCACGGCTCACGCGCTTCGCGGATGATAACACGGCTACTATCCGGCGACCCGGCCTGCCTAACTGTTACCCTAGTCGATGGACTAGTCCTGGCCCGCTCCGTCTTTCACCATTCGATGAACTATCGTTCGGTCGTTGTTTTCGGGAGGGGATTCGATGTGCCAGACATTAAACAAAAGCGAGACATCTCTCGTGCTTTAACCGACCATGTCGTGCCGGGCAGATGGGCGGAGGCTAGACAACCTTCCGACAAAGAATTGGCAGCCACCGCGTTTGTAGGTCTGCGGTTAGACGAATGTTCCGCTAAAGTCCGCACAGGACCGCCGGCTGACGATGATGAAGATTATCAACTGGATGTTTGGGCGGGTGTCATACCGATGACGCTATCGGCGGGCCAACCTATAGACGATGATAAGCTTCAAGCTGGTATTGTCGCGCCGGAATACGTTAACCAATACAAGCGAGCGTAGGTTGCATGAAGCTTGTCTGCGTTAAACCGCCAACTCTTTCGCCACTGACACGCAGTTTCTATCAGATTCTTTGGCGTCATAAAGCGCGGCGTCAGCCACTTGCCATAGTGTATCATCGTTAACCGTGTCCTTGCCGTATTGATCTACGTCGGAGGATATCTTCACATCGATTGCCTCACAGCCAAATACATCCCTGTGGGCCTCCATTTTTCGCAGTTTACAGCACAAATAGCCGCGTTAGATGCATCACCATGTGGCACCAATACCAAGAACTCTTCACCACCGATTCGATACACACTGTCTGTTTCTCTAATCGTGCCCTTAAATAATTGTGAAATTTCCTGTAGCACGTAATCACCAGCCGCGTACCCTTTCGTGTCGTTAATTTTCTTGAAGAAATCGATGTCTATCATGATGCAAGAAAATTTCGTTTCGTATCGACGGTTAGCTACACAATGTTCCGCGCAGTCTTTCATGGCTTCATGCCGGTTCATGAGACCTGTCAACTCATCAGTATAAGCCAATGCCGCAAGCCGCTTGGTCGTTTTAGCTAGACGGTCAATTAAAAGGGTCAATTAAAAGGTGTCAGGTTGAATTGTTTGGCATCGGAGCTGAATCTGGATGACAATTATGGAATATTTCAACCTGACACCTTTTCTCCACCTTGACACCTTTTATCCACCTTTTCTCTACCCAATTCATCCCCATCTACCCCCGAATCCATAGCTTCATGCAACAGCATGGATTACTTGGCTAATCCGTCTTGCAATGAGGTGGATAACCGGCTCGACAATCAGCCGCAGGCCTGCAGATCGGTGTCATGAACCCTAAGCAAGATCAAAGACATCGCCATACTCCGGCACCTGAACGTCCACGTCCCATCTGGAACCGATTTCCGCGCTCAAGTCAAGGGCGGCCTTCTTTTCGCCATGGGTAAGAAAAACGCGCCGTGGCTTTTTGAAATGTCCGAGCCAGTCAAGTAAGCCGCTGCGATCCGCATGGGCCGACAGACCGCTGACTTGAGCGATTTTCGCCCGAACCGGATATCGTTGTCCATGAATGCGCACATCCGGGCGTCCTTCCACCAGTTCGCGCCCCAGAGTACCTCTTGCCTGATAACCCACAAATACTACAGTGCTCTCAGGTCTGGGAAGGTTGTGGGTCAGATGGTGTTTGATGCGACCGGCAGTACACATACCTGAGCCGGCCAGAATAACACATGATCCTTTAATGTGGTTGATAGCCATCGAGTCCTGTCGAGTTCGCACCAATTGCAACCCCGGAAAGTCGAACATGGGTCGCCCTGATTCCAGTCGTGCCTGCATTTCTTCGTCCATCAGTTCCCGATGATTACGGAACACGCTGGTCACGTCGATGGCCATCGGACTGTCGAGAAATACTAGTAGATGAGGAAGAATCTTCTGATGAGTAAGCCGACCCAGGTAAAAGAGTAATTCTTGGGCTCGTTCTACGGCAAACGTGGGGACCAGAATGTTCCCGCCGCGCTCGACGGCATCGCCCAATATCTTGGCGAGTTGTTCCTCGGTGCCTTCGGTGTTTGGATGATCGCGGTCGCCGTACGTCGACTCCATGACCACATAATCCGCTTTTTCCAACACCGTGGGATCGCAAACTATTGGCTTATCTTTCTGCCCTAAATCCCCGGAGAACACAATTCTCTGGATCGTTTTGTTTTTTCGAATGCAAATCTCCAGTAGCGAGGAACCGAGGATGTGACCAGCGTCATGAAACGTAGCAGTTACGGTCTTGCTCAAGACTACTGGCTTTGAGTAGTGAGCAGTTTGATAGAGCGCTAGCGCATCTTTGACGTCCTGAACTTTGTAAAGCGGTTCAATCGGATAAGGCCCCTTGCGTCCCTCACGCTTATGCCGTTTGCGTTTGTAGGCCGCGTCTTCTGCTTGTATCCCGGCAGAGTCATTAAGGATGATTTCCGACAAGTCATGCGTCGCGCTCGTGGCATGAATAGGTCCCTTGAATCCCTGGCTAACCAGTCGCGGAATCAATCCGCAATGGTCGAGGTGAGCATGGGTGAGCAGCAAATGGTCTATAGTACTAGGTAAAACCGGAGACTTTGCCCAGTTGCGATCCAGAAATTCGCGTTCCTGAAACATGCCGCAATCAATCATCAAACGCAAATCATCGACTTCGAGAAAATAACGGGAACCGGTGACCTGTTGGTTGGCGCCCAGGAACTGAAGTTTCATGGCATCCTCCTAATATGGGTACGGTGCGTTGCGGCCAAGCACCGAATGTAACCACCCCTAGCGGTTGTGGCAATGTAGTCTCACGAGTGGTAGTCGGAATTGTCACCTAGGTCTGCGATTTAATGTACAGGCACGTCTCTCGCGACCTACATCCTGGGTCGCGGTGTGATCTGTCGCTTGCCAGCAGGGCAGCACAAGTGTAGGTTAGCGCTCATGCTAGCACACCACGACCACGAATTTATCGACAGCGATGAAGGCCGACCGTTGAGGATTCTCGCGGAGTATCTCGAACCGCTGCGCCGGTTCCGCCAAGAGAGAGTGCATGACACTGTGGTGTTCTTTGGCTCGGCGCGACTCAAAGAAGATGGGCCTATGGCGCGGTTCTATGCCGATGCGCGAGAGCTGTCTCGTCGCCTGACGGCATGGTCGAAAACGGTGTCGGGAAATTCCCGCTTCGTAATCTGCACTGGCGGTGGTGGTAGCATCATGGAAGCGGCGAACCGGGGGGCCATGGATGCCGGCGGACGGTCCATCGGCCTGAACATCAGCCTTCCCCATGAGCAACGCCCGAATCCTTACATCACACCTTCACTCAACCTTGAATTTCATTATTTCTTCATGCGCAAACTCTGGTTTTGCCACCTCGCCCGCGCGCTCGTAGTGTTTCCCGGTGGTTTCGGAACCATGGACGAATTGATGGAAATGCTGACGCTCTCACAAACCCGAAAGCTTGACCGTGACATCACTATCGTACTCTACGGTACTGCGTACTGGAACGAAGTTTTGAACTTCGATGCCATGGTGCGCTATGGCACGATCGATGCGGAAGATCTTCGGCTATTCAAATATGCAGACGACCCAGAAAGCGCTTTCCGCATACTTCAAGCAGGTCTCCCCATTCAAGAGGAGGCGGTAACTCCGGCTATCGCCAAGTCCAAGACATCTCGTTGCGCCGATGCCGACTCCGATTCAGTGTAGTTCACGCAGCCCGCACCGCCCCACCGCCCCACCGCAACACCATGATTCGACGAACTGCCTTGTTTACCGTTCGCTCGGCAATTCTAGCTGTAGCTACCGTATCATAACGAGCCATCGCTGGGGGTAGCCACTACGAATCATTGGCGGGAAGACCATGGCCGGGCACATGCTCGTAAAGCAGCCAATACGCAATCGGAATCACAAACATCGTGAAGATTGTCGAGGCGAGTAACCCGAAGATCAAAGACCATGCCAATCCCGAAAAAATCGGATCAAGCGCGATGGGCGCCGCAGAGAGCATGGCGGTGCCAGCAGTCAGTAGGATAGGTCGAAGACGCACGACACGGCTCTCCATGATGGCGTCGAAAAGCGATCGGCCTCTTGCTAAAGACAAGTGTATGAAGTCGACCAGAATGATGGAATCGCGCGTGACGATACCAGCTAGTGCGATCATGCCGATCATCCCAGTCGCTGTGAAAAAGATCGGATCAGCGTAGCCGCCTACCTGTTCACCGGCCATCGCATTGAGCAACCAGAAGCCCGGCATGATGCCGAGGATGCTAAGCGGAATGGCCAGCATCACGACCACGGGGATCGCAAAGGACCGAGTCTGTCCAACAAGTAGTATATAGATCGCAATCAAGGCGGCACCAAATGCTAGGCCAAGGTCTCGGAACACGTCCAACGTAATCTTCCATTCACCCTCGCCTGCGAATGCGACCCGAACGCCGTGCGGCACATGCCATGCGATCCCGCCGCCACTTGCAAAAAACGTGCGGGCCTCGACTGGTTTGGGGTTGGACATGTCAATCCAGCTGTTGCCGATGCTGGTAATATCTTGACCGACTGGCATCCCATTCGTCTTACGATCCGCTGTCATATCAACCACTACATCCGCCGGCGGTCGCCCGACCGTCTCGGCGTATACATACACGACCTGATGTAGATTCTTGTGGAAGATCGTTTTTGCTACCTGGGACGATTCCCATCGCCCAAGCTCTGCAAGCGAGACGAGTTCGTCGCCGCGACCTTTCATGCGTAGCTGAGACAGATCTGTCGCATTGGATCGAATCGGGCGCGGAAGCCGTAATTCGATACGAAGCGGATTACGCTCGTTGGGGAGATGAACAAGTCCCGCCGTGCTACCGGCCAATGCAACTCGCAGCGTGTCCACTACATCAACGACACTCACTCCGTGAATCGCGGCCTTCTCTTTGTCGGTAACGAAGACCAGCTTTTGCGAAGCGACCTCCACCGAGTCATCGACATCCACGACCCCGGGTTCGGCTTCCATTCGAGCGCGAACGACGCGTGCCGAGTCGATCAGATCAACATATGTGTGGTCGGGCCGTCCGTATATTTCGGCAACCACACTAGCGAGCACAGGCGGGCCGGGGGGTGTCTCCACGATTTTGAGGCTTGCGGCATGCTTTTTGGCGAGATGTGTCAGGTCATCGCGAATTCGTAAGCCAATGGCGTGGCTCTGTTGATTTCGGCTCTTCTTTCCGACCAGGTTGATCCTTACCTCAGCGACGGTCGGTCCTTTCCTGAGGTAGTAGTGCCGCACCATGCCATTAAAATCCATCGGAGAACTGACGCCCACATATGACGTGACATCCGTCACCTCCGGAACCTGCTGTAGATAACTTTCTATGTCTCGCACGGCGGCATCAGATCGTTCCAACGTCGTGCCTTCGTCGAAATCGAGCACCAACAGCAGCTCGTTTTTGTTGTCGAAGGGAAGCATTTTCAAGGGCACATGGCGGGTAGCGGCGAGGCTACCGGCGAGCACTGTCAGTACGCCAATAACAGCCAAGAAGCTCCACGCCAGCTTTCGAGAATGAAGTAGCGGTGCCATTAATGGGTAGAACAATCTATACAGAAGCGAGCTTCGGACCTTGCTATAATCGTGCGGATCGCCAACAGGAACATTCGCTTCAGTCGATCCGTGCTTATGCTTCAGTACGTGGTAGGCAAGCCACGGTGTTATCGTAAATGCCACCACCATCGACATGATCATAGCAATGGGCACATTCAACGCCATCGGCCCCATATAAGGCCCCATCATCCCGGTAATGAAGGACAATGGTAGGAATGAAACCATGACTGCCAAAGTCGCGGTGATCAGAGGTAGCCGGATTTCCGCAACCGCATTGAGCACGATGCCTCGAGATGCTCGGCCGTGTAGTCTGAAATGCCGCGAAATGTTCTCGACATCTACAATCGGGTCATCAACCAGTAGTCCCATCGACAGAATTAGTGCGAATAGTGTAACGCGGTTGATAGTAAATCCGAACAACAAATTGACAGTCAGCGTTAAACCGAATACGACCGGCACTGCGACGGCGACGATAAGCGCTTCCCGCCAGCCCATGCCAAGCGTGAGGAGCGCAACCACGATGAAGACCGCCACGGCCAACGCCTCGATCAGCTCATTAACCTTCTCGTCCGCCGTGAGTCCGTAGTTTCGCGTGACAACGACTTCGATATCATCAGGAACGATTTCGTTTTTGAGTTTTGCGGCTGCGGCAAGGACATTAGCTGCCACCGTGACGGCATTGGTTCCGGTCTTCTTCGCCAGCGCGATCGTTACAGCTGGCTGTGGCTCGCTCGAAAACTGCTGGGTAGTCGCCTTGCCAATCAGCGTCCCCGGAAATCCGCCGTGCGACTCAAAGCTGCGAGCCGGACCCCAACCGTGTCTAACGTATTGCGTGGGTTCCTCTGGACCGTCTACGACGTGGCACACATCCTTCAGAAAGACAGGACGATCACCGTGAACAGCCACGACCAGTTCGCGTAGCTCATTGGGCATCATCACGGCCTTACCTGCTTCCACTCGAAAAGTTTCGTCCACGCGCGCGAAGTCCCCCACGATCCCTGAGGTGTTCGTTACACGGATCGCGCGTTCGATCTCGATGGGCGATACCCCAAAGGCCTGCATGCGATCAGGGTCGAAGTAGACATACACCGTTCGGGGGAGACCGCCGACGATGTATGACCGTGACAAGTTATCGACTTCAGAAAGTCGCCGCGACATTTCCTCAGCCACGCGCCGCAGCGCGTACGCATCTGAGGTGGCACTGGTCAGCGTGAGGGTGACAACCGGAACGTCATCGATTTCAATGGGTTTGACCACCCAGCCGGTCACGCCCGGCGGTACGATGTCGATGTGCTCGTCGATCCGTTTGTACAGCTTTACCAGGCTGCGTTCGCGATCCTCACCGACATAGAAGCGCACGGTAATGATAGCCTGTTCGTCGCGCGACATCGAATAGACGTATTCGACGCCGTCGATTTCGAAAAGAAGTTTTTCGAGTGGCACGGCGACAAACTGCTCAACTTCCTTAGCCGAGTGTCCAGGGAAGTTCACATATACATCCGCAAGAGGAACAACGATCTGCGGATCTTCCTCGCGCGGCGTGACTAAAAGCGCCGTGACACCAACCGCTGCGGCTAATAGGACTAGAATGATCGAAAGGTTTGATCCGAGAAACGCACTTACCACGGCGTTCGTGATTCCGTGCGGCGCGCTGTCACTTCGTTCCTTCGCATCAATAGGCATGACTATAACCCACCTTCAATGCTAGTCATTCCAATTGCGACGCGCTCACCCACTCGAAGCCCCGATAGCACCTCAACTTTTTCTTCGAATGTGCGCCCGAGCTGAACCGCACGACGACGGAGCACCTCGCCGTCGGCAACATCCACGATAGTCAGTTGACCGATACGTCGCACAACGGAACGCGGCACAACAATGACTTCCTCGTCATCGAGCGGAATCAAGAGCCGGCCAAACATACCTGTGTAAATACCGGGTGGACATGGTCCAGTTACCTTGACGGAAAACGTGCGGCTCGCAGACTCGGCTTCGGGGACAATCTCACTAACCAGCCCTTTGCACTGCTTGTTCAGCGCATCCACTTGTACATAGATGCTCTGCCCTACCGCGATTCGTCGTGTTAACGATTCGCGCACACTGGCAACAAGCTGCATACGGGTTGGATCGTATAGCGTTAGCAGTACCTTCCCCGGCGTCACCATGTCGCCTTCCTCGACGCGCTTGTCCACGACGATGCCGGTGATCGGAGAGCGTATGGTCGCATATGCGAGTACGGTCATGGCCTCTGCCGTGGCTTGCTCCGCATGAACGAGTTCCGCCTCGGCAGATTTCAGGGCCGTTTGCACGCGATCCCATTCGATGGGGGACGCGGCTTCCTGCGCTACAAGCCCGCGGATACGATCATGCTCAATCACAGCCTGATCCCGCACAGCCCGACTCCCGCTCGCCTTCGCCTGCGCTTGCTCGAGTCGGGCAAGTAGATCCTTTTCATCGAGACGGACCAGCACCTGATCTTCGACGACGCGCTGCCCTGCAGTGACGTCGACTTCGATTACTCTCGCGAGCAGCTTCGACGCCACGGACGACTCGTGTACGGCACGGATGGTGCCTACGGATGATTCAATGCGAGGCACTCTGATCTTCAGAACATCAATGAGTGGCGTACTGCCAACTGGACGACCTACCGTAATACTTGTTTCATGATGGCGTGCGGCATCGTCGATCTTCCGATGAAATGCGCCGCCTAGCCACAAGAGAAGTAAAACTACGATTAACGAAAACGCGATACCCGTTGCAGCCTTTATGAAAATCGTGGTCCCGAGTGGCCTTGAGTTCTCGTTTTTTATGTCGCACCTCTTTCTTTTTGGTCATCTTCTACAGGGCTGGAAATTGTACGCATGGCATCGGTTTCGCTTCGGCGAATGACGCCGTCTTCCATTTCATAAACCGTATCGAAAACATCGAGCGCGCGATGATCGTGCGTGACAACGACTACGCCGGTCCCTTGTTCGTGCGCCAGCTTTCGAAAAAGCTCCATGACTTGACGTCCTAGCCGTCCGTCCAGAGCCGCCGTGGGTTCGTCGGCTAGAATGATACTAGGTTGATTAGCCAATGCGCGGGCTACCGCAACGCGCTGCTGCTGCCCACCCGATAGCGTGGCAGGGGATTGGTCGGCACGATCGCTCACGCCGAGATATTCCAGCAACTCCATCGCACGCCGGCGCGATGCCGACGCCGACCAGTTGTTGACCTCCAGGGCGATCTGCACATTTTCGATAGCAGATAGAAACGGGATCAGATTGGATTTCTGGAACACAAATCCGATGTACCTGCGCCTAAAAGATCGCGTTTCCATGAGCGCCTTGGGGCCGTCCATGACAAGTTCACCGCCAATGAGGATACGGCCTGCGGATGGCGGATTAATGAGACCGACTGCCGTGAGAAACGTGGACTTCCCCGATCCGCTAGGTCCAAGCAACGCAACTACTTCACCCCGACGGATCTTGACCGTTACGTCGCGCATGGCGACGACTTCCGTGTTTCCACTGCCGTAGATTTTTGTTAGTCCCTCAGTTTCGATGGCATAGCCGTTGTCCATGACCGGTTATCCAGAAAGTGCCTCGTTGGGTTCTACGCGTATCGCCTTCCAGATACCTAGCACACTGGAAAGTACCGAAATAACCAGGACGATCGCCGCAAGCTGCATCAGATCGCCGTCTGTGAGAATCACGCGACGTGGGAAGCGTGGGAATATCCTCAATCCGATCAGAAAAGCGATACCATACCCGACCACGCCAAGCAGCAGCGCCTGCTGAAGAATCATTCCAAGGATCCTACGATTTGGTGCACCGATGAGCTTCAGTAACGCGATGTCATGGAGCTTGTCGAGCGTGAGCGTATACAGGATCAGCGCCATGATGATCCCTGCAATAATCGTCAACAACACGCGAAACAGCCCAATCTGCCGACGAACTTTCTCGACGGGGCCCAGCAGAAGTAGCTCGCGCTGCCCCTCGGCGGTGTACACCGACACGTCGCTCCAACCAGCCAGGACGGCGGCGACAGATTGTGGTGTCGTACCGGGTAGCACGTTGACCATGACGGCACTTATCTGCCGTGGACCCAGCGATGGAATCTCCCAAGGCAACTTAAAGGCGGTCTCTGTCAATGCGGGTTGCTTTCGACCTAAATCACTCAGCGTACCGCGAACGAAACGGGCCTGGCGTTCGAGCCGTACTGCTTCGCCGGGAATATCGAATTGTATGTCGAGCGCGTCGGCCACAGTGAAAAACGCTAGCCCGTCACCTGCGGAGCCGATCATGTTCTCGGTGATTC
Organism: Phycisphaerae bacterium; assembly: GCA_029260115.1. GTDB lineage: Bacteria > Planctomycetota > Phycisphaerae > UBA1845 > UBA1845 > JAJRPG01. The sequence goes on along the minus strand of JAJDDW010000018.1, from coordinate 5,996 downwards.
CGACAACCGTGTAGCTTTCTTTACCGAGGCGAATGCGCTCCCCCAGTGGCAACCCCAGCCTGCGGTCCGCGATCATCTCGAAATGGTTTCGAGCCAGCGCCCTGCCGGCGACTAACGGCAGCGATTCGCCTTTGTCCGTTGGCCAGCTCAACCCAACCACGGCGATGCGTATCGGTTTCCCCTCGCGTTCGCGCTGAATGGTATGATAGACGAACTCCCGCGCGGTCTCGACGCCAGGGACCGCCAGCGCACGATGAACTAGGTTCGCGGGGACACGCGAGACTTCAGCAAAAGGGCCGCGCGTATTTCGCTGCACAATCCATAAGTCGGCATTGGATTCATCGACAAGCAGCGTCGCGTCCTCGATGATGCCGCGATAGATGCCGCTCATGCCCATCACGATCATCAGGAGCATGCCCACGCCCACAGTCGTGAGGGCGAACCGTCCGAAGTTGTGTCGAATGTCTTTGACCGCAAGGTTCATCGCACTGTCTCGACTTTACGTCCGTCACGGAGTATGGCTTTTGGATTGGCAGGCATCAGAACCGAGTCTCCCGCTCGAAGTCCTTCGATCACTTCGACGGAATCACGGCTTCGTAGGCCTATTTTGATAGAACGCCACTCTGCACGCCCATGCTGCTCTATGTGGACACCGACAGTCGCGTCCCTCAGTAAGAGGAAGGTTGCGGGTAAGATTACGACGTCTTTTTTGCGAGCTGTTTCGATAAACACTTCAGCGCGTTGACCGACAGCCCAGTTCTCCGGCAACTCCAGCACGCGCACATCGACAATGAATTCACGAGTCTCACGATCAGCTTCCCGACCGAGCCGTGAAACTGTAGCAAGGTAGGCTCGCTCGGGCTGCGACCGGAAGACCACACGCGCAGGTTGCCCCGTATGAAGTCCCATCATTTCCGTCTCATCCACCCATGCCGTGATCCAAAGTTCATCGGTCGAGATCAGGGTCAGCACCGGGCTTCCCGGAACGACGACATCCCCGGCGTCACGAAACCGCCGAACGATAAGACCATCGAATGGCGCCACGATCTGGGTATCCCCCAAGCGGGCCTGATGATAGGCATAGGTTTTCTGTTGCATAATGAGCTCGTTTTGACCTTCCACGATAGCGGCTTCTGCACGGGCTAACTCTGCGTAGGCGATGCTTTGCGCCTCGATGGCCCGTTCGTACTCAACGCTCGCCGCCGTGTCTTGCTCGTAGAGCTTGATAGTTCGCTTGTAGTCGAACACAGCCTGATGCAACACCGCGGCGGCGCGAGCCTTGTCAGCGCTCAAACGGTCGAGTCCGGCCTCAGCAACGGCGACGCTTGCCGTTGCGATTTCAACCTGCTGGCGAAGTTCGGCGTCGTCAAGACTCACAAGCAACTGACCAGCTTTCACGCGATCTCCTTGGTCCGTGAGTACACTGGCTACCCGTCCTGATATCTTTGGGCTTACCGTCGCTTTGACCCTGGCTTCAAGTGTGCCGGTACCCATAGTTTCGGATACAATGATACCTTGAGAAACCTCATGAGGTGTCACTGCGACCGGCGCGAACACGGCCGCGTACAACGCAAAGCATCCGACAAATACCAGAAGGACGTAAACCGTTCGCCGCCCCATGTGCTTTAGGCGATGAGGACTACCACGTAGATCCTCGACCTGGCTTTCTTTATTCTTATTCATTCAAGTGCCTGTCTGCTGCAAGTGTTCAATTGCACGGATAACTTCGGGCACGTGAGTGAAGGAAGGCCCGCCTTGCATCATCACCGCAACACCCGCCGCTTCGAGAATCTGCTCGCCCGTCGCCCCAGCTTTCAGACACTTCTCTACATGCAAATTGATGCAAGGTGAACATCGGACCGACAAGCCGATGGCGAGCGCGATGAGCTCTTTTTCACGTACAGAAAGCGCACCATCTTTCATGATCGCCTAGAACATACCGCCGAAGCCTCGAGCGATGTTGGGTGCCAACTCCTTCACTTTTTGCTGTTCTGTTTCCCACTGATCAAAAAATGTAGCAACCTCACTTGGCATGATTTTCTCCTTTTAGTCATCTGGTCATGGCATTCCGTACACCCGGTGTCCATGAATCGCTGTCAGCTTTTTTTTTGAGCGCCGTAGCGTCGCTCAACGCAATCGATGATGCTCGCCAGCCCGGGGTCTTCAATACGGTAATATGTGCAGCGACCTTCTCTCCGACTGTTAAGCAATCCACGGTCCTTCATCATCCTCAGGTGCTCGGAAGCCATGTGGCTGCGTATCTCGCACGCCTCGGCCAGTGCGCCGACGGCATGTTCTTTGTTGAGCAACATCTGAACCATGCGAAGCCGGTGCGGGTGCGCAAGCGTGCGGAGGCACTCTGCAGCGCGCTCCAGGACTTCCAAGTCAATCAGCTTGTATTTCTTCTTCGGCATCATCATATTATATATCGACATATATCGATATATCAACTCATTTGGCGATTTTGTCTTCCTAGGTGTTGCTGACAGCTCTTTCTTTATACATTTTCGTGCTGGACTTGATTGGGCTAGTACATGCACGTCACGTTTACCGCATCCATGTCCCTCCCGTTTAATCCTTACTCCTTGTAAACAAAGAGCTTATGATTTGACGAAAGCTTCTGTCATAATACGCATCCCTCTCATCAGTTGGGCACACATGGCGCGGGAGATGAGTGTTTTTTATATCATTATCGTGTTGTTGAGATCGCTAGCTCGCACGCAAGCTAATCTTGAAGCCGAGAATCTCACTGCGTCAACAACGCGCAGCTTTCGAGCATTCAGCGAAACGGCCATGACTGCGGAAGCGTGATCGAATCTTCTCGGTTTGGCTATCCAGGTTATAGCTAAGCTGGCGAGCGTGCTACTCGTTGTGCAGCCTGACTCAGTTGTGCGATGGCATAAACTGGGATTCAAACTCTACTAGCGAAGGAAGTCGCGGCCAAGAACTAAGGGCGACGCAGAGCGCGTTGATGTGCGTCTACCGCACTTTGAAACTCGGCGGCCTGAGCCCGGCAAAGACCATAATATACGCACTGAAAGCCTATGTGACCACGGGAAAAATGCCGCCGCTACCAAACAAATTTGCTGCATGCGGCTGAGAAGTTACAATTATTTTAATAGTATTTCGATACAAAAATTATAGCCTTTCCCCGCTGATCTCAGATGTTAAGTCATCAATTATCGCTTGCAACCCCTATCACTGCACGCGATCATGGACAAGTCGTTGTTCGATATTCACACCAACCGACTGCTGGATTCGATAGATTATCCTTAATGCAACATTCGTTTGTACTAGCATTGAAGTCACTAGCGCAATCCGTATCAGAGGCACACGTATCTGTACCCATAGGGCCGCCGTCGCAATAATTCGCGTTATATGGTGCTGTCAAATTAGCCAATATACCTGCAGGCCCACCAATACTTTCAAGTATGCAGTCGTTGACCTCATTTTTTTGCGTCGAGCAAATAACACCATCTATCAAGAGAAAATCATTGTAATGATCGACGCAAGCTATGATTCCACTATTATCAATATCCCCGCGCACAAACTGACGAACACATTCTGTAATAACTTCCGCAGCAGTGCATGTACATCCAATGACATTGGATGGTAAGGAGGTATCTGTGTCTAAGCAGGCTGATCCCGCTCGTGTTAGGAATGGCTCTGATTTGCATGTTTTGGGGGCCCTATAACATTCACGAACCGATTTCTCAATACAAGTGTAGAACGGTGTATTTAGGTCCACATCGGATATGACTTGCATGCATGAGCTGGTAAAAGTACCGTCGGTCGCTTCCCAGAGCCTATGAGTTACAGACGGACAATCAACATGATAAAAATCTTGAGGCGGATCCACGATTGTCGGCTCTGAGCAATCGTCCGTGGCTGTTGCATATCCAGTGTAACTAGGATCACGCCTATTAACATCTACGGCTATCGTATCCGCAGGGCATGTAATTACAGGCGGCACGTCATCGGAGGCTACCATTACAATCGTACCATCCGAATTACAAGTCTCCGCTGTCGTGCAAGCGTCGCCATCATCGAGTGGTATGCATAAACCATTCGTTTGATTTCTACACATAGTCGTGTCTGGACAATCTAAGGAAACGTCGTCAAGTGAAACAAACGACGAAATTTGATTATCTGCACCAACTAAAGCGAAAACGACGCGCGTGTTTGGATCTGTTATAGAAGACAATTTGAGCGATACTGCGTACATCCCATCCACACCCGGCTGAGCGGAGACGTTTACTAACGGGTCGTGGGTATGAAAGCCGTTGCTGTCTTCATATAGGAATGCGTTGTTAAATCTGGTATCAGTTATCGTTAAGCCCGCTGGTAAGTCTCCGGTATCATTATCTGCCAACAAGAATGCTAGAAAACTGTCTGGCGGATTGGAGTCTCTCAATGGCCTGCCGCCTGGACATCCCATCGGGGGTAGAGGTGCTAAACTCGTCACATCGTCTCTATCGGATAGATTAATGGCTCCGTCGAGATTTATGTCTGCCCGCGCGTTGTCAAACGTAATGGTTGTTGAATAAATCGTAGTTGCAGGCTTGTCCGCTAATGTCGTTTGTCCATCGCCGTCGTAGTCGCCCGTCTCCATGACAACGCAAATCTTCGCGTCAGCCGTATTCGCTAATGTTGGAAAATCCTCATCGGAGATGCCGGGGAACGATAGGTTGACGCGCGCGGCGTGTGGAACATCTATTATAGAAATTTCAACAGCGTCATGATCGACAGTAACTGTATCTACAACTCCTACGTCGGAAATAACTGCGTCAGTCGCGGCCCCTAATATGATTAAGCGCCGATCAAACTTTGCGATGATCGTTAAGTCTGTTGTTGTTTCTGGAATCGTAGCTGATCGACATTCAGTCTCGCCCGCGAGAATATCGAAATCAATTATTGTGCCAGACGCGCCGTGTGTTTTCCGTGAAAAAGCGCCCACCAGTTGCGGGATCGCAGTATTTCTTGGCGCGGTGAATCTATAGCGGAACGTAAGGTATATATCCGTGAGATTCGCAGGTAGCGGCACATACTGCCAAATCTGGCTTACCCCGCCCATGCCCTGCTCATCGAAATAGGCGTAATATCCCAACGGGTATTCGGTAGCTGTGACGCTGCCACGGACATTCCAAGTTGAGTCTATTGGCAGACCATCCTCGAAGCCGCCATTGGTGACAGCCGCCATAGCTGAGGAGGTTGTGAGTAAAATCGCAGCCATCAAACAGGCTATTATACTTCTTATGTTCTTCATTTCCATACTCCTTATTAATGCTATTGCACGATAACGCTTAGGCAATACAACATCTCTACCGCGAACGCTTGGCATGGTTCTGTGACCACTCGATTAAACCTAGATCACGTCAAAATAAATCATCCTGACACCTTTTCTTGTTCCTTTCTTCTTTTAACAGGTTATCTTGTTGTTTCATTGCCATGTCAATAATAGCCTCAAGCATAACGAATGCTCAAAACTAGGTTCTCATAGGTAAAAGGCTTTCCATCGCGTAATTCTTCAAAGTGTTTCATTCCGTAATACAATATATTGATCGCAGTTTGCCAAGTTTCGTCTTTTAGCGGATCCATTTCCCCGGATCGTAAGCGTGCCAATAAATCTTTGTAGCTTGATACAATCTCGTCTCTCGCTGCATGCGGCTTGCAAGCTTTAGATAAATATGATAATACTAGTAAGTAGATTTGACTGACTGCAATCGCGGTACACCCATTCGACCAATCAACAGGACCATCTACGTCGCTGCAATATTTCATTGCAAGATCAAAATTGCCAAGCCGCGCATAGCACTTAGTTACCCATGCCCTATTTGTAAAAGTGATTGCCTTCTTTCGTGGCTTTTTTGCGTCTGCATCTAGAACTGCGAGAGCATAGTTTAGTTCTTGCTGAATAATATCAACATCTTCATATTCATCCAAAAACCAACGACACTTGTAAACCAACATCCACATCCAGCGCTTAGCTTCATCTT
>JAJDDW010000017.1 GCA_029260115.1 Phycisphaerae bacterium | reverse complement strand
GAGGCGCAGGTAACGGTTCGTTTGCTCAGGTCGATAGCCGCTAAAATGCAGGTGATGAACTTTGTGGCGTCCGTATTACGATAGATGAGATTATTCCATCTTTGCAGCAGCTCAGAAGGATGGCTCTCCGCAACAACAGTCATGCGGACTGCGGCTTGTAAGTTGGCAGTCAATAACGACGCCGCGACACCTTCGCCTGTCACGTCGGCGACCAGGCACCAGATCAAACCGTCGGACGTTTCGATCACATCGTAATAATCGCCGCTGACGTGTTGACCAGGTTCGTTCAAAGCTGAGACCTTGAAATGATCATTGCTCGGAAGGGACTGGGGGAATAAGCCGGTCTGTATTTTTCTCGCCAGTTGGATGTCCTGGTTCACGCGCACCATCCGCTCTTGTTCCGCAACCAATCGACTATTAATCAGCCCAATGCTTACCTGCAGGGCAATCCCCGCTAGAAAGTCAATATCTTCCGCGCTATAAGTCACCGATGAGTGGATGCGGTCCCCGTAGATGACGCCAAGTATCTCGTCGTTGTGGATCAGGGGGACACACATGGCTGAGCGTATGCCTTGCTGAACCATGCTGACTGTTGGGTCTATGTGGGAAGGGTCCGCATCGGTAAAAATCGCTCGCTCGCCTTGTTCGATAGCGCGGCGTAGGAGCGAACCTGAGATTTTCAATTCTCCTTCGCTACCGTGCAAGTTGCGGACCACAGGCCAATCTACCGTGCGCTGTCCAGGTCGCTTAATAGCAATAGCCCCACGCTCGAATTGCAACATGTCAAAGCAAATGGACATGGCGTCGTCTAACAGCACATGTTTATCTTGCAGGGTGGTGAGTCGGCTACTTAATTCGTAAATCATGCGAAGGCGCTGCTCTGGTAAATTGAGTTTGCGCTCTCGGCTTGCATACCGGGTGGCTTGCCCGGTCGTCGCTTCATCGTCGACGACTACGGGCTGAGACGTGCTTGTAGGTCCATCACGGTATATAGCCAGTGTGGAACCGATGAGTACGTGGTCCCCATCGCAGAGTTTGTGTGAATGGCTAATGACGTCGTTGACGAGTGTGCCGTTTTTACTGTCGAGGTCTTCGATGCAATAGCCATCGGTGGTCAATAAAAACTTGGCGTGTCGTCGGGATGCGCTAGGATCATCGATAGCTAAGTCACAGCTAGCGTCGCGACCCACCACTATAGGCTGGGTGCCCAACACTTTGCAACCTGTCGTGCCGTCGGGATATACGAGTGAAAGCTCGGGCAAAATTCTTTCCTAATAAAATCTACTTTGCAAACAACGTCTCGCATGACGCACCATTATAATAACGAGTCAGGCAGGATGAGGGTAGTCTTTCATGGTCAAGACCGAGAGATACTTAAGGTTTGGTATTGCAACTGCAGACCATTTTCTCGCAACCAGGGCAGCCCGAGCCGTATTTGGCGCGCAGGGCCTCCGTGATGTTGACACCTTCAATATTAGCCAGCGTGACAAGCCAGGCGAAAACATCAGCGAATTCGCCACTGAGTTCTTCTTTAGTCCCTTCGCGCAGGGCGGAAGCAAGCTCGCCGATTTCTTCCGATAACCAAAGAAAAGTAGCCGCCGAGCCACGCGCGCGGTCTTTATCTGAATACATCTTGTCGATCAGCGCCTGAAAGTCTTCTAGATTCATAATGCCGCAATTCTAAAGTCTCTGGCTGGCCATGTAAATTATTCCAGGGGGGCAAGTGTAGGTTTCCGATGGCTGGCATGGGTACGTCACGATTCCTATCCCGATGCACATCGGAATCGGAAACGTGACTTACCCGTGTGCACGTAGTCATTCACTGAATAAACTTTTCCGTTCGGCGATGTGGACCTGGGCTACTCAGCCCAGCCAGACAGCGATCGATTCTGGCTGGATGAGTAGCAACGAACCAAGAGCGCTTGAGAATCTGAATCCTGTTGACGGGCTGGATGAGTTCCTGATTCCGTGACAAATTCGCCTGTCTACGGGATAATGCCGCATGGCTATACGGTTTCGTACACTTCGGTTTCGCACGAGAGTTGCGATGATTTTGTCGATGATATTTTTGATTTTCACTATCATTAGTTTTGGCATGAATGCCGGTTTTACCTGCTATAGATCCGTAGCTGTACTAAGTCATGGTACAATAGGCTGCGCGTATACTCCCCATACTCAGCGAGGAATCACATTCCATTACACCATGGACAGAGGGCCAATCATATGGTTGCCCGAATTCAAGTTACCATTACAGCCAAATATGGTTGTGTTTTCATTCTTGATCCCCATGTGGTGCATTGCTCCATGCGTTCTCATCCCGACTTTTCTCATATGGCGTAAAGACCGTATCCCCGAAGGCCATTGCCAAAACTGCGGATACAACCTGACGGGCAACGTGAGCGGAAAGTGCCCTGAGTGCGGTCAGCTTATTCCGAGCAATAGCCATGCCCTACCCGGCTGAATTAGTTAATCGAGCGGAAGATTGGCCTTGGAGCAGTTTTCGTCAATTTGATTTTGCTGACGAATACGTGTTGAAGATGGATCGGAATGTAGCTGGCCTATAGTCTTGTGTTTTGGTTTGTGTTCTTGCGTTGATTGAATTCTTATCATCGAGTCCCCCAGGTCCAAAAAGAAGGACTAGGGCCAACCGGCCGATCTATCTGTAACTGCATTCTAGCCTGTGCTACGTTTGCCGCCTCCATTGGAAATCACTAATCCACCTCTGTCGGATAGGGATACTAGTGTTATTTCAATTTTGTGGGTTGATTGATCGCAAACTCCGGTGCCAACAAATAAGACGGAGTTGTTGTTGGGATTGGCATCACCATCATTTAGAATAGACACATCAAGACTGAAAGTACCGCGTCCTAATGGCATATCAGCGAACCATGTTCCACTACTGAATGTTGTGCGCCAGTCAGGATCCAAGTTAATTTGTGTTAAGCCAAGTTCAAGTGCAGATTGGGCATAAAACCGAGCCACTAGGGCGTTGTTTCCATCTTGGGCCGATCGCCGTTGGATACGTGAATACATCAAAGCTGATAAACCAATTACAGATACGAGTAAGGTGGCGCTCAAAAAGTATATATAAGCCACCGCGCGGCGGCGGAACTTGTTCGCTTTCAGGCTGGTGGCGGTCCGAACCTCGCGTTGTCTAGTAGTTTCCATCGCAAATACTCCCATCGCCCTCGGCCGACTCGGCAATTCCATTGCCGCAACAATAGCGTCCAGAAGGTGGACCGCTAGTTTTACCAGAGCAATCTGCGGCGCAACTGTTGCAGTCTTCACCATTGTCACAAATATTATTTCCGCATACCGCCGCGCAAGCAGGGTCTAAGTAACATGAGAGATCTTGACAGTCGGTTAAGTTATTGCAGTCGTTGTCAATCCCATCATCGCAGGTCGAGCCGCTGATCTCGGATAAGGCCGGTAAACCACAGTCAGCCACACAACTACATGCTTCGCCCACTGCGCATGTGCCGTCTCCACACACTACCATTTCTTCTGCCGCCCATTCGATGGCGTTTTTCATTATTGTCTGTGCATCTGCCGTGAGTGTGCTGAAGTCGAAGTCTGCATGCCCCCAAGGTAATTCAACGCGACGAGCTGGCGACGGTATGCCTCCCACCAGTGAGGCGCCGCGTTCGAAAACGAACAGTGAAGCCCTACTCGATAGCGTGAGCACTGCAAGAACTTGAGCGCCACTCGCCAAACCGGTCCAATTTTCGACAAACCATTGATTCGTCGTCGATAAGGTCAGGGAACCATTGGTGAAAGTGGATGTGATGGGATGGGTGTTGTCTGTAACTTCGCCAACACTCAAATCATAATAATAAGCTGTCCCGGATGAATACTTAAGGTCATCCAATAAAGAGGGTTGTGAATTCACAACGCCGATTGTGGCGGACGTTAACTTGGTGCCCAGGTTGTTTGCAGTTATCCCCACAGTAATGTAGGCCACGTCTGCGTCAGATATTGCCTCATCAAATTCAAACTGCATAGCCGACGCCGAGATAAGCATAACACTATTGTCCCATGATTCAATGAGTGCCTTCTGAGCTAATTCTTGTGCAGTTAAAGCTGTGTCATCAACCACGACTAACAATACCTTAGGCCCTGTTGGACATGCGCTATTCGCACAATACGTACCCGTCCCTAGAGCGGTACCACCTTGTGCAACGCAAGCTTCGTTGCGCAAATTCTCGCATAAACCACCACTAAAACAGCAAGCTTCCAGTGGAGGTAGACCTATTGTCTTAAAGGCTTCGAGATCTGCGACAGCAATGCCTTTATATAAAACATTCACTCGAATGTGTTTAATAGGTGTAGCTGTGGCTGAGATTTGTTGTAAATCTGCAGTTGATCGCCAAGACACTTCAACTATACGTTGCCAATCTGGCAAACCGCTCATCACTGTTCCATCTTTGTATTGTGGTGGAGAGGCTTGCCACCCGTCGTAATCGTCCACGTCGTTGAATTGGCTTCGATTCAAGCTGCCTATTTCCATGGCCTCTTGTCCAAAACTCAGAAGGCCACTATTTGAGTCAGCGAAATCCTGCTGCATTATTTCTGACAGTAAATCCTGGGCCAATAAGTGCCCTTGTCGCGTTTTGTTGACTTTATACTGTGAGGCTTTGGACGCACCAACGGTGTTAAGTGCTGCTACGATGGCGATGCCTACTAGCGGGATGGATACGAGTATATCGAGCAGTGAAATCCCTCGGTAGCGTGTACGGAAATGAGAACTACTAGAATTGCTAAATATCATAGCCCAGTCCCCGTAGGCCGGTTAAGAATTTGCACCTGTGATCTGGCGGTCTCCGAAACTCCGTTCAATTGCAGGTCGATTTGGGCGCCTGTGTACACTGTCGGAGCGGCTGCCCAAACAATGGCCCTTCGCATAATGGTTAAACCTGCCGTTGCGACATTGTTGAAGTCAAAGCCATTGAAACCAGACCATGGTAGGCACACACGACGGGCTCTAGCCATTGCGCCACTAATCATTTCGCCACCAGTATCAATGACAAGCAGTGATGAATAGGTATAGCCTTCGGGTATTCCAAGCACTTGTGTACCCGTAGAAACGGTTTGCGTAGTTACGGCCATTACATCAGATGTTAAAAATATTTGGATACTGCCTAACGAAAATACAGATGTAATTTCGTGGGAATTAATTTGTACAATCAGATTGGAAGCCGCTGCCCAATTGCCCTTATTGGTAAAGCCCAATGCATTGTAGAAAGCAGTGTCTTCATTGACAATACCTATTGAAGGATTGGTGACTATGGCCAAAACATTAGTTGAATTAAGTTCGTCGGGAATATAAAGGACATCATTATTAGCTATGGCTGTATCAAATGCATCTTGTGTGGAGTTATCTGAAATTGGCTGAACGGTGAATCCCCAGGATTCCATGATATTTTTTCTTGTGGTTTCTTGGGCAACCAGCGAGCCTTCATTAGCGACAAACATCAAGACTCTTGGAAATGTCGTTAATGGTTCGAGGCGTTTCTCAAATGAAAGATTGAGTAGCTGAACATCATCAATCATGGTTATAACAGTTCCGACGTTGTACTGCCGAGTGAGTGGATCGCCTAACGTGCCAGACCATGCATAACGAATAGTTTCCGGTCCGGCGGCGCCATGACCTCGATCTGCTACCGTGAAGGTGATCGAATTGGCCGATGCTTCTGTAATGGACGTTGCATAGAATATTTCGCTACCCATCTGATCTACTAATTCCATGGCCTTTATTTTTTTTGTGGTTGGTGCTTGGCTGTCGGGGATGGCGTGGCCAGCCACGACTATCACTGTTGTCATGGCGCTCATGAGAATAGTCATGATACTCATACTGATCAGCAGCTCGAGGAGCGTGTGGCCTGATCGGGACACCGATCGACGTTTTGATAACTTGTAATGCTTAGGCGAGGATGTCATTGCACGCTTGCTTTTCCTGTATCTGCGTCAACCACAATGGTACGCACTCTACTTCCCACGCGGATCACAATCGATCCACCGTTGTCTGGAACACCAAACACATCGTAATTCATGTTATCGAGTCCCCCAAAATCTACGGAATCAATAGAGGCGCCGTAAGGTTCCTCTCGTAAGACTGTCTCATACTCGCGACTTGGAAAATCAGGATGTGGTATGCCAACCAAGACATAGGAATCTGTAGATGGTTTAATTGTCACATTTACACTAGTGTTTGTAGTCTTGGCTAGTGACTGGGCTACTGCGAAGTCTACAATGATTCGTCTAGCAGCAGATTCCACGCGCTGCAGTGCTATGGAGTTACTAAACCTGGGAACGGCGATTGAGGCTAGCATACCGATAATGACAACCACACATGCCAATTCTGCAAGAGTAAATCCATATCTACGGGTGCTTCGCATTAGTATGTGTTCCTGCCGTTTCACCATCAATCCATACCGAATGGAATACGATTGATTGGGATCGCAATATGCCATTGGTGTTATCGGTGAAAATTTCCCTAATAGTAAATTTACTATTAGTAAATTTACTGGTGGTAAATACGGAGGTGGTGTTTACCTCAGACTTGAGGCTAAGTTTTGAAATGCAGAGGAGACAGGTACATAATTATTGGTCAGTAGGGAACGCACCTCATACTTAGCAGCTCGATGAAATACGCTCCTTTGCAGCCAGCAGCGAGATCGGGCTGGGTGGCCCGTTTTTTTTGGACCCGGGGGGGGAGTCGATGCTGGGCCCGCAGTACACAGTATCTTGACAGCCATTTAAGCAGCCAATGTCAACAATTCGCTACGCTCCCGGGATCATTGGGAAAACTCGCGTCGATTGTAACTTTTTTGAAAACACCGGGCGCGTGCGCTACCGATGCTGATTCGAAGACTCATTAGCTTATACCAAAACCGATTTGTAATAATCGATGGTCATAGCCAGGCCATCTTCCAGGCTGATGATTGGTTCGTAGTTTAATACTTTCTTTGCCAGGCTAATGTCTGCGCAGGAGTGCATCACATCGCCAGCTCTTGCGCTGGTGTAGTTTGCTTGAATGCTCGTGCCGAGAGATTTGTTAATGGCTGCGATGACTTGATTAACGCTAATCTGTCCGCCACAGGCGACGTTGATTGCTTGGCCATGCGTCTTCTCTGCTTCCATAGCTAACATGTTGCCGTGGACGACGTTATCGATATAGGTGAAGTCGCGCGTTTGCTCACCGTCGCCATAAATCTTTGGAGATTGCCCACTAAGTATCGCAGCGACAAACGCAGGGATGGCAGCGGCGTATCCGCTAGACGGGTCTTGCTGCGGGCCGAACACGTTAAAGTATCGTAGCGAAATCGTCTCCAGGCCAAAGCATTGATAGAAAGATGAAAGATAATGTTCGCCCAATAATTTCTGAACCGCGTAAGGACTAATGGGAGCCGGAATGATTTTTTCGTGCTTGGGTGAAATTTCACTATCGCCGTAAGCCGAACTGCTAGCCGCGTAGATCACTCTTTTGACGCCACAATTTTTGGCAGCCATGAGTAAGTTGAAAGTGCCGTTGACGTTAACATCGTGACTAGTCTGCGGGTCTTCAACAGAACGAGGAACCGAGGGGATAGCTGCTTCGTGGTAGATGTAGTTGATATTGGCGCAGGCTTGGGCGCATGTCTGGGCGTCGCGAAGGTCGCCTTCAAGCATTTCGAATTCACCGGCGACGCTTTCCAGATTCTCACGTCGTCCAGTAGACAGGTTATCAAGGACGCGCACGTTGTGCTTTCGAGAGATAAGGGCCTTAACCAAATGAGACCCGATGAATCCGACGCCGCCCGTTACTAAGACATTAGCCATGAGTTACCATTCCTACTTGAGTCGACCAACACGTGCCCATTGCCAGTGGCATGTTGTGGATATTATGCGCCTTACCAATCATCTGCCAGCTACCGCAAGCTGATAGGCCAGCTATTTGTGGACAGCCAAAACTGCATATTGACCACCTGCTTGTAAGGCTGATAGACTATCGGCTGATGTACGATCTAAGTAACACAATCAGCGGTGTGTGGCCCAAAACTGTCGTTTGCGCTGTGGTCACGCTTAGTAGCAGCTTGGGGCTAATGGGATGCAAGTCCCATACAATCGCACCTCTCGAACCTGGTCAGCGGCAAGCCTTGGCCATGTTGATGCCTAGCCGGATAGAGATTGTTAAACCGTTTACCAGGGTGCGGAGTTTCGATGGCGACCGGGAACCCGACGGAATCGAGTTGCTCATGCAAGCCGTAAATCCGCTAGACAACCCCGGCTTAATGATTGTGGGTGATATTACGGTAGAACTGTACGAATTTATCCCGGCCAGTGCCGATCAGAAGGGCCAGCGTATCGATATGTGGGAAATTGAGCTGCGGTCCAAAGAGGACCAAAAGCGTTATTGGAACGAGATTACCCAAATGTACGAATTTCGGCTGGGCGTGGATTCCAAGTTAGTACCAGCCGCGAAGCGATATGTCTTGGCTGTGACTTACCATTCGCCTTTGGGGCAGCACCTCATGGACGAGTTCCAGATAGATTATCGGATAGCCAGCGGTCCTTTGGGGGGCATGGACGCTGGGAATATTGGGGAATAACGAGGAATTGGGTCGTTCGCTGTTTTGGCCGTAATGACACCAAATTTCCCTGCCAGAATCCGATTCACACGTTTCGTCCCAGCTTGCCGATAGCACTTTACAATATCGTGAATAGCGATTGCGCTTGATTTTCTAACCCAGATTGATTAAGCTACCGCAACGGCGGTTGTTTGTTGTATTGACAATGGCCCACCTTCCTTTTTGTAACGTCTTTTACAGAAGGGGTTTACGTGTAATTCGGCGCGATGCTACCGACAACGATCGGCGCGCCGATACTGTGATAAATGTGTATTTGGTTTAGTGCGAACGCAATAAACGCCGTATTATCTCTTCGATGAGAGACTTATCACGGCGGACAGTAGGATTCTTGACATGGGACGCTTGGGTAATATTCGAAACATCGGAATTTCAGCGCATATCGACTCTGGTAAAACGACTTTAACGGAGCGATTATTATATTATGCGGGACGAATCCACCGTATCCAAGAGGTCAAGGGCAAGGATGGCGGGGCTACCATGGACTTCATGGAGCTGGAGAAAGAGCGCGGCATTACGATTACTTCAGCGGCTACCACGATCAGTTGGGGCGACAAGGTAATCAATATTATTGATACACCTGGCCACGTGGACTTTACGGTTGAAGTCGAGCGTTCGCTGCGTGTGCTTGATGGCGCGGTTTTTGTGTTGTGTGCTGTTGGCGGCGTTCAGTCGCAGTCGATTACCGTTGATCGTCAGATGAGACGCTATCGCGTTCCGCGTATGGCATTTATTAATAAAATGGATAGGACCGGTGCTGATCCTTCTCGTGTAATTGCTGAGTTGGAGGCTAAGCTCGGTCACGTAGCGGTGCCATTGCAGCTTCCTATCGGTGCGGAAATGAACTTCGTTGGCGTGGTTGATGTGGTTGGGATGCGGGCCGTGTACTTCGAAGGAGATCGTGGCGAGGTCGTGCGTCGTGCTGACATCCCGGCTGATTTATTAGAAGAAGCTCAGCGTGCTCGAAGTGGTATGTTAGATACGCTGAGTCTTTACGATGATGAGTTGATGGAATTGATGTTAGAGGGCGAAGAGCCAACCATCGAAATGATTCAGAAATCCATTCGTCGCGCCACGATTAGCCGAGATATAACGCCTGTCTTGGTCGGGACAGCTTTTCAAAACAAGGGCGTTCAAGAACTTCTTGATGCGGTAACGCTCTATATGCCTTCACCGATCGATCGTGTAGCTTATGCGTGCGACAATGCCAATGATGGTGCGGAAGTTACGATTACGGCTGACTCAGACGCACCTCTAACGGCTATGGCTTTTAAGATTTGCGATGAGAGTTTTGGGCAGGTTACCTATACGCGTATTTATCAAGGCATTATTGAGAAGGGTAAGCGGTACAAAATTGCCCGTACCGGTAAGGACCAGCGCGTTGGACGAATTTTCCGTCTCCATGCAGAGAAGCGCGAAGATTTGGATTGTGCGCGTGCTGGCGATATCGTCGGAATTATGGGTATCGATTGTGCGTCGGGTGATACTTTATGCGCCCAAGAATTAAATCTTTCCTTGGAAAGTATTCACTGTCCAGAGCCGGTGATTTCTATCTCTGTTAAGCCTGAGCGCAATGCTGACCGTGAAAATATGGCTAAGGCGTTGGTTCGGTTTGTGAAAGAAGACCCTACGTTTCATGCACATCATGATGACGCGACGGGTGAGACCATTCTTTCTGGTATGGGCGAATTGCACTTAGAAGTTTATGTAGAGCGCATGCGTCGCGAGTACAATGCGGAGGTTACTGTTGGTCGTCCGAAGGTTGAGTATCGGGAAGCGCCAACGACAGAAGCTAAATTCAATCACAAGCATAAAAAGCAAACCGGTGGTTCAGGTCAGTTTGCCCATGTGGTAGGTCGACTGGTACCTTTAGACCTTGATGGCGAAGATGATTACTTGTTTGAAAACAAAGTTACCGGTGGCCGTATTCCTACTGAGTATATTCCATCGGTGGACAAAGGCTTTCAGATGGCCCGTGCGCAGGGGCCTTTGGCCGGCTTCGAAGTTATTGGTGCTAAGATGATTCTGGAAGATGGCACTTATCATGCCGTGGACTCATCGGACCTTGCCTTCCAACTTTGTGCGAGAGCCGCATTTAAGGAAGCTGTCAAAGCGGCTAATCCGTCAATATTAGAGCCGGTTATGCGTGTCGAGATTGAGGTGCCTTCACAGTTTCAGGGTGCAGTTAGTGGCGACTTTGCCTCCCGACGTGGCATCATTATGAGCACGGAGATGAAGGCCAATGCAACCGTAATTATTGGTGACGTGCCTTTGGCTAGCATGTTCGGTTACTCTACGGATTTACGATCTTTGTCTCAAGGGCAAGCGACGTTCTCAATGGAGTTTGGTGCGTACCGTAAATCACCGAGCCATATTCAGGCGGAAGTGATCGAAGCTAGGCAGAAAGAAGCCGAGCAGAAAAATCCTACAGCGGCCAAGACTAAATAGCTTTGCCTTGGCGTTGTCGGGACCGCGTTCATATTTTGAATCTACTACTAAGCCGTGAATGCGGTTAGTAGTTCACGACATTCAGAGAGCCGCCATGATGTCTGTGGCATCACCCGAATGGGGATACGCTTTCGCCGTCGTGTGCTTGGTGTTGGCTATCGCTTCGGGCATGCACGCGGTGATGTATAAGCGTGACCCGAAGGGGGCGGGGCTGTGGCTGTTTACAGTTTTTACCTTTCCGATTTTTGGCGCTTGGCTTTACTGGACCTTTGGCATCAATCGCATTGAACGCCGCGCAGAGAAACGGTTAGGCGGTCGGCAAAAACCTTTTCATCCACCCGAAGACGTTACACCTCTCACAGCTATTGTAGATCACGTTGTTTCTTTGGAATTGAGGACACTGCGTCGCGTGGCAGATGTGGTGACGCGGCTGCCGCTATTGGGTGGTAATCGCCTAGAACCACTTCACAACGGCGAGCAAGCATACCCGGCTATGCTTGATGCAATTCACTCGGCTACGCGATCTATCACGCTGGCTAGTTACATTTTTGACTGGGATACAACCGGCCGTTCGTTTGCCGAGGCGCTGGCTGCGGCTGCGCGACGGGGTATTCGTGTGCATGTATTGCTGGATGGGGTTGGAGCGGTTTATTCCTTTTCGCGCACGGGTCGTACATTAATCAAAGCGGGTGCGCATGTTGCGGCTTTCCTTCCGCTGCGTTTTCCAATGGGTCGATTGCGACTAAATTTGCGTAACCACCGCAAAATTTTAGTCGTCGATGGCCGAGTTGGTTTTACGGGTGGGATGAACATCTCGCGACGACACATGCTCAAGCAACTATCACCGAAACGCGCGGAAGACCTTCACTTTCGGGTGGAGGGTCCAGTCGTCGCGCAGATGCAGCAGACGTTTACGGAGGATTGGTACTTAGCCAAAAAGACGCTGCTATCTGGTCCGGATTATTTTCCGCCGCTTGATTCGAAGGGTGATGCGGTGTGTCGGGGGATTGTTAGTGGGCCAGACGAGAACGTTGAGAGGATACATCTTGTTCTCCAGGGTGCACTGGCTTCGGCGGAGCGGTCTGTGCGTATTGTGACGCCATATTTTGTGCCTAGCTCGACGATCGTTAGTGCCATGTGCATGGCCAAACTGCGCGGGGTTGAGGTGACGTTGGTGTTGCCGTCTAAGGTAGATCTGCCGTTTATGCGATGGGCGGCGGATGCCTTTTTGTGGCAGGTGTTGCAACATGGTGTTCGCGTTTTTTTACGTAAGCCGCCATTTGTACATACGAAGCTTGTGATTGTGGATGACCAGTGGCTTCTGCTTGGCTCAGCGAATATTGATCGGAGAAGCTTTCGACTTAATTTTGAATTTAATATCGAAGTCTACGACGCAGCGATGGCCGGGGAGCTTGGCAGATGGATTGATACGCTGGTGAAAGAATCTAAGGAAGTCACGCTGGATGATGTGGACGCCCGGCCCAGATGGAAGCGACTTCGTGATGGGTTGGTGAGATTGTTTGCGCCTTATCTATGATGTGTGATCGGGCACCAGCACTCAATGGCAATTATTCCTACTCAAGAGACTCAAGGATGAGCAAGAATAAGTATGCATTTTGTGGCGCGGGCATCGGTATAACGTTAACTGTCTTTGATTTTATTTTTACAGTACCAGATTTTGGGACATCAATTCCTCATGTACTCTTCTTCGCGCCATTGATGTTTCTTACGATTCCCCTACCTCTACTTATTGGCTTACCGTTGTATTGCGTGGGTGGAACTTTTCTTTACATGACTTACTCTCTTATTCTTCGAGGGGGGATTCGAAAGAAGCAGGGAAAAGACAAGTTTGCTAAAGTGCTAATCATACATTTTAGCTGCGTGGTATTTATGTTGTTATTGTCTGACCGTTTAAGTGATTATTGTCGATTACTTCCAATACAATTTGCTAAAACACCTCTGCTCGCTATCGTTAGCTTTAGTCCTTTTTTTATTGCTATCCTATTGGCGTTCTATGTTGTGTCGATTCCACGAACCGATTTAGATGATTACGATCATTGTCACGAATGTAGCTACAATCTTACGGGCAATTTATCAGGCGTGTGCCCCGAGTGTGGTAAGCCGATGCGTTCCGAACAGATTTCATGTTTAGCCACTGAATCATCTGAAAGCAAAGCAACGAGGGTATAATTGTTCGCACGTCATGCTCAAGCGGAATGTGCGGGAAAGGAATCGTGGTTTAGGCGTATCATATCCAATCGAGGCGTGGCGTTCTCTTCTTTACAACATGCCCGCGACTAGGGGCTTGGGCATGCCACACAGCGATAGCGATCATTATATCCCTTGACACATGATTTCTGGTCGACTATTATTGTTAGTTGAACGTTCATCTAATATGATGAGTTTGATGATTTATCGTTGTCCATAGACTGCAATAGCAGGTTTTGGGCTGGCCGGAACCATGAAAGATCTAGCTACTGATTATCAAGGGCTTGCGGACAAAGTCGTCGAAGTGGCTGAGGATGTCTCCACCAAGGGCCGACTGGTCGAAGCGGCTCGTGAGCTTTTTCTCCTGCAGGGCTTCGAGAAGACCAGCGTCAAGGAAATCCTTAACAAAGCCGGCGTGAATAGTGGCAGCCTATACTACTTCTTCCCTAAAAAGGAAGATCTGCTGGTCGAAGTGCTGGAAAAGTACAAAACACTGCTTTGGCCCATGGTCATCGATCCGGTTTTTCAACGCGTGAATGATCCTATCGACCGCGTATTTGAAATTCTTAATGGATATCGGCAGATGCTCGAAATGACTCAGTTTACCCATGGCTGTCCTATCGGAAACCTCGCGCTGGAAATGAGTGAGCGAAGTGACTTGGTGCGCCAGGGTATCGCAGACAACTTTGAAGGATGGCAGTTAGCTGTTCGGCAATGCTTTGAAGATGCGGGTGAGCGCCTTCCGCAATGCGTTGATCGTGACAAGCTGGCGACATTCGTGCTGACCACAATGGAGGGCGGTGTTATGCTTGCCCGCGCTTACCGGCGCATCGAACCTTTTGATGATGGCGTAGACATGTTGCGTTTGTATATATCGCAGTTGCTTGCCGGTCCAGAAAATAATAGCGGTAATTGATATTGTTAGGAGAGAAATGAATGAACCTTGATTTTACTGTAGTTAATTGGTTAGCCGTGGCGGTTGCTGCCATGGCCGCATTTTTTATTGGCGGCGCTTGGTACGGAGCTATCTTCGCTAAGGCTTGGGTATGTGCGCATGGCTTTAAGGAAGACGAATTAAAGGTCATGCAGAAACAACAGATGCGTAATTTCGGAGTATTTATTCTTAGCCATCTATTATTAGCGTTGGTCATGTCACTCTTGATTACCCAAATGGGAATTACGTCAGCGGCGCAAGGTGCGATTTTTAGTGTCTTACTTTGGTTAGGCTTTTCAGCGACGCAGTGTGCATCCAAAAATGCGGCGTACAGTAAATCGATTACTGCATTTTGTATTGACACGTTTCACGAACTTATATGTTTTGTCACGATAGGCGCCATCATCGGTGGATGGCATTAAAATAGTCAGGAAAGCTAGAGTCAACAAGGAGTCTCGCATGTGTTATAAATTTGGATTGTATATCGTAGTTTTCGTTGTTTCTTCGACTTCTCATGCGCTGGCTCAGCGTACTTCATTTGTAGTAGAATCAGTGATAGACGCTCCCATCGATCGCGTATGGCTGGCTTTTATCGATCCCGCAGATTTAACAAAATGGTCGGTCAAAGTAGCTGACGTGGACCTGTGTGTCGGCGGACTCATTCGCACCAGCTATGACGCCAGTGCCGTGCTTGGGGATAAGAGTACTTTTGAGACACGCATTCTGACTTACGAAACTAACCGCATGATCGCCTTTCAGCCAGTGTCAGTACCAAAAGATTTACCTTCTCGTGACGCCTATCTAAAAATTTGGACGATTGTTTATTGCGATAGTTTGAGTAAAAGCCAAACACGCGTGCGCGTCGCCAGTCATGGCTATGGTCCTGGCGAAGCTGCTCAACAAATGCTTGCCTTGTTCGAGAAGGGTAACGTAAGTAAACTACAACGGCTGAACGAATATTTACAAACGGACTCCGCCGCTGATACGATCAAAAGAGATGAAAAAATATCGAAAACTGATGCGCCATCTCAGAAAAATAATATCGAAAGTATGCCACCATTAGTCCAGGAGATTGAAATTGACGCGCCCATAGGGTTAGTATGGGATGCTTTCTCTACGTCTAAAAGCATGGCTGAGTGGATGGCTCCGTTGGCTCAAATCGACATGAAGGTTGGTGGCAAGATGCTGGCAAACTATCACGCAGACGGCAAGCTCGGAGACCCAAATACGATTGAAAACACCGTGCTTTGTTTCGACCCCCGCCGCATGATTTCGCTCAAAGCGACCAAGCCTCCCGCTTCATTCCCATTTATGGACGCCATAGCTAAGACATGGTCCGTCCTGTACTTCGAGGCGTTATCACCGAAGCGCTCGCGCATTCGTATTGTGGGTATGGGATATGATTCGAGCGAACAATCACAACAGATGAAGCAGTTTTTTCAAGTAGGAAACGAATGGACGCTCAAAGCGCTTAATAACTATTTTTCCGCATCGTCCGCCAATAAATAAAACCACCGAGAATGCGATGTTTGAGGATGTAAAATACTGTACAGCTAACGCCATACGGAAATCGTGCCGCCAGAATGAGAAAATAATGTTCTTGACTTATTGTTAGCTTTGTGTTAGGTTGGCCGTGTGAAAGAAAGTGTCATCAATTAATAGGAGCAAATTATCATGGCAGCAGCTAATCCAATCCCAGCAGGCTTCAATAGCGTTTCCACTCACTTAGTCGTGCAGGATGCGGCAAAGGCGATTGAGTTTTATAAGCAGGCGTTTGGCGCAGAAGAGATTTGCCGCATGCCAGGTCCGGGCGGGCAGGGCGTGATGCATGCCGAGCTTCGTATTGGTAATTCTATTGTCATGTTGGCCAGTGAAATGCCACAGTGTGATGGACCGAAATCTCCGCAGACGCTTAATGGTACAACAGTATCCATTCATTTATACGTTAAAGATGTTGATGCGATTTACGACCAAGCCGTTAAAGCTGGCGCGACAGCTACGATGCCAGCGATGGATGCCTTCTGGGGTGATCGTTACGGAAAAATTCAAGACCCGTTCGGCCACGTTTGGGGCATTGCGACCCGTATTAAAGATTTAACGCCAGAGGAAATCAACCAAGGCGCAGAAGATTTTTTCAAACAGATGGCCGAACAAGGCTCAGCTTGTCAAAACTAAAATAGTAAGCTCAGATTACAAAGTGGGCGGCATGTATACTGAAATTACGTGGCTTAGTTATTAAGCTTGCGTGACCTGGGTAAACCTCAGCTTACCCAGGCCTTTCTAAGCTATTCGCAAACAGAGGTACAACACTTTTCGTGGATTATTGCTAGGGGTGTACGTAGATAGCGTGTTGAGGTATTTGATGGTAATTCTTATGATAACCCGCTATGCATACTAGGCCCTGGCGGTTGGGTGGAAATAATCCCGGCTTCGGCGTCGAGCATTTCTTCCCACCGCTGGTCCACCAAGCGAATTTGCGGCAATTCGCGTGCTAAGCCAATGAAAATTTGGTAATGCCCAGCTTCGGACGTGTAAAGATCGGCGTATAGTCGAGCCAGCTCCTCATCTAGGCAATGCTTAGCCATGACTGCAAATCGCTCGCATGAACGGGCCTCAATTAACGCGCTAATCATGAGCCGGTCCATGAGTTCGTCTCGACCTTGTCCCATGCGGACTAATTGATGCAGCTGAGCGGCGTAAGGAT
Organism: Phycisphaerae bacterium; assembly: GCA_029260115.1. GTDB lineage: Bacteria > Planctomycetota > Phycisphaerae > UBA1845 > UBA1845 > JAJRPG01. The sequence goes on along the minus strand of JAJDDW010000017.1, from coordinate 39,928 downwards.
TACGATGATAGCGCGTGAGTTCCCCGCCGCGACGGGCGAGTAGCCGCACGACGATCGCGAGATGCTCCACTTCGTCCCGAGCGATAGCGGTCATAACCTTAACCCAATTCTCCGGCGGGTTCGGCTCGGGCCAGCGATTCAGCAAGTCCAACGCATTTCCAGCCGCCTTTTTTTCCAGATGGGCATGATCGTTAAGCAGGGCAAGCGGCTCTTGCATTACAAGCGCTACCCATTCGCTAGGCGTGCTATATCGCAAGGGTAGATCGGTGACGATGGTGTCGATACTCATGTCAGCATCATAATCAATTCTTAGTAATTTTGCGATTACCGGTAAAGTCGACGGCTGACAACGGGAAGAGTGTTATATGCCACCCGACCTAGGCCATCCTACCTACGTAGTGCGACTGATGATGACGAGCAGTGATCCATGTGGATGTTTGCCGCTAGAAATTATTGCTGTACAATATTATTGCAATGAACATCAATACACGCATTGAGCGTCGGGCTTCGGAATCGGTGGGAGACCGGATTCGGCGGCGACGGCTAGAACTGGATATGACGCAGGCAATGTTAGCCGACTCCGCCAATGTCAATCAAGGTTATTTATCATCCATAGAAAGAGGCAAGGCCAACGCTCGTAAGCGGACTCTGGATGCCCTGGCCGTGGCACTGGATTTACCGCAGGGCGTGCTCATAGGTGGCGGGAATGATCACGACGCGCCCCAGCCTTTGGAAACCCGAGAGCTGCCACTGTTCGGGTCAATCCCTGCAGGCCCGCCAGCCCAATCTCAGCAGCAGCTTGAGATGTTCCCCGTGCTTCGTCATCAGTGGTCGTCGGAATATTATTGTTTAAGGCTTTCCTTCGATAGCATGGAGCCGACGCTCAAGCCTGGTGACATCGTGCTGGTCCACTACCGCGCCGACGTCGACCCGCTGCATGTGCAAGGCCGTATATGTGCGTGCCTTGTCGACGGTGAGCCAACGCTCAAGCGGGTCTGGGTAGAGCAACGGGCCAAGAAAACCTTGGTCATCCTCCGAGGCGACAATCCGCGCGTCGAGCCAATGCTCATAGACGACTCGCGAGACTTCGCCATCCAAGGGGTCGTCACCCATCTGGTAGACAGAGTCTGTTAGCATCATTGGCTAAAATAATTGCAGCAATCGTTATGCCATAGCACGACCTATACCTTACGCCGCACGGAATACGAAGTCGCGCCGTGGGTGGCATGCCACACGACGGCATTGGCACGATGTTACCAGGCATCAGAATGGTTTGTCGCTAGCGCCGGCGTCGGATCAAAGTTAGTCCTAGCATCATGAAAGTGAATGGGATGAAGCCGGTTACGCCGCATGGTGCGGGGCTGCCTGTGGTTCCGCCGCTGTTATCGTTTCCGTTGGTTGCGTCGTCTAGTTCGCAGCCATCGCTATCAACTTCGGCATCTGCGGGTGTGGCCGCGCATAAGTCGTCTTCGTCGGCTACGCCGTCATTGTCAGCGTCGGTTGTATCGCCGTTGGGGTCAGTGCCAGTACCACCGTCGGTACCGCCGCCCGTGTTGCTTCCCGCGATGGCTGTCTGGATGGTAGATTGGAAATCTGCGGTCATGATCGAAGACAACAGTGTGAAGCTATCGTCGCATTGGGGGTCTTGCGGACAGACGGCTGCTCGGAAGCAAGTGCCGTCTTGGAAGTAGTCTTCGATGGCTTGGTCGGCGCTGACGACGCCTTCAATCATGCCGGTTGTTGCGTCGATGATAGGGCCTCCGGAGTTGCCGCCGATGATGTCTAAGTCAGCTTCGAAACCGAATTCGACAATAGCTTGTACCGTGGCGTTGCCGGAAAACTTCATGGGTAAACCTGCGCCAAAGCCGATGGCTACGATGCTTTGTGCTTCTGCAATTGCTCCTGTTGATCGTACCGTGACCGGCGTGCGGCCTGTAACTTTACGGTCTAGTTTGACGACCGCCCAGTCGTTGGCTGTTCCATCTACATTGGCCAGGCCGAGAATTTCGGTCGCGCGGAAGACCTGGTCGGTGGTGAAGGTTTCAGGATTGACATTTTGTTGGCGGACGGCGTAATCGAATACAAAGTAGATTGTGCTAAGGTCGGTTCGCGTGCCGGCATCATCAAGGCAGTGGCCTGCGGTAATTAATATGTCATCACCGACTAATGTCGCGGTGCAGGAAGCTGCAGTCGGTTGGTCGCTGAAGCGTTCGCCGTTGCACAGTGGATCGAAGTCGGTGCCTAGTGTGCCAGCGTTGATCGTGAATGTTCCGTCTCCGTTGTCGACTAGCAAGTCGGTTGTGATTTGTGCGCAGACCGAGTTGCCAATGCCTTGAAGCATCGAAGTAGTGGCATAAAAATCCGTACGATCATCTGGGGGGCGAATGATACGAGGGCTTCGATCGTTTTCGGCTAAGGTCATACTCGCTCCGGAGGCAAGAAGTGCCATCGCACATGCTAATCCCAAAATTCGAAACTGTTTTCCCACGATCATTTTGCTTTTTCCTTGTAGCTGGTTCTTGAAATTTTGGCCTGACAATAATTGCGGTTTTTTACCCGTTTTTAGTTCCTCACTCGATCGGATAATAGCCCTTGCATGACTACAGTCAATCGGCTTGCCTGGATGAACTGCAAATAGAGGCCAGTGCGAAACAAATTGCGCCATGCTTCATTCACATATCTAAGTGATTCCCATCAGGCATTATTGGACGTCATGGTAGGTGCAAAGTTCACGGCTGTAATGGTCGATTTAACGTATGATCAGTGGTGTCGTGAGGCAACTGTTGTTTTACGCGCTAGCTGATCATGGCATTTGATAGGGCTGAATTATGCAAATTCCTACTGCGTCAGACATATCGGCGCTCAAAGCTGCTGAAACACAGAATAAGGTTGGTACGGCTGTGCTGAAGAAAACGCTCGATGTGGCTAAGGCCCAGGGGGAGGCTGCGATATCTTTGTTGGAAAGTGCGGCTGAGTCTTTTGAAGCGCAGAAGAGTCATGGCCAGGGACATTTCGATATTAAGATTTAGCGCCAACGGTCGACTTTTTATTGTCACATCGCGATTTAGACGCGGTGCAGGCTCCCGATGGATCGGGATTTTGTTTCGCACGCGGCTCTGTGAATCAACACGTTTTACTGATTCTTGTAGAATGCGTTCCAGATGGCTTCGGCGAAGATGGCATGTGCTTTTTCGTTGGGGTGTGCGTCTAGCTTGTTGACGACTAGCGACTGGCTATCGACGTTTGAGATTTCGGGAAGAAGATCGAGCACGTCTACGTTTATATCATTGAAGAAATTGGTGAGCGCGCTGTGTAGTGAGGGGGCATCGTATTTTTGCCCTCCAGTTTTGATGAAGGGTAGTAGTACGACGCGCAACGTGACGTCGTGCTGCCGACAGTAGTGAGCGATGCTTTCAAGTTGCTGCTGCTGGAGGTTCCAAATTTCTGGGTCTGAGTAACCATTCGCTAGCCAATCGTGGTATACGCGGACGGTGGGAATGCGCGGTAGCCAAACCCGGCGATAGAGATAATCCACGAGGCAAGAGCTATCAAGATTGAAAAATCCGGAGTTAGGCGGCTTGGTGGGGTTGAATTCTTGGCTGGTCGGTAAAAGCCTTTCGATGTCGTTGGGTACGTAACACAACACGATTTCGTCAACGTGGTATCGATCAATCATATCCTCGATTGGATTGATTTGTTTTTCGGTCCCCCAGCCAGGTTTAGCTACGTTCATCACCTCGGTATGGTGGGGTTGTTTCTTGTCGAAACGAGCTTGGATGATGTCTGTAAAGCGGTTGGCTACATCTTTGATGCCCCAGCCATAGGCGAAAGAATCCCCCACGAAAGCGATGCGAGGTATACCATCAGACTTATCCACTGACCATTCCTTATCGCGGCATCCCATTTCATTTAGCCTGGTATGTAGCGCGAACCAGCGGCGGGCGGGTAGTGACATACCGAAGGCATCGGTCTCGACGACGGTGAAGCGGATATAGCTTTCAGCCGCAAGCGAGACGATGCCTAATAGCGATAGAAAAATCAGCGAGTTACCCAGCGCCAGGCCGGATTTTCGCCAGCGTTTTTTTGGGAAATATTGAAAGAAACACCAGGTGTGAATGAGCAAGGAGAGAAGCAGCAGGCACCATACAAAATAATCTGCGAGGTAGCCGAACACACCGCTGGTTAGCATAGAATGCGCTCCAGCGAGAGGTCTAACGCCGTGGCTGAGTGCGTGATCGCGCCGACGGAAATTCGGTCTACGCCGGTCATCGCTACGGCCCTGATGGTGTCAAGCGTGATGCCGCCGGAAGCTTCTAACTCGACCTTACCTTGTAGGTCTTGTTCATTGCGTAGTGCGACGGCAGTTTCTAAGTCTTCTAGAGAAAAATTGTCGAGTAGGATGATGTCGACGCCGACTACTTTGAAAAGTTGTTCGTATTGGTCGAGATTGTCGACCTCGACTTCTACGAAGGTTGGCTTGTCGACGCTGGGGTCGATTCTATTGAGTAGGTCGAAGATGGTCGAAGCGAATCGTTGTGCTGTTACGCCAGCTAGGTGATTATCTTTGATGAGAATGGCGTCGAATAGGCCGGTGCGGTGGTTGAAACCTTGGCCACAACGGACGGCATATTTTTCTAAACTGCGCCAGCCGGGCGTTGTTTTTCGGGTGTCGTAGACCTTGGCCGAGGTGTCTACAATCGCTTGTACATAGCGATTTGTGGCTGTGGCGACTCCGCATAGTCGTTGTAGAAAATTTAATAGGACACGCTCTGCAGAGAGGACCGCACTGAGCGGGCCGGTGAGGGTCGCTAGGGTGGTCGGTCCATCGGAGAAGACGAAGCCGTCACGGCCTTGGTCAGTCCATTCGATTTCGATTTCCGAATCGTACTCTGCGAGGATGGCGGCTGCGATTTCATTTCCGGCGAAGACGCCGGCTTGTTTGGCAATTAAATTGAATTTAGCTGGTTGGGCAGGGGACTCCATGAGTGCAGCGGTGATGTCACCGCTGCCGAGGTCTTCCTGCTTGGCGGCTCGGATCAAATCGATAACGTCTGGCTGTTGCGAAATCATATTACTTTAGTGCGACGGTGTGCTGCGATTTGTTTTCGATAGTTCCGATGATCACAGCTGATCGCGTTTGGTTTTCTTTAAGCTTGGCTACTAGTCGGTCGGCATGGTCGGGGGCAACGGCTATGAGTAAGCCACCGGAGGTTTGGGCGTCAGCTAATACCTGCACCAATGTTTCGTCGACTTGGCCTATATCGAGACGGTCATTGAGGTAGCTCAGCGTAGCCGCATAGGCGCGCGTCAGGAAACCCTGCTTAGCTAGCGCTAAAGTTTGGGCGAGTAGCGGCACGCTGGCTGCTTCAATTATAAGCGTGACATCGCTAGCAGCGGCCATCTCGTGGGCGTGGCCAATCAATCCGAAGCCGGTGATGTCGGTAGCTGCGGAAGCACTAAACTCTGTGGCCGCATCAGACGCGCCGCGGTTTAGGTCTATCATGACGTCGATGGCTTCGGCGAGATCGTTTTCAGAAATTTTGTTGGCTTTGGCTGCGGAGGTTAACACGCCGCTTCCGATTGGTTTTGTCAGCACGAGCTTGTCACCAACCTGAGCGCCTTCATTGGCCAAGATTTTATCCGGGTGAACGATGCCAGTTACGGAAAGGCCATATTTAATTTCGGCGTCGCGGACGCTGTGGCCACCGACAAGGACTGCGCCGGAGGCTGAGACGCGCTCAGACCCGCCTCGAAGTATCTGGCTAAGAATTTCAAGCGGAAGCTCTTTGTCTGGGAAGCCGACGATATTCATTGCGGTCAGCGGTTTGCCGCCCATGGCGTAGACGTCCGAGAGGCTATTTGCGGCAGCGATGCGGCCAAAGGTGTACGGGTCGTCTACGAGGGGGGGGAAGAAATCGAGTGTCTGTACGAGGGCTGTGGACGCGTCGAGTTTGTAAACGCCGGCGTCGTCGAAATGTCGTGATCCAACCAGAAGGTTGGGATTCTCGACGGGATCAAGTCCGCGCAGAACCTGCGCGATTGCCTCTACTGGCAATTTGCCCGCTCATCCAGCGCACGAAGCGTAGTCGGTCAAACGTATTTTTTTAGCGGTAGTCATTGTGGCGTGAATATACCCGCATGTGGGCGGTTTGTCAGCCTGATTGGGGTAGCTACATTGCAGAGACGGGTAAGCTGGTGCTTACCCATGCCATCCTGGCCAGTGTAACACGGGTCGGCTTGGCGAGATGGGTAGCGCAGACGGCTCGCGTCATATCAAACAGAGAAAAGGCCGATAACCATCAAGGCCGATAACATTGGCGTGGGTTGGAGAAGGTTTGATGATATGGCGGAATTCGTGCAACTTTCTCGGGCCTAGTGATGTAGAAGTTGGTGTGCCCTGGGCGATGACTGGACAGCTTGGGGAATCGCCCGACAATGTCACCCTTTGATGATACTGGATGCGGTGTGTGGATGGATGGATACTGTGGGTAAAGGTCTCCTGATTGTGAATCGAATCTTTATATTCACTTTGTTGTTGGCGTTGCCATTGGCACAGCCAGCTTTTGCTCAGCAGGAGATGGCTGGCATTGAGGCCCATCTTCGGGCGCTCTCCTACCATAATGCGTTGGGCAAGCCGATATGGGTTCATTTTTCTATTGAAAATATGACGGGTGAGCCTATCACCTTGACAGTGCCCGATGCGAAACCGACCATTCCCTCTCCTGAGGTTGGGTTGCCAATTTCGCATGTGTTCAGCGGCGGGAGGATACCGTCTATTCATTTATCTTCGGAAGCTGGCCATATGATGTCTGGTCCGCAGCGTGTGCCCAAGGATGACGAAGCGCCCATTCTTATTCTTGGCGGGATGTCGAGCGTTGGGACAGTGATCGATTTGCGAGAATACTTTCCTGTGCTGCGCGGGGCGGGTCGATATCGTCTGACTTGGACGCCATACGGCGGGGCCACGACTAGTGATCCTATTGTTATCCGTGTGACGCCTCTCAAGCAGGCTGAAATTGTGACGGACGAAGGAAAACTGACGCTGCGATTTTTCTACAAAGAAGCGCCGCAAACGGTGGCTAACTTTATCGAGCTGGCCTCCAGCAAGTTTTATAACGGGCTACAGTTTCATCGGATAGAGCCTGGATATTTGATTCAGGGTGGCGGGCCTCGCGGTGATGGTACGGGGATTCGCACTGACGGTAAACGGGTGCCTGCAGAGTTTAATTCTATCCCTCATAAAAAGGGGGCTGTGTCGATGGCACTGCTAGAGGGCGACCCTGAGTCTGGTAGTTGTCAATTTTTCATCAGCAATACACGTCAAAAAGATTGGGATGGCCAATATACAGTCTTCGCAGAGTTGGTCGGCGACGCGTCTTTCGCCGTACTCGATCGACTCATGGCATTGCCGACGGACGCGTTGGGTAGTCCGAAGCGACCGCTGTATATTCGCAGTGTGCGAATCGTTGATGCGCCGACTGATGTATATCCTGAGCAGCGGTAGTAATTTTCAACTCAGAGCAGCGATCGCTAGCGATCCATGTCTTTAAAACGCTTAAAAAATGCAATCATACAATAAAATCGCGGCGCGGATTTAAGTCCATTCACACCGGGCGCTGGTGCTATCGGTTCGGATTATGTGGGTGGCATGCCTAAGCTGTTAGGCGCAGGCATGTTGGTACGGTAGTGATGTATGCGCTTCGAATGGGGATGATACTCGCCATCGCTAATTCCATGTCCGCACATTCAGCTTGGGCATGTCACCCGACGCGCTTTCATATTGGAGGTGCCTCTTCGCGACATAGACTGCATCTCAATGATGTCCGGCGGAGGTTATCAACAAATAGGCGTTTATGCGTTCTAAACGCAGTACAATCCATGTGGCGCCGCGCGGGCTAAGGCCTGCGGCTCGTTTGGACTGAATCTGTTCTTCTTACCCTGCGATCACTATATGCTGGGGCTTGCGGGGCGTGGCACGGTGTCGTTATACTCCCCAAGCGACGAGTCAATGGGTGCTCTTTTTGATTGGTTGGGTACCACAATTCGCAAAGCGAATCCGTCGAAGAATCTGAGGGGTGTAAACGGAAAATTCTCGGGCTATGGTGCCCGGAGTGCAATAAGGAAACATAGCCATGGTGATGCAGACAGCGACTAATACGGGTTCAATGACGGGTGCGGCTCATATCGAGTTGGTGGAAAATTACGCAGCTCATAACTATCACCCGCTGCCGGTTGTGGTTGCGGACGCCAAGGGCGTGTGGGTGACCGATGTCGATGGTAATAAGTATATGGATATGCTCGCTGCGTATTCAGCCGTGAATTTTGGGCATGGTCATGAAGAGCTGGTTGCGACGGCGAAGGCACAGTTGGATCATGTCACGCTCACCTCGCGGGCTTTTCATAACGATCAACTTGGCCCGCTGTGTAAGGAATTGGCTGAACTTTGTGGTATGGAAGCGGTGCTGCCTATGAATACCGGCGCGGAGGGGGTTGAGACGGCTATCAAAACCGCACGGAAGTGGGGATATACCAAGAAGGGCGTGGCTAAGGACCAAGCGAAGATTATTTGCTGCACCGGAAACTTTCATGGCCGAACGACGTCGATTATTAGTTTTAGTGACGACCCACAATGTCGCAACGGGTTCGGTCCTTTTACGCCAGGTTTTGAGTTAGTTAAATACGGTGACATCGATGCGCTTCGCGCGGCTATCGATGACAATACTGTGGCATTTTTGATTGAGCCTATACAGGGCGAAGCTGGGATTATTGTGCCGCCGGCCGGGTATCTCAAACAGGTCCGTGCGGTGTGCACCGAGAAGAACATTCTGTTTATCGCGGACGAAATTCAGGCGGGCTTGGGGCGATGTGGCACGACGTTTTGCGTTGATGGTGAGGGCGTCAAGCCGGATGTGCTCATTCTTGGCAAGGCGCTAGGTGGCGGCATTATGCCAGTCTCAGCCGTCGTGTCTTCTCGCGAGATTCTTAGCGTATTCACACCGGGCGATCATGGCAGTACTTTTGGCGGTAATCCTCTGTCGTGTGCAGTGGCTCGTAAGGTTGTGGAAATTCTCAAGACGAATAAGTATCAAGAGAATGCTAAAAAGGTGGGCGAATATCTGTTTGCTGGCCTGAATAAGATAAACTCGCCGCATGTTAAGGAGATTCGTGGCCGAGGTTTGTGGGTGGGGATTGAATTCCATCCGGCCGCGGGCAAGGCGATTGAATATTGTAAAAAGCTCATGGCTGCGGGCATGCTGTGTAAGGATACGCACGAGCAGACCATGCGACTCGCGCCGCCACTTTGCATTACGAAAGAAGAAGTCGATTGGGCGCTTGAGCGGTTGGCGAAAGTTTTGGCGTAGGTAGATTGTCCACCTATGCCTGCGCGGGAATGACGGGTGAGTGTGCAGCAGGCATAACGGTGCATGCGCATCACGAAATATGAATTGATAAATAAGTTTAGTATTGTCAGTGCAAGAATTGTTTGCAAGGAGATCGTAGGTGTCTGTAAATCTAAAAGGTCGTCATTTTCTTTCCATGTTGGATTTTTCACGGGAGGAAATCCTGGCTGTGCTGGACACAGCCAAGGAGCTAAAAGGGAAACGTAATAAGGCGGCCGATTCATTGCCCCTTTCTGGTAAGACACTAGCGATGATTTTTCAGAAGCCCTCGCTGCGAACGCGGGTTTCTTTTGAAACTGGTATGACGCAGCTTGGCGGTCATGCCATTTATCTTGCGCCGACAGATATTAGCATTGGTAAGCGTGAAACAACCGAGGACATCGCAACGGTGCTTTCTCGCATGACTGACGTCATCATGGCCCGGGTTTTTGGTCACGATATCGTTGCGGACTTAGCCAAGTATTCTACTGTGCCAGTTATCAACGGGTTAAGCGATTACGAGCACCCTTGTCAGACACTGGCCGATTTTCAGACGGTCATCGAGCGCAAAGGCAAGCTAGAAGGCCTAACGTTTTGCTATGTAGGTGACGGTAATAACGTGGCTCATTCGCTCATGTTCGGCGGAGCGCAGGTGGGAATGAATGTAACGATCATCACGCCATCGGGATATGAGCCCGTGCCTGAGGTGACGGAGAAGGCAACTGCGATCGGTAAGGGGACTGGCGCGACGATTATGATCACTAACGACCTTGAAGCCATGAGCGGTGTAGACGTGCTTTATACCGATGTATGGGCTTCGATGGGGCAAGAGGCTGAGGCTGAGGCGCGTAAGCAGATTTTCAAGGCTTATTGTATTGATGCGAAGGCGATGTCATTGGCTAAGGACGATGCGGTTATTCTGCATTGCTTGCCGGCTCATTATGGTGATGAGATTGATTACGATACGTCTCGCCTGCCGAACTCAGCGATATTCGACCAGGCTGAAAACAGACTTCACGCCCAGAAAGCGCTACTAGTACACGTCGCAGGCTAAAGATATAGCCGCGTTGGTCGATGTAGATGTGGTACCTTTTCGCTGGCAATAACTCGATTGCTAGCAATACCGAATGATGATACGAAACTCATGAACGCATCAATAGGACAACTTATCGTCGTCGCGCTAGGCGGCAACGCGATTTCGCAGTCTCATGAAGAGGGGCGCGTAGATCAACAATTCGCCAACTCGCGTAAGACAGCGAAATCGCTAGCTGACTTGATTGAGCAGGGAAACCAACTAGTCATTACGCACGGAAACGGCCCACAGATTGGTAATTTTCTGCTTCGGAATGATGCGGCAGCCGGAGCGATTTATCCATTACCTATGGAAGTTGCCTTGGCTCATGTGCAGGGCGGTATGGGTTTTATGATTGCCCAAACGCTAACGAATGAGTTATATCAACGCGGGCACGATCGCACGGTGGCGGCGCTGATGACGACGGTACTGGTTGATCGAAACGACCCGGCCTTTGCTGATCCGACCAAGCCAATCGGGCGCTTTTTGGACAAAGCAGAGGCCGACCAACTTTCCGGGGCTGAGGGTTGGGTGATTAAAGAGATTAAGCCTGCTCAATATCGCCGCGTCGTACCGTCACCTAAGCCGGTTAAAATTATGGAGATGGATAATATTCGTCGCGGCGTGGGCGCGGGGGCGCTGCTAGTGGCGTGTGGCGGCGGGGGCATTCCGGTGATTCGCCGTGAAGACGGTGAGCTGCGCTGCGCTAGGGCGGTGATCGACAAGGATTTAGTGAGTGCCCTGTTAGCAGCGGAACTTGATGCGGATGCGTTGATTATTCTTACCGACGTAGAACGTGTGTGCCTTAATTTTGGCAAGCCAGACGAACAGATGATAGAGCGCATGACAGTGTCTGAGGCTACGGCGTGGCTAGGCGAGGGACAGTTCCCGGCTGGTTCGATGGGGCCTAAGATTCGGGCGGCGATAGATTTTCTAAATCAAAGCAAGAATAGTCGAGCGAGAGTCTACATCGGTCCGCAGGGACAAGCGACGGAAATTCTTACTGGCAAAGTCGGTACGTGCATCTCAAGATAGTTAGCTGACGCTGATCGTCGGGACGGACTGCATGCGTCGATTAAGCTGGCATGATCGTGCAACCGGTTGCGGAAAGTTCGATAACACCCGCTCGGGTACATGTTCCGTATCTAGTTCACACGCCAAATAAATGGCCCGGCAAAATGCCACATCGTGGTCAGATTCATAAGCCCGTGAGGGGGAATAAAAGACCAATTAGGCTGTGACGGGTAACTCCGTCAACGTCCAGAAGAATTCCGATGTTTCGATCGTGCGCTATTGTCAAAAAACGATTTCCATGATTACGTCGCCTACATTGGCAAGTGTCCGTCGCATGATAGCGTGGTTGCAATCAATAGCCTGACAAGCTATCGAGCGAGGTGTCGTTGGGTATAACACAGTCGTGGTTGACATCCACTGGCTCGATGCTCGTTTAGGCTCGGCCCCTTTCCATCCCCAACAGGAACTGCTGCGGTGCTTATATTCCTGCCGTCGTTCTCTGCCCTAATCGCTGAGTATGATAGGGGAAAAATAATAGGACTAGATAACCAATCGGCGATAATTGCATTTAATAACCGTAAAGATACTGTGTAGCACATGGCACAAGGGCGTATGGCAGAGGATTGGTTTGTTTGGCGGCACATGTTGCGGTAAGCATTAAATCGAATGGGCATATTAAATAACGACATGGCCGCGACTTCATCGCTGTCCTCGGGATTGCGGTTTCATCTCGTCGTGAGCGCGATGCTAACGCTATGTGCGATCCTAGCTATCTCCTCTTTGCGCAATGACAGTGTTACTTTTGACGAGACCAGCCATCTCACGGCCGGGCTTAGCTATTGGCAGACTGGTGACTATCGGTTGACACCCGACCACCCACCTTTCGCTCAGCTATGGGCGGCGTTACCATTGTTATTGGCCGATCATGGCTGGACTACCGATTTACCGGGGTGGCACGAAAGCGACTTTTGGCTGGTGGGGCGATCTTGGTTTGCTGGCCAGCCGAATATTCATCGTATGCTATGTTATGCGCGGTGCATGATCGTCGCGCTGCTGCTGGCAACGTGTTGGCTAATCTATTTGATTGCGAAGTCGTTTTGGGGCAAGGTTGGCGGTTTGATATCGCTGACGCTAGCGGTATTAAGTCCGACACTGCTAGCCCATGGGCGATTGATCACGACGGACTTACCCGCAACGTTACTCTTTTTGTGGGTCATGCAAAGCTATGCCCGCTTAATCGATAGGCTGACGATCGGTAGATTGGCTATAGCGGCGATGTCTCTGGCTGCGTTGTGTTTGACCAAGTTCTCATGGCCTTTGGTGTTGCCCTCTCTATGTATCATGGCCTGCGTAGCGGTTATGCGAAACTGTGAAAAAGCATCGAATACGCACGCCTCTTCGGAAAGTGTCATCAACAAGACGCCTCATTTGCAGATGACTTGGTCAATGAGTTGGCCGATGACGTGGGCAAGACGGGCGGGTGTCGTCACAGGGATAGCTATTCTTTCTGGCGGCGTTGTTTGGCTGGCGATCTGGACCACATTTTCCTGGCGATATTCACCCTACGTCGACAATGCGGAGTTTGCATCTCAATCGCAATCTCAAACGCAGTCATCAACCGATGTTCATCGCGTGACAGACGATAAATCTTGGCGCGACGTATTGTCGGATGAACGTGGCCAGCCGCTGCGATCGACAGCATCTTCTTTTGTGAGGTGGGCACGTGATGGGCATCTACTGCCGGAATCCTATTTGTTTGGCGTTGCTTATACGGATAAGACCACGCAGCAGCGCGAGGCCTATTTTCTCGGGGAATTTTCTAACTCCGGATGGCGTAGTTATTTTCCGGTTGCGTTTTTGATTAAGACACCGATCGCCACGATGTTGCTCATTTTTCTAGGTGCCGTAACTTGTATCACATGCTATGGTATGCGCGTAAGGTCGCCGCTGGCTATGGGATTAGTCGTTTTCTTCGTGGCTTATGTATTGACGATGCTAACCAGTCGCATCAATATCGGTCATCGACATCTCGCGCCGATTTATCCACTGCTGTTTATCTTAGCAGGCGCAAGCGCGGGCTTGGTAACGCATCGGGCGGGCAAGGTAATCATCGGGTCGTTGCTCATGTGGTTAATGGCGGCGAATGCGTGGATTTATCCGCATTACTTGTCCTATTTTAATGAATTCATTGGCGGCCCTAGCCAAGGCTATAAATATTTGGCGGATAGTAATGTGGACTGGGGGCAGGACTTGCTTAGGCTGTCGGATTATATGCAGGCCGAGTCGCTGCGTGCAGATGAAGTGAAGCTCGCGTGGTTCGGTATGGTTGATCCGTCCGTTTACGGCGTGGCCAGCGAGATGTTACCGAGTACCGCGCCGTTCGGTGAGCCTACACAATTGGTTGGTGGTACATACATCGTTAGCGTCACGCAACTACTAGGTATTTATGTGCCCCAGGTGCGAGATGATTATTGGCGTGACCCGCGTAATCAGGAAACGTTCCAGCAGCTGGGTTCGTTCTATCGGTCGGTGATAGCTGGTGCGGAGTTAGATGTATCGTCGCAGCAACGACAGCAGTTGTCGCAAAATTGGTGGTATTTGCGCAGCTGTTTACTATTGAATCGTTTGCAAAAACGTGAGCCTGATGGTCGAATAGGATATTCGATGCTTGTATTCCGACTGACGGATGATGATGTGCATCGTCTTACGCAGCTGTAACGTTTATCACAGTGTTTAGGATGTTGTAGGATGTCATCACAATTAAAAGCGTCAAGCGAATCACCTGAGCGACGTCAGTTACCTCAAACGCCCACCCGTTTAACGGCCTCTTTTGGCGGGCGAGCCGTCTGGATTGTTCTCTCTCTCTCAGCTGCGCTACGCATCTTGATGCTCTTTGATTTCTGTAAATCGAACCCGCTCGCAGGATTCGTACAGGGTGATCCTGGCGTGTATTGGCAAGCGGCCAGCCGCATTGCGTCAGGTCGATTCGTCTCTGATACACCCTTTCAAATTACACCGCTCTATCCTTATCTGTTAGCGATGGTCCGCTTGCTGGGCGGTGGGTTGACGGCTGTGTTTCTGTTGCAAAACGTAGTACACCTTTTTACTGGATTTTTATTAGGTCGATTCGCCCACGCTCGATTCGGTGGACATGTTGGCCTCGTTGTCATGTCACTCTTTTTCTTGATGCAAGAGCCTGCCGTGTTGGTCAATCGCATATTGCCAGGATCGTGGCAACTGCTTTTTCTCGCTAGCGTACTATCGATGACGAATGCTTATGCGCAGCGAGAATGCTTCAGACGCGCGGCGATTACAGGCTTACTCATGGGAGCGCTAACATTGTTGTATCCGCCAGCGATACTACTGGTACCCGTTCTGTTCTATCAGGTATGGCGAGGAAAATGCTTGCCCGATACTTCGGGGGAGCAAGTTATCAAGCCAGTAAAAGGTGAGCCGTTTGGCCTGTCTGGTAAGCGCATTAAACATGCCGTAGTTGCTACTGGTGTTGCGCTCCTGGTGATAAGCTTCGCCACGTTGCACAATTGGCTGGCTTGCGGGGAATTCATTCCACTCACAGCCCATGCAGGGATAACAATGAGACAGGGGAATGCGCTGGGTAGTGATGGGCGATACACACCGATTACTGGTATTAGCCAGACCAAGGAGCGCATGCACGAGGATACGCAGCGCGTATTCTATCAGGAGACTGGCAGAGTAGGTTCGTTTCGAGAGATTGACGGGTATTTTCGAGATCAAGCTTGGCGATACATGTTCGCGGACCCGATAGGCGCGATTCGTCTAATGGTGCGCAAAGCGTATTGGTTTTCTACCGGTCGTCATTACGGTGACATTTATTTTCCCACTTTGGAGCAGCAAGACGGATGGTTGCATTGGCTGCCGCTAGCACCGCTGCCGGTCGCTTGGCTTATGGGGCCTGCAATGTTCGGGCTGATATACTGTGCGAAGCAGCGGCGATTGTCCCTTCTGGAATTTTCAACATGCTTACTACCATTGATCGTGGTAGTGATTTTCTGGTACTCGCCCCGGTATCGATTTCCTATAGTGCCAGTGCTGTGTCTATGGGCGGGCGCAGCGATGGCAAACGTGGCTAGCCGAGTGGTACGTGAGAAATGGCGATATGCTTACGCAATGAGCATTCTGTTTTGTGTAAGCGTAGGTCCAGTTGTCACGGCGTGGAACTCATATAGCGGTTTTGATCGAGCCGATTTATATCGAGATGTGTACACGTACAATCAGGGCCAATTGTTTGCTGGGCTTGGTCAACATGAAAAAGCGCTGGTCTATTTTGACAGAGCCTACAAGCATGCGCCGGATCGGTATTTACCTCTTTCAGCCATGACCACCTCGCTGGTTGCATTGGGTCGTATCGATGAAGCTATAGAAACCGCGCATCAGTTGATCGCAGCGCATGGTGGAGTTCAGGAGGCATGGCTTACATTAGGTGGACTGTATTTGCGGATCGGGCAATGGTCTAAAGCGGAGACAGCATTTCGATCCCTTTTGGATTTGGCTCCCGACAATTCCCCAGGTCACTTTGGTATGTGGATCGCGCTGGCTAGCTCGGGGCAATCACTGGCAGGTAGCTCCTATCTTGAGAAAGCCGTTGAGCTTGATCCACTGAACGATCTCGCTGTCGCGGAGTATGGACTATGGCTTGCCCGGACTGGCGATGTCACTCGTGCAAAGTCATACCTAAAGCGTGCGGCTACCCGACTGCCTGATCGATCGGATGTCAGAGAGATGCTCCATCAAATTACAGCTCGAGAACCGCCATCCGGATTCGATACGAATCCCAATTAATCCAGCCGCGAAAAGCATATTAACGACATTAAATTGTATGTCTGTATTAGATGAACTTCTGGGATGGAATCATGGCTACTGGGAAGTAATGCTGGGAAGGCATAAAAAAACCGCCAGCCCCGATGGGCTAGCGGTACAAG
Organism: Phycisphaerae bacterium; assembly: GCA_029260115.1. Taxonomy (GTDB): domain Bacteria; phylum Planctomycetota; class Phycisphaerae; order UBA1845; family UBA1845; genus JAJRPG01. The sequence continues at coordinate 23,501 of JAJDDW010000017.1, read as the reverse complement.
GGAAAATTAAAGGATAACGTTGGAAGCTAGTTACCCGCAATCGACTTATCCACGCAAATACTTGAAATCCGACCGCTACCACCCCAGTTCAATCCCGTTTCTACACCGGGTGTGGGAAGCGTATCTTTTTGCCAGCCAGGGCCACGAATGATGATACATTTCGTACTATCCTGCTCATCAGGGTCTTCAAACACCTGCTCGATTTTGTAGTGTTCTGAGAAACCGTCTTTATTCTTTGTTCCAGGAATAAGGTAGGACTGGTACTCCGCATGGCCATCAACAAATGACTTATTGTACCACCAATCTTTACCGTGCCATCCGCGAATAACTTTTGTTGGGCCTGGGTCGAGTCCAATACCCCCAACATCAAAACATTCTTTTGGTTCGTTTCTAGCCAGTACCGCATTTCGGCCAATGGTTTCCTCGAAATAGATCGTACGGCCAGGGTTAGGAATTCGGGACGCTGGTCTTAAATACGGGCCGTTTGAATAAACCGGGCCACCGCCGACGAATGAAGTCATAAATGTGTTCGCCGAATAGCTGGTGCCGAAGTGGTCGTAGGCCGACCGTTCTGAATTTAATACCCAATTCGCGCAATGTGTTTGAATACCACGTGGTGGTCCATCGTCAGCAGGGCATTTATAGATACCAAGATCGAGTTTGGTGTCTGCTAGTTGGCCATCGCGGTTGCCCGTTCCGCGGATGCTAGCAAAAGGACCATTATCAGCGAAGCCGCCTGGGTACAAAATATCATTAAGTGGGCGTGTGACAGGGCCAAAACCTGCTTTCGTTCCGTACCTACTCGTGAGCGCGGCAAATTCTGTAGAAATATTTCCAGGGATAAATTGCTGCTCGCCAATGCCGGATTTACCGCCCCAGTCGAAGATTCCTACACCAGCCTGCTGGTTGTCAGTCAGCTTTACGGGGGAATATATCACTCCTTCAGAGTCGAACTGCTTAGCGTGAACGGGAATACCGAAGCCTTGTGTGTCATCTGCTTCGTACACACGAGCGCTAGTCGCGAGGTTCTTTATGTGCGCCAGGCAGGCCACTTGCTTCGCTTGTCTACGTGCCGCTTCCAAGGATGGAAGCAAAATCGAGATTAACAAGGCAATAATCGCGATCACTACGAGCAACTCGATAAGCGTAAACGCTTGCCGTTTGCTATTACGAATCATTTTTCCACTTAACAAACTCATCACAGTTCTCCTAAAAGGCCTAGGGGGTACATTCCGGCTTTATATTTTGTGCGACCAACAGTAATTGGCCCGCATAAAAACGGACTGCCTCGTTGAACAAAACTCAACATAGGATAGAAATTGGGGCTCTTAGCCTCGATAACGACCCTACACACTTATAGAACACCAGAATGGCCATGGCGACGGGAAAAATATGAAAAAATTTTTGGTTTCGACCCGACTATACCCCATATTGCGAGGTTATGATGTATAGAAGCTGTGAAAAAGCCGGCGATGCGGACTAAAGGCCGTTTTTTATGATTCCTGGTGGGTAACAATGTCGATGCGACCGGATATGACGTGCGAACTGACAGATGAGGAGTTCTGGAGCGGCATGGACCGGAACGCCCCGGACCTGGCCGAACATATCCAGACATGCCCTCAATGCCAGGCCAGGGCTACGCAATTGGAGACTGGCATTGCAGCTATTACCAAAGTATCAGAGCCGCCTCAGCCACCTTTGCCGGAAATGATTGGCCATTATCGGATCATTCGGAGGCTTGGTGTGGGTGGTATGGGGATTGTCTACGAAGGTGAACAGCAGACTCCCAAACGATTGGTGGCCGTGAAAGTTGTACGGGGTGGGCAGTATATAGACGCGAATCGAGTTAAGCTTTTCCAACGTGAAGTGCAGACACTAGCTAGACTTAGACATGCCTCTATTGGCGCTATTTACGAGGCGGGTCGTACGGAGGATGGTCAGCATTTCTTTGCGATGGAACTCGTCCTGGGGATGAGGCTAAATGAATATGTCCGGCAAGCGAACGTGCCTCGGGTAAATCGGCTAAAACTATTTTGCCGGATATGCGAAGCGATCAATTATGCGCATCAGCGCGGTGTCATTCACCGTGACTTAAAGCCATCTAACATCTTAGTGGACGTAGAAGGAAACCCAAAAATATTGGACTTCGGATTGGCGAGGATTACAGACCCCGAAGCTGCGTTGGCCACCACGGGGACTGAAATTGGAAAGTTTATGGGCACGTTGCCGTACATGAGTCCAGAAGAAGCCCGCGGGAACCCAGATGAAATCGATGTACGTACCGACGTTTATTCCCTTGGTGTGGTGCTATATGAATTGCTAGTCGATCGGTTGCCATACACCGTGAGTCGATCAGCTATTCCCGAAGCAATCCGTATTATCTGTGAAGATAGACCAAAGCGACCTAGTTTTTATGATAAAACGCTGCGAGGCGACCTGGATACGATCACCTTCAAAGCGCTCGAGAAGGAGCGTGGGCGGCGTTATCAAAGTGCCTTGGCGATGGCAGAGGATATAGAGAGGTCTCTGGCCGATCAACCAATACTCGCACGGCCGCCGAGTATCGCCTATTCGATGGGTAAATTATTTAGACGGCATCGCCTCGTGGCCGTCGTGGCGGCTGCTGTGATATTGGTGGTGGTTGGTGCTCGTTCATGGTTGGAGATGGTGCAAAGAAAAGATTGGGTAAACATAATAAACACGACGGATCTGCTGGAATTGAGAATTGCACACAAAACCAGGCGGCTTGCTGGTCAGTGGCGGGCGTCCGGTCAGTATGATGTGGCGGAACGAGAGTACCTCGAAGCAGCTAGCATTTACAGGCAGATCGGCAAAGAAAAGGATCTCGCTCTGGTTAGGCACGAATTGGCGCAAATGTTGTTAGTTAGGCTGAGAAATGAAACCTTATTCGACACGCCCTACGCGAAATTGAAAGATGAGGCGCGAATATCAATCGATCTGAAAATAGAGCAAGTGCTGGATTTGCTTTATGATGCATTGAGCGTATTCGATGTTGATCCCGACCTATTGCCTGACAAAAAGGCAGCATTGCAAGATTTGGCCTATGTATATGGTCCTGAGCTTTTAGACGACGTAGCGCGACGGAAAAATATCGAAGACGTGCTTAGCTTTATGGCTATGGAAAAAGCGCCAAAGATGAAATAAAATATGGTCAGTCATGCGCTGCCATGTCGATGTTGATTAATTTATTGGTAAAACGAAAGTAACTGTTGTGAGCGAAGAACAATCTACTGGCACCACCGATGCGTCAGCGATTACGACGAAGCTCGTGGCTTCGCTGCGTCATGGCCATGGCGATGCGGCGGTGTTGTTCAATCAAATATACCGTGATCCGTTGCTTAGGTTTTGCTGGGGATATCTTGGCAGTATGGACGAAGCCGAGGATGCGCTGCAGGACATTTTATATAAGGTGCTGACCGCTAAAAATATCCCAGACCGTTTTCGGCCTTGGGTGTATAAGGTTTCACGTAACCATTGCCTTAATATAATTCGCGATCGTGCCCGCCGTCATGACGGGGTGGCGTTGCCTTCAGATTCGATGATCTTCGAGTCCGTCACGGGACACCTAACAAGGCTTGTTAAAGACGAGATGCGTACTAAGTTGACTGAGCTAGTCACGCAACTGCCAGATGGGCAACGAGAGGTGCTGCGCTTGCGCTATGTAGAAGAACTTACGCGGGCAGAGATTGCCGAAGTCCTCGAACTCGCTGAGTCCGTAGTGAAATCGCGTTTGTTTGAAGGATTGCAAAAACTGCGATCCATTTCGCAGGATTTGGGGTAGGGGGAGACGGGATGGTAATATCTCCCAAGCGTCAATCATCGACTCTCCCATGTCCAAAAAGAAGGACATGGGCCACCAGTTAGTTGACTAGATGCGAATCACGTTGATATACGCAGTTCATGCTTCTATCTTATGGGGTAATCGTATATGATGGCGGTGTGTGGTTCGAGTAGTGGGGCGTTTGCGGAATTGGTTGGTTCTTGCATCATGGCCGCGAAGGCTGGTATCCAGTTTCTTGCTGGTCACGCGCATGGGCTGAAGTTGGATTCCCGCCTGCGCGGGAATGACGGTGTTCGTGCGGGTATGATGAATATCTGCGTGTGATGGCGAGTGGTAGAGGGAGATGACGGGGCAGGATTCAGTTATGAAGGATACAATTGTAAATATCGCGGTTTATAAATTCATTCCTTTGGACAATTTGCCTAGTCGTCGTGACACGCTGTTGGCCTTGTGTCAACGGCTGGCACTCAAGGGGACCATCCTGCTCACGCCGGAAGGGATAAACCTTTTCTTGGCAGGTGGTCGAAGCGAAATCGATGAATTCCTGGCGGTGCTTCGCTGTGAATCAGCGCTGGCTGACCTGGAAGTAAAAGAGAGTTATAGCCATTATCAACCGTTTAGCCGTATGCTGGTGAAAATCAAGAAGGAGATTATCGCCTTCGGGGTTGAAGGGATTGATCCCATACAGAAAACTTCGCCTCGGGTATCAGCCGTCGAATTGAAGCAGTGGCTCGACGAGGGGCGACCGGTGACGATGCTCGATGTGCGTAACGATATGGAGTTTGAGGTCGGCACGTTTGAAAATGCGATCGCCATTGGTGTAGATGATTTTCGTGATTTTCCCGTTGCCGTTAGCGAACTACCGGAAGAAATGAAAGATCAGGTGATTGTTACGTTTTGCACCGGTGGGGTCCGCTGCGAGAAGGCCGGACCTCAGATGGAGAGCCAGGGATTTAATCACGTTTATCAATTGGACGGCGGGATTCTTAAATATTTCGAAGATTGTGGAGGAGATCATTACGACGGTGAGTGCTTTGTTTTTGATAAGCGGGTGGCGATAGATAGCGATCTTCACGAAACCGATACGGCTCAGTGTTATGTCTGCCAAGCGATACTCAAGCCAGAAGATTGCCAGTTGCCGGAATACGTGGCTGGGGTGTCTTGTCCACAGTGTTTCAAAACACCGGAGCAGCGTTGGTTAGATACGATTTCGAAGCGACATATAGCAATTCGTGAGGTGACAACGCCGCTTCCTGGAATTGAGCCTTATGAGAATGTTCGGCCTATATTTGTTACAGGGCAGTATGATGAGCATAAGGCTATCGATTTTTTATGTTCGCTTTATACGCGACTATCTCGAGCGCAGTGGCTAGAGGTATTTGATCGTGGCCAATTGTTATGCGACGAGCAGCGCGTCTCACCGGACGACGTTGTTCGCGCTGGTCAGCGGCTGGATCATATTATTCCGGAAACGGTAGAGCCTGCGGTAAGCAGCGATATTCGAGTTCTGCATGAAGATGAAGCCGTGGTGGTTGTTCATAAGCCTGCACCGTTGCCCATGCATCCGTGTGGTCGATTCAATCGACATTCGCTTAGCTGGATTTTAAGTGAGGTGTATCAATGTGCTCATCTGCGTATCGTGCATCGTCTAGATGCGAATACGTCTGGGGTCGTGGTGTTTTGCAAGACTGGCGCAGGCACGAGGAATATTCATCAGCAGTTTGAACGTGGCGAAGTGGCTAAGACATATGTAGTTCGCGTCGCTGGTCAGCCTGAAGCTGAGGCTTTTACCTCGACGACCCCGATTAGTAGCGAGCCGAGTCGGGCTGGTGCGCGATTGCCTGATCCAAATGGCTTAGCTGCACGCACGGAGTTTCGTGTATTAGAAAAATTTGCTGATGGCACTGCGCTTATCGAGGCGCGTCCGCTTACTGGACGAACGAATCAGATTCGCGTTCACCTGTGGGAGTTAGGCCAGCCAGTTGTAGGCGATCCGTTGTATCTAGCTGACGGTGAAATCGGTCATAAGCAAACATTATCCGTTGACGATCCACCGCTGTGCCTTCATGCGAAGTCCATTGCGTTTAAGCATCCTGTGACTAGTGAGCAAGTTGTCTATGACGCGCCAGTGCCAGGATGGGCAACGGGATGAATTCTAATTAGTCGCCTATATAGCCGAGGGCTTTTAGACGTTCTATGTCTTCTTTAAGCTTGCTTTGTCGTCCCTGCTGTATGGGAGCGCTACGAAAAGATTGTAGCGTTTGCATGAATGTGTGCAGCAAATCCTCATTGCTTTCGGCTAGGTCGAGGAGTTCCTTGGGATCTTCGCGTAAATCGAATAGCGATGTTGATTCTGGGTGACGTACGAAATTTATCCATCGTCTTGATTTCCATATAAGCTTTTTCTTCGATTGTCTTACGGACCATTGTGTGTAGGGCTTGCCATCGTGTGAAACGCGCGTGGCTAAGGCAGGAATGTCGGTAGCGGTCTCTAGGCCTAGGATCAACGGCATGAGACTTCGGCCTGTCATCGGTGGCATATTTTTGATACCGAGTGCGTCTAAAATGGTTGGGGTGACGTCTACCAAGCTTACCTGTTGGCTAACCCTGTTTGCTGGGGGCGTGACACCCGGTAGTTTCATCATTAGCGGAACGCGAAGCGAGGGTTCGTAGAGTTGACGACCAAAAAATATGTCATGCTCGCCCATACTCTCACCATGATCTGACGTGACGACGAGTAATAGATTGTCGTCTAGCTTTCGCTTTTTTAGAAATGCTAGAACGCGGCCTAGCTGTTGGTCGGCGTAAGATATTTCGCCGTCGTACAAGGCTAGCATGTGATTCATATTGCTTTGATCGTTTGCAATGACTGACCGCTGGGCGGAGCCAAGCTTGTACCATAGGCCGTTAGCTGGTCCTTTATAGTTTGGGGCGTGCATACGATCGAATGGGGCGGGGGCTTCATAAGGTAAATGTGGGTCGAAGTAATGTAGCCAAGTGAAAGTGGGCGTGTCGTGGTTGCGACTCAGCCAGTTGAATAGTCTTTCGTTCGTCGCGGCAGCGGGTCGGTCGTTGCCGTGCCACTCTTTACCCAGCCCTTGACTGACTTGGGCTAGGAAACGGATGAGTTGCAAATCGAAAGCATCGTCGCGAATCCACCTCACGCGACTGAGGTCATCGTCGTAGTAGTCAAAATGTGAAGCAAGACCAGTCATGTCATCGTTCAGCGTCCAGCCACTGACGAATGCTGCGGTACGATAGCCATAATTTGATAAGGTATCTGCAAGGTTTGTCATGCCCGCAGGAAATTTTGTGCCGTTTTTCATTGCGCCATGTTGCGAAGTTAGCAGTCCAGACAAAATTGTCATATGCGATGGACCGGTGACAACAGCGTTAGACACGGCATCTTCAAATAGGAAACCTTCGCTAGCGATGGCGTCGAGGGTGGGCGTGGAGCCGGATTGGTATCCATAACATCCAACATGGTCGGCTCGAAGTGTATCTATCGTGACCAAGAGCACGTCGGGAAGGTCATTCTTTTTGTCGTTAGATGGAGGCGCTTTGGCGTAGGCCATGAATGTTAAGCTGGCGGCGCAGGCGAGGTATGTAACCAGACTAAGACTGTTTTTACGTTTTGGCGCGGTTGCTGAGACAAACGCAATCGAAGCTAAGCTCGCTATCCCAATTAGTATGCCTACGAGCATGGGCCAACCGGTGGCGAGTTTCAGGGCAACGATTATCGAAAACATGGCCAGCGAGAAGACCGCGCTGCTGGTCCATCCGCGGCAGCTTTCTATCCAGGTTGCACGACGCAGTACGCGCACGAGAATTAAGCCAATAGCGCCAATGGCCGCCAGCCCCAGGGATGCGGTGAACAGCCCACGCATGGTATTGAGAGAATGAAGAAAATCACTATGCCCTAGAATGACAACCGCGGCGCAGGTAGCCAAGGCGCATCGCGCGATGGGGGGGCGTTTATCATGTTGATGTATAGTGTCTCGCTCAAACAGGCTACATAACGAAGCGATAAGCCCCATCATTATCGACGCGATGAAAGCGATTAGGAATACTTCAGCCGCGACTTGGCAAGACGCATATGCGCCACCTAGTGCGCGTAGTGCACAATCTATGGTCGTGAGGGTGAGAACGACGAGTATGGATGTTGATATTCGGTGCATACCAAGCAATTACATTCTGACTATGCGACTGATAAGAAGCCGGAAGGTCATCGTTCTATTTGACGATTCTTAATCCCTCGCATTCATGCGTAATCGTCTGTCACTATCATCTTCGACCTTTTTCGGGCATGGTCAATAATATTACGACCAACTAGGGGCGTGGATTGAAACTAAATGCAAACTTTCTTCCCCATGCGTATCTTAAAGGCGTTCCTGTATATTTCAAGAATTAGTGAGCATGTCGCAGCAACAGGTCTCGCACGAGGTGCATTCTGCACAAAGCCACGCCCCTCTTAGCGTGGCAAACACATCAGGCCAAGAGAAATCTCCGTAATCCATGGTGTCACGAACCTCTTTCAAGAGCGCAAGTATTGAAGCGGAGAAAGACCCAGAAGGACACCAAGTTGCGATCATGCATCCGACATAACAATGTTGCCATTTATCAAGCGCCGGAGGGCGGCAGGTCGTCGGGTGTGGGCGCCGGTTGTCGAAGTATAAAGCTAGTGTCGATGCGACCGCGGCGCTAAGCGAAACCGGTACTACCAGAAAGCTAATGCCCCTCAAGACCATGAGTGCTTTTGGTACTCGTGCGGTTATTCGGTTATCGAGTTGTGGCGCTGCTTGATGCGTATGGTTTGATGTAGTTGGTGATTGTAAGGCCGAGCAAGTAGATGCAATGAGAAAGCAGGTTCCCAGCAGGTGACGGCATGTTGGCCCATTCATTTACGGCTACCTCTTTATTTTGGAATCCGGCATGGTGTTATGTTTGTGAGTGAGCCATTGGCTATCGGCATGTACCCGCTTATTCGTCGTCCTCTAAGGCAAACTGTTCGGGATGAATTCGCTCAAGCGCTTCTTCTTCAACGCGTCTTTCCTGGATGTCTGCGCTGCGTTTTAGGAACCGGCGAAGGCCAAAATTTATCATTAGCGTTGCAACTATACCATAGATGTGGAATCGGTTTACTGTGGTAGCGACTAAGAACGTCGCCGACGCAGCGATCAATGCAGAAAGCACCCAACTGGTAACCACCCAAATCGCGCGCCCTAGTTTTAATTCCGCGTCGCCGCGTTGGAAAATGCGATCGGCTAGGCCTGTCGCGACTACCGAGGCAAAAGCAACGTATGTAGTGGAAACGGGCAAGCTAAGGCTACTAGCGGTGGCGATAACGCTAGCTGATACAGCCATGATGACACACGCGCGCAGAGAATCATAGTGTACCGTCTTACCGGTTGGCGTAATGGCTGCCCTAGGGGAAAGTGCTGGCTGTTTTCCACGGAAGCGAAGTAGGCTTGTCGCTATGTTGACGCACCACTTTGGTGCCCAGAGCGCGACGTGATCGCCCATGCTTCCAGTCGCAATAGCCGCCTTCGTTACGCGCTCAGCGTTTTTTGTGGTCATGCCCACAAATAGTAAAAGCCCGCATAAGAATAGCATCCAGGTTGCGATGGGAACCTGCGTACCGTCTACCAAGCTTTGGGTTTTCAACAGGCTGATGGAGGCAAGACCAGGCGCAGCACAGTTGGCTAGGTCATTTTGCCCAAATGCAAACGCCATAGCTAGCATGCCCACGACGGCGAGTGTTGGGAAAAGCAGTTTCGCTGCCCGCTTGCGGAATATGACTAGCGCAAGATGAATCGAAATCGCAAATACGCCCCACAGAATTAATATGACGATGACACTACCGACGCCCATTTCCACATAGTCGTCGATTTGCTTCAGCCAACCCTTGAAAGTCTTAACCCAGGTAATGCTTTTCATGCCTTTGAGAAGTAAAAAATAGCATAAGCCTGCGCACATACCTCCGCCGATCCAGCCGCCATGCAGCAGCAACGTGGGTAAATGGGTTGGGCGTGTACGGATCGCTCCCCTAGCCGCTCGCTGGATCGCGAAAGAGATAAATCCCGACAGGATGATTGAACAAACAATACCCAGCATCACAGTGCCGGCTTTATTCCAATTGACCGAGTCTATATTGACAGCGATGGCTGCGCCCAGCAGCTCGAACACGAGACATGCGGTCGTGCTCACGGGTAGGCCGAATGCCGAAAAACCATATAGAAGAACAGTGTCGACAATGTAGACACTCACATAGACCGAGAGCGCAGCATTAAGTGAGCCAAGACTGGTTGGGTCAAAAATCCCCTTGCGGGCCGTGTCTACCACGTTCGATCCCAGAGTAGCGCCGCAAATGACCGCAAGTCCGGCAAGATAGATCGCGAGCCTGCGCGAAATAATGCGAGCGCCAAAAACGGCATTGACCAGATTTGCCGCGTCGTTTCTACCTACTTCGATTGTATCCCAAAGCAGTAGCCCGACGGCTAACAACAAGCAGACTTGATGAAAGCCGCTCATCGTTGTCAGGCGCTCGGCCCATGAAGTATCGGCGGCAAGCATAAACAGCGTCATACTTTAGTCATCCATGTAAACCAATTGTCAGCGCGATAGCTGAGATAAGGAGCTGATACTGTAGTCAATTTTTCGTCGTACCTTATCATTGGAGACCGGGCTACCTGTGGGGATGGCTACAATTTTTGATGCGTATTAGGTTGACAGCATACGGCGTAGACGATCGCCAGTTTTTTCCGCGTGGTTGGCCAGTTGGCCAAGTTCGCCAAAGATGCGAAACCACAACAATACGTCGGTCGCTTTCATTTCATCTTCAAGTGCGAAAAGTTGCCTCGCGAGTTCGTATGACAGTCGGTCAGCTTCCCATTCGGCGTGAGCCACTTTATCCACCAGGCCAATAGCATGTTCGGCCTCTCCGCCTACCATATCTCCATCGACTAGCGTAGGTAGGTATTCTGCAACGGCGTTAGTCTGCTTGCAAACGTCCTCAACTTTAGCCACATACTTAAAGACCGTTTCGACGAGTGGCTTGGGAAGGACCATGTGCTTGATTGTCAGCAGATAAGCGACATCTTCTACTGAGTCAGCCATATCGTCCTGCAGCTTGATGTAACCAAGTAAGTCGCCTCGGTATACGGGCAGGAAAAAACGCTTAGGAATGGTCCGGCGTATATCATCCTTTATTTTGTCAGCCTCATGCTCGACTTTGAAGACTTTATTGGCAATATTCTGTAATTCGTCGAATTTTTCGTCTCGAACCGCCTCAAACATTGGCTTCAAGAGCGCTACGCACTCCATAACCGTCTTCATGTGGAATCGCAGTGGTTCGAAGGGCGATTCGCGAAACATATCTCGTATGAGCGACATTACAGGCTCCCCATATATCGATGTCCACGGAACTATCTGGTCGCCAATATACGCGACTACCAATGTCAAGCAAGCCCACGTCTAAACCTCACAGATCAGGCGATATGGATTTATTGCCGTACACATGCAGGTGTTATCAAGATGCTGATTGATAGCGAGGCTATCGATTTTCACACCTCCGGTGATGCATCATTCGGCACGTGCGCGGATGATTCTGAGCTCTTTGTGGAGTGCGAGGCACCCCATGCTGAGCCTACGTTTCAAACGCAACCGGTAGCCATACCTCCAGAGTTAATTTGTACGGCAACTCGCGACAAAAGCGGAGTGGCTGCAATTGTAGACACAACAGCCGCCGAACTAGCTTCCGTTCTAATTGCGATTGGACAATCGCCAGCCGAGGAGGCTTCGACCTTGGGTAAGCGGTGCGACAAGATGAAGTACTCAATGGTATTCGCTACCGACGGCGAGCCGCCGACGGTTGATGAAGCCATGATATGTTCCTGCGGGATTATACTGTGCGGGTGCGGATGATACCACAGAATCAGGGTTCGTCCCGGACGAGCCAGGCAATCGATCAATACTGAGGCCAATACTTAACGCAGAACGCCGAAAGTATTTGGCCCTTATCATACTCGATCCTTCCGTCGGCGTGACGCACCGACAAAGTAGGTCCCGTCCAGGTCGTTCGATGCGAACGGCGGCCTCGCTAGATGCAACCGCGGTGGAAACCGACGCTGATTTGTGCTCCAATTCGATAGGCATCCGGCAGTTTGAACAGAGGCGTGAGACTCAATCCGTCTCAGCAAGAAGTTGAGGTCACATAAGAGGTCACAAGCAAGGGCATCGTGGAGTGTGCTGGGTGTGACGCTGGTTTTAGCTGTCGTCAGTGCTGGCTGCGGCGGTGTCGCGGTTCTGCTCGGTGACGATCAGCCCTACGGTGGCTACTCGTACTATGACACTAATTGGTACTACGACGACTACTGTTATGGTTACGAAGATTACTACTGTGTCGATTACATTGACGGTTGTTACGACTGCAAAACGGGGGACCATGATACGACATGGCCGGGGGAACCGACGAATTGGAATGTTGAACGGGGCTCGTGGGAGAGATTCGTCAGAACGCGGGTTGACTTCTTGCGGACAACAGGCGCACGAGGCACGTCCAAGACGCAGTTGCGGAGTGACCCGTGACGCGTAAGCACATCCCGGCTCGGACATCCGGTTGGCACGCGGTATGCAGGCCATCTTTGAGAAGATGTAACAGATGTACTCTGGCTCCTACGGTGGGACGAGCCGTTTGGACCAGAGCAGGGTACCCCCATGTTTAACCGCTTTGGTTGATTCGCGCAGCGGTGGATGTAGCGGGAACAGTGAATGACCATTCAACAAGGAGAATGGACTATGTTCGGACAGTTTCGGAACCTATCATTAACGACAGTAGCCATATTGTTGAGCGCTGGCTGTATGAACGGAATCGTCGCTCCCGATGGCGGGGATTCGACTGCCGTGACTGGCGTGGCCACTAAGGCCCTAGATGTCGCCGTGCAAGTAGGTGGCGCGGACGGATTCGGCGGTTCGCTGTTGGACGGTTACATCGATCACATGCCCGACCAGATGGGGTTTCATGGCGATGACGACCTCGCGCCCCAAACGACTAACATGATGATCCTGGTGCGCAACGAATCGGTCGAGGCCGGGACATTCCATTTGTCCTACTTCGCGAGCCATTTGGGTCTTGAAGAGCAACTAATGGACGTCGTGGTCGGCGCTGGCGAAGAAGTCACTGTCGAAATTCCCTGCTCAGAGATCGTAGGCATGGGGCCGTTCGGCGAGCCTGGAGAACCGGGTTGCTACTTGGAAGACGGTGAAGCCGTGGACAACACGATGGTCGTGCCCGGCTTCCTAGGGCAGGACTTCACATGCAACGGGACCTACGAAATCGTGCTAACCCGAGACGTAGACGATCTTGATGGTGACGGTAACACCGAAGAGCTGATCATTGTAAGCGATGCGATGGTGTTCCACATGATGAACGGCGGTCCCGCCGGACACCGGCACGGCACCGGTTCGGGCATGATGGGCTCGCACATGGGATTATAAACGCCCGACGGGTTCGGGTGCTGATTGGGCCTCGCATGGTTTATTAGTAGGCACTGTTGAGTAACGGGGATCGCGGCGGGTTTTCTTTGTGGATGTGCTGATTGTGGATTTGTGGCAAGTTTGCGTGGTGCTCGCTTATCAAAAATGTATGATTTGGTAGTCGGTTTTGCGGAGATTATCTCAATCAAACAGCGAGGCTTACCGTACTTGACCGCCTCGACACTCATTCAACCCGTTTATATTATTGTTGGCCAACTATGGCCATAACGGCTGACAGCGTAGTACCGGCAATCGTTTGAAGTTAAGACTCATCGCTCCCATGAAGGCCGCAAACTGATTCTTGGTCCGGCTGCGATAACGAACACGCTTACGACACTTTGAAAACACACGCACCAATGGCGAACGTATCGGACTGATCCAGCGGTCTTTGTCGCGGTTTTTATCCTTCATATTGTTTTTATGAATAGCGCCATCGTGGCAGCCACGCTTAGCCAGTTCTAGTCCATACGTATTGTGCAATAGCCATTGTCTGCATAGACAGCGCCGTTTCGCGGGCATACATGTATCAAGCCGTTGGCATCGGTAACCTTCGCGGCTGTAATCGCCGCTTTGTTGATCAAGCCGCCTTGCATATCGACGCTGGTGTGTTGTTTGTAGCCATGCCAAAACTGTAGAGACTTCCTGCCTTAGTCACCGGCACCTAGCGATGTTCTGCTCTCCGTGAGTCGTCGCGTTATTCACGTAGGAGCAGCTCGAGAATGCAAAACCCCAGCCAGGTGACGCGGACCCAGGTGGCGAGAGTTCGCGCACAATAGTGCAGCATGTCGTGACGGCCCGAACGGCGCCGCGCAAGACCTTTGAGTTAAAATACTCGTATCGCACTTTTGGGGCCAAGAATGATTATGCCATTGGCTGACTGGTTACAATTCAACAGGCGTGAAAACACGAATATAGTTATGCACTAAGAGCGCACTTTCCTTGCTAGCAATGAATAGAACACCGGTAACACAAGCAAAGTAAGCATCGTAGATGTTAGAACACCTCCGATGACGACCGTGGCGAGGGGGCGCTGCACCTCTGCGCCGACGCCCGTGTTGAACGCCATCGGAATGAAACCCAATGCGGCCACCAGCCCGGTCATCAGGACGGGACGCAGTCGCATCATGGCTGTCTGTTCGATAGCTTCATACATCGCCACACCTTTATCGAGCAGGCTCCGAAGGTACGACACGAATACCATGTCACCAAGGACAGAGACACCGGACATGGCGACGAATCCAACCCCTGCTGAAATGCTGAATGGCATGTCTCGCAAGTACAGTGCAAGGATACCTCCCACCGCGGACAGCGGCAGCGTCATGAAAATCCGGAACACATCGGTGACTCGACCGTAGGTGACATACAGCAAGACGAAGATCAAACTTAGCGCAAGAGGCACCACAAACATGAGACGGGTTGTCGCCCGTTCCAAATGCTCGAACTGCCCGCCGTAGCGAACGAAGTAGCCCGGTGGAAAGTCAATCTCGGATTCGATTCGTTTGCGTGCTTCGGCGACCAAGCTGGCCACATCACGACCGCGCGCATTGCATTGGACTACCACGCGGCGCTTACTCCATTCACGATTGATCGTGGATGGACCGTCGACAATTTCCAATTCCGCCAAGCGCGAGAGCGGCAGGAGTTGTCCCGAAGCGGTCGGAATCAAAAGGTTGGCTACGCGCTCTGGGTCTGTTCGGTACTCATCAGGTAAGCGTACCGAGAGTGGGAACCGAACTTGTCCTTGGCGAATCTCGCCGATGCGAATGTTGCCAATAGCTGCAATGAAATCCAGCACTTCGCTAGCGGGTACGCCGTGTCGCGCGAGTTGGTCTTGGCGCAGCCGAATCTTTAGCATGGGCAAGCCCGTGACTTGCTCGGTTACGGTATCGGCGGTGCCGGGTATGGATTTCTGAATTTTCTCGATTTGTCCGGCGATGGTCTTGAGTTGAACGAAATCGTCACCAAACACTTTCACGCCGAGATCGCTGCGGATGCCAGCCACCATTTCATTGACCCGCATCTCGATGGGCTGGGTAAAGATGGCTCGCATGGCGGGCATGGTAGCGAGTTTGCCCTCCATCATGATTACCAGTTCCGCTTGCGTGTTTGTTTTCTGCCATTGCGCTCGTGGGTGCAGCGTGATAAATACATCGGTTAGTTCGATCCCCATCGGATCCGTCGCAACCTCGGCTGTTCCCGTACGCGACCAGATGTCATTAATCTCGTCTGGGAAGCTCGTTAGCAGTTCCTGCTCGATCTTGGTTCCGTAGCGCACGGATTCTTCCAAGGAGACACCCGCAAGGCGCACGGTATTTATGACAATGGCTCCCTCGGAAAGTCGCGGAATGAAGACCGCGCCGAGATTCAAGGAAATCCATACCGCAACAATAAGAGAGATCGCCGTGAGGGAAAGAACGACCGCGCGCGCGCTGAGGACATAGCGGAGCATGGGTGCGTACACCCGTTTTGCGAGTCGTATGACAAGCGGCTCACGATCCTTGGTTCTCTTCGGCAGACACAGGCTGGCCAGCACGGGCATGAGGGTCAGTGATGCGATCATCGAGCCAGCTAATGCGAAGATAACGGTGAGCGCCATGGGCGAAAAGAGCTTGCCCTCGATCCCTTCCAGCGTGAGGATTGGGAGGTAGACGATCATGATGATGAGTTCACCGAACATTGTCGGCTTGCGCACCTCGATGGCCGCGTCGCGTACGATCTCGATTCTTGATCGTCCATCCTTGCTGTCCGCTAGATGCCGAACGCTGTTTTCGATCATAATGACCGAGCTATCAACGATCAGGCCGAAGTCGATAGCACCCAAGCTCATCAGGCTGCCTGTGATCCCGACTCGAAGCATCAAGTTCCCCGCAAAGAGCATCGAGAGCGGGATCGCCAACGCGACAATCAGTCCTGCGCGGAAGTTTCCCAGAAATAAAAACAGGACGACGACTACGAGGATAGCGCCCTCGAACAGATTGGTCTTCACTGTTGCGAGAACATGATCGACCAAATCCGTCCGGTCGTAGACCGTCTTGACCTCTACTTCCGGCGGTAGCGACATCCTGACTTCATCCATGCGCGCCTTTAGCCGCTCAGTGACCTCTCGACTGTTCTCGCCCATGAGCATGAAGCCAAGACCAAGCACAGCCTCACCCTTGCCGGCGTAGGTGACAGCCCCACGGCGCACCTCGTGGCCATCGACCACCGTACCGAGATCACGCACATAGATAGGTACGCCGTCTTCGGCGATGACGACGATGTTGCCGACCTCTTCGAGCGTAGTCACGAATCCTATGCCCTGCACGAGCAACTGCTCGCCAGACCGCGTGATATTTCCGCCGCCGACATTGGCGTTGTTGCGGCGAAGCGCGTTGAACAAGTCCAAAAGCGAGAGGTCGTATTTCGTCAGCTTTGCCGGATCAACGATGACTTGATAGTGACGCTCGTGACCTCCCCAACTGTTCACCTCAGCCACACCGGGGACGCTGCGAAGTTGCGGTTTAATAATCCAGTCCTGAATCGAGCGTAGTTCGCTGAGGGTCTTCGTGTCGCTAGTGATGATATAGTGGAAGACTTCTCCAAGACCCGTGGCGACTGGGCCCATGGCGGGTTGCGACAGCCCTTCGGGCAATTCGACGGTAGTCAGGCGTTCCATCACTTGCTGCCTGGCAAGATAGATGTCGGTGTCGTCGTCGAAGATGACCGTAACCTGCGAGAGGCCGAACTTTGAGATGGAACGGACTTCGACAAGCCCCTTCAACCCGCTGATAGATTGCTCCACTGGAAATGTGATTTGCTGCTCGATTTCGATGGGCGACAGCGCGGGCGCGACGGTGTTGACCTGAACCTGCACGGGCGTGGTGTCAGGAAAGGCATCGATGGGTAGACGCGACAAAGAAAATGCACCCGTAATCGCGAGACCAACGGCGATGGCGATCACAATGAAGCGATGCCGGAGTGACCAGTAGATGACGGCATTAAGCATGGTGTTGACTTTCGCTATTCCACATCACAGCAGCCAGCGCCGATGTTGGACTTAAGGATTTCGGTCTTCATCAAAAAACTGCCGACGGTCACCACGGATTCACCCGACGCGAGACCTGCAAGAATCTCGACATGTCCGTTGCCGCTAGCGCCCAAGGAGACTTTGCGCGGTTCAAACAGAGTATCGTCTTGCTTGACGAACACGAGTTGGCAGCAGCCATCGGTTTGGACGGCTTCGTTGGGAATGGAAACCACTTCGTCGTTGTCATGAACGATAATCCGCGCAAGTCCGAACATGTTTTCGCGGAGTAGGCTGCGATCATTGGGGATGTTCGCCCGGACTTTGACTGTGCGGGTTCGGTCGTCCACCGTATTGCTAATCCACGAGACGACCCCATCGAACGCATGGCCGGGTAGGCCGTCCACGGTGAGCAGTACCTTGAGGCCGACGCGCACCTGCGTGAGGTCGCGCTCACGCAAATCCATCATTACCCACATCGTTGAAAGATCGGCAACCGTGTAGAGCGCGTCTCGCTGCTCGACGACTTCGCCAACGACCGCGCTTCGTTCGACAATGCGACCCGCCGCCGGGCTGCGCAATTCGTACCGCGAAAGTGTAAGGCCTGATTCACTGCTAATCGCAGCCAACTGCGAATCACCTATGCCGAGGATGTGAAGCTCGCGTGCGACCACATCCAATTCACTCCTGGCGACCTTGAGCGTTCGCATCGCAGCAAGGCTGTCTCGTTCGCCGTCAAACGCGACGGCCTCACGTGTAGCGTGGAAGGCTGCCTCCATCGAAGCTAGCTCGCTCCTGGCCGTCTCGAAGGATTGTTCGCTGCTGATCTTCTTATCCAGCAGCGTCCGCTCCCGTTCGAGCGTCGAGCGAGCCAATTCCAGTGCGGCATGGGCTTGCAATAGGCGACCCTTACCGTCGCCGACCCGCACCTCGTTGAGTTCTTGTCGCACCTCACTGGAAGGAGTCGATGCCGTGCATACCTCCAGCATCCGTTGCGTTCCTCGATAGATCATGTCCACACGTTCGAAATCAGTCGTAGCGAGAAGGTAGCCCTCTCGCACGGCGATGTAGCGGCTCTTCGCTTGTCCGAGCATGGGACTCTCCAACACGGCGAGGAGATCATCCGCCTTGACAACACTTCCGATCTCGGCGGACGCCTCCGTCACGACCCCCGGTACGCGCGGTGTGATCCTGACAATCCGTGTTTGATCGAAGCCCACTTCCGCCGGACATTCAATCGTATTGGACAAGCGACGAGCGCGAACGACCTCCGTCTCGATGCCCGCCTTACGTGCCGTGGTGCCGTCGAGGAACCGAACCTTCAAGCGATCTACCTGGCACTGGCTGTCATTGCTCCCCGTTAGAAGCCGACGATTAGGCTCTAACTGAATCGGTGTTCGCGCGTCGCTGTTACGATTGGGCAGGGGCGTTGGCCTAAGCGCGTTCCATTTCTCTTTAACTTCCGGGTTGCAGAGTGTGCATTGTGATTCGGGCAACCCGTGTGCGCCGCACCAGTCGTTCGCCTCCTTGAAGCTGGCGATCAATGATGCGTCGCATCGTGTACAGACGGACTCCGGCACGCCATGCTCTCCGCACCATTTTCCCGCCCGGCTGGCCTGTCGCTCGTTCGGCACCATATGGGGATTGGTATCTGACGCATCACTGATTTGGTTGTCTTTTTGCTTGGCTGGATTGAGCTTGGCCCATTCCGCCGCAACCTCTGGATGACAAGCCACGCATTGTGACTCAGGCAGATCGTGTTCTTCGCACCAGTCGCCCGCTGCCTTAAACTGTTCTGGCGAAGCGCCGCATCGGGTGCATACAGACTCCGGCACGCCGTGTCCGTTACACCAACCTTTATCGAGTGTCGGTTCGACGGCGCTTGATGCTGGCCCGAGCACGGGCGTTGCTTTTTTCTCCGCGATTGCCTTGATTGGTTGTGTTGCGTTAGCTGGATTTAGCGCGGCCCATTGTTCACGCACTGTCGGATTGCAGTTCGTACACTGTGACTCCGGCAGCCCGTGTTCCGCGCACCAATCCTGACCCGCTTTGAACTTCGCAATCAACGACGAGTTGCATCGTGTACAGACGGACTCCGGGCAGCCGTGCCCGTTGCACCATCCTTTGGATAAATCAACCGGAACCGCGCTTGAGTCGGGGCCAATCACGAAAGCTGTAATGGATTTCGTGAGCGGCCCGTTACCTCTTTGTGCTTGTTGCTCGTCTGTCTCGTTGCAACCGCCCATGATGGCCAGCGCAAGAGTTACAGTTAGAGACACGCGATGGCGATGGTCGCATAATGTGTTCATGATTTTTCTCCGTCCATTTGTGATTAGAGCAGTATCGCCGCCGCGACGGCACGCAGTGGAATAATGGCATAGTTTTAGAGCTTTGTGGCGTCAACGAGTGCGCCAATTACTGACGATACAAGCGGCAACCCAAGCACGGTCGCATCGCAAGCGCATCACTAGCATCAGAGAGTCGGATCAGGATTCAGATGAGGAGTGGTCGATCAGAAGCCGGGATGGGAATGTGTTCGCTAAGCTGCTCGATGTTCAATTTGCACGAATGAAGTTGATGCGGCAGAAGGGCATCGTTGGGTATTTGCGCCGCGGCAATGGCGGCGAAAAACATGGACGCGAAATCATCTCCGTCTGTTTGCTTCGAGTGCGTTGACACGACTTTGCACGATTCCGTGCAGGAGTCGCAATCGCGCGGATGGGATGAATCTTCATCGCCAGGAGCTTCATCGCTCTTATCGCAAGGACAACCGTTGGAGCATTTATCAGGTGCGTCGTGCGACTTCTCATGCGCAACACCCAGCTTGCAGCATTCGACAAGGATACCCGCCCGACAAAGCGTAGGCATCCCCACGAAGCTCCAGACAACGGCAATGAGTGCAAGAATCCGCATGGTTATAGTTTACGCAACGCTTTCGCGTGCGTCAACGAATTTCAACCTCATATCCGTTCCCATGTGGAAACATTATTACTCATCCGCCGAAACGCATGCTCTGGGCGTCCGATACCACACCAGATGTAACGAGGGTGACGTTTACCCATTTCAGTACCAAGTCGTAATGAGACAAAATTGCTATCTTATTCGGTCATAGCTTTCTGGCCTTCTTTGGTGTGTTGTATCCGATACTGGCTACGATTACGCACAAAGTGGGGTTAGGTGGCCGTTGTCCTGGACTTCTCGCGGCTACTCCGCGGGAGCCGATAACACGGCTACAGTCGCCCCCTAGGTATTACCTGTGCGTTACTTGAATCGTCACGACCAGGGCAGTATGATGGCACGGTTGATTGGGTCCGCGGAGCAGCCGGTTGATTGCATGAAGAATTTTTTTGGGCACATCTCGTTACGATCAATCAATTGCGACTTGCGCAAGCTTGCAACGTGCGCAATCATCCCGGTGCTTCTGTTAAGCTCCGTCACCAGCCAAGCCATCCTCGTCCACGATCATCATGGACACGAAACGCATAGTCACATAGTCGCGAGCCACGATCTAGATCAGTGGGAAGTAAACTCGGAGCATCAACACGATGATCACGAGCACGATGGTCAACCAGCTGATCCTACCAAGGATGAAGACAATTCCATGGTGGTCGAGTTCGAACTGCCGGTAGCGCTTCCTGGCTCCCGCGTAGTTTCGACCGGAGTTGTAGTCTCGAACACAGTGCCATCGATGATATTAGTCGCCATCAGCGGTATGGTGTCGTCCAAGGATCGCCCTCACCTTGAAAGCCAGACATCATGCGCGCGCATTCGGCACGCGCGCAGTGCTGTCGTAGATATTCTACTGACCAACCACGCCATTCTGCTCTGATTCAACTCCATTAATTCTGTAGTGACTCCATCTAGTCCGCGGTTATGTAACGCGCATTCCCGGAACCGTGATACCAGTGAACCCCACAAGACCTTTATGAGAATAGCGATATGAAATATTTCATTCAGTTACTAATAATCCCTACCGTGATAGCCTTCGCGATGTTTGCGGGCTGTGGCAAGCCAAGCCAAGCTCAGGACGCTCATGATCATAGTGGCGTAGACCATGCGGAGCTTGACCCGATCAGCATCACCCTATTCACGGACAAAGTGCAGCTCTTCATGGAATATCCGCACCTTGTTAAGGGTGAGTCAGCTAAGTTTCTCGCGCACCTTACCGTAATGGAAACTGGTGAACCGATTCGATCTGGTTCCCTTCATTTTAAATTAACAGATTTAACGGGCGGGACGCAGAAAGTCGTTCTGGAATCCCCAAAACGCGACGGACTGTTTATACCTGAATGGACATTCGATACGACAGCCACATTCACCCTTGAATTGCTGCTCATCAGCCCGCAGGTGGATGATAGAATTTCGGTGGGCGAGCTTGTAGTTCATGCCACAGTACACGATGCTGAGCATGCGGCGGAAGCATCGGCTGGTGACGACCCTCCAAACTTAGTCCCGTTTCTTCTCGAACAGCAGTGGAAAATCGGTACGCTCTATGAAAAGGCCAGCAAACGTACGCTTGTGCATCGACTACCGATTCCAGGCCAGATCGTCGCGCCGCAGGGTGCTTCAGCCGCTGTAAGTCCGCCTGTGGCTGGCCGGTTATTGCCGCCGCCAGACCGGAGGCTCCCTCAAGTCGGAGATCATGTCGAAGCGGGGCAAGTGTTGGCCATGGTGGAGCCACCGCTTCCAGTCACCGAAGTTGTTCAACTCAGCGCCAATCGTGCGCAAGTCCAGTCGCTCGAAACAGAACTATCGCTTCGCGAACTTGACCTTGATACGCGGGCGTTGGAGGTTGAAAGATCCCTTATCCAATCGGAAGCCCGCCGCGACTACGCCCGTCGGGCTCTGGAACGCTCCAATCAGCTACGCGAGAAAGGAGTTGGCACCGAGCAACAACACGATGAGGCCGCACAGAACGTGCGCCTCGCGGACGCAGAGCACGAGGGAGCCAAGGCGATGAAGCGCTCCTACGAGGGCGCGCGGGAACGGCTAGCGAAACTCCGCTCCAAGACGCTTGTTGGAGAGCACGACACGCCAGCAACCGGTTCGGTGTATCAGATGCCGCTTGAGGCGCCGATCGCCGGCAGGATCGTCTCCGTGCACCATATTCAGGGAGAACATTTGGACGCCCACCAGGAGCTTTTTCGAATCGTAAATACCGATCATGTCTGGGTAGAGGCGAGCATTTCCGAATTTGATTTGCCGGAGCTACTAGAGAGCCCGGGGGCTACGATGGAACTGTCTTCCTACCCAGGCCGGAGATTCGACATTCTGGGGTCCGCGGGTGGGCGGCTAGTAAACATTGGAACCGTCATCGAGCCTGAAACACGAACGGTCCCCGTTGTCTTCGAGTTGCCTAATGCGAGCGGTCTGTTCCGCGTGGGCATGTTTGCGGACGTCTACCTGCAAACAAGAGTTGCCACCGAGGCTGTAGCCATCCCCGAAGACGCTGTCTTGATGGATAACGGTCGCCCCATTTGCTTCGTGCTAGTTGACGGTGAAACATTCCAAAAGCGTGACCTTGAACTAGGCGTACGAGACAACGGTTTCGTTGAAGTTAAGGGCGGCGTAGCGAACGACGAACGTGTTGTCACCAAGGGTGCCTACTTGATTAAGCTGGCGGCCCTATCGCCCGAATCATTTAGCGCCGGACACGCCCACTAAGGAAGGAGGTACGATTATGATTAATGCACTGATTCAGTGGTCGCTCTCCAACCGGTTGGCGGTCTTGATCATTTCGGGATTGTTGCTTTTTGCCGGTACCTACGTGGCGGTCAAGATGCCCGTCGATGTTTTTCCGGATCTTACCGCGCCGACCGTCACGATTCTGGTTGAGGGGCACGGCATGGCTCCGGCGGAGATGGAGACCCTGGTTACGTTTCCCATCGAGACCGCTGTAAACGGCGCCGCCAATGTGCGACGGGTGCGTTCCGCAACCGCCGTCGGGACTGCGGTTGTTTGGGTGGAGTTCGAGTGGGGTACCGACATCTACCGCGCACGCCAGACGGTCAACGAACGGTTGTCTTCTGTCGTGGGTAGTCTTCCCGAGCAGGTGGAACAGCCGAAACTTGCGCCCGTTTCCTCTATCATGGGCGAGATTCTATTCGTTTCGCTCACATCAGACCGCCACAGCCAGCTTGAGCTTCGCACGCTGGCCACTAC
>JAJDDW010000016.1 GCA_029260115.1 Phycisphaerae bacterium | reverse complement strand
ACCGCTGCACCGAGCACGAAGTCGCCCGTCGTGTGGAATCGCGCCCGGGGCTCATGCAGCCTCCGCTCCTCGACCACGCTGGCGATCCGGTCCCAGAGGTCGCCGTACTTTTCCGCGAGTTTTTTGTCCGCCATCACGCGGCTCTTGAATGCCTGCTCCGCCGCGGTTTTCTTCGCCATCAACTTCGCGTTTTCGAGAGCCTGCAAGTTGCCGCGCGCCGCTTTCAGGCTGTTTTCCATCGCGAGGATACCCGTCCTCATGAAGGCCCAGTATTCCGACGGGTTTTCGGGATCGTATTCCCCGTCGTCGGGAACGCCCCAGTTTTTCATGATGGGCAATCGGTTCGTGAGCCGCTCGATTTCGATCGGGATCCTGACGTCTCGCTCGAGCTCCAACTGCGCCTTCGTGGACAACCGGTTCGTCGTGCCGGGGTTGCCGGACACGAAGACGAGTTCGTCCTTCTTCGCGCCGCCCGACTTCCACTTGAAGTAGTGCTTCGTCGTGTTCGCGGGCTTGCCGTCCTCGTACGCGCGCAGGAATGCGAAATCAATGCTGTAGCGCGGAAAGGTGAAGTTGTCGGTATCACCGCCGAATTGCGCGGTTTGCACGTGCGGAACGCACACCAGACGAACGTCGTCGTACACCCTGTATTGGTAGAGCTGGAACATGCTGCCCTGGTAGAGGGGCACGATCTGCGGCACGAGTTTCGGATCGGCCTTTCTGGCCGCGTCGAGGATCGTCTTCTTGTTCGCCTCTCGCTTTTCCTTGATCTGAGTCTCGTTGTCGGTTGGCGCCACGCCCTTGTTGACCTTGTCGGTGACGTTCGAGATCTCAACGAGTTGCGCGGCGGTCAGCCACTCGTCACGCCTCGATCGCAGCCGGAACTCGTCTTCCAGCTCTGCGGCGACGAATCCGGTCTTGATTATTTTTAGGGGATCTCCATCCCGAGCCGGTCCGGCCGCATCGAGAGTCGCTGCGACCGCATCGCGCACGCAGCGGGTGCTCGTCATGATCAGGCCCTTTGGCGAGACGAACGACGCGGAGCCAAAGCCGGGCAGGACGTCTTCGCCGCCGAGGCGCAGCGAACCGAGCCGAAGGGAGTCCAACCACTCCTGGTCCGGCTTGAACTCGTATTCCTTTTCGAGGTGGGCGAGCGGTGGATTCTCGAAGGTCCACATCCGACCGAGCTCCTGGTTCTCTTGCGCGAGCGTGGTTGGGGTCAGACTCAGCAGCAGCGCGAGGCCGGGGAGGAAGATCGATTTCATGGGTCGATGGTTGGTATGCCATTGCGGACGCAAATTGCTTAGGCACATGATGTAGAGCGACCCCTCTCAGTTTCGATTGACCAGCGACTTCACCTACGATGTAGTAGAGCAAGCCGGACGGGTTAATATGATATTTCCCATTTGCCGCCTCCGAGGCCGCGATTCTACCGGGATCTTGACCAATCTCAATACCGAACGACCACGCGACCGACCATGCCCGTTCGGCGCACGACTCTCGGGTTTGGCGACCGACGCGATCCGGACATCGCTCGGCTTTTGTTCATGGCCTAATGAATTTGGCGGGCGCCAGTTTGACGGGAAGATAGTCGTAACGGAGAACGAGCGGAGGAGTCCCCAGTCAGTCCCCAGCAAATGCGGTCTACAATCGGCCTCAACGGTCAAGAGTGGTCTTGTTGAGTCTGTTCGTAACCGCAGCATCTACCGGAGGTTATGAGTTAAATCGTTGTCAAATCAAGACTTACGAAATAGGGAGACACGGAATTCGATTCCGCCCGCATCCATTCACGTACATTCCCCGCTATAATCGTGCTGTTCGCGAGGCTCATCGCGGACGGGCACGAGACTGTGTCTTGCCTGTCACCCTATGAGCGGATGCAATCCAGGCGGCATGTCAGGTCACAAGAATAGACTCACACTCAGCGGTAGCAGGTCGTGTCAACGCACGGTAGTTTGGTGTGGGTTACTCGCGTTTGTATATTTGGACACAATGCGTAAATCAAGCAAAGTGGGGCTTGAATCCTGGGCAGTTTCTGGTGATACTGGCGAGAACTCGCGTACGAAAGTGCAGAATGTGGGCGTGGTTAGTACGGTACATTTCGTCTGAAGTTTGGCCGTGGAGGGTTGGGTGAGGAAGACGTGTGTAGTGCTCTTCACGTAGATAGCAACTAGCTTCTTGAGTCTACTGACAGTATCAAGCGTACATAGAAACAACCACTGGTGTTAGAGTGAGTGCTCGCCATCATAAGTCGATGAGAGAGTAGGTGTACGAGATGTCGGTCTGGGCGAGAAGTCGTATGAGCATGCCAGAGTCTACAATCGCGTCCACTGCGCTGTTGTAATTTTCGACGCCGCCGTCGACGAGTAGTGTCGGCTTCTCGTCGACCAACAATCCTGGTAATGCAACAATCCATTCGACACGATTGTGTAGCGCAATTACTTCCTGTTGAAGCGTAAGAACTTCCATATCGACCACCTCATGGGTGATTATGTCGGTACGAGTCAAAGTGAACCAACTGCGAGCAGTGGAACGTAGAACGTGGAACACCTCCCCGAGTTGCTAATTTGATGTCACCGGCTGTTCGAATAAGCTCCCGAATGCGATGATCAGATCGTTTATGGGTTCGAGTTGTGGAAGTCATGACTCAATCATCACAAACGTCGCCCCCGCAGCACTATTTAAACCATCTACATCATGAAACCTACAGGGTTGTGCTTGAACCTTGGGCAACCAGAGAAGAAAATGGCGAAATATCGTGCATAAAAGTACAAAATATCTTGACAGATAGCACGGTCTGTCGTTTTTGGCATAATAGCTCGCATGGCGAAGCAGAATCAATTCGAACGAATTGCGGCGTTATTCGAGCACGTCCGTGACCTGGAACCTGGGCTACGAACCACCTATCTCGATAAAGCATGCCGCGATGAGCCCGAGCTGTGTGAAAAAGTTATGGCACTCCTGGCTAGCCATGATCGTGCTGGCGTGCTCGATGATCCAATCCGACCGACGAACATGACAACCGAGCCCGCCCCAGAAAAGATCGGCCACTTTCGAATTATCGACTATCTCGGTCGCGGCGGCATGGGTGTGGTCTATCGCGCCGAGCAGGATCAGCCTCGACGACAGGTTGCCTTGAAGGTCATGCACGCCGGACTGGTTACTGAGGAACTCCGCAGACGCTTCGAGTTTGAGACAAGCGTCCTCGCGCGGCTGCAACACCCCGGCATCGCCCAAATCTACGAGGTCGGCAATTGGGACAGTGGTAGCGGCCCAATTCCGTTCTTCGCTATGGAATTAGTGAACGGTGTAGCATTGAACGCATTCATCGTGAAGGAACAGCCATCCATCGAGGCAAGACTACGGCTATTGACTTTGATCTGCGACGGCGTTGAGCATGCACATCAAAAAGGTGTCATCCATCGCGATCTCAAACCGGCCAACATCTTGGTGACCTCGGAGGGCGCTCCCAAGATCCTCGACTTTGGCGTGGCCCGCGCGACCGACGCCGATCTCTTTGCCACAATGCAAACAACGCCGGGCCAGCTCGTCGGAACACTGGCATACATGAGTCCGGAACAGGTCAGCGCCGCCACCGAACGTCTCGATACGCGGTCCGATGTCTATGCACTCGGCGTCATCCTGTACGAGCTTCTGGCAGGGCGGTTGCCGTACGAACTTGGTGATGGGACGATGGCGACCGCAATCCGGGCCATTGAGGAGTCCGAGCCGAGATCGCTTAAGTCGGCAAGCCACGCACTACGCGGCGATGTGGACATAATCGTGCTCAAATCGCTACGGAAGCGCCCGGAGGATCGTTACCAGTCCGCGTCCGATTTGGCGGCGGACATTCGTCGGTTCCTCAACCACGAGCCGATCACGACGCGACCTCCCAGTGCGGCCTACCAGTTGCGGATGTTCGCGCAGCGAAACAAGGCGCTCGTTGGCGGAGTCATCGCGACATTCGTCGCGCTGGTCCTCGGAGTCATCGGCACCGGGTACGGGATGCTCGAAATGACCGCGCAACGTAATGAGGCGAGATTGCAGGCGAGTATCGTCGTGGCAGTGAACACTTTTCTCACCGACGACCTTCTGGCCCAGGCCGACCCGCAGATCGAGCCGGATCGCGCGATCCCCCTGCATGTGGCGCTGGACCGCGCCGCGAATAGAATCGAGGGTAAATTCGAGAATGCCCCTCTCGTCGAGGCGACCATTCGCAGAACAATCGGAAGAACGTACGACAATCTCGGAAGGTATGAATCCGCCAGGCCTCACCTGACCCGGGCGCTCGATCTCTACAGCGTCGAACTGGGCGAATGGCATGAAGATACGAATCGATGCCGAAGCGATCTGGGAAAGTTGCTCATGAACGTCGGTGAGTACGATCGTGCGGAACAGATTTTCCTTGACATGCTCGCCGTCCAAAAGGAGGACCTCGGCGAGCTGCATCGTGACACGATTTCCTCTCTCCAAAACCTAGGAGCGATCTATCTTGTGCAGGGTCGTTATGATCAAGCGGAACCGGTGCTGCTTGAAACGCTTGGTGCCATCCGCCGCGTCGAGCATGTCGACGACGGCGAAGTGGCAGTCACGCTGAATAACCTCGGTAGCGTGTATATGTACATGGAACGGCTGGAGGAAGCCGAAGAGCTTTTTAAGGAAGGACTAGTCCTCCAGAAGCGTGTCCATGGCCAGGAGCACCCGCACACACTGCAAGCCATGGCCGGGCTCGGAACGCTTTATGCGCATCAGCGACGCTTCGACGATGCCATTGAGCTACTCAGCTCAGCACTGGAGCTGCAGCGTCGCATTTTGGGAGAAGACCACCGCAACACACTTCAAACGGCCGGTGTTCTGGCGGCCGTGTTCGGAGTCCAAGGAGATTTGGAACGAAAGAGAGACTTGCTCCGTGAGATTCTGGGTGCCCAACGGCGTGTTCTTGGAGAGGAGCATTTGGATACGCTGGTGACCCGGCTCAGTCTTGCTGACGTGGCAAACGAAGAGAATAGGTTTGATGACGCGTTGGCGTCATACGAAGCGCTTGTGGTGTCTTTCGGCCGTGCGTTTCCGGATCATTATCTGACGGGTATGGCGAATCAGCGCCTCGGAGAATGCTTGATAACGCTCAAGCGGTTCGAAGAGGCGGAGCGTTCTCTCGTGCAAGCGCATCGCGTGCTTTTGAGAGTCCTTGGTCCAAAGCACGAGCGAACACGGACTGCAGTCAACACCCTAATCAATCTCTACGAGACGTGGAACCGCATTGATCTCGCCGCTGAGTGGCGAAGCAAGACGTCCGCTGAGAATGAATGAGTGGGGCCAGATCGTATGTTGTCAGTAGCGACGCGATGCCACTGTCAGCGTGTTTCGCGATAGACTCTGACCCTCATCCTCGTCCCAACGAATCGTGACTCACGTTCTTGCTGAGTAACTGACGGATGTGGCCAGCGATGCCCTGTAGTGCCCAACAATTCAAACGCGCGAAACGATCTGAATTCAATCGGCTTATCAGGCGGCAGTTTCAACGCATGGGATGTATTCATTCCACCTATACTAAATTGAAAACAGAAGTCCATGAGCCGTTACGAACTGGTCAGTTACGCAAGTTGTAGCGTCGAGAACTGGCGAGGTGCCCCGAAGGTCATGCCTTTCTGATCTCCCCGTTCCTTTGGGTGTGCCTCATTAGCCTGAATTTAGGCCCTCTCCAGTCCCCCCCACCTCAATCGCAGACTGAGGAATTCCCGCACTATGCTTACCTGACGGCTTCACATCAAAGTTTATGTGACCTATCGAGCTGGCAGCGTTGTGGCACTTGGATTATGAAGTATCCGGTAATCATCAAAGACACCCAGCGTGTCATACAACAAATTGCTACTCCACCTGTTCCAGCCGAAGCCGCGACGCATTCTGGCCCGCATCATGGAGCGTCTAACCTTCCTTTCGATCCAGAATCTAACGTAAGTGAAACACCGGCAGCAGGGTACCTTGGCACCACGGACGTTACTCCGCTTCATCGCTAGTACGGTCCCTTCTGCCACCCTCACGCCTCCGCTTCATTTCCCAGTGTCGTCGGTTATAGAAGCAGTCTTTCTCCGAAAGTTTCTTCCTGAGACGTGGAGGGCTTTTCCAATTGCTTCACGTGTCCTTGTCACCGTGCTGCCGCCGAATACCCCGCCGGAGAGTATTGCCGCTTCATCCAGCATGCGACAATTCTTGCTGGACATGTTAGCCTTCATTGAACACACTAATTTTAGGACAATACGCGGTCAGGTCGCCGTCAGATCCAACAAAAATTAAATCCAAAAAGGCCGAGCTTGAGTCTTGGGTAATCACTTGATACGATGGTGAGAGCTCTCGTGCATCGGTTCAGAATATCTCGGCGGATAGTGTGACGATCTATTCGGCTAGAGAAAAAATAAGGAATAAACAAATGATAGACTATCACGCGAATATAACGAATAGTACGCATCGACTCGCATGTTTTCTAAGTCTTGCTATTTTGGCAACTGGATTGGCCAGCGGCTGTGCATCAATGCGACCGACTTTACAAAGCGTATCTGCACGCGTCGTAGCGATTGATTTCGAAGGTGTTGAATTGGCGTTTGATGTTGATGTCAAGAACAACACATTCATCGGGCTCCATACCCCTAGAGGTCGCTACGCATTGCGCGTGGCCGAGAAAGACGTGATCAGCTCAGACACCATTCCAGCAACCGAACTGCCAGCCGGTATAGTCGGTACGATCACCCTGCCAGCTCGGATCACATATCTCAGTCTGTGGGAGCTGGTGCACGAATTAAAAAATTCGGCTGAGCTACCGTATGAAATGGAAGGAGCCATGATATTTGACATCGCAGGTCAAAGCTTGTCGCTAGACTTTGCACACGCGGGCGATTTACCTGTTCTCAAACTACCGAAGGTTTCAATCACTGATGTTGACACATCTGGATTTTCACTCCGCGGAACAAATGTTACGGTGTCAGCCCAACTGACGAATCCAAATATATTCGCACTTGGCATCTCAGAACTGGGCTACGAGTTAAAACTAGGTAATGTTGAAATTGGCCGTGTGGAGGTGAACACACCGGGTCTCGTCGATCCCGGGGCGAGCTGCGTGTTGACGGCAAGGTGCAAGTTAGCGGCCACATCAGCCGCTTCGAGTGTACTAAAAGGTGGTGAGCTCGGCTCCCCAAAATTGACGCCAGTGGGTGCCGTCAATACCCCTTACGGTGCGGTGAGCCTGCCCGGCCAATAATCCGATCGTTTCCGTTGGTTTTCGATTCAAGACTGGTCCCGATTAATTAGATGCATCGTAAACATGGCATCTTTAAAAAGTCCAGAAAAGGTGTCAGGTTGATTTGATTAACATGAATTGAAACTTAGTCTTGCTCCGGCGTACGCTAATTTTACGCACATATGTACTAACATAATGCAATATTCACACCTTTTCTAATACTACAGCGCCACTTAGTCCTTCGGAGGTCATTCGAACGCTAACCAACCGCGTTTTCGGTGCCGAGAACGGCGTTCCAGAAGCCTCGAAACCTTATGTGGCGCTGTAGTACTAAGTTACTCCTTGATAAATGTATTTCATTTAACAGCTTGAAGGCAAATGGGTTGACCCTCCCATTAACGTCATCCGGACGGATGTTGGCGTAATTCGAATAGCTTCCGGTTGTTTTTGCGAAAAGGAAGCATCTGAAATGGGATAAACGCACAGACGATCTCTTCGGGCGGGGACAAATTCGAGTGTCACAAACACAAATTCAGGCTGCTCGGAGATACTTATGATGCAAGCCAGCAAATTGTGGAATCGAGATCACTTGGCTGTGATCGGGCTATTCAACCTCTCTTGCGATCGGAGCATTGCGATCCAAGGAAAGATGAGTAATTGCCTTATGATAAAAATCAAAATACGACGGCAGGATGCACTTGAAATGTTTCTCGTTAAGTACAATGACGTAATCAAGACACTCTCGTCTTACTGATCCAATAATTCGTTCAGCTTCAGGATTTTGCCATGGTGATCGCGAAACCGTGATAACCTCCTCAAGGCCCATGTTCATCACACGCTCCTGAGATACATGTCCATAAATTCCATCGCGATCACGAATCAGAAACCGTGGCGCGGTGTCATAGGGAAACGCCTCAACGATTTGTTGTACTGTCCATTGAGCGGATGGATGCTCGGTTACGTTGAAATGAGCAACCTTGCGCCGATCATGTTGCAGAACAACGAATACAAATAAAATGCGAAATGTCGCTGTCGGCACGGTGAAATAGTCAATGGCCACAATCGGGAAAACCAAACGCAAAAACATTCGATCGTCCTTTCGTAACTTAAGTCGTTTGGCCGAATGTTCGAGAACAGTTAGTTGTTGGCGAATGGCTAGATTTCAGCGGCAAGCTCAGCTTGCGTTCTAACTAGCGACCAAATCATCACAACAATGATTTGAAAAACGCTCATCCCTTACACCAGTTACGCTCGAATTCAGTTGCGTAAGCGTATTGTGGTTGGGAATCCGGTCAATTCGTAAGTCCTTTATTGACAAGGAGTACGGAATAAACGGGACGGGATGGACAGACAGAATGTGTCACACATCGCCTAGTTGCAAATCCGATGTCATCTGCAACAACTCCTACTAGCGCAACAGTATCATTCCTGCAACGTTGAGCTTGAATCTTAGACAGTCACTGGAGAAAATAGCGAAAATTCGCACATATAAGCGCAGACGGTCTTTACAGATAACACTATTGTATGAACTGATAAATTGAGACGAAATGCTTGTTGAACACAAAGGAGAAATCGTATGGTTGCATTAGCGGAACTGTGGATGCCGATTCTAATCTCGACCGTAGCCGTGTTTTTAGCAAGTTCCATCTTTCATATGGTAATACCCATTCACAAGTCGGATTATTCACGGTCGCCGGGCGAGGACAAATTGTGCGAACTGCTTCGCGGAGAGAACATCAGGCCGGGGAACTACATGTTCCCTCATTGCGAAGACATGAAGGAACTCCAATCAGATGAGATGATGAGCAAGTTCACGCAGGGCCCGGTTGGATTCATGACCATCCTGCCCAGCGGCCCCCCAGCGATGGGCAGAAACCTGTTTCTCTGGTTCCTGCAGGCGGTGCTCATAAGCGTGCTAGTCGCCTATATTGCAGGGATCGGGCTCGCGGTGGGAACTGACTTTATTACGGTTTTTAGGTTGACGGGCACAGCCGCAATTATGGCGTACGCGATGGGCGCACTTACCGACTACATATGGAAAGGGCAGCAATTTAGTGTCATGCTCAAATTCCTCTTCGACGGCGCTGTGTACGGTTTGCTGACGGCAAGCATTTTCGGATGGCTGTGGCCGGCGGGAGCATAGAGAATTAGCAATCGTCCTACATGATCTGCTTTTCGCGATTGTGTTCGGCGACCGCACAATCTCCGATTCGATGCTGATGGCGTGAGTGTGCTTCCCGAAAATTTTATCCGGGGTATACACCGAGACATTCTGCACCGTCGTGTACGAGTTCTCGTCACTCAATTTTCATATGGATTCAGCAGTAGTAGTCACTTGTACATTCAGTGGTGGAATTAGTTGCGTTGATATTCTGGCGCAGATGTCTGTGCATGCCCAGCTTCATGTGGCCATGGTCATATGAATCGACTGTATTTCTATGGAATGTTCTGGATATGTTGAGCGGCGTTTTGCTTGCGACGTTAGTCGTTATCCAACTAGAGCCAAATGTGGCATGTGCCTCCCAATATCTCCTCCCTTCCGTTCCAGCCCCTATAAAAGCATAGTTATCGGATCAGATCAGGTACGCTGAAGGACAACTCAATCAGACCTTCGCTCGCGACCAGATGTTCCGGTTTCGACCTGGTTGCCCGTAATCATTTGGGTTGAATAGATATCGATCGTTACGTGCGTGCCTCAGAATTAGATCGCACTACTATATATAGTACCCTATCTGAAGTGCCTAGAATCAACGGCGAACACTTGATAATTGACTCATCGCGTTGCCCACGACCGATGGATGGTGATTTTGGGAGACACAAGGGACAAGCTCAGTCGCATCAGTCCAGCTTTGGTCCGGATGACTTTAATGGGATTGACAACTCTTCGACATAGCTCGATAGGATACAAGGTAAGTGTAAAGACACACTGCGATCATCCCTGGTACCCACCAATATAGGGCAGCCACGAGCCCAGGTTTTGCGGCTGCCACGGAAGTTATTGTTAAGCTCAATGCACTATCGCGCGCAAGTAAAGCAAATGGAAAGATGCCGATAGCCACAGATGCGATCATCGAAACAATGTACACACAACTTGCTCGAAACGCAGCAGCGTCCCGTTTCTTACCGCGCAGTTGGTATATGCAACACAAAGACAGAAATGCTGCAACAGGAACACACCCAAACCAAGGACGAGCTTTAAATTCCACAATAATGTTGGGTTGCACATTGACACTCGTAAAAGCCGCTACGATCGACAACACCATCAAGACCGGCCACAAGAGTCTTGCAACTCGTTCACTTCTCCATTTCACGGAATCATCGGTACGCGCATTTACCCATAACGCACCGTGGTGAGCGAGCGCTACAGTAACTGTGACAGCGATCAAACCTGTATACCAATCGAGCACACCGGTGTCACTGCCCACACGAAAATCGGTCCAAAGCGGGGCAAAAAACACGCCATGCGCATTCAATGATACGCCACGCACAATATTACCAATTACAGCCCCAAGCAACAGCGCAAGCAGCAAACTGGAAACGCTAAATATAACATCCCAAAAAGAGCACCATAGTGGATCGCTTAGTTGGTGCCGCAACTCTATGCCCAAGGCCCGACCCATCAGAGTCCACAGTACCATCATCAGCGGCAAATAGAATCCGCTAAATGACGTAGCATACAGAACCGGAAACGCGAAGAACATGGTTGCTGCGGCAGCTATCAACCAAACCTCGTTGCCGTCCCATACGGGTCCAATTGATTGTAACACTTGCTCCCGCTCACGGTTGTTTCGTGCCACAAACAAGTGAAGGATACCCACGCCAAAGTCGAAACCATCGAGCACCGCATACGCGGCTATCGTAAGCCACAACAAACAATACCATACCGTCTCAATGGTCACAAGATAGCTCCCTGTGCCTGACTAGGCGCATCTTTTGGTGCCGCTGATACGTCACTAAGTGAGCTCTCACCATCCGGTCCATCAGTAATGATCCGGACAGCGATAAAGAAGAACAACACCGATAATACTACATACAGGCCGGCGAATCCAAGCAATGAGAAAAGTGCATTCCCGCCTGACACATGCATCGAATGACCATCAACCGTGCGCATCACATTATAAATTATCCAGGGCTGACGCCCAAGCTCCGCAGTTGCCCAACCGGCAGTGTTAGCGATAAATGGAAACGGCAGTAGCAACATGTAGGTCCATAGCAGCCAGCGCCGTGAGTACAACTTACCTTGCAGCATCGAAATGATACCAAGCAGACTGACAGCAATGAATATCGAACCGACCCCCGCCATGATGTGGTACGCATAATACAGCGCCGGTACGTTTGTAGGCCAGCGGTCTTGTGGATAGGAAGTTAAGCCTTTAACTTCTGAATCCCAACGAAGGTGAGTGAGTACGGACAGCATATTGGGTAGCTCAATGGGGTTATCGAGATGAAGCGTCTCCATATTCGGTTGCCCCATCAGGACTAACGGCGCGCCATTCGAGGTATGAAAGTGACCCTCCATCGCCGCAAATGTTTCCGGTTGGTGATTGTGCACCAGCTTGGCTTGCATATCACCGGTGGGAAACGCCGCCAAAACACTGGCCACGCAGGCCACAATGACAGACAAAGACAAAAATCGCTTGGCCACAACAAGATGTTTATTGCGCAGCACATAAAACGACCCGATGGATGCCATCACAAAACTTCCGGTAATTGTCGTGCCGACCATCGTATGCAGATATTGAGGAATAGCCCATGCGTTAGTGAGCAAGGCCCACACACTCTCCAATTCGATTTTCCCCGTTTCACTGATCGTGTGCCCCACCGGATGTTGCATCCAAGCGTTTGTGCAAACGATGAAATAGCCGCTAAGCCATGTGCCAAGAAATACCAACAAGGACACGAACCAATGAATTCGCACACCAAGACGCTTCTCCTGAAACAGCAAAAGGTACAAAAATGTAGATTCCAGGAAAAACGCGAATATGCCTTCCATCGCCAGCGTCTGCCCGATGACGCCGCCGGCTGCCTCAGAGAATCGTGACCAATTGGTTCCGAATTGGAATTCCATTGGTATGCCAGTGATTACGCCCATGACAAATGTCAAGCCCAAGATCCTGCACCAGAATCGAGCACCGTCGCTACCCGCCCTATCACCGCGCAGCCCCATCGTTTTTAGAATTAAAATCAGCAACGTCAATCCCATCGATAATTGGGGAAAGATATAATGATAGATTATCGTAAACGCGAAGTGCAGGCGATGTATATCTACGTTTTCCATGAATAGCATTTCCAATCAGACAGATTAACATTAGAACACATACCGCTGAAAACAGAAAGAGGTTGTTCCCCACGATAAATGCGAACACCTTGACAATATAGGTATCAAAATTTGACCAATTCTCCTGTGTGATTACACTAAAATTGAAGAAGCCACACATGAATGATCGCTGGCCAGATTAGCCCCTTGAAACAACCGCGCTATACACCAGCTCATCCTGGACCTTTATGCGCGAGTCCTCACCATTGTGGTTGGACGTGATTGCCCAACAAAGACGTTCTTCGAAGGTATTTAGCTTTACTTTTTGCCAAGACAGTCTGTACTTTTTTGTACGGATTATCGTCTCCGTTGATGTGGCAGATATGGACCTCATCGTCCTGCAAAACGAGGTGCTCGTCCTCAGGAAACGTGTTGCAAGGCTCGTCGCATTGCTTCGATTGATGGTCGTCCGACTCAAGGTGATCGGCGCCTCACTCAACTACACACGAATCTCTGATGGTTCATCTAAGGTTTCACTACTCCGGGCTATTGAGCGGTCCCGATCCGTTCCACCGCTTCGATCCGTTCTTCGTGTTCTGCGGCTACCACGGTCACGGTATCATTCGTGGAAGCGAGAAGTAGAATGCAGTCTTGACGATATGCCGTCCTGCCCCCGAACGTCACCACAGCAACTTACATCCACTGAGGTGGACACGATCAATATGGTAACGTCAGATGAATACCGTCATGTGCCTACAGCTACATTGGCCATTCTTGCTCAAAGAATTGGCAGCGTGTTCGCTTCACCGATAATGTTAATGGAATCTGAATACCCAATGTACACGTCATGAATACTGTGCGCTCAGAGTGAAAATCGCATGTTTGGATGCTGGTAGTGAAGGGCAGATCTGGGACAAGTGGCCTGCTACCCAAAATCTGATCCAGTGGTTATGAGAGTTCTTGTAGTGTCCAAAAATACAAACGCGACTAAATAGCTCGAACGTTACGAGTTACAAATCCCGTTTTCTTTGGAAATCATCGAATTAATGGACACTTTCAACCAATGATCACCTCGGCCTCTCGAAGTTTGTAAATGATCTGCTCTGCCGTAAATCTCTTTCGCGCCAGATCTTTGACCTTCTTATTATCCATGGTCAGACCAGAATACTAACGCTGGAATTTAACCGATATATGGGGGTCAGGTCACAAATCCAAGCTCAAGAGTCGCAGCCACTTTGCCGAATCCCTTTGTGTAGAAGGAGTGCGCGGTTGGGAAAATCAAAGTCCGATAATTTTCAACGCTGGGTGTTGTTCTGCGCTGCGTTTACAGTGTTGGTCTCATCCGTCGCGCATGGGCAGGCCGGGGTCAGCATCACTGAGACCGGCGGCAGTACGAGCGTCAGCGAGACTGGGCCGACATCCGATACATACACTGTAACCCTGGACTCGATTCCGACTGCGGACGTTGATATCGTCGCCGATCCAGATGTGCAAACGGATTTGGGGGCAGGTGCCGGGATCGGTGTCCTCCTGACGTTCACGTCCGGCAACTGGAACGTTCCACAGACTATCACTGTCACAGCCGTTGACGATGCGCTGGTTGAGGGAACGCACAATTCAACGATCCCACATACCGCGACGAGTGCCGATTCGGCCTATGACGGAATCGGGATTCCAAGCGTCATTGCTCAGGTTACGGACAACGATTCAGTTGGCGTCACGATCACGCCCACCGGCGGATCGACTGCGGTCAGCGAACTAGGTCCGACGTCTGACAGTTACACACTCGTGCTGACCTCCATGCCCAGCGCGACCGTGACGATCTCTGTGGATCCGGATAATGAGACCGACCTCGGCAACGGTGCAGGATCAGTGATCACAATCAACATCTCACCGGGTACTTGGAACATTGCCCGAACCATAATTGTCACTGCCGTGGACGATGCCGTGCCGGAAGGGCCTCACACTTCGACGATCGTACATACGGCCACCAGCGCGGACGCTGGTTACAATGGGGTCTCGATACCGAACTTAACAGTGAACGTCACCGACGATGACGCAGCCGGCGTGACTATCGCCGAAAGCGGCGGCTCCACCGATGTGAATGAGGCGGGTCCGACCTCCGACACCTATACGATCACACTCGACAAACAGCCATCCTCCGACGTAACCATCACCGCGACGCCTGATGCTCAGGTCGACCTCGGATCGGGTGCGGGAGTTGCGGTTACCTTTGTGTTTGCGGTAGGAAACTGGAACGTTGCACGGAACGTGACGGTAACCGCTGTCGACGATATCGTGGACGAAGGGCCAGCGACTTCCACGATTGCCCATTCGGCAACGAGCGCGGATACCGACTACAATGGCATCAGTATCGCAAACGTCGTCGCGAACATAGCCGACAATGACCTTGCAGGCGTGGCCATCACCGCGTCGAACGGAATGACAGATGTCAGCGAGCTGAGCGCTACCTCTGACACCTACACGATCGTTCTCGACTCTCCGCCGACCGCGACGGTGACTATCCAAGTGGATCCCGATATACAGTCCGACGTGGGTGCCGGGACCGGCAGCACAATTAACCTCAGTTTCACGGGCGGTAATTGGAACACGCCGCAGACCGTAACGGTGACCGCCGTCGATGATGCCATCGCGGAAGGAGCGCACACATCTACGATCACGCACTCGGCTACAAGCAGCGATCTGAACTACGATGGGATCACGATTGCGAGTGTCGTGGCGAATGTTACCGACAATGACACCGCTGGCGTGAGCAACACGGAGTCGGCCAACGCGACGACGGTAAGCGAACAGGGGCCGACGAGCGATACGTATACGGTCGTCCTGACGTCGCAGCCGACGGCGAATGTCGTGGTCGCGGTCGATCCGGATATCGAGACCAGCGTAGGAGGTGGAGCGGGCGTCACGAGCAATCTGACGTTTACTCCCGCCAATTGGTCGACACCGCAGACGGTTACCGTGTCCGCCGTTGATGATTTCATTATCGAAGGCAATCATAACTCGACCATTGCCCATACGGCGGCGAGTGCGGATGGCAATTACAACGCCATCGCGATTACCAATGTTGTCGCCACAGTGGCTGATAATGATGCGGCCGGTGTGACGATCAGCGAATCGGGTGGTTCGACCGATGTGAGCGAGATCGGCCCGACGTCGGACACGTACACATTGGTGCTAGATTCCCAACCAAATGCGGATGTCACGATCACGGTGACTCCGGATACGGAAACGGATCTCGGATCGGCGCAGGCGTTGCGATTGCGGAAGTATTTACCTCCGCGAATTGGAACACGTTACGTACGGTTGTCGTGACCGCCGTCGATGATGGGGCTTCAGAGGGTCCTCATACATCAACTATCGCCCATACGACCTCGAGCGCCGACGGCAATTTCAATGGGTTGACCGTGTCCGATGTCACGGCAAATGTGGAGGACAACGACCTGCCCGCTGTTTTAGTAGTGGAATCAGGCGGATCCACGTCGGTTAGCGAGGCGGGTACCACGTCGGATACGTTCACGGTAGTGCTCCAGTCGCCGCCAACCGGCCCGGTGAGCATTACGGTCGACCCGGATGTTCAGACGGACGTGGGATCGGGTGCAGGCATTGCCATTGTACTTGTTTTTACAGGTGGTAATTGGAACACCGCGCAAGTTGTTCTTGTGACGGCCGTCGACGACGATATTGCGGAAGGCAATCACAATTCGACGATCGTTACCCAATCAACAAGCGGAGATATGAGCTATAACGGAATCTCAGTGTCCGACGTCGTGGCCACGGTCACAGACGATGATTCGGTGGGCGTTGACATCACGGAGAGTGGCGGATCGACAACTGTGAACGAGACCGGTGCGACATCGGACACGTACACGATTGTTCTGACGAGCGAGCCGGTAGCGAATGTCACGATCACCGTCGATCCGGATACGCAAACCGATGTTGGCGCCGGCAGTGGGGCAACCATCAACCTCACGTTTACGAGCGGGGATTGGAACGTGGCCCAGACTGTCGTCGTCACCGCGATCGATGACGCGATTTCCGAAGGACCACATACGTCCAGTATCCTTCATACTGCGGCGAGCGGCGATTCCAACTACAATGGGGTCGCGATTGCGACCGTCACCGTTAACGTCATCGACAATGATGCACCAGGCGTCACCGTGTCGGAATCCGGCGCGTCCACGGATGTTGACGAAACGGGACCGACGTCCGACACATACACGATCGTTCTCGACAGCCAACCTACCACGAGTGTGACGATTACGATCGATCCCGATCTGCAGACGGACGCCGGGGCCGGTGCTGGAGCGACCGTCGATCTCACGTTTACGAACGCAAACTGGAATACACCGCAGACTGCCACTGTGACTGCCGTCGATGATGCGATCGATGAAGGGTCGCATACGTCGACGATCACGCATGCGGCCGCGAGCGCTGATGCTGATTATCAAGGCATCGGGATCGGTTCGGTTACCGCGAATGTGACGGACAACGATACGGCAGGCGTTACCATTACCGAATCCGGTGGTTCAAGTGACGCTAGTGAAACCGGTCCGACGTCCGACACATACACGATCGTTCTCGACAGCCAACCTACCGCAAGTGTGACGATGACGATCGATCCTGATCTGCAGACGGACGTCGGGGCCGGCGATGGAGCGACCGTCGATCTCACGTTTACGAACGCAAATTGGAATACACCGCAGACTGTTACTGTGACTGCCGTCGATGATGCGATCGATGAAGGGTCGCATACGTCGACGATCACGCACACAACGGCTAGCACGGACGGGAACTACAACGGAATCACCGCGGCCTCTGTCACGGTCAATGTAGCCGACAACGACACAGCTGGCGTTACGGTCACGGAGTCGGGTGGTTCGAGCGATGTCAGTGAAACCGGACCGACGTCGGACACCTATACGATCGTGCTTACGAGCCAACCAACCGCGAACGTAACGATCACGGCCGATCCGGATGTACAGAGCGACGTTGGGGCCGGGGCGGGAGCAACAACGAACCTCACATTCACGAGCGGGAACTGGAGCACGCCGCAGACAGTAACGGTCACAGCGGTCGACGATTCCGTCGATGAGAATGCCCACACATCGACAATCACGCACGCTGCAGTCAGCGCAGATGGTAACTACCAGGGAATCTCCATAGGCACCGTCACCGCGAACGTGGCCGACAACGATACGGCGGGTGTTACGGTTACCGAGTCCGGCGGCACCACCGATGTGGACGAAGCAGGCCCAACTTCGGACACGTACACGATCGTGCTCAGCACCCAACCTACGGCAACCGTGACGGTCATCGTCGACCCGGATGTCCAAACGGATGTCGGCGCTGGAGCGGACGCGACCGTTTCTCTCACGTTCACGAGCGTGAATTGGGGCACGCCGCAAACCGTGACCGTTACCGCCGTGGATGACGCAGTCGACGAAAACGCGCATACGTCGACGATTGCACATTCAGCCACAAGCGCAGATGGCAAATACCAAGGAATCTCCATCGGCTCAGTCACCGCAAACCTAACAGACAACGATACCGCGGGTGTTACCATCACCGAATCGGGTGGCTCGAGCGATGTTAGTGAAACCGGCCCGACTTCCGACACCTACACGATCGTGCTCACGAGTCAGCCGGCCACCAACGTTACAATCACGGTCGATCCGGACACGCAGACCGACGTCGGCGGCGGTACTGGCGGAACGATCGACCTCACGTTCACAAGTGCGAACTGGAACACGTCGCAAACGGTTACAATAACAGGAGTTGTTGATGGCGCCGCCGAAGGACCACACACGTCGACTATCGTTCACACGGCCGTTAGTGCAGATCCGCTTTTCAACGGCGTCTCAATCGCGTCCTTGACGGTTAATGTGACCGA
This sequence comes from Phycisphaerae bacterium, assembly GCA_029260115.1. Classification (GTDB taxonomy): domain Bacteria; phylum Planctomycetota; class Phycisphaerae; order UBA1845; family UBA1845; genus JAJRPG01. The sequence goes on along the minus strand of JAJDDW010000016.1, from coordinate 192,744 downwards.
TGAAGCTGGCTTGACGATTACTGAAACCGGTGGAGTTACGGAAGTCGACGAGTCGGGACCGACTTCTGATTCATACACATTGGTGTTAAACGATGCACCATCCGCTGATGTGACGATCATTGTCGATCCAACATCACAAATCGATGTCGGCGCGGGCTCAGGTGTTGCGCTGTTGTTGACGTTTACGCCCGCCAATTGGAACTCTTTCCAGTCGATTAACGTAACTGCCGTTGACGATGCGGTTTTCGAAGGGACACAGACTTCGTTCATTACGCACCAGACTATTAGTGTCGACGCACGGTACGATGGCCTGAATATTGCCAGTTTGCTCGTGACCATTACGGACAACGACACTCAGTCGTCCGGCGGTGGCGGAGGTGGCGGAGGTGGCTCAATCGGTCCCGTCGCGAGGGATGCGACTGTGACGACAGATGAAGATACGGCGGTGGAATTCGATTTGCCAAGTCCCAGTTTTGCCAGCTCAGATCCGACGTTCCATATCATAGCGCATCCACTACAGGGCACCATCACCGGTCAACCGCCCAAGATCATCTATACACCTGGAACCAACTACTTCGGTCCCGATGCGTTCACCTACATTGTTGCGTTGGGCGACACGGCAAGCAACATCGCGGAAGTGATGCTTAATGTCTTGCCCGTCAACGATCCGCCTTATGGAGTGCAGCAGACTCTTGAGCTTGAGGCTTCTGTCTCCCTATCAATAACGCTACTCGGTTTCGATACAGAAGCTGGAACCGACGTCATATTCGAGATTGTGCGTCGTCCATCCCATGGTCAAATTCTGGGGTTCCCCCCGCTGCTTCGTTACATTCCCGAAGCGGATTTCCTCGGAGTCGATGAGTTCACATACACGGTCAACGACGGAGAACTCTCCAGTGACCCAGTCTTAATCACGCTGCGCGTTGGAGCCAGTGACGGGTCGGCAGAAAGCCCGACGGGAGGCGGTGATCTCGACGGCGACGTAAACGGTGGATCTAATGGCGACTCGGTGGACGCTGGAACATTGAACGGAACTCGGCGATGCGGTGCTGGGCTTTGCGGCGCGCTCGATGGAGTTACGCTCGCCCTTAGCATGGTTGGCTATATATCACTTAGACGGCGAAGATAGCATAGTTGTGGATTGGCATGCATGTCCCACAGTTCATCCTGAACATTCGAAACTTGTGTAGCAGCCCGCCATGCGAGTAGTGTCCAATTATTCAAACGCGCATGACTAACTGTATCTATACGGCTTATGACATGGCAGTTCCGGTTCCGGATACAATAGGCTAATTGAATGCCAGTCAAGCGTGGCGACTACTCCTCATGTTCCTAGCGGGCTTGGGCAACCTGTATCAGCTTGATGTAATTGCTTACATCCTAGAAGAGTACAAGGCTCTCAAGTCGTAACTCAGGGGCCAACGACTTCGCTGAATTCTATCATTATGAGCGTAATCACCAGGGCTTGGATAATCGCCTGATCGATCCGTTGTGATGTCGGCTCAATTGAGGGCTCGCAGGCGTGTCGTGAATGGCTCGGCGGGTGCTCCGATCCTATTATCGACATGCCGCCTGGTGGTGGCCGGAGTAATCGGACAACCACAATTGAATTAGTCAAGGCGATCGCACCGTCAGATTCTGACTGCGGTGATTGCGCACTCATTTTGTCCATCTTCGTCCGCCACCAAAATTGCATCTAGTGCATTATCGCTTACGAACATCAGACCTTTACCGAACGCGACGTCATATGGTTGGGAAAAGCCAGTAAATTCACCGAGACAGCCAGAGCCAAGGCCGCCAAGGACACACTCCAGATTTCCTCCATCGGTGTCCATTCGGTAAAGTTTTCCTACGCCTCGGTCTGCGACGTATACTTTCTGTTGCGCTTGTGTTGGAACCGTCATGGCCAAAGAAAGTACAAGGATAGCCATCGCAAAATTGGTATGCATACTTTTTCCTCCTCACAGCGAAGAACCCGCTACGTCCAAGTAAACTACATTGACTGCCCATTGTATCATAACTAGGGGCATGCGCTAACCTGGTCTATCGGATAGGTTTCGCCTTTATTTTTCGGACTTAGGCGATCCGATGAGCAACATGGGGTTATTGCTTCAAAATCAGGGCAAGCTGGACAAGGCACTGCCCTACCACAGGGAGGCGCTGGCTGGCCAACGCCACGTCCTGGGCGACGACCACCCTAACACGCTGACGTCGATCAACAACATGGGTTTCCTGCTAAATAAGCTTGGGAAGTACGACGATGCGTTCGACGTACTCAACACTGGTGAGCCAGCCGCCCGCAGGACTTGGATTGGGCCAAACACTCGATGGCTTGGGAACTACCTAGCCAAGCTAGGTGAGGCGGAAGGTGCGACAAACCAGTTTCCCAATGGCGAAGCGACATTACTCGAGGCCCACAAACTGCTGGCTGAGGGGTTCGGGGATGACCATGACCGCACAACCAAGTGCATAGCGAGGCTCATCACACTCTACGACGCCTGGCACACCGCCGAGCCGGGTAAGGGCTACGACGCTAAAGCAGTAGCGTGGATGAAGAAGCTCGATGCCGCCGCACCATGAACTACTGACAACCCGCAGTGCTATTTGTCACGACATGCTGGACTGACCCGCGCCCCGAATCCTGATCCACCGCCAGTGTAAGTTTGTTGGGTAGTAATTCTTATGGCCACGGGACGCTGAACCTCCTCCTGCGGGCCTAAAGGTCCGCTTTGCTCTGCCATTGATCCCAACACATCAAGACCACGATATACTTTCTCGTCCCGGAATTATTGGACCATGCGGAGCCTTATAGTGATGTTGGTTGCGACGTAATCATTAATCGACCATATCATGTTTGACTACGCGGGTTAAAAGCACAATGATAACATAAGTCCTTAGAAGTTACGTGGCCGTCGTAAGTATGCTGTAGATTAGAAAGCGTATTACGTTAGCGTTCACAGTCAGCGTCACGAATAGAGTTTTATTTTCATGCCGGGGAATAGCCCGAAGCATAACAGAGGTATTGATGATGTCGAGATTACCATCTCAGCTTCAGTGTTGCACGAAATCTTTCGCACACATCCGTACGTGGTTAACGTGGACATTATGTATTGCGTTACTCGCTGGCTTGCAGGGATGCATTCCTATTGTTTCTAATGAAGACCCTGCTGAACAACCCACCCCAGACCTGCCTGACCAGCCTGTACCTGACCCGGTAGAGGATAACTGTCCCGACATCGAGAATCCTGACCAACTGGACGCAGATGGGGATGGCGTGGGCGATGCTTGTGACAACTGCCCAGACAATCCAAACAATCTCCAGTCCGATATAGACATCGATGGTATTGGTGATGCATGTGACAATTGCACCGGTTTTCCTAATGTTGACCAGAGCGATGCAGATGGCGACAGCTTAGGCAATCTGTGCGACAACTGTCCGAATGTCATCAATGTTGATCAGGCGGACGATGACGGTGATAACGTGGGTGATCTATGTGATAACTGCCTCGGTATAACCAACGAAAATCAAGAAAATTCCGATGCTGATAGTCTCGGTGATGCGTGCGACAACTGTCCCAATCTAGCCAACCAGGATCAACTTGATACTGACAATGACGGGCATGGTGATGCGTGCGACAACTGCCCACGGCTAAACAATCCTGATCAAATAGACACCAACGGTAATGGTATCGGCAACCGATGCGAAGGTGGCGGCCCTGCAGCACCAGTCAACCTCAAACCATTGGTAGTTAACGATGATGTTACGACTGACGAGGACACATCCATAGATATAGACGTGCTCACCAACGATAATGATCCGGATGGCGTGATTGACCCCGCTACGGTGTCAATTGTCATTGGTGCAGAACCAAGTTTGGGAACAACGACTATCAGCCTTGTCACAGGAATCATCACCTATATACCAAACGGCACGGTGGGTGGAATCGACAACTTTCAATATCAGGTGTGTGACAATGGCGTTCCGGCACCAGTATTATGCAGCACAGCATTGGTGACTGTGACGGTAGATGCGATCAACGATCCTCCCACTGCTGTCGATGACCCACTTAGCACCGACGAGGATCAGCCTATCACGGTAAATACGCTAGCCAATGACAGTGATGTAGATGGTTCCTTGGATGCCACTACTGTGACAGTAACGGCGGGGCCAGGTAATGGCACGACAGATGTAGATCCAGTCAACGGTGAAATAACGTACACGCCAACACTGAATACCAATGGCGTTGACATGTTCACTTATAGGATTTGCGATAACGGAACACCATTACCTTCCCTTTGCAGCACCGCCGATGTCACAATTACAGTTACGCCTATTAACGATGCACCAACAGCCAAAGATGATGCATACCGTGTCAGTCGTGGCGACACCCTCAATGTCGTCGTGGCAGACGGCGTGACATCCAATGACACTGATGTAGAAGTTGATCCGATTTTCGCAACGACAACGCGCCTTCCTCTCCACGGCACTCTTAATTTCAACAACGATGGATCATTTGACTACGTGCACGATGGATCCATCGCTGCCACAGATAATTTCGCTTATATCGGTGACGATGGAACCGACATGAGCAATGAAGCAACAGTCACAATCGATATCATTGGTGCAACGACCGACAACTATCAAACGACGGCGGCTACCGTTTTGAACATTGATGCCGCCAGTGGTTTACTCAGCAACGACACGGGAGTCCCCACGCCCAAAGTAGTGACATGGGGGGCAACCTTGGCCGATGTGACAGATTATGCAACGGACATAGCGGGTACAACAACAAGTGGAGGCATAGTTACGCTTCGAGAAGATGGTAGCTTTACCTACACCGCACCAGCTCTGCCAGGAAGCGACGAGTTCTTCTACCAGATTGAGAGCGATGGCATTGTCGATGAAGGCCGGGTAGCGATTGAGGTACTATCAGCGCCTGTCGCGCATGACGACAGTTATGTTACCGCACTTAATACTGTACTTGATTCTGCAGGGTTGAGTAAAATGCCGGTATTGGCGAATGATACTGGGGTGCCCACACCGAGCGTAACGGCCTTTGGCACGACAACTACACCCGATGCAGTAAATGTTCCAGCAAGCGCAACTTCAACTGATAGCGGCGGCATGGTTGTCGTGAATGCGTCAGGCCATTTTATCTATACCCCGCCAAGCCCCACCTATTCAGGACTAGACCGCTTCGGATATACCATCGCCAATAGCGTAGGCACTGCGACAGGCTCGGTTACCGTGACGGTGGGCAGTCCGCCAGTCGGTAATAACGATGACTATACCACCCTACCCAACTTGGCCATTATGATTACACTAACGAATGGCGTGTTGTCTAACGACGACGGCGACTCATTAGAAGCCACCATTACCCTTGGTCCAACCCATGGACAGGTCACACTAAATACTGACGGTAGTTTCACATATGTTCCCGATCCAGGATTTTCTGGTCCCAAGGACACGTTTGAGTATGAGGCCCTCAACGGTCTGGGCACTGATACAGGCACTGTCACAGTGACTTTCGCCAACTCACGGGCGATTTGGTTTATCGACAATACGTCGACCGGGGCAAACTTGGGAACGTTCGCCAATCCGTTCCAGAGTGTCGCCGATTTCAACACCGCACAAGGCATAGGATCACCTAACGTCAAAATAAACGATGTGATATTCATTTATCAGGGCGATCGTCCTTATACCGATGGTTTTACTTTACAAAATACGCAAACACTGCTGGGGCAAGGTGTTGACCTGATGACCAGCCTTGCGGGGTTAGGTATCGTGGTTCCGGATGTCACTGATTTAGCAGCGACCCCCCCGCTCGTAACCAATCATCCAGTAATCACTAGCACGACGGGCAACGGCATCGCAGCAGCTACAGATAACACGATTCGCGGTTTACATATCGGTGATACGCCAAACGGCGTCGGCATTGTTGACACGGGTATAACTGTTGGCTCGTTGGTGGTGAATGCGCTTTCGATATCGGGGACAGGTGGCGCCTTGGACATTGCCAACGGTGGCACAATCAATCTTGGCTTCGATGAATTATCTTCGGATAACAGTCCATCGCATGGCATCCGATTGGTCAACGTAGGCGGGCAACTATCAGCGACTAGCGGAACCATGATTGATTCAGTCGGCTCGGCGATCACGTTGGATAACACGTCGGTAACACTTGTCTACCCCGGTACGATCACTAAAAACACTACTGGTCATGTGGTTCAAATCGACAACATGCCTAGTGGTTCAGTTGAACTTTCGGGCAGCGTGATTACCAACGGCGCTATGGGGATTCACATCATGGATGCCCTAGGTGACGTAGCCATCAACGGCCTATCAAATGACAACAGCCCTGGTCTCGGGATTGATATTACCAATAGTTCGGGCACCTATACATTTACAAATGCATCCATCGTCAACGCAACCGGCACCGCATTGCGTCTAACGGCTGGGTCACCCACGGTGGACTTTAATGGCACAATTAGCAACACGACCGGTCGACTGATGGACGTGAGCAACCTAACTGGTGGGCGGCTAACGCTCGGGGGCGCTCCCATCACAGATACCGGTGGCACAGGCATGATATTTGTTTCGGTAGCTGCTGATGTCGTCATGCATAATGCTGCAACACTGACAATTCCAAATGGAGACGGCATCACTATTTCCGGCGCTAGCGGAAACTTTACCTTCGATAGTTTGGATTTAACAACTGCAAATGGTAGTGGGCTAACTGCTTCTAATAGTGGGAAACTGACCGTGCTATCTGGCGACGCGGCCGCGACCGGTGGTTCGGCAATCAACATACAGCAAGTCGATGTTGATCTAACATTCGCCAGTCTCACATCAAACACTAGCCCAACAGTAGGCATCAATCTAACCCAAGTGAGTGGTACACTGGTGACTGATCGAACCACTGTCAACAACGCATCAAGTCACGGTATCTCAGTTAACAATGCCCCAGCCATGATCAGTGACTTCGGGACGACGAACATCGTCGATGCAGGCCAAGCCACAGGCGATGGTCTAAACCTGTTAAGCAACGCAGGCGCAACATTTACGTTCGATAATTTGAGCATCACCACGGCCAACGGGCACGGTTTGCTGGCCTCGAATAGTGGCACGATTAGGTTAACCGCCAGTTTAACTACGATTGATGCCATTGGCGGCGCAGCTGTTAGCATAATTAATACGATTGGCTCAACCAGTGGTGTGGATGGATGGATCTTTGATCGTCTCAAATCCACAAACAGCACAATTCAAGGCATTCACTTGCCTGACTTGGCGCAACCGTTTGCCGTGCATCGCGTGGAGATTCAAGATGCCATGTTAGATGGCGTATTCGTGGAAAGCCCCATAGGTAACGCTGCCAGCTTCACGCTTAACCAAGGGGCCTCCTTGAGCGGCGGTGGATTCATCAAGTTCATGGGGACGACCAACAGTAGCGGTATCAGCATCAACCGCACCAAGACTGTTTTCATTGCAGGTGGCACGAATGACGTGGTTAATCCCACGACAATCCAACGGTTTGACATAGCCCGCGCAGGGACCGCAGGTGGTCAATCAGGATTTGGTATCCATATAACCGGTGCCGACACAGCAGACCTTTCGTTCCTTGACCTGCAGGACATAGGCGATGCTTCACTAGAACGTGAGGAGGCCATACTTCTTGAAGAGGTCGGTGCTTCGATTACAGTTCGTCAAAGCGTGATCGGTAATCTGGGCGAGGATGTCGATGGGATTTGCATCGCCAACACGCAAGCGACAAGCACGTTACAGGTCCAATTAAGAGAAAACGAAATCTCCGGCGATAGCGCGATGTTTGACAGCACTGCTACGGCGATTGATATTCAGTTCGAGAGTAACGCGAGTGCACAGTTAGATGCACAGATCGACAGCAATATCATCTCCCAAGTGGTGCGCGGAGTTGAGGTGACAATCAGCGGGAATGCAGGGACAGGTGCCTTATCTAACCAGGTAGCCATAACCAACAACACCATATCAGATATCGAAAATGACGGCATGGACTTGGCGATACAAGATGAGACGAATTCGAAATTCCATGTGACTGGCAACAGCCTTGATGGAGAAAAAGCATTCAGTCCAATCATGGGCACGGGTCGTGGTATTGATTTCCAATTGGAAGGCGAAAACACGACGGCCATCGCAGACCTTACAATCGCCAACAACCCTTTGATAACTGATTTTGGACTACAAGGAATCCGGGTGCGTGGATTCGGTACTCTTTTAGCAGGATTAGTCAACGTGTTGATTGATAATAATGGAAATATCCAAGACAACGGACCAGCCGATGTGGTCCTCGAAGTTAAGGATCTCATGACCATCAATGCCACAGTTAACAACAATACAATGCGTGGTAATTCAGTGGCAGCGCAAGGCGGTTTTGTTGCTGGTTTCCGATCTACCGATCCAGCGGCTGGCGGTGTAGCACCACTTCTTCGACTAGACCTCAATAATAATGAGAGCATATTCGGGTACGAATTGGAGCGTGACTTTGATGCCGCCTTCGAATTAGCAGGCTCACTGGGCGTTGGCAGCGATTTTAACGACGACAATGGAAATATTAAGGCCAACGGCAACACGACCAACAGTACTGATCCTGTAGTATTCATTACAACGGGTTTAGGCGATAAGCAGATTACTATCGTCACCCCCGGCTCTATCCCGGTTCCGATACCGTAAGGGCAAGTAAACAATGGCCGGTGACGATAAACTCATGTAGACTGACCGTGCGAAGGAGTTATGATTATGAACATCGAAAAACGAATCCTACCGCGTCGTGCTTTTTTAGGGCACATTACTTGTGCGGCGACCGGTGCGTTCTACACGATGATGTTACCGTCCAGAGCGGCGGCTAGTTTGGGTCAAGTTATTTGTGGAGGCCAACAACTCATGTTAGATCAGGTCACCAAATCGGTGTTCGATAGTCACGTTGGCAGCCAGTTCACTATTCACCTGGAAACAGGGGATACGATTAATGTAGAGTTGATGGAGACCAAAAACCTAGGTTCATCGGTCTCCCCGGACGCAGATGCGAACAACCGAGAAGGCTTTTCCTTACTTTTCAGGGGTACTAAAGCCAATCCGTATTTGCCCCAACAAATCTACAAGATGCAACATCCCGAGCTGGGGCAGTTGGATATATTTTTAGTGCCCATCGGCCCCGAGGAGCAAGGGACAGTAATGTTGTACGAGGCGGTCTTTAACTAAGGACGATTGAAAAAAGGAATCATTGATGTCTGAACCCTTCTTAGCTGAAATCCGCATGGTTGGCTTCAACTTCGCGCCGCGTGGTTGGGCTTTCTGCGACGGGCAGATCTTGCCTATCAATCAAAACCAATCATTATATTCATTGCTTGGAACGACTTATGGCGGAGACGGTAGGACCAGCTTCGCATTGCCAGATTTACGTGGGCGAACGCCAATCCACGTGGGTGCATCCAATGGCGTTAATCATATGCAAGGTCAAAAAGGAGGCGAAGAGACCCATACGCTCTCGACGCCGGAAATTCCTGCACACCAACACCCGGTAATGGCCACGACTGCCCGGGCGGATGCGGAAGATCCGAGCGGTTTACTTCCCGGGGTGGCCGCACTGAAAACCTATCGGGCGCCGCAGACCTTGGTTGACATGGCAACACAAGCGGTGGCGAATGCCGGTGGTAGTCAGTCGCATGACAACATGCAACCGTTTCTAACCGTTAGTTTTGCAATTGCGCTACAAGGGGTGTTCCCGTCGAGAAATTAAGGAGGAGAATCTGACATGTCGGAACCATTCGTTGGTGAAATCCGTATGTTTGCAGGCAACTTTGCACCACGCGGCTGGGCTTTTTGTGATGGATCGCTCTTGGCCGTTAGCAGTAATGACGCCCTGTTTTCGCTTTTTGGTACGATCTACGGCGGTGACGGAAGGACGACCTTCGGGCTGCCTGACTTGCGCGGGCGCATTCCGATACACGCGGGAAATGGTCCTGGGCTTACCGACCGGAGACTTGGTGCCAAAAGTGGGCAGGAAGCAGTTACCCTAACGACACAGCAGCTTCCTGCGCATGGTCATACCATCAGAGGTACGTCAGACCCCGCTGGGTCAACCAATCCGGTAAATGCTGTTTCTGCCTTAGCAGAGGAGTCGAGCTATGGTAGCCCGACAGATCTAGTAACGATGAGCAATCAGGCCATTGGCAACAATTCTGGTGGACAATCGCATACCAACTTGATGCCGTTCTTATGCGTAAGTTTTATTGTGGCGCTGGTCGGTATTTATCCATCAAGAACCTAAAAGGATCGCACTATGTCTGAACCCTTTATTGCAGAGATACGCATTTTTGCTGGCAATTTCGCGCCACGCGGCTGGGCTTTTTGCGACGGTCAGCTATTGCCCATCGCGCAAAATACCACTCTGTTTTCACTTATCGGTACAACATACGGCGGTGACGGTCGTACGACGACCGCCCTCCCGAATATGAAGGGACGAGCCCCCATGCATCCTGGCCGCGGCCCGGGTTTGACAGATCGTCGGCTTGGTCAAAAAGGTGGCGAAGAAACAACCACCTTATCTCAAACCCAAATTCCAGCCCATTCGCATCCATTGAAGGGGTCCGATGAAGACGCATCCTCTAATAACCCGAAGGACAAAGTAATGGCTGCCGCCAGTGAGGTGGCATATGCCAATCCTGGTACGGTAGCGGCTATGTCCCCGCAAGCAATGGCCACCAGCGGTGGAGGTAGTCAACCACACAACAACATGCAGCCATTCTTAACCATGTATTACATTATTGCATTAGTTGGAATCTACCCCTCCCGCAGTTAATCGCCAGCGTTGATCGAGACAGCTGTCTGCACCAATTCTTATTATGGTAGACTGGCCTATGAGAACGCCTTATGAACTTCGTCCAGCATGCATGGATGACCGGGCGTTCCTGTTCCAGGTTTATGCGGCCACGCGTGAGGAAGAGCTCACCCTGCTGCCCTGGGACGATCAGCAAAAGGAAACCTTCCTTCGCATGCAGTTCGACGCCCAAGATCAATACTATCAGCAACAGTTTCCCGATGCGACATTCAACATCATCATGCAAGAAAATTGTCCGGTGGGCCGACTCTATGTTGATCGGCGTACCGATGAGATTCGTATCATAGATATCGCCCTACTGCCAGCCTTTCGGAATGCTGGCCTGGGAAGTGCCTTGTTAATGTCACTTATCGACGAAGGAGCCAAGCGAGGTCTAGCGGTGCGCATCCATGTAGAGCATGCCAACCCCGCACTCAGACTCTATGAGCGCTTGGGCTTCAACCGCATTGGCGACACTGGCATCTACTATCTGATGGAATTGGTGCCCCTCCCATAAATGTCATCCGCGCCGTCCCGGCTTATACCTGATCGAAACCCGTGGCGAATCTGGACCATGAACGAGCCGTTGTAGCCGTGGCCCTTTACGCAGATCAAGCCGGATTCGACGGAATCACGTAACCAGTACAAACGTGTTCCGCAGCGCATGGAGACTTTCCAAAGGATGAACCAAGCCACAAAGCTCGCCGACTCTCGGTATCGAAATCACTTTGCCTTGTTCGGGCAATTCGATCTTACGAGGTGTCGGGCTGGACAATAACCAGCATGCAGCGCCATACAGCCCATCGCTGCGTCAGCCTACCCAAAAGATACGGTCGCGCTTTTTGAGACGCGGTCGTTTAGATGAATGTTCAAGAACAGCGAGTTATTGGCGAAGGGCTAGATTTTCGGCGGCAAGCTCAGTTTGCGTTCTAACTAGCGACCGAATCAATACAACAATTATTCGAAAAAAAGTCATCCCATTCTCCATTTACACTTGATTTGAGTTGCGTACACATCGTGTGGCTGGAGATCCAGTCAATTCATACGTCCATTGTTGACATGGATTACGGAATAAACGATAGGAACAGATTGATTGGTGAAGTGTTGCTCATATCTCGCCGATACACAGCCCGACCCTTCTTAGGAAACAGCACACGAGCAAGCATATGGTCCGAAAACCTGGTTTCTCACTCATTGAGCTGGTCATCGTTGTCGTGATCATAGGAATCATCGCTGCAATTGCCGCTCCCCGCATGTCGCGTGCAGTGGAGGGTGCGGACTTGGCTGCGCTTGGTGGCGACTTAGCAACGATGCGCACCACGCTCGATCTGTACATGATCGACCACGATGGGAACTACCCTGGCTCACTGGTGGCTATCGTCAGATACACGAGTGCTTCCGGAGCCATGTCCAGCAATCCATCGGCCATCTACAAGTACGGTCCGTACTTGCGCGCAATCCCGCCCTGCCCAAGCGGACCAAGTAAAGGCGGAATCGGCTGGGCAGCCGCAAATGCCAATCCACCCACGGCCGTGAGCGGGAGCACAACGGTGGGCTGGCTCTATCACGCTGCGTCGGGTGGTGTTTGGGTAAACGATATCGTCCACCTCGATAAGTGATTTTCAGTTTTTCGGGATAGGCCGATTGGCAGGGGGGCGCTACTCAAACGAGTTAGCAAGCTAGTTGGACCGGGGCGACTTCCCCCTGCGCGTGCTAACGTGAGAATCCAAGACGATTATGCCCTCCATTAAGCCTTGCATACGACATTCCGATCGAAGGATTTCATAACATCTATACCATGAAAGCGCATATGAACGCCCTGCCAGCCCCAAAGAGTTCATAGTCGCTGAAGTATTGGCCCCATAGCTATTCTATGGAGAAGATACTGTTAAGGGATGGAGTAATTCAGCCTTTCCGGCTCACCATTTCGTTAATCCAGATGGGGGCAAAGGGCGAGGTACAACCCTTGGGACATGGTAAGTCACGGAAGATTCCCAGCGTCTCTCCAATGGCGAGGGCACGCTTGCGGTAATTGGGGAAGTGGATTCCGATTTCTACAAGACAATAGTTCATCGTCCACTGCACTTCTGAAGCGGCACTCCCCATTTCAGATTCGATGCGATCCAGAAGCGCAGGGAGGTCGAGCCCTTCTGGACTTTTCACCACCCGCCCGGCTGTAGCGTTCCACCCGGCCCGTGCAGCCATAGGGTCATTTGTGGTCATCCATCCTTGGCGAAGCGTCTCCTTGTCGGGGTGATTCTTGACGACGTAAGCGTTGAGCCAGTCAGCCACTTCGACAAAGGTGACTGACCGCACCATCCGATCCATCTCGTCCGCAGACAAGGACTTTGTTGCGAGTAGGAGGATTGCCAAGAACTGTGCGTCGATGTTCCCGGTCTTCCAGAGACCCATAGCCAACTTGTGGTTGGTCTTGATCTTCTTTGCCAGTTTGCGCACATCGCCGCGTCGAACGCCGTACTGATTGTCACCGGCACCGTGATTGGTGTTTTGTTTCCGCATCTTCTCGTTGCCAAGCGCTTCGAGCTGCTTTAGTGTTTCTTTGATGGTCATGGGCGTAATTCTAGTGTGGTTGGGCCCCTTTTGGGAGCAGGAGTGTTCTTAACATCGCGTCGTCTTGCGTTTCTTGCCAACCCGACCCGCCTTTTCCAACTTCTCAATGTATTCCAACGCCAGCGGCACTTTGCACGAAGTATCCCCCATATCCACCTCGACTTTACCGAGTTTCTTCGCGGTTGCCTTAGCCTGTTTCAAAAGCGGCGTCACATAAGCTGCCACAGCGATAACGAAACCGTTCATCGTGTACTTAACACGATTGGCTGAACTATCGATTTCCTTTTCAACGCGCTTCAACAACTCCTTGATTTCAACTAAATCCAACTCCTCATCCGGCGTGATAGCGACCAGGCTGGAATACGTACTCCATCCACACGACGCGATGGACTCTTTTTTCTTTAACTTGATCCACTTCATCGCCATGTCGCGTCCGTGTAGGCTCTCCGACGCCACCCAAGGTAAGGCGTACTCCGAGATCCACTCGCATGCTGCCGACTTAGCCCAGTCGTTCAGCTGTTTCTTGCTCATCTGTTTTCCGTCAGCCACCAGCCCCGCAAGATACATGGCGTCGTAGTTCCCGGTTTCGTAGAGTTCGCACGCTAAATCGTGCTTACCCTTGATTTTCTTGGCGATCACTTTCAGGTCTGCCACTTTCACCCCGAATACATTGTCGCCGGCGCCGTGCCGCACGTAGGTCCTGCGCGTCTGCTCGCTACCGCATTTCTTCAGTTCCTTCATGACCTGTGCAACGCTGTTCATACCAAACTCCCTGTTTCGATACTCGTCGTGGACATCCTTAACCAGAATTCTAGTCCAAATCCTATATTCAAGAAATACGCAGGCTCATAGACAGGCGCCACATTTCAAACGTCGTGACGGTTAGCTCGGCTGCCTCCGTCGATGTATGATGATACCATGGCCGCATTAGCTGTGGTTAGTGCGATCCGTGTACCATGCGTCACACAGTTTCGATACGAGCAAGGACATAGGGAGCATGCAATGACTGCCGAAATAGAAAAAAATGCCGCGGATACGCTAGTGGACATGGCCAAGGCGTTCTTACGCGGGAAGGCGCTCTGCGCTGCTGTGCGACTCGGTATTGCCGACGCATTGGAAAGCGGAGAGAAGAGTCTCGAAGAGCTGGCGGCGGAAACCGAATCAGATTCAAGTTCGTTGAATCGACTGCTGCGTGCACTTACCAGTTTGGGCGTTGTTAAAGAAGCCACGCCAGGTCGTTTCGCACTGACTTCATTCGGTGATCCGCTAAGAAGAAGCGCACCGAACTCCATCTGGGCGTCGGTCGTCTTTTGGGGCGATCTGCTTGCCGACTTCTGGACGTATCTACCAGAATGTGTGAGGAACGGTGGTAATACTGACGCGTTCGGCGTAATGGAGAGCCTCGGAATCAAATCTCGATGGTCGATGGAGCCAGACGCACAGGCGATTTTTCATAAGGTATTTGCCGAACCTACCGCCGCTGACATGGCTCCAATCGTTGAGGCTTACGATTTCTCTCGCTGTGGAGTCGTCGCTGATCTTGGCGGTGCCGGAGGCGGTTTGATCTCAGCGATCTTGACCGCGAATCCACAAACCCGTGGTATCCTTGTGGATAGGCAAGAAGCCGTTGATCGTGCATCAGCGAGGCTTGAGCGAGCTGGTCTTATTGAACGTTGCCGGCTCGTAGCGGGTGACTTACTGCTGGCGGTCCCCAGTGGCGCCGACGTCTATATATTGAAAAACGTACTCCATGGATACGACGACTGCTCAGCCCTGCGCGTTCTTCAGCATTGTCAAGCAGCGATGCAATCAGGTACCCGGCTGCTCGTCATTGAGACCGTTGTGCCAGTTAGAATTGACTCATCCGACCCACGAGTCGAAGAGATGTTGATGAGCGACCTCAACATGCTTGCGGTGACCGGCGGGCGGGAGCGCAATGCGACCGAATGGACAGAGTTGCTTGCGAGGGCTGGGATCGAGTTGCAGCGGATTGCAACTGTCGATGATTCCAGTATCTGTATTATCGAAGCCGTATCATCGGAATCCTCAATTAAGACTGGAAGCAACGTCCGAGATGCATGAATGCTTCACAGTATCGAGCATCGCCGGTCGCTTCCGCGCGATGCAAGTCCGCAACCGGTCAGACGCGGAGAGCAGAGAGGCGATGGCTAAAAAATATACCGGCAGGGTTGAAACGGACGAGGTGACCCGAAGCGGTTGTCAGTCCTCTCTACAGACTCAGAACATCAGTATTGCATTGAAAAGGAGACTCTCTTATGCGCGTGAACTATGCGATCGTATTCGTAAGTGATATGAAACGGTCTGTCGAATTCTACCGGGATGTTCTCGGTATTCCGCTCAAGTTTGAATCACCAGGGTGGAGCGAGTTTGTGACAGAAGGGGCAACACTCGCCCTGCATGCGTGCAAAGAATCCACCCCTGCAGAAGACAATGACGAGAGACCCGGTCGATGTCGGACTGGTTTCGAAGTGCCGAATCTCGACGAATTTCATAAGCGAATGGTCGACAAGAGCGTGATGTGTGTCCAGGAGCCAAAGGAAATGTTCGGTGCGCGTATCGCGCAGTACCGGGACCCAGACGGCTTGCAGATAGGTGTTGGCGAGGAGAGGCGGTCTTGACAAATCACCTGCGTCAAACAGCCTATAAACTAACTCTAGGACTGGATCGTAATCGGGGAAGCAGGTCAGCTTGACAATATGCCAATCGATGGTATAATTGCCATAGAGCCATGAAGATGAAACCCCGACAGCTATATGAAGCCCGAGCTAAGGTCGCCAAGGCCGTGGCCCATCCGAGCCGGTTAATCATACTGGATGCCCTGGCTGACAAGGAGATGTGTGTGTGCGATCTCACGGACCTTGTCGGGGCTGATCAATCCACGGTGTCCAAGCACTTGGCCGTGTTAAAAAACGCTGGCATCGTAGCCGACCGCAAGGAAGGCGTCATGATTTACTACAGGCTCAAAGTCGGGTGCCTAAAAGGGTTCTGGCATTGCATCGAGGGTGTGCTCAAACAAAACCTGAAGGAACAGCAGGCCATCATGGGGTCTTCATGATCACTGAATTAGACAGGACTGTTTTTGTTTTGCCATATTCATGGTTACATGGCCATTGAGGCATGCATATTGCAGGGTGTTATTAGGTCCGCTGGTGGACGAGGGAGTTAGATCGATGGCTGCAAAGCAGTGGAAGATATTCGCAGCGCTACTTAGCGTCTTCTTGGTTGCGTACTACCTGCCGCTTGGCAACCCGAAGGTCGAAGGAGCAATTTTTGAAGCATTCAAACTGCTTCAGTGGTATGCGAGGAATCACACGCTGGCGTGCGTCGTTCCCGCGCTGTTTATCGCTGGTGGCATCATCACGTTCCTGACTCCGGCTTCGGTAATGCGATACTTGGGGCCAAAGACCAACAAGTTCGCGGCTTATTCCGTGGCATCGGTCGCCGGTGTGGTTCTAGCAGTGTGTTCGTGCAGCGTGTTACCCATGTTCGCTGGCATCTACAACCTCGGTGCCGGACTGGGACCGGCCTCGGCGTTTTTATACTCGGGACCAGCTATCAACGTACTCGCCATTTTCCTCACGGCCCGCGTGCTCGGCTTTGATCTCGGGCTGTGGCGGGCGATCGGCGCGATTGGCTTTGCCTTCGTCGTGGGGCTTGGTATGGCCACCATTTTCCGTCGCGGTGAACAGAAGAAAATCGAGGCGGCGGCGCAAATACCTGATCCACCTGACACTGGTCGAAAGGGCTGGCAGAGCGCACTTCTACTCGCGGCCATGATCGCGCTCCTCGTCTTTTCCGACTGGTTCAACCCTGGCGATGCTGTTGTTCGGCGAGTTGACGGCACCGAAGTACGCGGTGTAGTGCTCCAGGAAATGCATGACGAAGTCATGATCCAGGTTCAGGAGAGCATGGAAGGCATTCGCGCGGGTGAGCGGTTAACACTTCCAAAATCTGACATCGTGGAAATCATCGAGGCCAAGACCTGGGTCATGGAAATTCACCACATACGCTGGTACTTGGCTGGGCTGATGTTCCTGGCTGTCGCAGTTATGACCTGGCGCTGGGTCGAGCGAGATGAGTTCAAGCAGTGGATGAGCAGTACATGGGACTTCACCAAGCTGCTCGTACCGTTGCTGTTCGGAGGCGTGTTCGTAGTCGGATTCATCTCCGCGCTGTTGCCTGATAAGCAGATTGCGATGCTCGTCGGTGACAATAGCCTGAGCGCCAACCTGATTGGTTCCGTTGTTGGTGCGCTTTTCTACTTCGCCACTTTGACGGAAGTACCTATCACCCAAGCGCTAATGGAACACGGGATGGCAAAGGGACCGGCGCTGGCACTGCTGCTTGCCGGGCCTGCACTATCGCTTCCAAACATGCTGGTACTCGTCAAGGTGATGGGTGCCAAGAAGACGGCATCGTTCTGCGGGATCATCGTTGTCGTGGCGACAACGATGGGCATGGTGTATGGCGCCACGCAGGGCGCGGATCAAAGTCTTGTTGCATCAATAGGAGCAATGCCATGAGTGAATGCTGTGCAGTGGATGAAGGCGAAATGCCGCGCGTCGTATCGTCATTGATGGGTGTATGGAGCATTGTATGAGGCGGATTCTCGAGGCGGCAGGTATGATCGTCGACCTGCCGGCGCTGAGCATTTAGAAAAAACTGGACAGGCCGCACATGCTGATGCATGTAAAAACGTCGTGGATGCGGTCATGGCGGGGCTGACTTCATAGCGGATTGTAACGCCATGGTCGCGAACCGAAAGGCATTAAGGAGTTGACAACATGAAGATCGAAATTCTAGGAACAGGATGTGCAAAGTGTCAAGCGATGGAAACGGCCGCCAAGGGCGCCGCGGACAAGTTGGGTATCGCGTGCGAAATTGCGCATGTTAAGGATATCACGGAAATTATGAAGCGCGGCGTGATGATGACGCCGGCGCTGGTTATTGATGGCGAAGTTAAGGTCAGCGGAAAGGTGCCGGCCGAGACGGAAATGACGACCATGCTCACGTCGGCGATAGCGAAACAGGATTCCGCCTGATTCGTTCGCGAGCCGGCATTTTAGGAACGAGGAGTATCATGAAAAGTGCAACAACGATGGTGCTGCTTATCTTTGTCGCCGTAACGACTGTCTATGTTGTGGTCGGCGAACGCTACGATTCGCCGACTGCTCCGAGCGTAGCGGCGACGTCTGGATCGAAGGCCTCCAGCGAGGATATCCCCAAGGAGGGGCTTCGTGCCGCGACGGACCAGGCTGCTGGCGATCCAGCTACGGACGGTTCTGCAGCCGGAAATCTAGCTTCCGTTGCCCAACAGCATGAACCGCAGCAAACAGATGCAGCGGCTTCGAAGGTCCACAAAGTTTTCGCGTACTACTTCCATAGTACGCAACGGTGCCATACGTGCCTGACCATGCAAGCATACGCTGAGCAGGTTTTGAAGGACGGGTTTTCCGCTGCGCTAGAGTCCGGCGAATTCGAATGGCGCGCCGTCAACGTGGACGAGCCAAGGCACGAACACTACGTCAAGGACTACGAACTAATTGCAAGTGCGCTGGTAATGGTCGATACCGAAGGTGGACAAGTGAAACGATCGAAAAAGCTGGAGCAGATTTGGGATCTCGTGGGCGATGAAGTGAAGTTCAAGACTTTCATCCGCGACGAAGCACAAGCGTATCTGGAGGCCACCCCGTAATGGACGACATGGTACTTGCATGCGGTTCGGCCATATGGCTTGGCATTCTGACTGCGATCAGCCCGTGTCCACTCGCAACCAACATCGCGGCCGTGTCGTTTATCGCGCGGCGCGTGGACAACCCAAAGGCCGCCGTCGCAACCGGCGTGCTCTACGCAATCGGAAGGAGCTTAGTGTACGTCACACTCGGCGCGTTGCTCGTCACTAGCGTTCTTGCTGCGCCTGCAGCGTCGCATTGGCTGCAAAAGTACATGAACAAGATTCTTGGCCCTGTGCTGATCCTGGTAGGCATGATTTTACTCGACTTGATTAGCTTCGGGTCGTTCGGCGGTAGTCTTGGCGAGCGTGTAGGCGAACGCGTTGAGGGCTGGGGCATCTGGTCTGGGTTGGCGCTCGGTGTGGTGTTCGCACTCTCATTCTGCCCATCATCCGCCGCGCTATTTTTCGGCAGCCTTGTGCCTCTTTCGATCAAGTACGAATCGTCTTGGCTGCTACCCTCGATGTACGGGGCCAGCACAGCGCTTCCCGTCATCCTCTTTGCGGTTTTGATCGCCGTGGGATCCAAAGCGGTCGGCAAGGCATTCGACAAGGTTGCCGCATTCGAACGCTGGGCGCGCCGAGTCACGGGTATCATCTTCATCGCCGTAGGTGTTTACTTCGCGCTGAGATTCGTGTTCGAGATTGTGTAGCAGAAAGGATGAGGTAATCGGCAGCAGTCCGAGTTTCGAGATACGCGGCTGAGGAAGCTCAACGGAAACGCCGACCTATTCGGGAGTGAGTTGCAACTGTGCGTTTCGTGGTTGTAACCACATGCTCAGGTGAATGGCGATTGTCTATTACCATCTCCTCCTCTAATCCAAACGATGTTCTACCTATTCTGAATCCGTTGAAAATGAGCGATTTATGGTAAACTATGGTCATCAGTCCCGTTCTCCATGTCGAGATAACAAGTTTTTAGCGCGTTAACTATCACAACCTTACGAATGATACCACAACTCAATGGACGTTTCACACCGTAATTGAAGAGTTTAGAGGGCATCTGAGGGGCGACCAAGTATAGCGATCGTAGTGGCTACATAAACTCCATGAAGAAACGGGCGTTCATTATTTTGGAGCGTACCACGCTAAGGGGCCAGTGAATTCGCGGAAGCGTTCATGGCAGGATTTACACGTTGCTTGGATGGAATTCAGGTCGGCGCGCATGTGCTCAAGGTCGTTTGCTTTGGTCGCTTCAAATAGTCGTTGGGCCTGATCGTGAAGTGTATCCGCCTGAGCTACAAACGCGCGACGGTCAGCCTCCGACATTCGGATTGAATTCGATAACGTTGCGATAACAGTAGCTGAATTTGCGAGCTGTACGGCTAAGGTGCTGGCCTCGTTGAATGCTTGTTCGGTTTGGTCAGCATCTTTGGCGGCGTATTCGTTTTCGACTTCCTGAGGCCACGACGCCATCGTCTCGCGTTCGAGAACAGTCATGACACTCCGGAGGTGTTCGCTGTGGATCCAATGCCGCGATTCGAATTTCCCGATTCCAGTCCGCTGCCGCGTTTGTATGGCAGTAGGCCGCATGCAAGAGAAAGGTGTCAGAATCATCACGCCAGCCAGCGTGGTCCGAATCGAAAACTTGAACTTTATCACGGCTTTACCAGCCCCCCCTTGGGTTTAGATAGCTACAGGGATTCTATTAGCACATGTTTCGTAACGCATTGCCATGACAATTTCATCCTGCAAGCGGCGCGCCGTTTGAGCATGATACACGATTTATTCATTCAATCATATGTATAGTTTCGCCGATCGACCTTTCCGTTCACTTCCTATGGTACCCGCCTTGCAAGTTATAAAGACGTGTTACGCGGACTTCTCGTGGAGATACCATGTCAACATCAACATATTACATGACCGTATTGGCTGTCATTCTCACTGTTCCGTTGCGTGCGCTTGCGGACGATTCGGCCAGCGTGCCCCCTCAGCCAATGGCATTGACGTTTGACTGGCACCAGCGCCGCGAGGCTTTAGAGCTGCAGGGCATTAAGGTAAACGTCTATATGAACGATCAATACCAGGCTGTATTGAAAGATGACGCGAATAGTGCAGGAAGTGGACGAAATTCCGGCTCGTTCGACATGCTTATCAGGTTCGATTTGGACAAGTTGCACGTGAACCCTTCAGCGGAAATGCTACTCCATCTCCAGTCCATTTGGGGACGGGGAGTCAACACCCGCGTGGGAGGGCTTCAGCAGGTCAACGATGACGCCGACGGATTACATGGCGGGCATGTTGGGCAGTTCTGGTATAGGCAGCATTTCCCAGATCACCGCGCCTCGCTCACAGTTGGCTACATGGACTACCAGACTGTCGTCGATCGTAATATCTACGCCAACAGCGAAGACAAGCAGTTCATGCACCAATCGTTGGATAACAACCCGCTCATCCCGCTGCGGATCGGCATGGGGGCCAGTCTGACACTACAACCGGTGAGTTGGTATTCGCTAATGCTGGGCATCGCCGACGGGCAAGCTGCGCCTTATAAAGGAGGCATTTCAAAGGCGTTTCACGAAGAAGACTGGTATACGGTGTACGTCGAAAACGGGTTTCACACCAAATTACCGAGCCAGGCGGGCACACTGCCAGGCAATTACCGCATCGGCGCCTTCTACGATCCCGGACCCAGGAAAACTTTTCCCCGAAGTGAGAGGGATATTCGGACGCGGGCTGGCGACTATGGGATGTATGTCAGCGTAGATCAGATGCTCGCTCGTGAAGGCAAGGAAGACGACCAGGGTCTAGGCGTATTCGCTCGATTTGGATACCGTAGCCCAGAGAACAATAAGATGTCACGATTCTGGTCTGCGGGCCTCTCTTACAAAGGTTTGTTCCCCTCACGCGATGCCGACGTATTTGGATTCGGTTTCTCACTTCTGAGATCGTCACATTTATATCGTAAACGAATTGATGATGAGTTTGACAACGAGACAGCCTACGAAATGTACTATGCGATTCACGTTTCGGATCGGCTTGTCATAACTCCCGACTTTCAGTACATCGACAACCCTGGCGCCAATGGCGAGATCAGTCATGCCATCGTCGCGGGGGTGCGTGTGCGTCTGTCGTTATAGTGGCACGCACATCGAGAACTTATCAAGCGGTGCTCAAAGTACTGCTCCGCTTTTGCGAGGCTCCGAGTCCGATCGCCAGCCCGGCAGAAATCAGGCAAAGGCAACCAGCGACCACAAACGCAGCGGCATAACTACCGGTCATAGCCTTGGCGGCGTTGCCTGCGGCGATGCCAACGACACCAGCGATTCCGTAGGCGGTGAAGACCCAACCGTAGTTGGCTCCGAGATTCTTGGCACCGAACAGGTCTGCAGTCGCTGAGGGGAACAGCGCGAAGTTTCCGCCAAAATTGAATCCCACAACTGAAGCACCGACGGCTAGGCTTAACTCAGTATCCATGCTGGCCAGGGCGAACATCATGCCAGCCTGGAAGACGAACATCGATACAAAGGCAGCGGTCCGTCCGATGCGGTCTGAGGCGAACCCCCAAAACACACGCCCTACGGCATTGAAAATAGCCAGCCACCCGACAGCTTCTGCACCTCTGAGAAGAAGGGTGCTGGACGTGGCCTGATCGATTCCTATTCCGGCGGCGGCGACGAGCTGTTCGCCAGCGAAGACCTTGACGATACCGATGACCATGAGTCCAGCCATCGCTCCGCTGAAGAACATCAGCCAGAGGATGTAAAAGACAGGTTTACGCAGCGTTTCCTGCCAGCTTGACTCCCCGGTAAGCTTGTGTGCAATCTGTACACTTGGTGGATTGCGCAATAGCAGCGCGCCTAGTGTAACAGACACGAAGCAAACCGCCCCGTGGACCAGAAAGAAGTTGGGTATACCGTGCGATTGGATGTAGCCCAACGCTCCGATACTTTGGCCTTTGAATAGATAAGCCCCGAATCCGAAACCGGCTACGGCTACTCCTGAGACCAAACCCTTATTGTCGGGGAACCATTTGATTAGCGCGGCGATGGGGCAGACGTAGGCAAAACCGATGCCCGCTCCAGCGAGAAAACCTACCGTGCCCCAGAGTAAGAATAGTTTGTCGAACTCGTCAGCCTTACCCACGTATTGGTTGCCCAACAAGATTCCGGCGACTACCACTGCGCCGATCAAGGCTAGTGGGATATGTTTGAGGATCGGCACTTCCTTACGATCCACGTTACCAAACAAGGCCTCGAACAACATCAGCAACACGATGCCCACCGCGCCAGTGAATGCAGCGTGGGCTAGGTAGAAGACGATCGGCTTTGTCATCAGTCCGGCTAGCACGAATCCAAGACCCATGAACACCGCACCAATGATAGCTGTAAAACGCGGCCCCTTCAGATCTTGAACGCGCCCAGCGATGACCATGGCCACGGCGAATGACAGGATGCAGATCGAGAAAGCGTACTTGAGATAATTCTGCTGACTAATTCGTTCGGCCTTGGCGTCGGTTTCGGTGGCTACAACTATCGCAATTGAAACATCCTCGCCCGCATTAACGGCCGCGTCATGTTGAGCTTGGGTCAGTACCGCCGGGAAAACTTCTGCTTGCAGGGGTTCCCAGAAAATGCTGTACCCATAGACTGTGCCGAGAATGAGTTGGACCAGGATTGCGCCAACCAGAACACGCCAACGGGTGGCAGAAGATACGGGCTTAGGCTTCTCGACAATGTGCATGTCGCCGGTCATGAGTTATCTCTCCACGTTTCACGCGGTTGGCTTGTACGTCTTGACCAAGTCCTCGACGACGCTGGGGTCTGCCAGTGTGCTAATGTCACCGACCTTGTCCGACTGGCCTTCGGCAATTTTGCGGAGAATCCGTCGCATGATTTTTCCCGAGCGGGTTTTGGGTAGACCCGGTGCCCAGTGGATCATGTCGGGCGTGGCGATGGGACCGATCTCGGCCCGCACGTGTTTGACCAACGCCAGCTTCAGCTCGTCGGTGTACTGCTCACCTGTTTTCAGCGTCACATAGGCGTAGATGCCCTGGCCCTTTATATCGTGTGGAAAACCTACGACCGCAGCCTCGGCTACTTTAGGGTATGACACGAGGGCACTCTCGATTTCAGCTGTGCCAAGACGATGGCCTGACACGTTAATGACGTCATCGACCCGCCCGGTGATCCAGTAATATCCGTCCTCATCTCTACGACACCCGTCGCCTGTGAAGTACATACCAGGGTAGGTGGTGAAGCACATCTCCTTGAATCGTTCGTGTTGACCGTAGACCGTGCGCATGATTCCAGGCCAAGGTTCTGCTATACACAGCACACCTGAGCCGGGCCCGTTAATTTTCTCGCCCTCTGGTGTGAGCATCACAGGTTTTACGCCGAAAAATGGCAATGTGGCTGATCCAGGCTTGGTGGGTATGGCGCCAGGGAGCGGGGTGATTAGCACGCCGCCGGTTTCCGTTTGCCACCAAGTGTCCACGATCGGGCATTGCTCCCGCCCGACGTTCCTGTGATACCACATCCATGCTTCAGGATTGATCGGCTCACCAACGGTGCCGAGAAGTTTCAGGCTAGATAAATCGCGTGCCGCTGGAAACTTCTCGCCTTCGCGCATCAGGGCGCGGATGGCTGTTGGCGCAGTATAGAACTGAGTCACTTTATACTTGTCGACCACATCCCAGAATCGCCCGGCGTCTGGATAGGTGGGGATGCCCTCGAACATGACTGAGGTTGCACCAGTTGCCAGTGGACCGTAGACGATGTATGAGTGTCCAGTGACCCAACCTATGTCGGCAGTACACCACCAGATGTCGCCGTCGTGATAGTCGAAAACGTATTTAAAGGTGGTAGCTGCGAAGACCATGTAACCACCGATGGTGTGCAATACACCCTTAGGTTTTCCCGTGGAGCCTGAAGTGTATAGAATGAACAGCGGATCTTCCGAGTCCATCCATTCGCATTCACAATTCGGATCAGCCTTGCTGACCAAGTCGTCCCACCAGAGGTCTCGACCGTCTTGCATGGATATTTCGCATCCGGTGCGATTGACAACGATAACGTTGTCGATACTGGGGCAGTGTGCGACGGCTTTGTCGGCCTTGGCTTTCATGGGGATGTCATTTTTCGACCCGCGTAGCGCAGTGTCTTGGGTCACCAGGATTTTGCAGGCCGAGTCTTGGATGCGGTCGCGGAGCGAATCCTCCGAAAAAGCCCCGAAAACTACCGAGTGGACAGCGCCGATACGGGCGCAGGCCAGCATGGCGATAGGAAGTTGCGGGAGCATTTGCATGTATAGACAAACGCGGTCTCCTTTCTGGACGCCAAGTGATTTAAGCGCATTTGCGAACTTACAGACCTGACTGTGCAATTCTGTGTAAGTCAGTTCGGAATCCTCGCCTGGCTGATTGCTTTCCCAAATGTAGGCTTTCTGGTCGCCGCGCTTTTCTAGGTGTCGATCTAGGCAGTTATAGCAGATGTTCGTCTTGGCCCCGAGGAAATACTTGATATAAATCTTGTCGGTGAAATCAAACTCGCGCACCTTGGACCAACTTTCCTTCCAGTAGAAGTCCTCAGCCACCTCGGCCCAGAATCCGTCGGGATCGTTTATGGAGCGATTGTACATAGTTTGATACTGATGCATCGAGTCGATGTGAGCACGGTCTACAAAACTTTTGGGCGGAATAACACGCTGGGATTGATTTACAGTTGCGATGCTCATGGAAATCTCCTTGTGAAGATGTATGCAGCTAAGCATAGCTCAGATGGTTAGCCTATAGCGTTGTTCGTATTCGCGTATAGAAAAACAGTAAAAAATTTCCCCGACGAAGCCGACATCTAGACGCGGCAGTAACATAGAGCCTGCCCTTGCCCATATCCCTTTGACGACGCTTTGCCATTGGCGCGATACGTGCCAAGTAATAAAACGGCGATGATAGCGGTGCCAATATCCGTCATTGCGACGGCTTGGTTTCGCTAGGAAATTTTGATCACGACGATGCACCTTTCTTTGTTAGGATGTACCAAATCTTCAGTCATCAGGCTCAGGTGTAGTCCGGGTACCACATCGCATCGGCGACCGATTCCTCAAGTTGATCGTTGGGGATCAGGCGACCTCGGCCTTCGCGCCGCACATCACGGATAACCGCAATGGCGATCTTGCGCGTCACCTCTCTAAGATCATTTGGGTCCGGGTAAATAGACCCGACATCCAACCGCTGTTGTGATATGCATTCAGCGAGTGTGCGGGCTGCGACCAGAAACATATGGTCCGTGACTTCATGCGCCTCCGATAGAATGCACGCTAACCCAACGCCGGGGAAAATGAACACATTGTTGCCTTGGCCAATCATGATCAACTTGTCTGCGAAGCGAACTGGCTCGAACGGACTGCCAGTGGCTACGATGGCCTTGCCGTTTGTCCAGGTCAGCGCTTCCGAAGGCGTGCATTCAGCCTTCGACGTGGGATTACTAAAGGGAAGAATGACCGGTCTTTCGACATGCGCAGCCATCTTTCGGATGACGTCTTCGGAGAACATGCCGGGGCTGGCCGTTGTTCCGATTAGAATTGTGGGTTTTACTTGCTGTACCACTTGCGCAAGAGGAATCATGCCATCGCCGAAGAAGCCATAATGCGACATTTCCGCAGTTGTCATGGCAAACTCACGTTTGTGTTCTAACTTGATGATGCGCCCGTCGCGGAGCAAGCCGTTGCTATCGACAAAGACTTGAGCGGCATGAATCGCCGCTTCGCTCATGCCTTCTTCGCGCATGGCGGTCCTAATCAGACGTGCGATCCCGACACCTGCGGCGCCCGCGCCTGCGAAAACGATACGTTGATCGGATAGATTGCCACCCGTGATTCGCATAGCAGCTAGAATTCCCCCTAGTGCCACAGCGGCTGTACCCTGTATGTCATCGTTGAAACTCGGAAGACGCTTTCGGTACCGGTCCAGGAGCATGAAGGCCGTCTCTTTGCGAAAATCTTCCCATTGTAACAAAGCCATCGGAAACGAGTGTGCGACGGCTTCGACGAACGCTTCGATAAACGTTTCGTATGGCTGGCCACGAAGCCGTCGATGACGATACCCGATATAAAGCGGATCATTTAGTAAATCAGCGTTGTCCGTGCCAACGTCAAGACTGATGGGCAAGCAGGCCGTGGGGTGAATTCCCGCTGCCGCGCAGTACAACGACACTTTCCCGATGGGAATACCGATGCCACCTGCCCCTTGATCTCCAAGGCCGAGAATTCGTTCGTTGTCGGTCACGACAATGAGTCGTATGTCTTTGTGGACGGCGTTGCTAAGTAGCTCGGGAATGCGATCCATATCGTCCGGTGTGATCCATAATCCCCTTGGACGACGAAGGATATGGCTGTATCGTTCGCACGCTTGGCCGACCGTGGGCGTGTAAACAACGGGCATTAGCTCTGCAATATTCTCCACCAACACGCGGTAGAATAAAGTCTCGTTGCGGTCCTGGAGAGCGGCAAGTCCGATGAACTTCTCTAGGTCGTCGGACTTATCACGCAGGTGTTCAAGCTCTAGCGCGACCTGTTCGGTCATGGTGAGTTGCTGTGGCGGAAGCAATCCATCTAGACCATACATCCGTCGCTCTTCTGGCGAGAATGCGGCGTCTTTGTTTCGCATGGGGTTCCGCAGCATTTCGACGCCGGTTGTCCCTGGTATTACATCGCTAGTTTCGTTCATCATCATTGGTGCCTTCATGACAGTCTCTCCTGAAGCGCCTAGCCAGGATCATCATGTTGAATGCCTGACCAGTATAGTTTTTAGTCGCCGCGAGTCTTCGTGCACGTGCTGTACCATATTTGTGGTCCTGGGCAGATGCTGTCAGAGTTGGTTTACTCCTATGTCTGTACCGTTGGGTCAGCCGTCAACGATAGCGTCCTGATGGCCATCTCGCGGATCTTGAATTTCTGTATCTTTCCGGACACAGTCATGGGAACTCTTCCACGACGATCCAGTAACGGGGCACTTTAAAATGGGCGATCCTACCTTCGCACATCTGGCGGAACTGATCCGGCGTCGGCGGTTTTGCGTGGCATGTTGATTCGAATTTGAGCACGCGACCAGCTCCTCGCCGTATTTTTCGTCGGGCACGCCGACCAGATAGCGACAGGATCACCTCAGCCAATGCCCAAAGTTAAGAATGCCTTAGCCGCTCGATTAACGATTGCCCGGAATTCCCGATAGGACTAGCGTACTCGTTGGGGTGTTGATACGACCGCGAGTTGATCTGGGTGCTGTTCGGTGATGCGATTCAGGCAACCTCCGATCGTCTCTCCGAGCATCCGCACATCGCCCGTACCATGGATGTAACTGAATGGGACCATCGCTAATTTGCTCCGCACCTAGCTGCCCGTGCTGACGCGTCATACGCATACACCTGCACCGTATCATTTTCTATACCATGGCGTTGCCCAATTCTCATCCACATCTCAACTCATCCACACTTCCATATGTATATTGGTTACAGACGATTCGGAAGTGTTTTTTCGGTGAGACCTGCGACAGTGTAGGTTCGAATCGCCCCCATCGTTATTCGGCCAACCGGGCTTTTGCGTTCTTGGCATCAAACGGTATGCGTAAGTAGTACACACCTTCGAGCAGCTTGCTTTCGACGTGGTAGCCACATTTGTGAAAAACGCGCAACATGCCATGGTTCTCCGCCAATACACTAGCCGTGAATCCGGCAATGCCCTTTTGTTTAGCAAAATCCACCAATGTGCGCATCAATGCTGTGCCGATACCTTTCCCCTGCCAATCGTCGCGTACCAAAAAGGCAGCCTCGGTGAAGTTGGTTCGTGGCTCTTTAAGGTAATGGGCGAAGCCGATCATCTCAGCGTCTTTCGTATCATCGGAGAGAACGATTATGGCCATGTCCATTTCGTAATCGATTTTAAGCAACTCTTGGAGTTTCTGGTGTGGCATGGCTTTGATCATTCGGAAGAACCGGTAATGCACTGATTCAGGTGACAACCTATAGAAAAACTCCCGTACTATCGGTTCGTCCGTCACCCTCAGAGGGCGGACAAAGGCGCGAGATTTGTCTTTAAGTTCGATCCAACCCTCAAGCTTTTCCGGATATAGCGGCATACGCATGGCAAGTTCAATCTGGTCGGCGTATACTAGGTGACGGACCTTTGCCTCCGACATTAGCCACGGTCGAAACTTGGGATGGGCAATCTGGATCAGCGCCATCGCCCGCTCGCGCATGTTCTTGCCGTGTAAGTACGCCGCGCCATACTCGGTGACCACATAATGTACATCACCTCTACTGGTCACTACGCCTGCCCCCTGTTTCAAGTAAGGTACAATGCGTGAGATTGTTTCATTTTCAGCGGTCGAGGGTAGCGCGATGATCGGTTTGCCACCCTTGGAGCGAGCAGCACCGCGCGTGAAATCTACCTGCCCGCCGATGCCACTGTAAAACATCATCCCCAGCGAGTCCGCACAGACCTGGCCGGTCAGGTCCACTTCGATCGCTGAATTTATGGAGATCATCTTCTCGTTCTGAGCGATGATGAACGGATCGTTGGTGTACTCTGTCGGATGAAAGTCAACGAGCGGGTTGTTGTCGATGAAGTCGTACAGCTTACGCGAACCCATGACAAAGCTGGCAACGATCTTGCCACGGTGGAGTGTTTTCTGCGAATTTGTAACGACGCCTTTTTCGACAAGTGAGATCAAGCCGTCACTAAACATCTCAGTGTGAATGCCCAGATTTTTGAAATCATTTAAGTAGCCAAGAACCGCATCCGGAATTGCTCCAATACCTAGCTGGAGCGTCGCGCCGTCTTCGACTAGATTGGCGATATGTTGAGCGATACGGTTAGCCAAATCATTTGGTTCGCTTTGTGGTGCTTCAAGAATCGGGCGGTCAGTCGGTACCATCCGATCAATGTCTCTGACATGAATGAAACAGTCTCCCAAGGCACGCGGCATTTGGGCATTAACTTCGGCGACGACCATACGAGCGCTCTCGGCGGCAGCTTTTACGATATCCGTCGAGACGCCATAGCTGCAGTAGCCGTGCACGTCTGGTGGGCTGACTTCGATTAGGGCGGCATTAATCACGACGCGGCCAGTCCTGAATAACGCTGGAATTTCTGAAAGGAAGATTGGTGTATAATCCGCTCGTCCTTCCGCGACGGCCCCACGCACATTTGGACCGATGAAGTACGCGTTGTGGCGAAAGCGTTCGCCGAACTTGGGTTCTGTGTAGGCAGCAACACCTAGTGTCAGAATGTGTACGATCTCCGTATCAGTGATATCGGCTCGCGACGAAAGCGCTTCGACGAGCGTTTGCGGTTCAGCCCCGCCGGATCCAATAAACACGCGCTGCCCGTGCCCTATGACCGCAACGGCCTGTTCGGGAGTCGTGATCTTGTCGCGATAACGTTGCTGCCAGTTGTCATCACTCGTGTTTGCCATGAGATTGTCCCATCACTCTGCCAATCCGTTTTCAGTTGCCAGTAGGAACGAGAACGTCATTCTCTAGGCCTCTACCGCGCAAGCATGCGTCAGCAATGTCATCAGCTCCATTTCATCTGGCACTATCCCATTCAGTACGACATCGTCATTGATGATTAGTGCTGGCAAGGCCGTCACGCCACGATCGCTCATCTCGTTCAAGTCGGTGACCTCTTGAAGATCATACTCAATTCCGAGGAGTTCTGCTGCTTCCGCCAAGTTTTCGGCAATCGCCTGGCATTTCTCACACCCATGTCCAACGATCTCGATTATCACCATATATCTCCAGGGGTATATACCCTGTAATCCACGCCAAAAAATGTTGCCATAATATTGACCCAGGCCGTAATACTACGAAACTCATCACACATACTCTATTGTGCGTAATCGCGATTCTGCCTAAGTTTATACATCCAACGTTGATCTCCGTTGTACTCATGCGATCATTTGGACGCCAACGACGAAGTCGACACGAATGATCTAACACAGGTCATGTTAAAACACATCCGCTAAGATGACGTGCATGCTCCGTGCCAGAATCGTTGTGATTGGTCATGTATACCGATTGGAAGCTCCGCTGGCGCTGATCTATCATTATGCAGTATGAAGTGCGACGAGGTAGAATCTGATAGTGTATCTTAGGTCTGCCGTGTCGGTCTCTTTGTCTGCATGTTAGGGCTGCTACGTCCTAAGTCCGAGCTCAATTTTTTTGAGATTGACACAGCGCACAAAATCGATCCGACTTCAGGTCGATTTCCTCCGCGGCTGACGAAAAGGACATGACGCAGTTGCGGTCTGGGCAGTGGGTGAATCCAAAGAGATGGCCAATTTCGTGCGCTGCTTCCCGTTGTGCGCGTGTGACGAGAAGTTCAGCATCCTCCGGCAATCCGTAGAAGCTCGTGCGTAGGCGGTGTAGTGAAATGACCGCTGCCACGCCGTTAAGCCTCGCCACCCCAAAGACAAAGGTGAACACCGACGAGAAGATATCTACTTCGGTGACGCCCAGCACGCGTGCATTGTTTGCTCGCGCGAGATCTTCAAGGTGTGGCAGAAGCAGGTGGCTGTCATATTGCCCGCGCGAGATGTCGTAAGCCGCGGCGGGATCGACGCATATATCCGAAAGCATGCACTGAAGTGCAAGCAGTTCCGACAAGGACGCCGCGAGTGAGTCGAGCAAACCGGGCGGTACCGGGCCGATGGGAATGACATTCAGCCTGCCAACCATCAGCCTTTCGTCAACCCATAGTGCTTGATCTTGTTGTAAATCGTCGTTCGATCCACATCGAGGATACGGGCCGCTCGTGTGATATTCCACTCGCTCTCCCGCAATACTGACTCGACATGCCTCTTCTCAGCAGCTGCAAGGGACATCTTGTTGGCACCGACGGCATAACGAGCGTGCGACGGCGGGCAACTGATCGGAAGATCTTGTGCCCGGATGGCTTTGCCGCAACACACGACCATCGCGCGTTCCATGGCGTTGGCAAGCTCCCTCACGTTTCCGGGCCAAGTATGCCTGGACAAAAGGTCCATCGCGGCCGTGCCGATATCTGGCGCCGGTCGATTCATCGATCGGGCAAGGCGCTCGACGAACGCTCGGGCGAGGACCGGGATGTCCTCTGGACGTGCGCGGAGCGGTGGTAATTCGATCTGGAACACGTTCAGCCTGTAATAAAGATCATCACGAAACCGTTGCCGCTCAACCTCGGTCGCAAGATCCTTGTTGGTGGCGGCCACGGTACGAAAGTCCGTGGCTACTGGTTTTGCGCCGCCCATTCTCGTCACTTGCTTGTCTTCCAAGACTCGAAGTAGCTCAACTTGGCTCTTCTGGGAAATCTCCGCGATCTCATCGAGAAAAAGCGTGCCCCCGTCGGCGAGTTCGAACTTGCCTTTATGTCGGAACTGGGCACCAGTAAACGCCCCGCGTTCATGCCCAAAGAGCTCACTTTCGAGTGTACCTTCCGGCAGAGCGCCGCAATTTACCACGACCAGCGGCATGTACGCACGCGGACTGTTCGCGTGTATTGCCCGGGCGACAAGCTCTTTACCGGTGCCGGACTCACCGGTGATGAGGACAGTGGCATCGGTGGGTGCGACGGTATCTATCAGTTTGATGATCCTTTGGATCGCCGGACTGTCCCCCAGAATCGGCGTAGGTTGCACGACACTTACGAGCCGACTCTTCAGATTAATGTTTTCGCGAACCAACTTGCGTTGTTCCGCAGCGTTGCGAATCAGATGGCTCAGACGATCTGGATCAAACGGTTTCGTGACATAGTCCAACGCACCCTCTTTCAGCGCTTGCACAGCCGTCTCCACGGATGCAAATGCGGTCATGATAATGACCGTCGTATCGGGGGATACTTTGAGAATCTGCCGCTGTAATTCAAGTCCGTCCATCCCCGGCATCTTGATGTCGATGAGGGCCATGTCCCAGTGTTTTTCTTTGAAGTGCCTCAATGCATCCTTTCCATTGATAGCACAATCTACGACGTGTCCGTCTTCCTCGAACCAATTCTTTAATGACGTGCGTACGATGTCCTCGTCGTCAACAACAAGAATGTGAAGCGAATTGGCGTCTTCCATGGTGCTACCACTCCTCTCTCGCGATCGTAGCGACACTTGACTCGGACCTGTGCGCTTCGGACTGAAGTGGCAACTCTATCGAAAATGTCGTGCCACCCACCGCAGCAGATTTGAAATGAACCTGTCCACCGTGATGTTGAACAATTTCGTACATGACAGAAAGCCCTAGCCCTGTCCCCTTGCCCTCATCTTTAGTCGTGAAGAACGGTTCAAATACCTTTGAGCCGACATCCTCTGGAATACCGATCCCCGTATCGCTAATTTCGATGTGCGCTTGATCCGCATCCATGTCAATGAATGTGCGAATGGTTAGTGTGCCGCCGTCGGGCATGGCCTCGATAGCGTTCATGATCACGGCGAGCGCTGCCTGTTCCATCTGGGATCCATCGCATTTTACGCTTGGGAGGCATGGATCAAAGTCGAGAACCACATCGACCGCGTGCAATTCAGCCTGATGTCTCACCAAGCTGAGGGCACGCTCGAGAATCAATTGAAGATTCTCCGGAGCCATGCTGGTGCCACGCCGTCGAGAGAATAGGAGTAAACTGCGTACCAATTCACCGCAACGGGCGACTTCTCGTTCCATTGTTGCCAAGGTCTCCTTGACGTCATCGACTCCCCGGCGTCCTTCCGATGCGCCCTGAGCCAACAGCTTCGGAAGTCGGCGGCGCATCAGCTTTGCATGGACCAAGACACCTGCTAGTGGATTGTTTATTTCATGGGCGACGACGGCGGCTAGCTTCCCGAGAGATGCCATCCTCGCTGCGAAAATCATTTGGTCGTGAGTCCGCGCCAGTTCTTGCGTTTTCTGCTGCACCCGTCTTTCCAGTGTGTGCCCCCAGTCTTCCAGTTCCTGATACGCCACTTGGAGTCGTTCGGCCATCACATTGAACGAGGTTGCAAGTTCGCCAAGTTCCGTGGGAGAATCGACATCGATTCGATGATGTAGTTCTCCCATTGCGAGCTTACGCGTTCCGGCGGTCAGAGAACGAATGTGCTTCTGCATCACTCGCCAAACGAGCCACCCGACCAGTGAACTGATCATCAGGATCGTAATCACAAACAACACGGCTATCTGATTGCGGGCGCCAGCAATGTCGTCCTCAATGCTTGCCGTGGAGAGTTCGAGGTCGAGAACGCCCAGCACTCTTTGTTCAGGTGGATGATAGTGGCAGCTTTCGGTCGAGCAGCTGGGCGAATTCCAGATCGGAACACCAAGCCCGAGCGCTCTCTTGCCATTAACTGTCGGATAAATTTCTGGTCCTGAGTGCGCACCCGCGGCCGCCTCCTCCTTGCCCGCACGATGGCATCCGGCACATGGCTGTTCGGTCATGCTAACGACCTGCCCGATCTCAGTCGGATTGCTGGAATGCCTAATTTCGCCGTTGGCATCTACAATCCGAAGTTCCAAGACCTTCTCCTGCCGGCCGATGCTTTCAATGATGCCGCGAAGGTGAGTTTGGTCGTTGGCGAGCATGGACGAATGCATACTTGTTAATACCGTTTCACCAGTCTCAGTGGCACTGCGCTCCAGCATTGAAACAAGATGGCGGCGCTGAAGGTGCAACGCGAGCCACCCACTGGCGCCCAGCGACACGATAAGCGCGACTGTGATAATACCTACCAATCGCCAGACGACCGATCGGTAAGTCGTACGCGCGAACTGCGCAAGACCGCCAATGGTCCGCTTATGGGCGGCATTGTTGCGATCAGATTGGCAGGAGCTTTTCATCGGACGCCTTGCCTCTCTGGTCGAGTGAGCCATCTCGCGCGGCGCCAGGCGCGCATGCCGGTGCGCCGTCCTGGCGGTCAGTTTCTGCTCGCCAACGGCGCGACCGTGCGGCAGCGTCTGCGTCATCCTCGAACACCGGAAGGTGCTTCGCAGCAAGATAGAACACTTTGATGCCTATCGTAACCAGCATCGCCGTGACCGCGAATTCCATCCAGGTAGGTACGTAGGTCTTGCCCGCCGCGACTTCGAACCCTGTAATGCTTACGTTGAGCCTAGCCACGACGAAGCCGACGACCGCAAGCTGTCCAGAGTGATATAGCCATTTCGTGTTGCGGCGAATGCGGTGCATCGAAAAGAGAACCATCGGAATGATGGTGCCGAGAAAGATTTCAGCCAAGAAAAAAAGGCTGGCGTGGTTCAATGGCCAAAGCTCCGTGATCACGCCGCGCACTATCAGATCGCCGACCCGAAGAACTAAATATACGCCGAGCAACGCAGCGGCGATCTTGGCGACGCCACTAAGGACATCCGCTTCGACAGACCGTCCAAACGCGCGAGAGCTCAGGTTGGACTCTACGATCGTCATCGCACACCCCACCGCCATCGCAGAAATGAAGAACTGCAGTGGCAATATCGGCGAGTACCATAGCGCGTGAAGCCGACCCGGGACGAGCAGAAAGAGACTGCCAAGGGATGACTGGTGTAGCATGGAGAGCAACACGGCCGCAAGTGTCAACGGCAGGATGGCTCGGTGTACCCTTCGGAGCGCACGTAACCATTTCAGCCGTTCGAACACGAGAGAAGAAACCTCAAGTGTTAGCACGATTGTATAGAGCGTCACACACCACGAGACCTCGAACATCACCGAGTGGTGGTTCCACATGACCAGGGGATGCCACAATCGCCATGGATGCCCAAGGTCGAAGAGCAAACCGCCAACAACCATCAAATAGCCAACGAATGCTGCAAGGACCGCCGGTTTGGCGATGGGGCGGTATTTTTCGAAACGAAAGATATAGACGATTGCGCTGATGGTGAAACCGCCAGCCGCTAGACCCACGCCACAGACGACGTCAAAGCCCACCCAAAGCCCCCACGGAAAGTCGTCGCTCAGGTTCGTGCTGGCACCCAACCCTTGCGTGAAACGCACATATGTCGCAACCAAGCCAGCGACAACGCAGAGCCATCCGATCAGACGCCAGGGACGCGCCAATATTCTCAGGGATGCGTTCATGGTTTCCCGCCTTTCGTGTGTTCGCATGTGCTGGTTTTTGTGTTGCTAGCGAGTTTCATGCGGCGCTGAATGATCCAGTTCACCCCCACCAGCCCGGCCCCCACAACGGCGACCGCTGCTGGAATCTGCGAAAGAACGAACCAGGTCCTATGCGGTAGAGGCGTGTTGGGGACATTCGGATTAAGCACGTCTATCACTTCTTGTGGGCCAATGATGAGCACACACGTTCCGCCCGCTTCTTTCTCACCGTAGACATGGCGTGCGTAACTGTCGGGATTCGAGTCGATGCGTCGCCAAGCCTCGGCAATGAGCGCCGACCGTTCGCCAGATTTGGTGGCACCCGTGGGACACGCCTCGGCGCAGGCGGTGGATTTCCCCGCGGCAACGCGCTCGTGGCACATCTGACACTTGCGTACCCTGGGGGTCATCGAGTCCCACTCGTATCGCGGAACATTGAATGGACACGCGACCATACAATACCTACAGCCGATGCATTTATCAAAGTCGTAAACCACCGGTCCGAGTGGCGTTTTCTTCAACGCACCGACGGGGCAGGCGGACGCGCAGCTTGGCTCAACGCAGTGCATGCACATCCGCCTCAGGTACCATTCTTCGTCCTCGTTGATCTCCTCTAGAGCCGTGAACCGATGTTCGGAGAGTATCTCAAGGTCTGTATCGGGAAGCTCGTTTTCTTTCGCACACGCGTATACACAGGCCTTACAACCCACACACTCATTTACATCGAACAGGATGGCATTCATAGCTTGTCCTCTCTCTCATTAGCCACGATGCGTCGGTTTCGTCAGCATGAACTCCTCAACTAGGCCGCACCACTGATCGTGATCAAGCTGCTCGGCCAAGTCGTCGAGTGGCACACCGCCGTCTTGTATGACGCTCCCGTTTGCCGTCATCATCCGATGCTGGAATCGTGCAAGCGTGTCTTCCATCCACCGAACTGCCAGTGAACCATGAAGGAGATTAGGAAGCTCTTTGAAGAGTTCCGATGATCGAATCTTGAATAGCCAACCTCGAGCATAGGAATCCTCATGGACGAGTCCTGGGTTTTGCCCAAGCTCAGGGTTCACACCCACAACTTCGCCGGTAATTGGTACCAAGAGCCTTGTTTCGTCTCCATTTCGATTGATCGCTACATAGTCTCTCCCCTGACGGAGATTGGTTCCGACAGCGGGGAGTTCAACTTGTGCGTTTTTGCCGATAAGTCGGCGGCCAAAGTCGTCCACTCCTACGAACGCCTGATCCGGACTCACCCAATGGACCCACGCATGTCCTTGGTGGTAGTACAGTGGTGCGGGTAATCGAATACCGGCGACTACTTGAGGGGCAGTCTCCTCTAACGATTGCTGAAGCGACTCCCCGACGAGGCTAAGTTCCTTTTCCCGTTTGCGCTGAATCACATACTCAACCAGAATGAAAATACCAATCGTCAGTACAACAAGAATGACAGTCATAGCACACCTCCTTAACAAAGTTTTGCCATTATTCTCCAAGGCGTAACTCTGTGAATGCATCCGCTGTACCGGTCCGCGGTGTGCTATGAAATAGGGACTACAATTGCTATAAGTGAAGTGTTGGCAAGAACTTATAGATGTCATAATAATGGCACGATACGAATTCGCGCCGGCCCCCCGCGCAGGGTTTCTCGGCGCGCATGTCTTCGACGGGGCGTCGCTACGATGTAAATCCTTGCGCACAAATAGGTTGTGTGCGTGATGGATTCTTCTACGTGGCGCGTCGAGTTTCTCGACGGTTTTGGGCATAGAAAAAGCTACTAATTTAAGAATTTCCAGATACCATTCGCGCAGCGACAGATATAACAAGTTGGGACACACCGCCGCCGCGCGTGGTAGGTATGGTGAACAGTAAATGGTGTTAAGCCTGTTCATTGGGACTAGACCTTTTTTCGAGCAGACTACGTAGCATGTACAGCGTTGCGTCGAAGCTTACTTTAAATCGTTCACGGAAAACGCACTGATCGTCGTGTACTAGAGCCATGACCATGTGGCCCTGTCCTGACGTGATGGAGGAATCTAAATTTGGAGTCGTCGAAACAAGACGTCGGTGTTGAATGATGGCTACTTCGTGCTCACGAATTATATCTCCGTGTTCACGCAACATACCTGCGAGGTCGTTTAGCGTCGTATGTATGTGTTCAAGTTCATCAGCTGATGTACTGTGGTCCAGCTTCGCGTATTGCGTATTCCACAGTGCCAATTCAACATCAAATAGAGCTGCGTCAATCGTGCGTTCGTATGTCTGAACATCAGCAGCCCATGTCAGATGATCGGCGTGCCAACGTGCGTGTTCTTCTTCTGCAACACTTTGTGTAATGCTATGTATGGCCATGGTGTTCCTCCAAACAGTCCCAAGCTCAGCTATATTCCGCTAGATAACGCCGCGCGAGATCAACGTAGATACGCTTGAATTTCGTCCATTCCGCTTTGTATGTTTCACCGACACACTTTTCGAGCGTACGTGCGGGGATGCCCACTGCAATCGCACCATTTGGGATATTTTGTCGCTGTCGAATGACCGCACCCTCTGCAATCACCGCCCATTCACCGACGATAGCCCAATCGGATACGATGCTGCCCATGCCCACAATTGCCCAATCGTTGATCGTGGCGTTGTGAATGATGGCGCTGTGTCCAATAGTCACCCAGCTCCCGATGATTGTTTCATCATCGGGCCGCGCATGTATCACACAGTTGTCTTCGACACTGCTGTTGTCGCCAATCGTGATTCGGCCATAGTCGCCTCGAATTCGTGCACCCGGACCAATCCAGCATCCGGAACCGATGGTCACTTGGCCAATGATATCCGCATTGGGATGGACGAAGGTCGATTCGGCGATCATGGGATCGATTCCTTCAAATGTGCTTATCATTTTTTAATCCCCTACAGGTGGCGATTTATAGCACCGCGTTGTGTACGCCTTGAGTTTGTGGGTCAGCTTTCTGCACGACTATTTTGGCCATCGGAGCGGGTTGGGTCGCCTTGCTCAAAGCCTGCGCAAGGTCGGCGATGATCTCGTCAACGTTCTCGATACCTACGGACAACCGAACGAGTCCGTCTGTGATATGAGCCTGTATCCGAGCCTCGCGCCCCATGGAGGCGTGCGTCATTGTTGCGGGATGCTGAATCAACGTCTCCACACCACCGAGACTGACAGCTAAGGTGCATAATCGTAGTGCGTTCATCATCTCCCGACCGGCCACCAGCTCACCTTTCAATCCGAAGCTAATCAGTCCGCCCGCGCCTAACATCTGTTTGCGACCAACCTCATACTGCGGATGGCTTTTTAAGCCGGGGTATCGTACCCATTCGACTGCCGGATGGTTCACCAGGAATTTGGCTACTATCATGGCATTTTTGGTGTGCCTATCCATTCGAAGCGCAAGAGTCTTTATGCCACGGTGAACAAGAAAAGCTTCAAACGGCCCCAGCACTCCGCCAAGCTGATTGAGCACTTTTCGGAACTGTTCATATCTAGTCTGGTTTTTTACGATGATCACACCGGCGATCACATCAGCGTGGCCGTTAAGAAACTTCGTCATGCTGTGAACAACAACATCGGCACCAAAGCGCATGGGTTGTTGGAGAATCGGGCTCATGAACGTGTTATCGACGACGACCAGCGCCTCGCACTCATGTGCCAATTTGCAGACTTCTTCAATATCGGTGATGACCAACGTCGGATTTCCGGGCGTCTCGACGTAGACCACTTTGGTGTTGGGGCGAATGGCGCGACGAACTGCATCCAGATTCGACGTGTCAACGAATGTCGATTCGATGCCAAGGGGCCCCAGAATAGTTTGGATGAGTGTGGTAGTCGGACCGTATACCGCATCACTGCAGACTACATGGTCACCTATCTGCAGTAGCGCTGCAAGCGTTGTGTGAATAGCGGCCATGCCGCTGCCGCAGGTAAGCGCTTTGTGCCCACCCTCCAATTGCGTAACACACTGCTCCAGTGCGTCGACCGTTGGATTACCCATCCGCGTGTAGATGTAGCCGTGCTTCTCATCAGCAAAGAGGGCTGCTCCGTCGGAGGCAGATTCAAAAGAAAAGGTCGATGTCTGGTAAATCGGTGGTACGACCGGTCGGTAATTGAACTCCCCGATGCCAGCGTGGACCGCCAATGTCTCCAGCGATGTTATGGGGTTGTGGAGCATATTTCACCTTCCTCTCTATGCGCGCCAGTAAATTCAAGTTGCTTAAGCTTGTGAACAACTGATCCGTGGAGCTGGCCAATTCGTTCATGAGTTTCCTTGAGATGGGCGTGTCTAGCGCCCATCTGTTCATGCACGAACGCTATAGTGTCACATTGTTTCATTTCTGGGTGGTCGGCGGTTGCTTCAGCATGATGATGGCACAAAACCGAATAACCATTGATTATGTCTGCATGTCCTCGTACGGCGGACCTTAACGCGACGATGGTTGTGTACAAGCGTCTTATTTCAGATAGCGCGGCATCATGATAGTTTTGCCATCGATCAGCGTCTCGATTCCACGCTGCGAAATCATTGAGCCAATGCGCGTGATCGCTTTGAATAGCCTGCTTGCTAAGTTGGACCATAACAACCCCCATTCACGTACCTGTCGCGTTGATTTTGTCATTGTTTCGGCCTATTCAATCCATACCGAGAAGCCAATATCGAGTAGCATCAGCCTCAAGAGCCTTGCAAACGCCCATCAGCCTGCGTATGCCAATAGCTTTG
Source organism: Phycisphaerae bacterium (assembly GCA_029260115.1). GTDB lineage: Bacteria > Planctomycetota > Phycisphaerae > UBA1845 > UBA1845 > JAJRPG01. The sequence goes on along the minus strand of JAJDDW010000016.1, from coordinate 151,828 downwards.
TCCGTTCGCGATCGTTCCAAAACGAACCGCGTCAACAACAGCCTCAACCGGGCCGGTGACATTTGCGATTAAACGAACATTCGAGCCTTCAAGACCAGCTTCATCAAAGCTACTCACCGCGCCGCAAATCAGTTGCTCAATGGCTAAGCACACGATCCGTGCCGCTCGTCCGTGAACCGGCCAATCTCGTATTTCTAAACGTTGACGGTTACGGACATTGGCTTGCTGAACGTCCAACACAATAAGCCAGTCGGCACAGTCAAGCCGTTGGCAGACTCGTCCTTTGCATGCTGCAATCGCAGCTTTCATGGTCGTCACCTCGGCCGTCTGTAGGGACCACCGTTCTGGGAAGTCAGAGAGCCTTATGTTTTGCGCACGGTGCGTAAGACTCATCACGCCGTAATACGTAATAGACACGAATCATGCCAGGCACCTTGTTTTGTGCGTGTAACAGTTAACGCTGTTTTAGCACACGACGAGCGTTTAACTGAGAAATTGGTATGCAATGTGCACGCAATTATGCAACGCTGCGATTGAAGACGTTGCAAATATGAACGGTTGTGAAACGTTGCGCGTTTTCGGGCGCAAGCTCTATACTTGGAGCAGATCAATGACTGCCGCAGAATGCCTTCAACCCGAGCATAAGTCAGACGCCTCATCGGATGTTGGGATGCTTTACCGTACGATTATGGAAAGTGTCGCGGATGGCATCATGGCGGTAGACACGAACCGCAACATCACGGCCTTCAACCCTGCGGCGGAGGCCATCTCAGGTATTCCCCGTGATATGGCGATCGGACGAAAGTGCTTTGACGTTCTTCGCGCAGATGCTTGTGAGGATCGCTGTCCCGTGCTCGAAGCGATGGCATCGCGTGATGTTGTTGTGAACCGGCGCGTGACAATCCTCACTTCAGCTGGCCATGAGATTCCGTTGAGCGTGAGTGCCGCGCCACTCCGCCAATGCGCCGGCGGCGTAGTCGGTGCGGTGGAGACCTTTCGCGATTTATCCGGTGTCGAAAAGCTGAGGAAGGAGCTGACAGACTCCTATACCTATCATGACATCGTCGGGAAAAGCGCCCCCATGCGCCGCCTGTTCAAGATCTTGCCTCCTGTTGCGGAGAGCGAGAGCACGGTTCTACTTGAGGGTGAGAGCGGAACAGGTAAGGAACTCTTTGCCCGCGCGATTCATGACCTAAGCCCGCGCCGTGATGATCCGTACATTATTGTGAACTGCGGCGCGCTTCCCGAAACATTGCTTGAGTCCGAACTATTCGGTTATAAAAAAGGCGCATTCACTGACGCCAAAAAAGACAAACCCGGTCGATTCGAACTTGCAGAGGGTGGCACCATTTTTCTCGATGAGGTTGAGACCCTAAGCTTGGCTACACAGACAAAACTGTTGCGGGTCATCGAGAAGCGAACATATGAACCTCTAGGGGGCATCAAGCCCTTTAACGCCAACGTGCGTATCATCGCAGCTACCAATCGCCCAATTCGCGACATGGTGGGTGAGGGTAAGTTTCGGGACGATCTGTATTATCGATTAAATGTGGTGACCCTTGAGCTGCCACCACTACGTGAAAGAAGAGACGACGTGCCGCTGCTCATCGATCATTTCGTGGATTATTTCAACATGGTTAAGGGTAAAGATATCGCAGGTGTTTCGTCCGAGGTGGCTGAAGTGATCTTGGGTTATGATTTTCAAGGCAACGTTCGTGAGCTACAAAACATCATCGAGCATGGATTCGTACTCTGTGAAGGCGGTCGAATCGAGTTACGACACTTGCCCCGTTTCGTGATGGGTGATTCGTGCGACGGATCGCACGAAAGCGTAGTTGCAGAGCAAACGACTACTACAGGTTCGAAAGCGCTCGCCAATGCGGAGGCTGGTGCGATTCGTGATACGCTAGCAAGCAACGCCAATCACCGAAGACGAACAGCAATTGATCTTGGAATTTCGCCCACAACACTGTGGCGGAAGATGAAACATTACGGCATCACGACGTAACACTATACTCATGACTGAGCAGTCTACAGGTCCGTCCAATCGGCGCGTACGGTCTGTTACGTAGCCGCGAACATTGTGTTCATTTATTTGAATCTAAATGACGAAGCGACGCGTTGTAATTCATTTTCCATCTGTGTGCGCCGCTGTACGTTGGTGTCACTCTATGTCCTGCATCGATGGGCGGTGCGGGCAACATGTGGTGTTTTGACCGATTAGAGAGGTCGCGCTTACGATCACCCGTAAGGAGTCACATTTGTCGAATCTCGAAGCCATATGGTGATCTTGCTGACGGAGGCCACACGGACAGAACCCCTGGGCGATCAGGCTGCAAGGTCTACATTAATGACTTGCTGCCGCCAAGGCGGCGTGGTTGACATTCACCATCTCACCGCGCTCTCCGTCACGTCATTCTGAAGTTTCGTGTGCAATTTTTGGCACGTGGACAGCGTGAAGGCCTAACCAAGGAGGAAGTTCAGGGCGAGGGAAGACTCTGGTCAAATATGTGTTATCAGCCTGAATTCCTTGTCCACTGGTGTCCGCCGGTATTGTGTCTAGCAACAATTCTAATAAAGGTCGTGGTGGCGAATCAACAGAAGTTTAGCGCGTCTCGGCCCTAATCATTTTTACCATCGCCATTATGCGGGCGCAGTGTTATTATATGTACCATGCGTTTAGTCGTACAAAAATTTGGCGGTTCTAGCTTATCGACCGCGGAGAAAATCCATCGGGCTGCCCGCCGTGCTATTCGAGCCAAGCTCGACGGATACCGCGTGGTTCTGGTCGTATCAGCTATGGGAAATGCGACCGACGATTTGCTAGCTTTATCAAGCGAGATATGCGCGGAACCGCCGAAGCGAGAACTGGACATGCTGCTGACCACTGGCGAACAAGTGTCGATTGCGCTGACAGCCATGGCGATCCACGCGGCTGGGCATGAGGCGATCAGCCTTACAGCTGCCCAGCTTGGTTTGTATACGGACAGTGTTCACTCGCGTGCGCGTATCCAGAGAATTCATCGGGACAGGCTCGATCAAGAATTATCCTGCGATCGAATTGTGATTATTGCCGGCTTTCAAGGTATCGACATCAGCGGCGAGATTACCACTTTAGGCCGCGGCGCTTCGGATACAACAGCCGCGGCACTGGCAGCGGTGCTCGATGCGGATCAGTGCGAAATATATACGGATGTCGATGGCGTTTATACTGCGGACCCGCGTATCGTGCCCCAGGCCAGGAAAATCGACCAGATTAGTTATGATGTCATGCTAGAGATGGCTGCCGCTGGCGCATCGGTCATGCACTCAAGAGCGATCGTATTCGGGAAAAAGTATGGCGTCCCCATACACGTAAGAAGCTCGATGACTGACGGGAAGGGAACCATGATTATGAATGAGACCTCAGGCATGGAAGAAATTGTCGTAGAGGGTGTCACGCTCAAAGAAGACTTAGCGGTCATCGCGCTCAACGGCGTGAGCAACCAGGCCGGACTAGCGGCGCGCATCTTTGCGGTGCTAGGCCAAAATCATATTCTAGTTGATGACATTGTTCAAAATATTTACGACGAAGGCAAGTTAGCCAATATCAGCTTCTCTACCAATGCTTCGGATGCCCCCGCCGCACAAAACCTGTGCCAACAATTAGCCCGCGACATGGGTTTCGATGGTGTTAGTATCGACAAGGGCGTATCGAAAATTAGCGCGATTGGCGTGGGCATGCGTACACACACGGGCGCGGCATCAACCATGTTCGACGCCTTGGCTAAAGCGGAGATTAATATCAAAAACATTTCTACAAGCGAAATCGTGATTAGCTGTATTGTCAGTAATGTGGACGGCGCTCGCGCCCTGCGTAGCATTCACGATGCTTTTGGCCTGGATAAAATCGAACCGCGATCCAATCAAATCAACGAAATACCATAATCATGCCTAAGCATGCGAAACTGCCGTCCTCTATTGAACTGCCACCATTCTGGCGTCGGCACTTTGTCGTGTGCGTGATTCTTCTTTCTTCCGTTCTAACTTTGGTGTGCAATCGAGTTGTTGTGGTTGCCCCTTCTGGCAGCGACAGGGATCACTATCACAACAAAGCGTTTCGCGTGACGCGCGTCGTGGACGGCGACACCCTGGACATCGACGCACCGGATGGCGACAAAGACACGACACGCATTCGTCTGTGGGGGGTGGATACGCCGGAGGTAGCTAGAGGCAACAAGCCCGGCATGCACTTCGGCGAACAAGCTTCAACCTTCACCAAGAACACGTTGGCAGATCGTGAAGTTTACGTTGTCCTATCGCCAACGGATACACGCGGTAAATATGGACGATTGCTTGCTTATGTTTTTCTTGAGCGCGGGGGCGAAATGTTCAATGAAATGCTCATTAATCAAGGCTTCGCTTATGCAGACCTGCGATTCAAGCATCATTATTTCAACAAGTTTAGAGATGTGGAACAACGCGCTCGCCGTAGTGGTGTAGGCCTATGGGCTGATGTTACGATAGAAAAAATGCCCACATGGAAACAACGGTACGAGCGTAAATAGCACGTCCCAAAAGAACGCTTATTTATCCGTCAATTTGCTATCTTGTGATCGTCTTTTCTTGTCGATAATATCAGCTAACGCTAGGTTCTGCGTCAGAGCCTTGTCGGACAACATGAGAGAGGATACGCTATTCCACTTGAGTTGCATTCGCATAAGCTCGTGCAATCACTTGGCCATCGCAACCTCAGCGAATTCACGGTTATGGGAGACCTACGATGTCGAAACTACAAACAATGATCATTGGCTTACTGTGCGTGTCCATAACTGGATGTCCAGGCATCGTCGTACCGCCAAACGGCTCGGTAGACTCGTTGGACACTGATTTCAGCTCATTACCAGCAGTGGCTGGTCTAACAGCACTACAAAAACCTAGCACGGACCCGGCGAAGGTCGCCCTGGGCAAGTCGTTATTTTTCGACAAGCTTCTCAGCGGTAATCGCAACATTTCCTGTTCCACCTGTCACACGCCAACGGCTTTCACCGGCGATGGACTGCCTTTGGCGAAGGGTCAAGGCGGCGAGGGGCTGGGATTATCACGATCTGCGCTGGTGGGTGATGATGGTAGCCCAGTGTTGATTCCACGAAACTCACCAGAGATATTCAATCGAGGCAATTTCACCACGATGTTCTGGGATGCCCGCGTAGCTGACAACGGCGACGGGACATTTACTTCACCGGCCGGCGACCGACTACCCGAGGGGCTTGATGGTGCATTGGCTGTTCAAGCTATGTTTCCAGTCACCTCTGGTGATGAAATGCGGGGCACGGCTGGTGACAACGAGCTAGCGAATATCGCAGTCGATGACCTCGTTTCAGTCTGGGCAGGCCTCATGGCCCGCCTACTAGCCAATGATGAATACGTGAGCTTGTTCGCAGCGGCTTATCCGGACGTCTTAGCTGACGATCTAAACTTCGGGCATGCGGCCAATGCGATTGCAGCGTTTGAAATTGAACACTGGACGTTGGATGACAGCCCGTTTGACAATTATCTAAACGGCGACACCTCGGCTATGTCTGACTCGGCTAAACGCGGCGCAATTCTTTTTTATGGATCGGCAAATTGCTCATCGTGTCATAGCGGTTCGTTATTAACTGATGAATTGTTTCATAACCGCGTCGTACCACAACTTGGCCCGGGCAAGGGTAATGACGATGACGGACTTGGCGATTATGGACGAGCGAACGTGACCAGCGACGACGGCGATCGATATAAATTCCGCACACCGCCACTGCGTAACGTCGCAGCCACCGGCCCGTGGATGCATGACGGCGCTTTCACCACGCTCGAAGCAGCCGTTAGGCATGAACTCGACCCGCAGACATCGGCTACGAACTATGATGCGAGCCAACTGCCGGATGAATTCGCCGCGGTATACCGAGGAAATAAAACGGCCGACATTATCGCAGCGGCTGACCCGGTAGACACGGCAGCCATCGATCTTAGCGATAGTCAGGTAGCGGACATCGTGTCATTCTTACAGGCATTAACGTCGCCAAGCATTGCGACGCTGTCGATAAACGACATACCGCAAAGCGTGCCATCGGGCTTGCCATTGGCGGACTAAGTCTTAACAGGGATTTGTAAAAAAGCTGTTATATGCGGAAACGCCAGGCCGTTGAGAAATCATCGCGTTCTCGTTTCCGTATATAGCAGCTATTTTTTTTGATCGGTGCCACGCAAATAGTTACGACCATTTCGTGCTTGCCGTCGATCGAATCTGCCCGATTGATAAATTCCTGCATCTTGTCGAGTCGGATATGGACTTCGCGGAGCGCCGGGAATCAGCGTGAAATTTTGGGTTGTCCAGACGTAGGCCATACAGAAGTCGCCCTATGTAACTACGACAAAGAAGCTGCAACGGTAGTGCATTAAATTCGTAAATTAATAGGACGAACGCTGACGAAGAAGTAGTATGAGAGCGATCGCAGTAGCAACGCAGCCAACATCAATCACTCAGATGATCGCGAGGCGCAGTTCGCGCTATTTTCTTTAGGCGCCCATAACATCGCACGCGGCTAGGTAAAACTCAATGCGGTTGCAGTATAGGATCAATCACTGCAGCCGCTAGGCGAACATCGCCGCCCTTACGAATAAGGCCGCTGGGACGTCCAATTGATGATAGCGTATTCACCAACTCGCGGTCATCAACGTAGTAAGTGGATAGGTCTACCGTCGGAAGCGCGATCATCGCAGCCACCGCTTCGGGACGCGATCGTACGATCTGAATGTGCGAGATTGATTCTTTCTGTTCGATCTTATTGTTCATCGTAATAGCAACCGGCGATTGAGCCACAGGCCACCTGCCCACTATCGTTACGCCGACTAGAATCATCATCACAGCCAATGAGCAACTACGCACCGCGCGACGCCGACGCCCTTCTCCTACAACGACGCCTTGCAATTCTACAAGCATCTCATCGCGCCTCGAACGCCCCGCGTCAGATAGCATCGAGTCGTCAGCCGCATCAGGGCCTCCGCGCCCAAATTCCTGGTTATTACCTAATTTATTCATGATCGTTCTCTTTCATTCGCTCGCGCAACGTCTTAATCGATCTGCGCAGCCGGGAGTGAACAGCCCCAGATGACAGACCGAGTCGCTCACCAATCGCTTTCAATGTCAGGTCTGCGTAATAGCGCATTTCTATAACACCAGCACTAACACGATCCAAGCCCGAAAGTTCACGTCGTAGCCACGCGGCTTTTTCGTTCAACGCTTCTATTCTCTCTTCCGTCACCTGACTACGACCGTTCATCGAGGCAAGTTCTCTCATGCGACGACGGCGATCGCGCTTCAGATAATCCAAGGCCACGTGTTTCGCAATACGAGCCAACCAACCATCGAGCGCCTTCTCATCTTTAATCGGCTTCATATGCCGCACCACACGCAACATCGCATCCTGCACCATGTCCAGCGATGTCTGCTCATCAAAACGAGTCGTCCTACGCACGATGCGCAACACAAAGTCGAACTTGGCCTTATATAAAAGGGCAAACGCTTCAGGATCACCTGAAGCGATAGCCGTTGTCAGTCTGTGAATATGATCCACGTTCTGATTGCTTTCATTAGCGATCGCCACACATTCATGCGCGACGTCGACAACTGTCATAAGCTTGGCCCTGTAAGCTCAGTTAGCGCATCCTGCGCTTTTTTCAAATGTTCTTTGATCCGATTCAAATGACCTTTCACTCTAACGTACTGAGCCTGAGCGCGTTTAAGCTCTCCGCGGGCTTCAATGACTTCCACCTCTGCTAGTTCTCCCCGTGAATTCTGCTGAAGTATCATATCTAGGGTATGCTTTTCTTCTACCAACGAAGCATCTTCATCAATCATCGCTGACTGACGTTCTTGCTGTTGATCCATCAAATTTTCAATATTTAATCTTAATACACGAATTCGATCCCGCTTTTGTTCCGCGCTGCTAATTAGTTGCTCAATCACTTCTCGAACCAAGTCCAACTGTTCGTCCGTACCTCGTGCGATCAGTAGCCGGGTTGGTGGGTGAAACTTTATTTCAGCCTTGTTTGAAAACAAAGAGAGTACTACATCCACCGCTCCCAACAGCTCCGCTTCTGAATGTCCATCAGTGAGCACGCTATCTAGACTCCAGACCGACGAACGAATTTCGAGGGTCTCATATTGCGCCGTGACTTTGAACACCATATCAGTTGTGCCAGCAATCTCATATGTTTCTACGTCAACTTCTGAGAAAGCTCCATTGGGCAATGTATACGCCCCCTCTAGCAACCGTACTGCGGCTTCCACCGTCACGGCAACCAGTGTGATTGGCGGCACTTGCAATTCTTTTGCATTAGGCATTACGACAATGTTAGCCGCCCCTTTAGGCCGAGAGCGACGAATGGATTCAACGTAGTCGATGAGTTTCCCACCAGAAAAGCTCACATCAAGCCGAGAATCCTGATGTTCGTACCCCGCATCAGTGCCTGAAGTCTGTGCCCACGCCCCATCGACTTGGCCAGCCATCAAGGTCAGCGCCGTCATTGTCCCGATCACCAAATGCATGCGTCCTCTAATCATCTATTTTCTCCTTGGTTAAGGTAGTATGCAACAAAAAACCAGTCACCTCATCTACCTAAACGCCGCCCAAGACGTTTTTTTCGACCTGCGGATAATTTTTTTTACTAAATGAAATATTAGGGGTAAGAAGGCTGCATTGGCCGTCTAAAACAGCATATTCCACGAACGAACCGCGGACTTACAACTTACATAAAGCCACAGAATTGTGCCTTATGCGCTCAGCTTACTCGTAATCCACTGCTTCGCGTGATCTATAGCCTTAGGCACACCGGCGGGGTCACTACCGCCGCCCTGCGCCATGTCTGGCCTACCGCCGCCTCGACCGCCTACCAGCGGCGCAATCTCTTTTATCAGATCGCCGGCCTTTACGCCTTTCCCGACGACATCCCTACTCATACCAGCCAGTAGTGTCACCTTGTCGTCATCTACCGAAACTAACAGTACCGCTGAAGCATCCGTCTTGTTACGAATCCAATCGATCGCACCGCGCAGCGCATCGCTCTTGGCTGAGGGGACTTCGCCAACAATAACTTTCACATCACCAACAACCGTAGCCTCGACAAGTAGTGCTGCGACTTTGTCTTGAACCTCCCCCGCCGAAGCAGTGTCGGCTTCTTTGTCCTGTTTCTTAGCGATTTTTTGTAACGATGCCAGCTTGTCATGCAACACCCGGCGCACGGACAGGGGGATGACCGAGGCGTTGATCCGGTTTTGGATATCGGCAATACACACAGAGATAGGCTCGGGGTTTGATTTGCTTTCGCTAGTCAGCGCGGGCTGAAGCCCGCGGCTCAGTAACAAATCAACTTCCGACACGAACGCTTCTCCCGTGGCGACAGCTTGGTCCGCGGCCTCGCCCGTCACGCCCACCAATCGGCGAATGCCCTTAGCGACACCCTCCTCAGCTGTAAGCACCAACCGCTTCGCTTCGCTACTGGTCTTGAGATGCGTCCCGCCGCAGAACTCCACGGAATACTTCATCCACTTAGGATCTGCCGGGTTATCCAGCATCTCGTCAATGTCCGCCCCGACAGAAACCACGCGTACATTATCGGGATACTTCTCACCAAATACTGCCCGTAGCGTATTTATCTTCCGAGCTGCCTCTTGGCCTACTTCTTTTGTATAAACGCGATGGTCAGCCTTGATCTGCTCGTTGCACAATTCTTCAATTCGTGCCAACTCATCGTCACTTATTGGCTTATTATGAGAAAAATCAAACCGCGTCTTCTCCGGATCAACTAACGACCCCTTCTGCTGGATATGATCTCCCAATACCTCCCGCAACGCCCAGTTCAAAATATGGGTGCTGGTGTGGTTTTGAGTGATGGGAATGCGGCGATTGCGATCAACAATAACCTTAACACCCTGTATAAAATCTGGTTTGGCATGTTGATGCAGTTCTCCCGAAATACATTTACCATGATGAATAAAATAATAGCCCTCTTGAGTTACCGCTTCAACCTGAAAGACACCTGTTTCGCACTCGATGATTCCTTGGTCGCTAACCTGTCCGCCCTTCTCAGCGTACAAAGGAGTAGCCATCAGAACTAGAGCGCCAGATTCTTCATTCTTTATATTTTCTTTCGATCCTGAGTCAGTAATGATCTTGAATATTTCGGATTGCAACTCTAAATTGTCGTAACCAACAAAACCGATGTTGCCATACGAATCTGGACCTAATGCTTCCGCCGTACCTGTTACTGTTAATGTCATTGTCGAGGTACCATAAATCAAACTTACTGCGGGCTTGTTCCGCGCCTTCTCCCGCGCCGCTTCCATCAATCTTTCATACTCACCAATGTCAACCGTAAGCCCTTGTTCCTCGGCCATGAGTTCCGTTAGGTCGATCGGAAAGCCATAGGTATCGTGCAATTTGAACGCATCATCACCACTCACTCGGCCATGATGATGTTTACGGGAGTACTCCGCAGCTTCGTTGAAAAGTTTTATGCCACGATCCAGCGTCTTACCAAACGACTCTTCCTCATCGCGAAGTATTTCCGAAATATAAGCCATGTTATCTCGCGGTCGATCTACATCCGGGCCATTGCGCAATTCCGGGAAAACATCTCCCATATGGGCAACCAATGGCTCCACAAGATCACAGAGAAACGGTTCGTGCATATTGAGATATTGTCGGCCATAGCGTACCGCCCGGCGGAGGATGCGCCGCAGCACATAGCCCCGCCCTTCGTTACTCGGCATCGCGCCATCAGTAATCGCAAACGTGAGGCAACGAACATGGTCAGCCATGACTCGATAGGTCACGTCCACCATAAGTTGATTTTGCTTATCTTTTTTAATTCCCGCGTCCGCGCTGGCTGAAGCCTGCGGCTCATTTGGAAGCAGGCCTGTATACGCTGGCGCGCCCGTTCGTTTTTGAATCGCATCAAAAATCGGCGTAAACACATCCGTATCATAATTGCTCGACTTACTTTGCATCAGCGCACAGAGTCGCTCGAAGCCCATGCCCGTATCAACATGCTTGGCAGGCAGCGGAGACAACTTCCCATCCGTCGCCCGGTTGAATTGGATGAACACGAGATTCCAAATTTCAATCACCCGCGCATCTCCCGCATTAACTAGCGAGGCCCCGCTCTTGTCAGGCGTAATATCAACATGAATCTCGCTACAAGGCCCGCATGGCCCGGTCTCACCCATTTCCCAAAAATTGTCTTTTTTATTGCCGGTGTGAATATGCGTCGGGTCGATGTCCGTCTCGCTTTTCCACAACTCAGCCGCCTCCGTATCAGGCTCAAGCCCCTCGGCTGCGTCCCCTTCAAAATATGTCACATGAAGCCGGGTCTTATCGATCCCCCAAACCTCGGTCAACAATTCCCACGCCCACGCGATGGCTTCCTTCTTGAAATAATCGCCAAAGGACCAATTCCCCAGCATCTCGAAAAACGTGTGGTGATAGGTATCCTGCCCAACGTCGTCGAGGTCGTTGTGCTTACCCCCAGCCCGGATGCACTTTTGCGTATCAGCCGCCCGCTTATAGTCTCGCGTCCCTGTAGCCAAGAACACGTCCTTAAACTGATTCATCCCCGCATTTGTAAATAGCAGGGTCGGGTCATCGTGAGGAACTACCGGAGACGACTCGACAATCTCGTGTGCTTTGCCGCGAAAAAAGTCGAGAAATTCCTGCCGTATCTGGTTAGCTGTTAAATTAGAGCGCATAGTTAAACCTGTTAGTACTAAAGAGCCAACGCACCCGACACCCTCGCCGATGTCGCTAGCCTGCTTATCAATGAGATACTGTACTCGGCTGTGAGGGATTTTCCAGTTTGTGCCCTCCCAATACTAACGCCACGGGCAATCCAAACCATAGCCGCACGGCGTAAACCTGTGGACCGAATCGTTGACATTAGTCCAACTCGACCTTAGCGTCACGCAAATTAAGAGATTTCTTCACCATTGATCGGGGAGCGACCATGCAGCGTTTTCGAGTAACAACTATTTCTGCTATAGCTATCATAGCCCTTATTCAGGGATGCGCGACGACAAACTCTTCAGCGAAATCAGGCCAGGGCAAGCCTAGTCTCGACAATTTAGCCCAACCAGCTGCGTGGATTAACATAGACGGTAACGCCGGCGAATATCACAACGACGCGGATGGGCAACCAATGACGCCGTGGTACATCACAATGCCAGCCAGCGCGACGCCAACTTTTCGCGTTAACGTTCACAAACCGCTGCTCGGCGAGGCCGTAGATTTCCAATGCATCATCCAATCCCAGGACATGAGCGATAAAGCCACGGCTATTGCCTATGGCCTAAAAGCGAACGACGGTACGTTTGAACTTGGCCAAGACTACAATCTCCTCTCACCCGGTGAAAATTTCGTATTACGCAAAGCAGCTACCGACGTCATCATCACCAATGCAGACCCATTAGCCGCCGGTGATTATGTCATCGCAGCGACACTAACTAACAGAGAAAACAGTAAAAGCGCGGTTGCGATTAGTTACTTTACTATAGCCGCAAAATCAGATTAGATGGAAGTCGTGCAAATCGATTTGTAATAATTGTTCTAAAATGCCGTCATTCCCGCGCAGGAGAGTGGGTATGACGAATATCGGATGGCATGGGTAAGCCTAAGCTTACCCATAATAATTAGCAGTAGTGTTACTTGGTATGCGTTTTATAGCATCTAAGGCGAATCCAAAGTCTCACCATCATGCACCCGCCCGCGTTCGTGCCCGTCTCGACGTGGGTCAATACGGTTAAGTATTTTTCGCCGACACCATAGCAGAGGGTACACCAATGTCCGATGCAGCCTCACATACCAAGGCCGGCGATAAGACGCGGCTAGCTCCTCCGCCGACATTTGATCTCGCCGTGTGCGGCGCTGCAATTTTCGCAGATGATACAAATCACCATTTTGAAACCATCGCCGCAACGCCCACATCGGCCAAAGCTCACCACCCCACCGCTTCGACCAATGCCAACTGATTTGAAAATCGAACAAATGAGGACGTCCGTCATCCCCAACCAACACATTCTCACATTTTTCCAGGTCCACATAAGCCATACCCCGATCGTGAATCGACTGGATGAGCGCTGCAAGTAGGCCATGGAAATCGTCCGGAACATGCTCCCCTTTTTCCAGAGGATGCCCTTCGGCAAATTCACGTATCACCCCCGTCAGCTCCCAACGCGCGATTGGCCTGGGAATCCCATCCAAATCCTGCAACCTCGTCAGCGCCCCCCACTCTCGATTTGCCAGCCACCTACCCGTCCATGCCAGTGGGAATAAGAAAAAAGATGCCTGTCTACCCACTTTGAGCACAACCCGATGCCCCTCGCGCTCGTACATACTGGTAATGGCGAAGAAATCGTTTTTGAATATCTGCTGCAAGGTATACCGCTGGCCAGCGACATCAATCTCTTGAGGTAACTCTCGACGCCCAAGGGCTTTCAGACTGGATGGCACTTTTTTTGACAAGGTAGAAAGTTTCCGATTATCGCCGCAAAGTTTAAGTCTTCATCGAGAAAAATCCCGATTGACTAAATTGTAGTGCAAGCGCTCGCCGTTTCCAGTACAGTTCGCCAGAAGATGACAAAAAGCCAAAGCCATCCAGAGAGCCATCACCCGCGAAATCAATCCGTCTTGGCTACATCCGCCCTGTTCATCATTCTATGCGTGATAGCCCTACGTCCCCTGGTTTCGGAGTCTTACGACGCCTCGCCTAGCAGCATCACACAAGCTATCTCGCAGGTAAGCGACCCATCACCGTTGCGAACGATTATATTCGATCTATCAATCCTACTAGCCACGCTCCTTTGGCTAGTAGGTCGAACTGTGGGCAAAAAATCAGACTACCGAAAAACCGGTCTAGAGTGGGGTCTGCTACTGCTCACCATAGCGGGCATCATTTCTTGCTGCTTCGCGGGCAACAAACGCCTAGCCATCAACGCCACCATCGATTGGCTATGCCTACCCGTCATGACCATCGCACTCGTAAATCTGCTGCGATCCCAAGGCCAACGACAACTACTACTCGCCGTCATCGTAGCCACTGCGTGCGCCCAGACCGCCCAATGCCTCGAACAATCGCTAATCGGTAACGCAGATACCTGGGCACATTACGAAAGTATCAAAGAATCTTTCTGGGCGACGCAAGGCATATCACTTGATAATCCCACCGTGACGCTGTTCGAAAGTCGAATTAAAGCCAACGAAGCCCAAGGCTTTTTACCTCACAGCAACGTCACCGGCTCGTACATGGTGCTTGCCTTATTCCTCGCCATTGGCGGATTATGGCAACGATGGCGAAATGGCGGCTTCACCTTCGCACCGCTTCGAAGCTCCGGTCTATTACTGCTCACCCTAGCCATCGGTGCTGGCGTCGTCACCACGCACAGCTTAGGCGCATATGTATCCGCCGTGGTTGGCCTATTGTTGATGGTCGGTTTGATTCGATGGTCTAAGCTGGTATCAGTCAACAAGATGAAAATCTTATGGGCAAGCTGGGCGAGTTTCATCGTAGCCGTTATCGCCACAGTATCGCATGGCCTATACCACAACAGCTTCCCGCATATGTCACTGACGTTTCGATGGCAGTATTGGAAAGCCTCAGCCAAGCTAATCAGAGATTACTTTCTTACCGGTGTCGGCCGAGAAAACTTCGGCAGACATTATCTGCAATATAAATCCATCCAAAGCCCTGAAGAAATCAGCAACCCGCACAACCTATTCGTACAAGCGACTGCAGAATGGGGCATACTAGGCCTAGCTAGCATCCTGGCCATGCTTGTCGGCGTGACCTACCTAATCGCTCGCAGCAACAATCCACAATCAACAATGACACTTAAGCCTCAACAAGCATCACCAGCACCCCGATGGTGGCTATGGGGTATCGGACTTGGGCTAGTCGTAGCCATACTTCGCATCCCCATGCTGGGCACCACAGACATAAACTTCATCTACTATGCCACTGTCATCACAACGTCATCTTGGCTACTTGGCTTCTCATGCATGGCTCACTTAGCCGTTCATACTGACAGCGGCTCGCGCCCCAACCATTTTATAACCACAGCCATCCTAGCCGGGCTTTTCGCATTCCTGCTGCATGACATGATAAATTTCGCCATGTTCGTCCCGGCCTCCGCCACCACATTCTTCGCAGCTTCAGCCCTAGTCATTCCTACATCACAGCACCAGAAAGCAGTCTCCCCTAGCGCCAGCGCCAACCAATACCCTTGGTTTTGGCCGATAGCGAGTCTGGCCACAATCGTCGCAGTATGCGGTTCGGCCCTAGTACCCTCGTATCAAACTTTCCAATGCGTAGAAAAACTAATCCCAATACGACAACAAACGACCTTAGTAAGGAATGGTGAAAAACCACCTTATAAAAATATTCCAAACGCCTGTTACGCGGACAAATTAGACCCTGCACCTTTTATTGAACTAGCCAAGCTGTGGATTCTAGCTTCGGTCGATAGGGAAAGGCCCACGAGTTATTTACGCAAAGCGAATGATTCACTACGCGAAGCCAAAGCACGAGACCCCTACGATATTCGCCTACAACGCCTCATAGTCAACGCAACCACAAAGCAAGCGCGCGTAGCGGATAGTATGCTCGCCTACATCGAAGCAGCAAAAGCTGTACAAGCTACCGTCGAGCTATACCCCAACGACCCCATCGGGCTCATCGACGCCGCAAGAATAGAAACCGAAGTAGCTACAGCGTTGAATGATTCTTTCATAGCCCAAGACGCTGTGAATCATTACAGCCAAGCGCTCTCACTCGACGACGCTCGGCCA
The DNA here is from genome assembly GCA_029260115.1 of Phycisphaerae bacterium. Lineage (GTDB taxonomy): Bacteria > Planctomycetota > Phycisphaerae > UBA1845 > UBA1845 > JAJRPG01. The sequence goes on along the minus strand of JAJDDW010000016.1, from coordinate 135,971 downwards.
TGGTGGGAACAAATTCGCAAATTAAGCGAAGCTCAACGAGCAGAGGTATCAGCCGAAATCCAACGACTTAAAAAATTATCCGCGACGATTAAACAAAACGAGAATTGAAATACTCGGGTGGCATGAATTAGCACCAGCTTACCCGTGTCTATTGATTAGGGTGCATAAGTTTCCCTGATACACGGAGCACTACTTAACAGCTTCTTTAACAACCCAACGCCCACTATTATCAAGCATGAAATGTAGCACCTGCTGATCGCGCTTGCGTAACTCGCTATTGCGACCATCAATCCGCAGTATCACCAACTTCTTCCAATTTATCGCCACTCGGCTAGTATCAATAACAAACGATTCGACATCGTGCGTTTCGATAACAATCTTATTTCGTGACTGCTCAAATGACCCCGTCGCCCAGCCTCCGTCTCCGCCACTTTCCACCTTTTGCACAATCAGCCAGCGATTCGGATCTTCCAATTCCGGCAGCACCACAGATATCGGCTCTGCCTTAATCGGCGGACGCTCAGCTGGCTGATCGTCACCCAACTTCACTGCAGGCTCACTACATCCACCGCTCAGCGACAACACCGCGGCCAAACACCCCACAGCCACATAACGCCATACGACGCGATGCAGCATTCGTTTAGCTTTCACTTGTTCCAAGCACATCACCACCATCCTGTTCCAAGATCGTCCCTACCGCTTTCATCGGGAATTGAGGCCACCAAAAATTACGGCAAGTTGCCAAAACGCCCTTTTTATTGTACCGTCCCAAGCCAACACAGGATGCATAAAATATGAATCACCAGCATGAATCGAGCATAATCCGTTCCACCACCATCCTCACCGTCAGGCGGGGTTCATCCGTCGCTATCGGAGGTGATGGCCAGGTCTCTTTGGGTAGTACGGTCATCAAACACGACGCCAAAAAAATCCGCCCACTCGCCGATGGCCAAGTGTTATGCGGGTTCGCAGGCTCAGCCGCTGACGCCTTCGCACTATTAGAACGCTTCGAGGGTAAGCTCAGTCAGCATAAAGCCAACCTCAGGCGGGCAGCCATCGAATTAGCCAAAGAGTGGCGAACCGATAAAGCCCTCCGTCGACTAGAGTCACTGCTCATAGCCGTGTCTGATTCGACCACACTTATGATCGGAGGTTCAGGCGACGTCATAGAACCGACAGACGGCGTCATCGGCATCGGTTCAGGCGGCATGTTTGCCACCGCCGCCGCCCGCGCACTAATCGCCAAAACCGACCTCTCTGCTGAGGAAATCGTCAAAGAATCCCTTGGTATCGCCGCAGATATTTGCGTCTACACCAACCAAAACATCGCGGTCGAATCACTAACACAAAAGGGCAATAACGCATAACATAGCTCGTACGATGCATGAGAAGATGAATAGTCCGGTGATTGACCATAGTTTGTCGAATATTCGAATGATAGCCCAGTTGATGAACTTCACGCTTAGAATGTTGCCATATAAATGATTGATCTTACACCACAGCAAATTGTAGACGCCTTAGACAAATACATCGTCGGACAAGCCGATGCCAAACGAGCCTCAGCTGTGGCTATCCGCAATCGCTGGCGACGTCAGCAGCTCCCTGAAGAGCTGCGCGAAGAGGTAGGCCCCAGCAACATGATCCTCATTGGCCCTACAGGCGTAGGTAAAACCGAAATCGCTCGCCGCCTCGCCGGCTTAGTCAACGCCCCGTTTATCAAGGTCGAAGCCACAAAATATACTGAAGTAGGATATCATGGCCGAGATGTCGAGAGCATGATCCGCGACCTCGTCGAACTCGCCATTCACATGGTCCACGACGAACAAACCGAAGTCGTTCGCATAGAAGCCGAACGACGCACGGAAGAACAGCTAATCGACGCGATTCTGCCCCCCACAGATTTCGATCGTAAGGACACAGCCACTGAGAGCGACACAGCTGAGCGGAGACACCGATCGCGTGAGAAAATCCGCGTTCAACTTCAAAACGGCGAATTGGAAGAACGCAATATCGACATCACGGTAGAATCGAAGGGTACACCTATCGGGATTATGTCCAACGTCGGGATGGACCAGCTAGAGCCTGACATGCAAAACTTCATGGAACGCCTCATGCCCACCCAGCAAAAAAAGCGTTCCACCACCGTCAAAGAAGCTCGGAAAATCATTTTTGACCAGCAGTGCGACCAGCTTATAGACCGAGACAAGACTACAGAAATCGCCATCCGCCGCACTGAACAAAGCGGCATCGTCTTCCTCGACGAAATAGACAAACTCGCGGCCCCCTCCCAATCGCACGGGCCAGACATCTCCCGCCAAGGGGTGCAGCGCGACTTACTCCCTATCATCGAAGGATGCACCGTCCAATGTCGTTACGGGCCTGTAAAAACTGACCACATTTTGTTCATCTCCGCCGGCGCTTTCCACTCCAGCAAGCCCAGCGACCTGATGCCCGAACTCCAAGGCCGATTGCCTATCCGTGTTGAATTAGTCGATCTAACCAAAGAGGATTTCAAGAGAATTCTCACCGCCCCGCAAAACGCCCTCACCAAACAACAGGTAGCCCTGTTAGCCACAGAAGGCGTGCTCATAGACTTCACCGAAGACTCCGTCGACGCTCTAGCCGACGCCTCCTTCCGGGTGAACGAATCAACAGACAACATCGGCGCTCGCCGCCTTACAACCGTTATGGAACGGGTGATGGAAGAGATCAGTTTCGACGCCCCCCAACGCCGAGGCGAAACAATCACCATCGACCGGGCGTATGTAGAAAGAAGACTAGACGGCGTCTCAGAAGACAGCGACCTAAGCCGCTTCATCCTGTAAAATAAGAACGGAATTGCAGCATACAGACCGTGCCTATGAGGTAGCAGTCTCCCTTCTACGATCAAAAATGCGACATCAAATAGGAACAACCGACCCTCTAGAGCCACACCTTCGCTAGCACATCGAATAGTTATCGGACCTTTTAAAGCCTCATTTAGCTCCCCCCTCATCATCAAAATATAAATTCATCCCAAATTTTCATCACGCTCCTACTGGCAGGTGTCGATGCCTTGGCTTATACTGCCCGGCTCTCTGCTGTTTGGCTCAGCTTCTTAGCGGAGAGAATCGTGTGTTTAGAGTAACTGTGGTGCTAGATTTGGGAATGATTTTGTTTTGATTAAGGTACGGCCTCGCGGGAACGAATCCATCCAGCAAATGTTGAAGCGGTTTAAGCGTCTTTGTCAGCGTGAAGGTTTAACGCGCGATCTCAAAAGACATAGCTACTACGAAAAACCATCTGAACGAAAACGCCGTCAGTCGCGCAAGGCTATTCGAAAATCTGAAAAAGACGAAGAACTAGCAGCCAGCGCAACGACTACGACGCGGCGTAAGTAGCCTCAACAGTATCCTCACGTAATTCGCTTGGGTGACACATCGTTCCCCCAAGACTGTGAGGATGGGCGTGTCAAGCGCTGGCAATACGGTCCTCCGCCGTGATTGCGCCGGTATCGCCACAGCCCAACACGGGCGGCTTGGGTACGCGCTAACATACTCGTGTTTTCATCAACTAATAGGCTAACGCCAGGCTCGCCCCTACCTGCTATTACACTAAAATTCCGCTCTAGTGACCGTCGCACCATCTACGCCTAAGATAGTCATCCTGGAATTGCCTTTGCGTGCGATAATGAGTTCCTAATATAAAAGCGAGAACCATCGTGTCCGATACACAAAAAGTCGCCTTAGTCACCGGCGGATCGCGCGGCATAGGACGAGCCATCTGCCTTGAGCTTGCCAGATTAGGTTACGCCGTCGTCATCAACTTCAACGAAAACATAGCCGCAGCCGAGGACACCCGAGAAGCCGTCGAGGCGTTAGGCGTACCGGCGGAGACTTGTCAGGGAGATATCTCAGCCAATTCTCATCGTGACTTGATGGTGGCATTCACTTTAGAAAGCTTTGGCCGAATCGACTTACTCGTCAATAATGCGGGCATCGCACCTAAGGTCAGAGCTGACATCCTAGATACGGATGAGGAAGTATTCGATGAAATTCTCAACACAAACCTCAAAGCCCCCTACTTCATGAGCCAGCGGGTAGCCAATGCGATGGTAGACCTCCGCAACGACAACACCATCGACAGCGGTATCATTATCAACATCAGCTCCCTCCGTTCGTACACCGCCGCGCGCAATTACGGAGAGTATTGCATTAGCAAAGCCGGCGTGAGCATGATCACCAAGCTGTTCGCCATTCGCTTAGCCGAGCACGGTATTAACGTCTATGAAATCAGTCCGGGCATCATCGAAACAGACATGACATCTGGCGACGCGACTAAAGACTATTACAACGCCAAAATAGCCAAGGGCATGGCCCCCATAAATCGCTGGGGCAAGCCAGAAGAAGTAGCCAAAGCCGTAGGCGCAATCGCACAAGGAAGCTACCCCTTTAGCACCGGACAAGTTTTCAACATAGACGGCGGCTGGCATTTGCGGGAACTGTAACGCCGTGCACCGCCCTCCCACGCTGTAACGCATACCCTCCGCTTCAGTCACGCGCGTGTCTCTGTCATTACTGCGCAGGCGGGAATCCAGTCTTCATAATTCAAGCGCAAATATGATCTTGGGTGGCATGCCCAAGCTGAAAGCGCGGGCATGGAATAGGCATTATGATAAATATACCCTATTGATATGCTGGCATCACGTTCGATCATACATGCCTGCGCCTAGTGGCTTAGGCATGCCACCCGCCTTAAACCAGAGAGGTATATAAGTAGATCATCTAGTAGGATGGACAGGATACCACTACTACGCCACAGAGGCTCGTGCTTCAGTCTTTACACACTGCTACATATGGCTAGGATTCGGTACAGTATTTGAGAAATATCGGCAGTTAATCATCGAATACGATTCTGATGGAACTGAGCTGTGTCCAGATCCAATGCGTCAAAACAACAGGAGGTACTATACCATGTCACGTAGCACGAAATTCATAGCAGCAATGGGAACTTCTCTAATAGGTACGCTCTGTTTTATTGCCGCACAACCTCGTTTTGCATTTCTAAGTGCAGAGACAGGTAAGTTTGCAGGGATAGCTTTCTTTCTTGTGAGCGGATTGATTTGGGCAGCCTTCGGTATGGGTGCACGCAAAGAAGAAGATTAGATTAGCTTCTACAAACGTAACTCCTCAGCCTCGTGCTGCGGATTTTACTGCCACATTTTAAGAATTGGTGTTGGCGTAGGTCGGGCCATCGCCCCGGCGTGTCAATATTCAAAAACGTCGCGTCGATGACCCGACCAACGCACGATTCTTCACAGATAGCCCGGAAAAATTGTGTCGTATGCTTTATCGGTCAGAGTCACTAGCGCCACACACTTTGTGTCTCGATCATCGAATCGTTGGCAATCATCGTTCCATATAATTGTATTAAATGCTGCATCCAATCCGATCATATTTTCAGTTTCCTCGATTTTAGCTCCGACACACAGGGTAGCATAGCCCTCGCGAATAAATGGTTGAAACGCGCCCAACATCTTAGTTATGAAATCCTCTGGCGAATCGACTCCTTCAATGAAAATTCCATTCAGCACAACACTCAATCCATCTGTACCCAATTCACATAATTCATCTGCAATACGCTTTTGTTCTCTAGTTACCGCTAACTTTCTAGTCATTACTACTATCACCTTGCTCCCATAGTCCTATGCACAATGGCGTAGGTCGAGTCATCGACCCGGCACGTCAAAATCAAGAATCGTCGGGTCGATCGCTTCTTCCTGTGCGGGCGTCGTGGATATGGACGAAAGCTAATCTTGCGTCGATTGAATTGGCATCATCGATTCCCCCAGGTCCACAAAGAAGAACCTGGGCCACTCGACATCCGACGGCGCGGACTTCCATGATTCCATTGACCGAGGGCTGGCGAGCTGATGATACGGCGCTCGCTCACTTCTTCGGGGCGGGCACATGCTGATCGATCAGGATTGGGTTCCCGTCGGGATCGTGCAGCATCAGACTCGCAGGCCCGTTGCTCGACTCATCGGCCTTGGTCGCGAGCGTGAGCCCCTTGCTCATCAGCGTCCGCTGAATTTCGCGCACGTCGTCGAAATCGGGGAGCGTTGTATTGGAGCGATCCCAGCCGGGGCAGAAGGTCAACATGTTCTTCTCAAACATCCCCTGGAAGAGGCCGATAGTGGTGGACTCGTTCTGGAGAACCAACCACTTCTGGGCTTGGTCACCGCCGGACACCTTGAAACCGAGCTTCTCGTAAAACGCGCGGGAGACGGCAATGTCCTTGACGGTCAGACTGACGGAAAATTTTCCTAGCCTCAATTGTGCATCTCCTTCTTTAGTACTGGCGCTGGCCTGCGCGGCATACATCGACGCAGCTCCGCCGAGAAAACATACGATAACACATACGACTTTTCGTGTCATGGGTTTCTCCAGGTTCGATTCCATTTCGTGTGACAGTTCACCATATTTACGTGTCTACCACTGAATTACGCCTGTTAAGGCAAAGAACACGTGTCAGCACTTATTGTCTCAGCTTCCGCCATCCGGTCAAACGGCCGGGTGGCCACGGAAGGGGTCAGGTCAACTTCGCGGTCGCGGGATCGGCTTCGGCTTCTCAAGCTCAAGAATGGCTCGGCCATCGTGAAATACGGTCACGCAGCCAGACGACTCAGATATGACCACGGCTACCGAGTTGGTATGTGCAGTGATTGACGCGGCTGCGGTGTGCCGGGCACCTAATCCTGCGCTGAGTTTCACCTTTTTTGCGGGGGCGTCGATATAGGTGCCCGCGGACTCGACGATGCCTTTCGTATTCACGACGAATGCACCGTCGAGCGCTGAGAATTCGCGTAGTGATTCGAGGAATTCTTCGCTGTGGATGCTCCTCAATTTGCGGGCATGCCCCTCACAAGGATTTAGTATCAACTGCCTGAGGTGTGAATGTAGCTCTTCCGGTTCGCCTAGGACAAAAGCGGAGCCGATTGCTTTTCCTTCTCGCCCCTCGGACGAAAACCGCAGCGCGATGTCTATGATTCGACCGAACTCCCGGCTTCCTACTACAGTCTTCGTGGCGTCCAAGTCCCGTCTTTTGAACCACGGAAAATCTCTCTTTGGATTGGCAATGACAAGCGTGTCTAGTCGCATAGAGCCCACAACCCCCGTGAGGCAGACTACGCTCTCATCCAGAGCTATGTGTTCCTTAACGACGGCCTGGAAGAGAGCAATGTTGAGCTGACTGAGGCGTGTCAAGCCGGTATCCGGGATAACGATATGAGCATCCCCTCGACGTAATTTGAACCTGAGTTCCGGGTCTCTCGCAAGCCAGAGAACATTCTCCGATTTCCTCACATTCTCAATCGCTCGAAAATCTCCTGGCTCCTCTACCTGAACGAGAATTTTCGAGATACCCAGGCTCTGAGCCAGGCCAAAGGCGTGACGCACGAGAGCTCTAGATTCTGAGATTTCGTGGTTGCGTTTGTCCTTTGAAGTCACGGAAACACTCCTCGAATGGATGTTCTACGATGGCACTAGAACAATAAGTGGCATAGGTCGGGTCATCGACCCAGCACATCAAAAAATCAAAAACGGCGAATCGATGATCCGACCTACGCATTTATACGAATACATAGAAATGGCCGAACACCACTACACTCAAAACTCCTCAACCCGCCCTCGCGCAGCCAATAAATCACTCATCGGATCATTCGACCCTGTTCGCCGCAGGATATAAGCCCCGCGATAGTCCGTGGACTCTAGCGTGACCAGAGCGCCGGTTAGATCGACGTCTCCCTCACCCATTTTCACCTCGCAGCCGGGGCGATCGCTTATACCTGTGCGGGCGTCGCGGATATGGACGATAGCGACCTTGGTAGCGAATTGCTCCACGTAGCGAATCGGATTATTCCCCGCGATTACCAATGATCCGAGGTCCAAACCCAATTGCACCGAGGGGCAAGCCACCGCATCGAGCAAGGCTGCGAAAGCATCTGGCGCATCTGCTGAGGGTCGTAGTGCCAAGCGGATGCCATAATTATCCGCAGCCTCTCCCATGCGCTGCAACGCTTCGATAGCTACCGGAGAAGGCTCATGTGTATCGGGATGTGTTACTGCCCCAATCGCGGTACTAACCACAGAAACATGCAGGTCAGCCGCGAGTTTGATTACATCGCTGGTCAACGCTATGCGATGGTCTATGGTAGATGGGTCAGTTAGCCGAAGCATGGCGTGATCAGCCGTGAGAGAGGTAAGTTGCATACCCATGCCTTCAATAAATCGAAGCAAGTGTCGCCGGCCACTCGTCGATAGCGCCGCGGGCGACATATCCGGCGCGTGGGCCGCTAACTCCACCAGTCGCACGCCGAGCGTGCCCGCCTGCTGTAGAGCGCGTTTGGTATCACTATGAAGATCATGCGCATTAACGCCAAGTCGCTTAGCTACACTCATATCGCAACCGCACCTCACACCATAACTATGATTCTCAACTTACTACAGTGTAGTAATCATATTATAGCTGGTACGCAAGCCCTGCGCGTTTGAAGATTTGCTGGCGTATACTCGGTGTCAGTATGATTAAAGGCGTGCCGCGGTGCCCCAATCTTCGGGTACACCTGAAGAATGAGGACGGAGATTCATTCATGGGTCGCATGTCGTATCGATCACCGTGCTACAGGCGACGACTGCGATAGTTGATACATTTACAGTCATCAGACTTCAGAATGCGTGCGATTCACTTCGCCCACCTGATAAAAGCAGCTAACCACAGCTGGTACCACGATTAGGAAGGGGCCGACAAAACTGTTTGTACTTCCCAAAGATGTCACGGTGCCGTAGAAATTTGGCCAAGCCATGACCAACGCCGCGACTCCGGACACTAGAAGAGTAGCGCCAAGCATTGACGTCACAAAAACGATGACGAGTTGCCTGTTGATAAAAGCGTAAGCCGTGCCGACGAGCAACGTAGCTAATACGGTAAATACAAACGCCGAACCTTGCATACCCGAATTTTCGAGCACATAGCCTACCATAAATGCAATGATCATACCGCCGAGCACCGCCGCGGCGTATCTCGCAGGTCTATAAGTCACAGCAGCCAAGACGACACCAGCCGCAACTGCGCAGATAATTTGTCTGCTGCCAGCCTCGAGAAATGAGGCAGTTAACGCTGCGCCTATCAAACCGAACGATACAACGACACAAAACCGCCACATACGAAATCCAAATAGCATTAAGGCCGCACCGCCAACCAACAACGGAAAGCCAATGAGATGGTCAGCGTTACGTAAAAATATGAGCCAGTCATTTACTGATTCACTCATAAGAATGTCTCCCGGATTAGATCAATCCTGTGTCTGTCGTCCGTAGCGCGCACAATGGCGTTACAGACCTCTTATCATCTCTAAACTTACAATCCCAGTCGCGAGAAAGCGAAAGGAATATGGGATTTCTATAAGAGTTGGGTATTATTTACCGGAACCAGCCTCGGCCTTTTCGGGTGCTTTTCTGGTTAATAGGGTTTGCAAAATGAGTGAGGTCACAAAAAAACCGCCTATACCCATCCCTAACATCGATGGCCGATGTTGCAACGCCCCATATGCGTCGGGTGCCATTTTCGCGAGCAGTGTCGCAACTCCCGATAAGGCAATGCTCGTGCCTAGAATTGATGTTGACACAATAGCCATCGACCGCACGACAATGACGCCTAGAAAGAGTCCGGTAAACATGGCCGCCAAACCGATCAACTGTCCGTTGATGGCTAATTTCTCATCACGCTGATTTACAAAGGTCCAAAATTTTTCCAGCCACAACTTTGGCTCGCTGGGGATGCTCGAATCTGTGGATGCCATAGTTATGTCACCAGATTGCAACACATCCAGCCCGTGTGCAAAGGGTTGAGGCATGAGTTGGCCATTTTGAAACTCCGCCACGTGAGGCGCGACCTCTTTATAACCAAACGTGCCAAGGGCGACAGAGCCGAACACGGCTGCGGTTAGCACGCCGACCCACAAGCGAAAAGTGATAAACGTGACCGTGGCTAACATGCCCGCACCGATCAAACCGCCGAAAAGCGCCGTATATCCAGCCGTACGAGCGACGTACATGCCAGTCAAACCGCCGACCACGATACCGGCGGTGGTCAGGCCAGCCCGGGCGAACTTCGCGCCCAATACGCTAAGTGTAATACCACATAGAACCATGCCTAACGCGACCCAACTGATGTTGTCCGTCATGGTTGGCACTTGAGTTTGCAAATATCCGCGCAATTGCGTCAATAATGGTGATAAGTCTGTCATGATCCAATCCATCCACAAATCTGTCATTCGAGGCTACCGTAGCCATTCTACCACTATATTCGGGGCCGGGTGCGTAATATTTGGTCATAGACCGTTGTTTATCCACTCTAATGCAGCCGCTCACCACAATCTCATCATCCTGGCACGGTAAAACGGTCTGGAAAGGTCGATACGTCCACAACAGCGTGTCCCGCATCCACGCGACCTGTCCGAATATAATTTTGCCGCAAGATGGCTAGCTTTTGCCCCATCATATTTTCTTCGATCTCTTCGCCGGGGGCGGACCCCCACCGAATTCGGCCTCCCATGCGATCAGTGGCCAACTCGACGTGACTACTCTTTGGGTCAATTCGTCCACCGTAATTTCCAACAAGCGCTGCTGTAATCTGCTGGGTGAAAGGCTCACTTAGCACGGCTGCTAGCAGCGCGACGCCTGCACCGACATCGCGTCCCTGCCAACGCTCCCCCTCTTTTGGCGCATTGGCCTGTACGCCCTGAATCACCGGCCAAGCTGGGTCGTAGCCATAGATGCCGGGCAAACGAACGCCCTCGACATCGACTAGCGAAAAAGATTCCCCTTGCTGCACCATTGCAAAAGGCGAGCGGTAATCGCAACTGATTCTAAATTTCGCATCGCTACTTCGACGCACAAAATACACATTTTTGACCCAACCGACGCGGGCTAATCGTCGGGCTATGTGCTGGCATACGTGATCGTCTAACCAATCGCCGTCCAGCACGGGTAGTAGCGCGCCGTTAAGGTCGCGCCCTGCTATACGCACCATCGAGGGTGGTAGGTCTACGAATTCTATTACTGGATCTGGGTGGGCCGCGCGGACTTGATCGAGTAGTTGCTTATCGAGCCATTCGACCGCCCCGGCTCCGAGCATGGTCGTTGGCAGAATTATCAGTACGGTTAAGCCCGCCCACACGATACGCCGACGGCTCACGAGACTAAGCTCGGCTAACCGTTCACCTATTCGCGTAAGCAATGCCGCTCGTTTTTTTTTCGACTTCTTGGCCATGTATTTGCAATCCCGAATGCGACGGTCACTTCAACCTTACGCGCGCAGTGTCGCCCTACGGCAACGTCAAGCAATAGCTGCTATTCACAAGATCGGTCAATAAGGTACGAGTCCGCCACTATAGCCTGGCAAAGGCTGTCAAAGTCGATTCCAACACGTGCGGCGGCCTTTGGAAGCAGGGAATGACTCGTAAAACCGGGGATGGTGTTTATTTCTAGCAAATAGGGCTTTTGTGTCGCAGCATCGATCAGCCAATCGACCCGCGACATAACCTGACAACCCAATGTGCGGTGCGCGGCTAAACTTAGCGACTGGATTTGAGCAAGGAGCGTCTCTGGTAGCGCGATTTCGAAAAGATATTGGGTATCGTCTACCAAATACTTGGCCTGGTAATCATAAAATTCTCGAGAAGTGCGAATTTCGCAAACCGGCAAAGCTTGGTCGCCTAAAATTCCCACCGTCAACTCAGGACCGGCGATGAACTGCTCCACCAAGGCCTGTCCATATTTTTGAGTAACTTCGCCAGCGGTTTTTTTCATCTGCTCAGCTGACTTGACTAAGAACGTATCGACGCTGCTGCCAGACGAAACAGGCTTTACGACTGCAGGAAGCGAAACGGAATCTGACAATGTATCCAAATTATCCATGCGGGCGACGACGAATGCTGGTGTCGGTAAGCCTGACGAAATAAATTGTTGCTTCGTGCGAACTTTGTCCATCGCCAAGCTCGAAGCGGCGCTACCGCAACCGCTATAACGCTTGCCCCGCTCATTAAGAATTTTCTGTAGCGTGCCATCTTCACCAAATCGGCCATGCAATGCGATAAAAACAAAATCATCGTCGCGATCTAACGCGCTAAGTTGAGAAGCGTCTATATCAAGTTGCGATACCCGATGGCCCAGTCGCTTAAGCGCCTGAGTTACACTTTCCCCGCTTTGTAGGCTTACGTCGCGTTCTGCACTATCGCCGCCAGCGAGCACCGTGATATCTAATGACTGGATCGATGGACTGACGTTCGACGATTCAGAATTCTTTTCTTGTGTCATAGTCATGTCGCAATGGCCTCCTGGCCAACTGGTTCCCATACGTCAATTTCTCGTTCTAGCGTAAGGCCATGATGTTCAAAGACGCGCCGCTGGATCAAATCGATGAGAGACAAAATGTCGGCGGCACTGGCCACTTTTGAGGCCACGATAAAATTCGCGTGCCGATCGGACACAACTGCGCCGCCGACGCGCGTACCCTTCAAGCCGGCGGTGTCGATCAATTGTCCGGCTTTATACCCTGCCGGGTTCTTGAAAATACAACCTGCACTTTTATCTGCGAGTGGCTGGGTTTGTTGTTTTTGCTGGAATAATTTTTCATATCTGCTCGATACCACTTTCGGATCGTCAGCGTCAAACTCAAGCTCCGCTACTAATAGAACGTGGCGGGAGATCGCACTGGTGCGGTATCCAAGCTGCAGCCGCGCTGCAGGCCAGTTATCGAGGGTTCCGTTGGGATTTAACAGTGTAACTTTACGCACAATGGTGCCAATTTCTCCGGCGCTGCCTCCCGCGTTCATGCGAATGGCGCCGCCAATGGTAGCTGGGACGCCGGCGACGCACTCTAAACCAACCAGGCCTTGCTCGCTACACTTTCGGGAGAATGGCATGAGGTCTACGCCGCAGCCAACTTGGGCAGTGGTGGCATGCCAAGAAACGGTGCGAAAGGCGGGATGATTTAGTTTGATGACCAGACCATCAAACCCGGCGTCGCTGACTAAAACGTTGGCACCAGCGCCGAGCACGCGCACAGGGACGCCTTCTTGATGGGCGCGCTTCAATACAAGTGACAAATTTGTGGCACTATTTGGTCGAAACAGAAATCGTGCGCATCCCCCTACGTGAAACCACGTGAGCGGTCCAAGCGGCGCGTATTGCTCGATGTTAGCCTCGAATTCTTGCCACCAGTTCATCGGTCACTTTCCAAATGTCTCCTGCCCCCATAGTAACGACAAGATCACCGAGGGTTAGCTGAGGAAGAATTTTAGTTACGACAGCGTCTAAATCGGCGATGTATTGCGCCTGACCTCCAACTTCACAAATGCGGTTCACCAAGTCTTGCGAGCTGATGGTGTCATTCTCGTCTGACGCTTCGCGTGCGCCGTAAATATCCGGGATGACTATTTCGTCGGCGTCCGTAAAAGCCGCCGCAAAATCGTCTAACAAAAAACGAGTCCGAGCATGCTGGTGAGGTTGAAAGATTACCCATAATCGCTTCGGCACATACTGCTTGCGTATGGCGTCGAGCGTGACGCGGATTTCTGTGGGGTGATGGGCGTAATCATCAACCACGGTTACGCCAGACCATTGGCCTCGATGCGTTAGACGGCGACCAATACCTGTAAACTTGGGAAGCGCTTGAGCGAGTAATTCCGGATCAGCGCCGGCGTAATGAGCCAGGGCAATCGCGGCTAGCGCGTTGGTCACGTTGTACCTACCGGGCACGTTCAATCGAGTCGAAAAAAGTGGCTGGCTGCGATACACGACGTCAAATGAATAGCAGGCTTTATCTGCAGTGAGATTACATGCGTGCCAATCAGCCGATTCGTTTTCAATGCCCAGGGTCACGACTTCGGCGGACACGTCCGCGACGGCTTGGATGGCTAGGTGGTCGTCTATGTTTGCAAATACGACACCGCTGGATGGCACGTTTGAGGCAAAGGATGCGAAGGCTTCGACCACGTTTTCTATCGAACCAAAATAATCCAAGTGGTCCGGCTCGACATTTAGAATGGCGGCGGCTTGCGGATGTAGGTGTAAAAAAGATCGATCGTATTCGCACGACTCCACGACAAAATGGTCACCACTACCAGCAGCACTGCTTCCGCCTAGTTGATTGGAAGTTGCGCCGACGACGAACGAAGGGTCCAAGCCTACTTCTCGCAACAAAAAAGCACACATAGCCGTGGTGGTACTTTTTCCATGCGTACCAGCGATGGCTAATCCTTGGTGATAACGCATTAATTCGCCGAGTAGCTGAGCGTATTTGATCACGGGAATGCCTAGTTCATGGGCTTCGACAAGCTCGGGGTTGGCAGCGGGCACAGCTGCACTGATGACGACGAGATCTGTGCGCGGGATCACATGGTCTGCACTATGGCCAACAAAAATACACGCACCAGCTTGTACAAGCTTGCCCATGCCTTCGAAGGCGTTGAGGTCTGAGCCAGCGACCTTGGCTCCGAGGTCTAGCAACATGCGAGCAGCGCCGCACATACCCGCGCCGCCAACGCCTATCATATGCACGCTGGCCCCTTCAAGGCGTAAATCGCTCGCGGCGGTTTGTGGTTGCTGATGCTGTAGACAAACGGTCATTGCTGCTCTCCCCTGGCGCTGTCGGTATAGGCTATAAGTTCGACACCGTCGTGACTATAGTCATTATCGTCCCATGCAAAAGTCTGGCTCCATTGATTCGTTGGCCTTTTCGTTGCGCTGACCACAGGCGATTGTAAGAATTTCGCTGGCTACCGCAGATGCAGCGCCAGGACGTCCGATGTCGCGGGCGGCGGTGGCCATGGTTGCTAACCTTTTTTCGTCATTCAATAACGGCAAGAGAACCGCTCGCAGCGCTGGGACATTTTTCGCTACGCTCTTCAAATCTTTAATCACTAGCGATGCGCCGTGCTGGGCCATCATTTCTGCGTTGGCTAATTGGTGCATGTCTTTATGGAACGGATAAGGCAACAGCAGGGATGGGCACCCCATCGTCGCTATTTCTGACAAGGTTGACGCGCCAGCACGAGAAATTACCAGCGAGGCTATAGACATTGCAGCTGACATCTGATGCGTAAATGGTAATACCGAAGACTGTATCGTGCGACCGGTATAGGCCTGCGTGACGGATTCAAAATCTAACTGACCTGCAAGGTGTAACACCTGCCATTGGGGCAAGGCTTGTATGTCGTCCAATAGCGCGACCACGGCTTGGTTGATGGTCCTAGCGCCCTGAGAAGCGCCGGTCACTAACAAGGTCTTTTTGTTGGGGTCGAGATTAAACCGCTGATGGGCATCGACAATTTTATGGCTTTGAAACGCTTCTCGTACCGGACAGCCTGTTACGCGGATATTTATATTAGGGGGCAAATGCTTGGTGGAAGTCTCCCACTGGGTAAAAACGATGTCGGCACGCTTGGCAAGGTATCGATTGGCCCGGCCTGGAAGCAGGTCTGGATTGAGTAATGCGGTGGGCAATCCCAACTGCATCGCGATTCGCATGGGCGGTACGGACCCTAACCCGCCCGTGCCAATCATCATGGCTGGCATGTCTCGATCAAATCTTCTGTTACACCGACGCATGGATGCGCGGTAGTGGTGCAGGATGCTTGGCCAGCGCCACGGCGCGGCGCTGAGTGGCGAGAGTGTTTGTTTCACTAATTCGTAACCCGCCTGACCAATAATTTGCTGATCGATGGGTCGATTCGTGCCAAAAAAGACGAAACGCGCGTGGGGTAGCTGGCGGCGCAGCGCCTCGGCGACGGCTAATGCGGGGTATAAGTGCCCACCGGTGCCACCGCCGGCAAAGCCGATTAATGGGGCATCTGAAGTTCCAATAGCTGACACCATAATGACACAATTCCTACTGACGTTCTAGTCTTAGGCCACATCAGACTCTTGCACGACGACGTCCATGGCCGGTGCATGGGCGGATCGATGAGCGATTGCCATCAACAATCCAACGGCTAAGGAAAAGACCACGATACCACTACCGCCTGCGGAGATAAAAGGCAACGAAATTCCCGTGGTGGGGGTGACGACGGTTACCACTGCAATGTTCATCGCTGCTTGCAGGCCTAGCGTGGCCGTTAATCCGAAAGCTAGTAGTCGCTCAAACGGGGTGATGGCCGCCGTGGTGATGCGCAGGCCTATCCAAATAAACGTGCAATAAAGGCCAATGACAAACCACCCACCGACAATCCCCGCTTCTTCGCAGATGACCGAGAAAATAAAATCGGTGTGCCTTTCAGGAAGATAGCCAAATTTTTGGATGCCCGCGCCCAACCCCGTGCCCAGCCAACCACCGGAAGCGATGGCCGTCAGCGATTGGATGGGCTGATAGCCATTACCTTGCGGGTCCGCCCAAATGTCCAAGTATGAGGTAAGCCTTGCCATGCGGTAAGGCTCCATTTTTAGAAGAACGAACATGCCGGCGATACCAATAACAGCGACTACCGCGAGGTGAGTAATTCGACAGCCGCCGAGTAATAACATCGCGCCGCCGACGAGGGCAAACAGACACGCGGTGCCGAAATCTTCCTTGCCGACTAACGCGACAAATACCGCGACTGTGATGGCGGCAGGAATAAAACCACGACTAAATGAACGCGCATCCACGCTGCGGTCTGCTAGTAAGTAGGCGAGCCATATGATCAGGGAGAGCTTGGCTAATTCTGATGGTTGAAACCCGATGGGACCAAGGCCGGTTGATAATGCAATCCAACGGCTCGAACCGCGACTCTCGGAAGCTAAGCCGGGTAGTAATGCGAAAGCCAGCGCTATGATAGCAAGCCCGGCGGTGATAATCGCAAACCATTTACGCCGCGCTTGGTTTGCGAAAATGAATCGTCCCGTGAGCATGGATAGTGCGATAGCTACGATTCCAAGCGCGACGAAAATGAGCTGTCGACAAAACACACCTTCCATTGCAGGGATGATAGACGCTTTTTGATCTAGCGAGGCGGTCGCGGAATATACCATAACCACGCCTAAAGACATGAGCGCGATAGTTGTCGCGATTAGCCAAGGGGCGCGCGACGAGGTTGGTTGCGATATATTTTCCATCAGCAGTCATCCTTGACATTTGAGACTATCATTCGATTGCTTACGATCATCCTGGTGCGATCATTTACTCGACGCAATACGACTATCGTAGCGCCGCGCAAACTAAAGCGTGCGGCTCGATTCTCATCTTGATAACATTTTCTACATGCTGTCATAGTTTCACTATTATTGCGCTTACCTAAGTTTTAGCGTAGCCAATGCTAACCCAGCGAACATGGAGGCCATCAACCAAAACCGAACCACGGTCTGAGGCTCACTCCAACCGCTTAAGTGGAAGTGGTGATGGATGGGTGCGCAGCGATACAAACGCTTACCGCCTGTCCATTTGAAATAACCTACCTGCGTAATAACGGAAATCGCCTCGATAACAAAAACGCCGCCGGCGATGAGTAGCATCAACTCTTGCCGGGTTACAACTGCGACGAAGCCGATTAACCCGCCCAATGGTAGCGATCCGGTATCGCCCATAAACACCCGCGCAGGATGGCAATTGTACCACAGAAAACCCAACGAGGCGCCCAAAATAGCCCCGCAAAGAATGACTAGCTCTCCGCTACGGGGTACGTGCGGGACGAGTATTTTGTGGGCGAGTTCCTGGGTGCCAACGATGTAAGTTAAGACCATGAAAAAAAGTGCAGCCATAGCGACACATCCGGTGGCAAGACCGTCCATGCCGTCGGTTAAGTTTACCGCGTTGGATGTTCCGGTCATGACTAGTACGGTGACAATCATGAATGCGAACGTGCCCAAGGCTAAGCCATGCTTATAAAACGGCACGGCTAGGATTTGATACGCGGGCACTGACATGGGATCGACGAGCGGGCTGATGGTGGCCATGTTGCTCCGGCCATGGGAGTAGATGTAGAAGCCAATGACTACGCCTAAGCCGATTTGAAAAAGCAGTTTCTCGTACATCTTTAAGCCATCACGCGAAACCGTATGCCTCTTGGCCGTGAGCTTTAGCCAGTCGTCTACCGCGCCTAACGCACAGAGCCAAATCAAACAGACGATTGACATTTGTACGTAAAAACTGGAGATGTCAGCCAATAAAACTACGGCTATGAGTACGACGGATAAGATAAACAGCCCCCCCATCGTTGGGACGTTACTCTTATCGCGCGTTAGTTCGTTCAGCGTGGCATGATCGAATTCCGGCCGGTCGCCGAGCTTCCATTTCACGAGTACACGAATGAAACGCGGTAGAAACAATAAAATTATGACGAAACAAAACAGGGCTGCACACGTTCCGCGAAAGAGCGTGTTCTCGTAGGCGTAATGTTGCCCGTCCAGAAAATGTCGAAATATTAAATATAGCACGTCGGCGTAATGCCCGTCTCAAATGGATGCGAAACTTGTGCCACGCATCTAACCCATCAAATTATTATGGCCACATATTATGCAACCGCCGCTGTCTGTAACCATTGCGCGCGTAACGGTTCTACTAATGTATCAAGCCCTACCGCTCTAGAGCCTTTAATCCAAATTAAATCTCCCGCGCGGAGCAAACCACGCAATGCAGCGGCAGCTAACGTGGCATCCTGGCAGGCAATCACCCGCATGTCTCCTGGTAAGCCCGAAGCAACCAGCGAGGCCTCCACGGCTAATTCGCCTACCGCGACCAATACATGAATCCCTGCGTCGGCGGCTTTGCGCACCATTTGCTCGTGATACGCAGCGCTATCTTGTCCAAGCTCTCTCATATCACCCATGACAAATACCCGCCGGGTGCAATTCGCAGTTGACATCGACGCAATCGCTGCGGCCATGCTGGATGGATTGGCGTTGTAAGAATCGTCCACCATCGTCACCGGTCCCGCTTCGACAACCCGACATCGACCATGCGCAGGCGTGTAGCTAGCCAGTCGCGAAATAATGTGCGTGGGGTCCAGGCCAAACCATCGCGCGACGGCAAAGGCCGCAGCCGCGTTGGCGGCGTGATGTCCACCGGGCATGGCTAATTCAATACGATGCAAGCGGTCCAACGTGAACGCGCTGCGTCGCACCGAATCGGTCATGGCTTCAATCCGAAGTTCTGCAGATTCACCGAATCCAAAAGTCATCAGGCGAAGTCGTTCTAGGCGTCGTAAGCGGTCCACGGTTACAGGCCCATCTATATTTAACACGCCCATACCGCCACGACGTACGTGGTCGAACATCGAAAATTTTTCCGAAGCGACACCTTCTAATCCGCCAAGACCTTCCAAGTGTGCAAAACCGATCGAGGTGAGTACGCCAATGTCGGGCTTAGCCATGGCAGAAAGCGCGGCTACTTCGCCGGGGCTATTGGTGCCAATTTCAATCACCAGATACCGGTCCTGAGCCTCTGCAGAGAGCAAGGTCAGCGGTACGCCGATATGATTGTTGAAGCTTTTTAACGCCGCTCTTCCGGGCATCGCGTCACTGAGTACGTGGTCGATCATTCTCTTTGTCGTCGTTTTACCGTTGCTACCGGTAATGGCAATGACAACGGTGGTAGGTGTCATCACCTCGCAACGATAGTACGTGGCTAGCATACCGAGTGCCTTTGTCGTGTCATCTACTAGCAAACAAGGGATATTCGGCTTTTCCGATTGCTCGTCATACCAACTTCGCTGCACGAGACACGCCGCTGCGCCTTTGTTGACCGCTTCAGCGATGAAATCATGAGCATCAAATCGCAGCCCGTCGATGGCGACGAATAAATCGCCTGCGCGCACGTCACGCGAATCGATGGTTACGCGGGCTACGGTTACGGACGCACAATCGACAGGTAGTTGCGCATCAGCGCCAAGGGCTACGGTGGCAACAGACATCGTAATCATGCCACATCCTCCGTAACTGGCGCTGTGATTGATGTCGCGGATGTTTTCATAAGTTGTAAATATTCCTGCGCGACTGTCGCATCATCAAAGTCAATAACCTGATCGCCCATGAGTTGATAATCTTCGTGACCTTTACCAGCGATGAGAACAGTATCGCCGCGGCTGGCCATCTCAATGGCTAATTCGATGGCTTGGCGCCGATCTTGCTCCACCGACACAAACTGACGCTGAGCATGAGTGAATCCCGTCAACACATCATCGATGATAGCTATGGGGTCTTCGTGGCGCGGGTTGTCGCTGGTCACAATCACATGGTCAGCCAACTCAGCTGCAGCAATCGCCATGCGTGGTCGCTTGCTACGGTCGCGATCGCCACCACAACCAAACACACAAATCAAACGGTTTTGCGTAAGCGGCTGTACCGCGCGCAGGACGTGTCGAAGTGCGTCGTCAGTATGGGCATAATCAACCAAAACGCTAAAGGGGTAGCCATCAGGCTCGACCCGCTGCAATCGACCTGGGACCATCGGGATATGCGACAACCCATCGACAATAGCCTGCCCGTTAATGCCCAAAGCCTCGGCCATGGCGCCGGCTAAGGTGGCGTTAAACACATTATGCTCGCCCAATAGTGCCAGGTTGACGTCTGCTTCGAAAGTTTGACCTTGCAATCGAAACCGACTACCACTCGACGTCATACGATCTATCGTCGCATGCACATCCGCATGTTTCGCATCTTTCGTAACAAGCCCCACGCGCACCACGCGGGCAGCGGAGTCTTGCACCATCAATGCGGCATAGGGATCGTCCGCATTGACCACGGCTACTGCATCTGCAGGAAGGCTATCGAAAAGTCTTTTTTTCGCGGCGGCATAGCTGGGCATATCAGCATGAAAATCTAGATGGTCGCCGGATAAATTTGTAAACGCAGCCACTTGAAAAGACAGGCCATCTGTACGGCGCTGCGCTAGCGCGTGGGACGACACTTCCATCACCCCGAAATCCGCGCCGCGCGATCTCGATAAAGCCAATAAGCGACACAATTCTAATGCCCCGGGCGTGGTTAACGGCGCTTTGATGCGCTGGTCAACAAGATCGTATTCAATAGTACCAAAAGTAGCTGGTCGCCGGTGGGCGGCATGTAGAATAGATCGGAGCAACCACGCGACCGTTGTCTTCCCGTTGGTGCCTGTAATACCGACAAGCGGGAAAGTTCCGCCCGCGTCATCAAGCCGATAAAACGACCGAGCTAAATTGGCTAAGGCGATGCGTGAATCCTTGACACGTATCGTGGTCACAATTTCTCGCCATGACAGATCGTCCTCAGCGACAATGGCCACTGCACCGCCGCGCACGGCTGGTTCAACATACTGATGACCGTCAACATCACATCCTCGCACCGCGACGAAACAAGAACCGGGGGTCACTTGGCGAGAATCATCCGTCAACGAAGTGATGGTCACATCGGGCATGGAAGACGCATCCACCCCGATGTTAGCTTTGGCTAATAGCTGCGATAAAGATAGTGAGGGTTGCTCATCCATGAGTTCGGTCGATAGTCCTAATTCTTGTAAGCTCTAACTCGTCTGAGGTCGCACTTCATTCTCGACTCCGCGCGGGCTACAGCCCGCGGCTCACTATCACACATTATTCGCTCGCTGCACAACAGCGAAACATCCTTAGCCGTTGATTTTAGTGATGTTTAGCCATCTGTCATAGTTCGCCCGCTATCTTCTGCCAACAATTGAAACCTGACTGCACTTATTATTTTCGCCCCAGCTGACAATCATCTGTGAATTTCGACAATATCACACCAGCTTTCCGACGCTAGT
This sequence comes from Phycisphaerae bacterium, assembly GCA_029260115.1. Lineage (GTDB taxonomy): Bacteria > Planctomycetota > Phycisphaerae > UBA1845 > UBA1845 > JAJRPG01. Next base: position 114,206 of record JAJDDW010000016.1, on the reverse strand, counting down.
TCGTTATGTGGGCAGCGATTACGTCATCGCGTGGGACATCCATGTAGGCTAGCGTCCGCGTCATAATTCGTGCTACAACGGGCGCGGCAACTTTCCCGCCATAGTAACCTTTTTTCGCGTCGGGCCTGCGGATCATGACAAGTACGACAATTTTGGGATCCTCAACCGGAGCCGCCCCGACGTATGCGCCCATGTACGCACCAGGTTCATATTGGCCTCGATCCCGATACATCAACTTGGCGGTCCCCGTTTTCCCTGCCACCGCATAGCCAGGCACTTTCGCGCGACCTCCCCCGCCATTCGTCACGACCGACAGCATCAAATCTTTGGCGAGGTAATTGGCGGTCTCTGCACTCACGACGCGGCGGACAACTTCTGGCTTATCATACGAAGCGACGACTTGACCGTCAGGACCGACGACCGCTTTGACCACATGGGGCTTGAGCAGCCAACCGTCGTTGAATAGCGCGGCAAAACTCGTGACCAACTGAATCGGCGTAACAGAAATTTCGTAGCCAAAAGAAACCGAAGCCGTCGTCATACTTGTCCACTTGCTTAACGGACGAACTAACCCTCGATTTTCGCCTGGGCATTCGATACCAGTCAGATCACCAAAGCCGAAGCGCCGAATGGTCTCGTGCAGCAACGGGTTGCCCATCCGCGTTGCGATGATACTCATGCCGATGTTGCTGCTGTGGGTGATGATGCCGCGAATGTCTAATTCTGCGAACGGTTTAGTATCTTTAATTCTTCGCGAACCTATACGGTATACGCCATTGTGGGTATTGATACGCTCGGTCTTGCTGACGTGTTTTCCTTCTATCGCTTCGCTAGCGATGATCGGCTTGAACGTACTGCCTGGCTCGGTAGGATCAGTCACGCAGCGGTTGCGGCGATTGTCGCTGGGGCTTGAACCTGGATCGCGAGGATCAAACGTAGGAACCGAGCACATTGCTAGGACAGCGGCATTGGACGGGTCCATGACAATAGCCACCCCGGACTCCGCTGAGAATTCTACGATACTGTCAGCCAGCGCCTCTTCGGTGATTCGCTGAATCTCTGCATCGAGCGTGAGTACAATGTGGTCGCCATCTTTAGGCGGCTCAGGTGCGGCGTCGCCATAACGCATGGCGCGTCGCCGTGCATCACGAACGGTTAATCGTTTCCCATCCTTACCGGCGAGTTGATCGTTAAAGGCTAGCTCCAATCCTTCAAGCCCTTTTCCTTCTCGCCCCACATATCCCAGCACATGAGCCATCGATTCGCCGAGCGGATATTCGCGCACTTCCTGATCGAATAAACCGATGGCTGGCAGATGTAGCGCCTCAACCGCCTCAGCCGTAATGCGATCCACATGCCGGGCGATGGTAATAAAACGCGATTTAGGCTTTTTTTCCAGTGTTTTCTCAATACCCTCAGCCGACAAACTTAATCTGGGGGCCAGCACGGCTGCGACTTCCTTGCGGTCATTGACCAGCGCGGCGTCTATAAACACATCGGGCATGCGGCGAGACGTAGCGAGCACCCGACCCCTGCAATCTAAAATTGAACCGCGACGGGCGGGGATGACAGATTTTCCGGCACGCTGCTTGCGTGCAGATGCCATTAAATTGTCACTATAATCGACTTGAATATAGGCGAGTCGCCCACCGAGCGCGACGAGAACACCCATCACGCAACAGAGCAATGCGATAGCTAGCTGTCGCTGTCGTCGATCAGACATGCCTGCCTTTTCGTTAAGAAAATTCAACCCGTTGGCGGATTGAGAACCACCCGCGTCGATGATTTTTCGGCGCTATCTTCATGCGGCGGCACGAGCGTGTCATGAAACCAGCCCACGCGGTTATATACCCGCACTGGCGATTTCAATCTGGCAACCCGTGACTGTACCTGCCACAATTCGCGCCGAAGCGATACCCATTGCGACTCAAACTCTAACACCCGTACTGCGGTCGAGGCCTGCGCTTGACGCATCGCGACTACCCCCAACGCTATCGCAGCTAACAATACCACAAACACGCATGTACGAAACGAAGTCAACGGCCCGACTCCGCACTGGCCACCGCACTCGCAAGCGGCAATTTTATCCGAACACCAGCACGAATTTTGTCGGGATTGGGGAAATTCATTTTGTTGAGATCGTGAATCTCATGCCAGCGCTTCGAATCGCCTAATTCATTCCGCGCGATGTTGATGTAACGATCGTTCTTTTTGATTTGATACCAGCGGAACCTAGGCGCTTGCCTTACGGGCATCGACCTTCTGCTGTTAAGCTCAGTCGCAAGACCAGGCTGAGTCCTCGATGTCTGCCGTGACCGGGTATCTGGCGACGCCACTTGCGTTGACATCGTAGGTATCACAATTTCCATACCGACTTTGATCTGGTCGGGACTGGACATGATCGACCGATTGGCGTCGAAAATCGCGTCTACATTTCTGCGCGAAGACTCACCCAACTGACGCGCGGCTATTTTATACAACGTGTCACCCGCTTTGACCTGATACGTCGCTCGCGCTCTCGCACGATTAGTCGACGGCTGAGTCACAGGTACGATCGCCCCAGCCGCGTAGCGAATTAGCCCGTCAACGGAACGGTTGTGCGGCGACCGATTGGCTGAATCGCCATTGGTCACCCGCAATTGCGCCTGCTCTGCTTGACTATTCGTCGAATCGTAAGCATCTGGCGATGTCTGTGAGGTAAGCGAACCAAAACCAGCGGCATCTTGCCGTGGTGGGCCATTTGGGTTCATGGAATTTCGACGCGGGTCTTGCGATTGAATTTGTTCCGGCAATTGCTCTTGACCGTCCGTTGGACCCGCAGTGCGTGATTGGTGTTGCGCGGGTGGCGGTATATCAACGCGGGTCGGCAGACGCTGCGGCTGTCGGGTCGTTGGATTATTGCGAGACGCTTGGTGCGAGGAATTTGTACGCGAATCATTTTGGCGACCAAGATTTCGCGTGTTGCGCGTCCGCGAATCTGCTGGCTTGTCGGTTTTAGCAAGGAATGTGTGTTCGCGAGCGCGTGAATCCAATTGCCCACGATTCGCGAGAATTACAGCAAAACACACAATAAACGCAAGCCCGGCTAACAGTCCGACCTTGGTCTCGCGTGCCATACCAATACCCTCTCTGTGACTACATCAACGTCGCCGACGTCGACAATTTCAAAATTATTCCGCCGGCAGCCGCTCGACGACACGCAGCTTCGCGCTGCGGGCACGTGGATTCGCGTCTCTTTCTTCGGCACTCGCTACAATAGGTTTTTTCGTCAAGATGCGATAAATGCCATCAGTCTTTCGCTGACGAAAATCAAGCTTTACCGGCCGATCCTCAACGCTATGAAAAGCGATCACGCCAAAGCGACCGCCTACTGTCAAAATATCCGGGACTTTCGCCAGCAGCCTATCCAAACAAGGTATCTCATCGTTGACAGCCATCCGCAATGCCTGAAACGTACGGGTCGCAGGATGTATCTTAGCCCGCCGAGATTCCGGATTCACGCCAACCGCCCGGGAAACAACCTCCGCGAGCCGACCGGTAGTTGTAATTCTCGCATCTTTACGCTGCTCGCAAATCCACTTCGCAATCCGACGACTTTTTGTTTCCTGCGCGTTATGAAAAAACAGATCAGCTAATTCCTTCTCCGTCAGGCGGTTCACCAAATCAGCGGCGGTCGTAGCCAATTTAGGATTCATCCGCATATCAAGCGGACCGTCATGACGAAACGAAAAACCTCTCTCCGGCTGATCTAAATGAGCAGAGTTTACACCGAGGTCTGCGAGCACGATGTCCGCGCGATCTATGCCCACCTGCTCCAAAACACTGGCTAAATCGGCAAAATTAGCTTGGATTAACTCCACACGCGGGGCCACGTCAGCTAAACGCTGCTTGGCCAAGGCTAAATTTTCAGGGTCTACATCTAGCCCTATCAGTGTCCCAGTAGGACCGATTAACTCAGCGAACAGCGCAGCATGTCCACCTAGACCGACCGTGACATCTATCACGACACCGCCTGGCTTTGCCGGCATTAGCTCACACACTTCGTGAGCAAGTACCGGAATATGACCACGCGGCTCGCCCTCTTGATCACTCATGTCGATCTTTCACCAACGAGCGGGGGGCCGTCAACCATCCTTGGCGACGGTAACCCTGACCCGCTTTAGGCACTAGCCGTGATTGCGCTTCACGACTAAAACGAGAAAACCATATTTTTGTCGCTGCCACCCTACCTGAAATCGTCTAAGCCGGTTTTACCTATAGCGATCATGTCGCCGGAAAAAAAGTGCGAAACCCGCCAGCCATTCCAGGACGATTTGACCGAAAAGCTGCATAACACAGCCTCACACGCCAAATAAACATAGTCTCCTCAGCTCATGCGCCTTCATAACATCGCAGCAGGGCGCATCCTTGCGCTCCAGATTCTGCCATGCCGTTGGCTCACTCATCCTCAATAAATTTCTACACCTGCCACACCGCGCCCATCAACCACTCGCTGCGAAATCGGATCTTTCCCATCGCACAGCGTCAAGCAACTTATTGGCCCGCCTGTTCTGCTTGACCCGGCTTCATCCGTAAGAAGCCTTGCCAGTCTGGCCAATCGTCGCTTTCCCAATCAATGCCCAATACCTTCTCGAACTCAGCCCGATTCCATATATCGAATCGGTTCTTCTGCCCTACTAAAAGCGCTTCGTCACACAGCTTCGCTTTGCGTCGCAGCCTGCCGGGAAGGACGATGCGTCCCTGCTTATCCAACTCGACATATTCGCTGATCGAATAATACTGCAACTCGAAGCTGCGCGATTTTGGCCCAGGCGTGAACTCCGTTCCACTACGACTGGCCAACGCTTTGTAACCCTGCTCTGTAAAAACGGAGAGCGTGCCCCGATGCTCACCGAGGGTGATGTAAACCCCGCTCCCTTCACGGTCCTCTCCAAGCGCCGCCCGAAGCTGCGTTGGCAAAGTGATACGATTTTTTCCATCAATCGATCGCTCATGTTGACCCGTGAAAATCCGCATAAATTTAAGTTTCCCGACCCAAACATAGGTCTGACGTGGGATAGTTTAACACCTCGCCCCACCCCGTCAACAAAAAAAAGGCCAATTTTGCTTAAAGTTGAATTTTTTGCGCGGTGGCTAGTCGTTGAGACTAGATGTAGTGGCCCGCGCATATTGCTCGACTAGATATAGATCGACACGGGACTAGGATTTGCATTACTCCATATCCTGATCGATAAGTTTAGTTTCAACCTCCGAAATCGATTCGCCACATTCGGAACATTTGCCGGATTCGTTGCCGGTTAAATCATAGCCACAGTGAAGGCATAGACCCTTGCTTCGTCGTTGTCGATGTCTTAATACACCATGAATGACGGCGATGGTCGGGTAAGCCGCAGCTACACAAGCGAGCGTGAAGAACTCAATCCTTAGATAGAAACGTCTATAGCCAGTCGATTGCCGCCACCAGTCAAAAAATATACCTGGAAAATAAATACGGGTGTGGCCATCACCGTACATTCTAAATCCAAAAACATATGGAAGCCCAAAACCTGAATCTTCCACGGTTACCGAATCTTGCCAAAGGCCTCCATTTGACTCATAGGACCAATGCATACTACCGCCCTTGAAGTCAACCCATTGACCACCTTGATTCCAAACTTCGCTTACATGCCATGCATGCCAATGAGAGACCATTGAAGATAATGCTAGTAGAACCGAGAACACGAGAAGCATAACTTTGAGCACTCTACGAATCATACGGCCTTCCCACATTCAGAGCATTTGCCGGATACGTTGCCGGTGAGGTTGTAGCCGCAGTTGACGCAGTGACCCTCCGGAGTACGTCGATCTTTTCGCCATAAAAGAAAAGTTGGAATGAATACGAACGGTGTGAGGCACCAGATGGGGATGAAGACAAAGGTGCTATCAAAGGAAGCGTTTTTAGTGGAATGGTACTTTGGTAACCAGAAAGTTCGATCTATCGTTTTCATGTTGAGTACAACAGACGAACGTGAACGATAGGTATATAGGCATCCAACTCCGCCTCTTCCGATAAGAATGCCAAAGTGACCAGAAGCTGCATAAATAGACCACTTGAAACTCATGATCGCAACGACAACAAACACTGCCGAAAGCATCAACGCAATTATCGTTCGTCGTCGCAGTAATCGAAATCTTAAAGCCATGGCCTGCAGAACCTCCGATAGACAGGTACTACTGTATTATTCTCTACAGACGTGGATTTGTCACGCAATAAGCTAAAGTTGCATTAAGATATGCTCAATTTGCTACTGTAGCAACGCGCGGGCTGGAGCCCGCGGCTCGGGAGGATGCGATAACACCGCTTATCTATTTCGTATCTTTCATCGCGGTTTGCATGGCTAGTACCGCGTAGGCCGTTACCAAGTGGGGGTTCCCTTCAAACCAGCGGTCGGCTGGGTTGCTGAAACTGCCGTCGGGGCGTTGCAAATCAATCAGCTTTTCACATAACTCACGCCGCCATTGATGTGTCTTGCCCTTGGCATCTACCAACTGGTCTTCACCCCAGGCGTCTAAGGCGCGGGCGAAGGTGTGGTAGTAATAGTATAGCCCTTCCCTAGACTGGGCGCTGGGCATGTTGGGGTTATGGTCGAGGGTGTAATGTTGCTGCATCCATGCCAGCGCTCGCTTAATTCGCGCATCGTCCCGCCCCACCTGGGCGTAGAGCATGCTCTTGAAACCCGCGTAGGTCATGGAGCCATAGCTTCTTAGTTGCGGCTTACCATCTACAATATCGGTGCCGGCTTTGGACTCGCCCTGGCCAACAGGGGTATAGACGAATCCGCCATCCTCACTACCTCTGGCGAAAGATTGGTCGTTGGTCTCGCTTAGCATCTGACATCGCGACACAAAAGCCAATGCTTTTTTGTAGGCCGGGTCGTCGTGCGATAATCCGCTTTGATGCAAGGCTTCTAACATGAGCTGGGTGTTGGATAGGTCAGGTCGTTTGTGCTTGCCATATCCCTGTCCGCCGTACCAACTGCTTGAGGGGTCGTGACCATCTTCGTCGTCCCATTGTAATTTTTTCAGGAATCGCTGAGCATTCACAATAGTCTGTTGATATTTTTCTTCCTTAGTAGCGGACAAGGCCAATAGGCAGACGCTGGTGTGATAGTTACGCATACCTTCGCCGGGGACGTATATGCCGCCGTCACTTTGCACGAAGCGCATGATGAAATCCAGCCCGCGCTTTACGACGGGATGGTTTGGGCCATAATTTTTGTCTTGTAATAAAGCTTTGATAACGAGTGCGGAGATGGCCGGGTGAGATCGACCAAACGCCTGCCAGCCTCCGTCCGCAGCAGGGCCGGTGGCGAGGTACGCTAACGCTTTGTCGATCGTCACGGTAGTCGTGACTGGCCAGGGTGGAATTTGTGCGTGAACGGGTGGCACGAAGGCGAGTACAATTATCGCAGTTGCTGTAGCAGTTAATAACCATGATCTTAACCGATTCATGTTTCAAGTTCCTTACATAGCGAATCTATATCCATCAGACATGCTATCATTATAGCTAATTGTAGGCATCCTGGCTAAGAAGCACCCGTCGAAAAGCGTCGATCGTTGCTAGGTGCTTCGTTTGGTGGGCAGCATCGGTATAGATTCGGTCGCGGCGACATCACAGGATGATCTCAATCCCAACCAAGTGCACTTGTCATACGCTACATATCGAATTTCTTGCGCCGCTCGTCACGCTTGACGCGATACTCTTCCAATAGATCGTCCGTAAAATCGTTCAAATCTGGGGGTGGTGGATGTTTTTTCAAGATACCCGCACTGTAACTTGCGAGCAAGAATAGGCCTACGCTGCCGACGAATAGTGAGGCCGCGACTAACCCGATACCCCAATAACCTTCTCGCAAAAAAAGCGTGGCTGACAACACAGCAAACAGCCCTGCCATCAGACCCGTGATGCCCATGGCCCAATATCCGCTCGACGGCTTCTCACCCTGCAACCCAACTCCCACCGCGGCTAACCCAATGCCACCAACAAGGCACGTAACCAATCCCAGCGTGATATAGGCTGCGGCTGATGATGACGAGTTGAGATAGTCCGCCCACTTATCAACGGGGGTGTCAGCTTTCTCGATAAAAAATGCACTGAATAGCCAAACGCCGCAAGCGCCGAACATGAAGATCATACCCGCACCCTGTAGCACGAAACCTGCGCCGGTGACAAAGGCACGTGGATTGTCTGATTCAGTAAGCTGGTTCGTTGTTTGGCTCGTGAATTCAGGGGGCATGTCTAAAACCTTAACAATATGCAACATCGATTGTGATCGTAGCACCGCGCGGGCTGAAACCCGCGGCTCGCAATGCAAGAATCAATAAATCGCTAATCACCGGATTCACTTGCCTTTTTTTTAGGAGCCACTTTACTAACGACTACCGCATCGCCCTGCGCTCGACACCTCTCCCCAGTGCCGCGATCGTGACGCACGTTGATTACCGCGTTCGCCCCTTTCATCGCGGCCGTGGCCTTTAGCCCTTCTAGGGCATCTTCCGGACGGCAAAAACCATCGACAAAAATCGCCTCTACTTGCTCGATGACCACGTATCCCACAATTTCGGTCATACTGGAAGTAGCTACCACCTTGGCCGCTTCTGCCCGACGTTTGGCTGTCAATTCCACACTCGGCACCGCTTGATCTTGACCATATTTTTGCAGCTTAGGATGAATCATTGGCCCGCGCCGACGTCGAAACATCCGCATGATACGGCGAAATAGCCACAGCGTAATAGCCAGGACTATGAGCGCGATTAACAGGCGCCCTTTCCATCCATTTAGATCAAACCAACTGGATGGATCTTCATTGCGAATCTGCTCTAAAGCATCCGAAACCTCCCTAGGCATTGGACGTTGACTCCTTAGCCGTCGCTGCTTGTGGCGTAGTGCCATCTGATTCGTACTCGCCCGTCGCCGCAGTAGAAACATCACCTACGCGACGACTCCCCACGTAGGTAGTGCCACGCCAAGTTGTCGAGCCTGAACCCAACGATCTTCTTAACGCGCGGAATAATACGACCATAGTCAGGCATACGCCAAACCAATAAAAGATCGACCATATGGGGGGAATGCGCATGGGATGATACGACCGCCAAATCACGACGTGCATGAGCAGCACGGCTAAGGACCACTCGATAGTCAATAGTTGCCATACCCACGCGACATCCGTGCTAGCGTGCGACCATCCATAAGCACTAGCGAGCGCGCTAGGCCAAGTGAGTAATGAAAAGAACCCTACCATAAACAATGCAATAGCTAGGCGATGGGGCTTACCAAGACTGCCATAAAAAATTCGACTCCAACCTTGCATCGCGACGCGAAAGGAGCTGTACATGCGGGTCCAATACAAGCCGTCGTTTTCGGCCACACGCAATCGAAAGCCTTCCTGCTTAGCGAAGCGGGCCATGTGTATGTCTTCGTTGACTTCGGTTTTAACGCGGTCGTGACCACCAATGCCGTCGTAACACGCGCGCCGTAACATCATGAAAGCGCCATTGGCATAGGCCGTGGGCCGACGCGGATTGTTTACCCGCTCTGGCAGAAACCAAATAATCAAGGCTAGGGCGCAAACTGGCTGGAGAATTTTCTCCCAGAAAGTCGGCGTTTCGAGCATGGGTGTGATGGAAAGAAAATCAGCTTCGCGATGTTGCATCTCACCCACAGCTATCGTTAGCGTACGGTCGCAAATAAAATCACAATCGGCATCTGAAAAACAGAGCCAATCACCTCGGCTGGCTTCGATGCCCTCTCGCATAGCATTATTTTTTCCGAACCAGCCATCTTTGAGCGATTCGACTGTGAGCACGCGCAATTTGCCGCTAGCGCCGCGCTCTAGTTCTTGCAATAATTGTCCGGTCCGGTCGGTTGAACGATCGTCTACAATAATGAGTTCGTAGTCTGGGTAGTCCTGCTTCAAAAGGCTCTTAACGCAGGCTTCGATGTTATTTTCTTCATCTTTAGCCGCGACGATGACTGACAAACTGGGGGTTTCGCTTAGCGGAGACGAGTGGGAACCCGGGCCTAGCACGATGCGGCGACGCATGACGCGCACCATCGCAATGAGGCGCACCAGCCACATGAAGCCGACGAGCACCGCTGCAGCTAACCAAATTCCCAAAACCAAACTCATACATCTGCCTCGTATCGTGCAACTCTGCCTAATCCCCCACGTGACGCACTCAGCCCGCATTATCCGTCATGGCTGCGGTCAAGGCAACTTTGCTGCGTTTCGGACCGCATCACTTGTCACTGTCGAGCTATCGGGTTATGCAAGGGTGATCGTGGCTGTTATAGATGCATATTTGAGCAAGAGTTCTAGGATCATGTGGCGCGCGCCTCTTGCTCCGCTAGCAATCGGATTAACCATTGGAATCGCGATAGACCATCATTACGGCGTTTCTTTCATCGCGGCCGCCCTTCTACTCGCAGTAGCCACCGCGCTCATGGCGTTCAAAAAGACCCGACTAGCATGCCCGAGCTTACTGCTCACGCTCGCAGCTATGGCCACCGGTGCGATTTGGCATGCCACGCAACATATTGACATCGTCCCTGACGACCTCGCGCGCTATGTCCCCCATGAACGTATTTTAGCCAGACTCGAAGGCCGCGTCGCTACCGAACCTCGTATGACTGATAAGCATCATCTCCCCTTTCATCGCTGGCGTTTTGCCCCAGAGAAAACAGTTTTTCTACTCGATGTTACGCGTATCGAACTTGGTGATGGTTATCACGAGACGCAGGGTCGTGTGAGCGTATCGATTAGCGAAGCGGTACTCGATCTTCAACCTGGCGATCGTGTCAACATGCTAGGCTGGTTTTATGGATACTCAAAGCCAAAAAATCCAGGTGCTTATGACTGGTCGGCGCAGCGCAAGCGTCAAGGTATCGTAGCAGGATTGAGCGTTAAACGCCGTGAAGCAATTCAACATCTCACGCAGGTTTCGGCCACACCCACATCCTGGATATCGCAGCTACGCGACTATTCTCGTCACATGCTCACGAGCGATTTATCCAGTGAGGCCTCCGAACACGCCGGACTATTGCAAGCGATGATCCTTGGCCAGCGTTCCGCAGTCGATCGCAGACTCAACGACATTTTCGTACGGTCAGGATGTATTCACTTTCTCGCGGTTAGCGGCATTCACGTAGGCATCGTCATGCTATTGATTCGCTTCGTCCTTCAGCCATTCCCCTTCCTTTTTGATAAGCGATACTGGATCATGGGCGTAGGTATCATCGTGTATGTGATATTGGCTGAGCCTCGCCCTTCGATACTTCGCGCAGCTACCATGGGGTTATTATTTTGCACGGCCAGACTGATCGGACGACGGCGAGGCCTCATCAACGCCATCGCAGCGGCTGCGGTCCTACTTCTCGCCATCGACGCAGAGAGCTTGTTTGACGTTGGCTTTCAACTTTCATTTGCCGCCGTATGCGGTATTGCGATCATCGCGCCCGCGATTCTGAGCCATATTCACGACATTTCCCATTGGATCAGATTAACCATAACGCGAACTAGCGAAGAAGATGATGCCGCGATCAAGGCACTTCTCAGTGTATCGCCTCCAACCAGGCTTAGGCAACTATTAAGACAGTCAGGGCGGTGGCTCGCTGGCGGACTGGCTGTCTCATTATCCTGCTGGCTCATCGCCCTACCCATCGTCGTCCTGCATTTCCATCGCGTGCCAACATGGGGCGCATTGAATTCGCTGCTGGTATTACCCATCGTCACGCTCGTCATGGGGCTAGGATTTACTAAGATGATCCTGCTGCTAATCGCCCCCTGGCTCTCGCCGCCTATCAGTCATTTGCTGAATTCTTCTGAATCATTTTTGATCTATGTGGTCGACCACCTAGCAGCACTACCTGCATCTGTCGTCTATGTCGCTATGCCCTCTGCAATTACGATTACCCTATACTACGCATTACTTTTCGCCATATCCTGGCTTGCCTACAGGAGAAAACAACTATTCCAAAACGCTAAGATCGCGACATTCGAAAAACGCGTCACGCCAAACAACGATCAAACGAATGTTAATACACTACAACAATACGGCGAGCTTATATCTCAACCAACGGGTGAGGAATCTGCAACACAAGATGCCGTTACGAGTTACGTAGGCGTAGCCAAATATAGTCTACTGGTCGTTGCCATCGCTGCGTTGTTGTTGGCATCGCTGTTACCTTGGTCTCAGTGGACGAATTCCCCACACCCCCTTCGTGTCACCTTTCTCTCTGTGGGCGCGGGATCAACTACGGTGATGGAATTGCCGGATGGGCAAACCTGGCTTTATGACGCAGGCACTTCTTCCCATTATGATTTAGCCCGCGGTACGCTGCTACCTTATCTGAGCGCGCGAGGCATTTCGCGTATCGACCGAATTATATTGAGTCATCCAAACCTAGATCATTACAGCGCACTACCAAGCCTTCTCGACTCGATCAATTGCGGGCCTGTGGTTGTAAATCGGTTCTTTCAAACCATAGCTAGCCGAAACGGTGCTGGACGCGAGTTACTAAAGAAATGGCAATCGCGCAATCATCCTATCGAAACGCAACTGACAGAAACGCTCGCTCATCTTCCCGCCTCCATGGAACTAGAACAAGTTTGGCCCACACCCGAATCACCCGCCTCTCTCTCGGCCAATGACAGTTCGACCGTGTTAAAACTCACCCTAGCAGGGCATTCAATCCTGCTCACCGGTGATATTGAAAACATCGCATTACGAGCGCTGGCTACGACAGACAATCTTCACGCAGACGTCTTAGCCCTGCCCCATCATGGGGATGTCGAACCAAGCACGCGGGCATTCCTTGACGCAGTTAGTGCAAATTTCCTTATCCGTTCGACCCACCAGCGACACAAGGAGACGAAAAACGGACTATGGCAACTGGTGGATCAGAATGAGGTGTTTAGCACGGCTGAGGTGGGCGCGGTAACCGTAATCATCAGTGAATCTGGCATTCATATTTCCTCACACCTGCCTGAGAAATAAAGGCTTACCGCGATAGCGATCGGCCTATTTTGAGAGATGCGAATTAGGACCGGCAGACAATAAACCACAGGTTCTCACGCCAGCGGTATAGCCTCACATTGCATGGACCATGACCACCCTATATAGTGCTTACTGGCAGTCGCGTGTGCGTCTTTACAGCTGAGCGTCGAGCCTCGGCAGCGTCAGAAAACACTCAGCGGGAGATACGCTGGTTATGATTGTTGGTGTACCAAAAGAAACAAAAACTCACGAATACCGCGTTAGCTTAACGCCAGGTTGCGCCGATGCATTGGTGCGACGCGGGCATACCGTGCTCATCGAGGACGACGCAGGCTTTGGATCGGGCATTAACAACGACGAATATGCTTCTGTCGGTGCCCGCATTGTGGATACGGCTAAGGAAGTCTTTTCCGAAGCGGAGATGGTCGTTAAGGTAAAAGAGCCTCAAGCGCCAGAACGCGACATGATGCGCGAAGGCCAGGTCATGTTTACCTACTTCCATTTCGCAGCAGATCGTGCACTGACAGATCATATTATCAAAACAAAATCGATAGCCATCGCCTACGAAACCATTACGGATAAAAGCGGTAGGCTGCCACTGCTTACGCCTATGAGCGAAGTCGCTGGCAAAATGAGCATTCAGGAAGGTGCCAAGTTTCTCGAAAGGCCAATGATGGGCCGCGGTATTTTGCTAGGTGGCGTACCCGGCGTTGAGCCAGCTAAGGTGGTGATTCTCGGCGGAGGCGTAGTTGGCACAAATGCGGCTAAGGTTGCTGCGGGTTTGGGCGCGCGCGTAGTCATCATGGATGTCAGTCTTGACCGTTTGCGATACCTTAATGATGTCATGCCAGCCAATGTGCAAACTATTTTCAGTGAGCGACTATCCTTGCAAAATCACTTAGTTACGGCTGATCTTGTAGTCGGAGCCGTGTTGATTCCTGGCGCTCGTTGCCCAATTTTAATCTCAAAAGATATGCTAACTGGTATGCCAGCTGGCTCAGTTATTGTTGATGTAGGTGTAGACCAAGGGGGATGTTGCGAAACGATTCATCCTACAACACACGAAAACCCCACATACATCGTAGACCAAATTGTTCATTATGGCGTCGCGAATATGCCCGGCGCGGTGGGTCGCACCTCGACGTATGCGCTCACCAATGCCACCCTGCCCTACACATTAAGACTGGCAGACCTTGGCTATCAACTAGCATGCAAACAGGACGCAGGCTTAGCTGCCGGTATCAACATAGAAGAAGGACGCGTGACGAACCAAGCGGTGGCTAAGACATTCGAGCTTGATTACGTACCTTCTTCAGCTGCGAGATAATTGTCATTATGCTGTTATTCCAGCCACCAGCGTGGCCTATAATTAAACAAAGCCGATATCAATTTCTAATGACCATTCACAAGAATATTGAAAGCAGGCAATCGCTATGAAAAATTTAGTTATCGCCATTTTATTCGTGACCACAATCGTCGGCGGCTACATTGTTGCGACGAGTAAGCTTCGGCTGCATCTGGAAGGCCTGGAAGGTGAATCGAAAGAAATTGTCCGGGGCAACCTCCTGCTTCCCATTAACGCCACAGGTGAGATTCGGCCTGCCCTGCGGGTCGAGATTAAATCCAAGGCCAGCGGCGAAGTTATCGAAATCGCGCGCCGGGCTGGAGATCGCGTCAACGCAGGTGATTTGTTAATCCGCCTTGACCCCGCAGACGAACAGCGAAGCGTGTCTCGAGCCGAGCTAGACCTAGTTGCAGCCCAAGCTCGATTGGAAGAGTCCAAAATTGCGATCCAGCAAGCTAAAAACCAAGTCGACGCCGCAGCATCTAACGTTTCACAATTACAGACTAGCATAGAATTCTCCCTTTTCCGCAAAGAAAAAATTGAAGCGCTACCACCCGAGCAGCGTAATGATGAGGAAGTCCTGCAACGCCGCACTACTTACGAAGGTCAACTCGCCCAACTACAAGGCGCGAAGGCTGAACTAGAATTAGCCAAACTAAAAGAACCACAAGCTGTACAATCACTGCGACAGGCTGAAGCGACGCTGGCGACCTTGCAAAATAATTTAGCGGATGCTCAGGAACGACTTCGCGAAACGGATATACATTGCCCCATCGCCGGCATTGTCGCCGACGTGAAATCGCAAATTGGCGAAGTCATTCAAGGCGGCAAATCAACTTTCACCGGCGGTACGGTCCTGGCTGTGGTGATTAGCACGGACAGGCTATTGGTCAAAGCAGAGGTGGATGAGTCCGACATTGGCCAGATACTAAAAATCGCGCCGGCGTGGGCTAGTCCTGGTCACGCCAGTAATTTGACCATGCCCGAAAATTTAGAAGAAGCATTAGCCCAGGCTGGTCAGTCACCTCTAGTCATGGTGGAGTCTTTCCGCGACCAACAATTCAAAGGTGTGATCGAACGAATTTATCCCGAGCCACGTAGCATCAGCAACGTCGTAACTTACCTAGTCGATGTGGTCATTACCAGTGACAATCGTCATTTGCTTTTACCCGGAATGAGGGCTGACGTCCGCTTCACCGCAGAGGAACGAACTGACATCGTACTCTGTCCGAACGAAGCGATTCGTGAAGGTCCGCAGGGGCAACTCGGCGTTTATATCCCCAAGCCCGACGCCCCCGCAAAGCTGCGTGAGACCGAATTCATCGTCTGCACACTAGGCCTAGACAATGGTAGCAACACAGAAATAATCGACGGACTCAGCGTCGGCATGACGGTATACACAAAACTACCTGCCAAAAAGAACCGCAACAAAGACGACAGTTAAACGAACGCGACGACAACTTCGATAGCCGCGATAAATGATTGGCTACGAGAAAGATTTTTCGATGATACGAGCGTCACAACTTAGCAAGCATTACCACATGGGCGAATCAGTCGTTCGTGCGCTGGATTGTGTAGACCTCCACATCCCGCACGGTCAATTTGTCAGCATCATAGGCTCATCGGGTAGCGGGAAAAGCACCATGATGCACATCATGGGATGCCTAGACCGCCCCACGTCGGGCACGGTCGAGATTCATGGCCAAACGATCAATTCGATGAGTGAAAAGCGGATGGCACTGCTCCGCAACAACGAAATCGGATTCGTCTTTCAGACATTCAATTTAATCTCCCGAACGTCAGCTTTAGATAATGTCTTGGTCCCTCTGATGTATACGCGAAGATCGTTCAGCTCAAAGCCGGCCATCGAAGCCCTGGATCGCGTCGGGCTTAGCAAGCGGGCCAAGCACAAACCCTCCGAAATGTCCGGCGGTGAATGTCAGCGCGTCGCAATTGCACGCGCCATCGTCAATAAACCCAAATTGCTATTGGCGGATGAACCCACAGGAAATCTCGATACACACACTGGCACTCAAATTATGAATATCGTCCACGAGCTGCATGAAGACGGGATGACGGTGGTTCTCGTGACGCACGAAATGGACATAGCCGTCCAAGCTGAGCGCATGATTGAAATGAAAGACGGAAAAATCGTAGCGGACACTGCCGTTGACGCTGCGCGACGGGCTGAAATTCTAAAACTCAACCAAGACGCCCACCAATCGCTGTTTCGTAAGAAGTCCCTACATCCCCCGTCGTCAAAACCATTACCACCGCAAATGGAAGCTAGATAACCCCTTACTTATTGAGACCGGTATCATGTTTCACTTTCAACTAATCATTACAGCTATCCGGGGGTTGCAACAAAACCTGCTACGTTCCATCCTCGCGACGATTGGTGTCATCATTGGCGTCGGTGCGGTGGTATCAGCCGTCTCCATATTACAAGGTGCCCAGCGCGACGTGCTCGACCAATTTGAATCACTCGGCGCAGACCAGCTCATCATAGTAGACGGCAAACGGGAGCATGGCGGCGTCACGTCATCCGTGCAGGCATTGGTCCCCGATGACGCGGAAAAAATTCAGCAGGAAAATACAGAGCTAGTCCTTCGCGTATCGCCACAATATCAAGGTGGTGGCCAAATCAAATATTACCAACAAAACGTCAACGGCTTCATTCTCGGCGTGACAGAAACATATGCCCCGATGAATAGTTATAAAGTGGATACTGGACGATTTATCTCGCGCGAAGATGTGCGCGGTAGCACCATGGTCACGGTGCTAGGCTATGGCGTCGCCCAGGATTTATTTGGTTCGCTTCCCCCTGTCGGAAAAAACGTGAAAATAAACGGTAAGAGCTTTATCGTAATTGGCGTGATGGAAAAAAAAGGAACGCTGGGTTTCCTAAATGTAGACGAGCAGGCCATCATTCCGCTTAGCACCGCCATGGCACGCATGTTTGGCCAAAAATATCTGAGCATGCTGAATGTGCAATGCACTTCCGCCGCTGCCATCCCGGCTTGCCTTGAAGGTATCAATCAAACGCTGCGTGTCAGCCATCGCATTCGCTCTGGCACGAAAGACGATTTCACAATTTACACACAAGAGCAAATGAAACAACGTTTCGCTCAGGTGGCGAAAATTTTCGGCGTCGTGCTATATAGCATCGCTGGCATCTCCCTGCTTGTTGGCGCGATCGGCATCATGAACATCATGTTGGTCTCAGTCACCGAGCGCACAAGAGAGATCGGCGTCCGCCTAGCTGTCGGTGCCCGCCGCTTTGATATACTCAAACAATTCCTCATAGAAGCCAGCATCATCAGCCTATTCGGCGGCGCATTAGGCGTCGTCGCAGGGTGGGCGATGGCTAATTTTCTCGGAGAATTCACCCAGGTCATAAAGACTTACACGCCACCAATCATCATAGTCGCCTCACTCATCATGGCTATCTTCGTCGGCGTCGTCAGCGGCATATACCCCGCCATCCGCGCAGCCAGATTAGATCCTGTCCAGGCGCTGCGATACGAATGAGGACTATTCATCGTCGGCTCATTCTGTAAACCTATCATCCCACAGTGCATAATCGGTTAGGCAAGAACGTCAGTATGCACAATTGGGTTCAGACTGTATAAAAAGTGCATGACACATAGGCAGCACCGATTATGGTTGGGCGTCCTACTCTTAGTAGCATTTGCGCTACGAATCGGATATTGCTCCGTAACGTCAGGGCTAGGCGACATGCGTGCCAGCTATCGGGAGTATGTCACCGCTGGCCAACGTCTATTGATCAACCACGCCCTAGAAAGCCCCTTAGTCCCTATGTCGAACGCGAGCGAGCCATCCGCGCTCATGCCTCCCTTGTATGCAGGCATAGTCGCTACCATTTATGGACTGACGGGTGTCGAATCGTACTCGTCTACGTTCATACTTAAAAGTGTTAATATAATGGCTTCGACAATAACCGTTTGGTTGGTGTTTCTAATTGCGCGGTGCATTACTGCGCAGTCAACATACGGCTGGATTGCTGCAATCGTGGTCACAATACATCCAGCCATGATTGGCTTCACTGACTTCATTTGGGACACTAGTATTTTCGCATGCGGCGCGACGCTCACCATCTGGTTCGCCATCCACATTTCCAATAAACCCTTCACATGGATTAGGTGGAGCGGCTACGGTTTTTGGCTTGGCGGGCTTGCCCTCCTCAATCCATCATTGACCATAGCTTATCCGTTATTAGTGCTTTGGCCTCTACACCGCTCCGGCGCTTTGCAAACACGCGTAGTGTGCCGCGCGGTAACGTATTGTGTCTGCGGCTGGCTAATTGCAATCGCACCTTGGACAATCCGTAACTACATCCAAGTAAACAAGCTTTTGTATGTCCGCAGTGGATTGGGCCTGGAATTTTGGCTCGGCGTATGCCCGGAAGCGGACACAAATGGAGCAGAGGTATACGATGCTCAGTATCCGCTCAAGAACCATATGATACAATCGCACGTTTCCCAAGTCGGAGAGAACAATTACATTACAGAATGCGGCAATCGCGCCATCGACGTGATCAAAAAAGACCCGATACGCTACATTCGTTTGATCGCAATCCGTACAGTGGATTTTTGGTTCGGGAGCACGTTCAGTCATGCCAAGCCTGGCCAGTGGGGTTGGCCACAATCGATGGCGCGCAACGCTATTTTCCTATTCCTGTCGGCTGAAATGCTTCTTTTTTGTTGGTGTATCTTACTTGCTCGCCGCATCAACATCGATTTGGCATGGCTAGCAGGTATGGCGATCGCATTCTCTATCACCTATTGCCTAACTCACATTCAATTACGCTACCGTGCCCCCATGGAACCACTAGTAGCCGTTATCATGGCTGTCGCTATGGCGCAAGCGTTCTCGCCAAAAGAAAAGGAAAATAGTCAAGTAGATCAGGCTGTTGCCTGACGAAACGGAAGCAGGCCAAACTATCAGATATTTATTAACTTCGACAACACATCGACGAAAAGTCGTTATCGCCATGCTATATCATGACCTACCCAACTAAAAACTGGGTAAAATTATTGAGGCATATAGTCTTCCATGGCCTATGAGCAGCCGTCATCGCACCAGTGATGCGTAGACGATTCCTATAGGATAAACAGCTGCGCCTTGATCCGACGGCTAAAACTTAGTCACACTAGACAAGTGGAAATCCGGCAATCGCATGGCGGGCAGTAACATCTTATCGCCGTTGATGGTAATCCCATGCGTTGGCGCGGTAGCCGCCTCAACCTGTTTCATACAACGCAAGGGGCTATCGTGAAAACGAAAGTTTTTCAACCCAGCTACGATTCGGCCATTCTCCACAAGGAAAGTGCCATCGCGTGTCATTCCCGTCATGGTGAGATCAGTGCGATCGACGAACCGAATATACCAAAAGTTTGTCACCAAAATGGCCCGCTCCGCTTGAGCGATTAAAGCATCCACGCTATCAGCCGTTTCGCCTTGAAAAGCTAAAACCGCAGCACTAGGGCCTGGGTTCGGCGCGACATTGTGCTCAGACGCCGTGAAACGATCGTAGTGCAGTTGCCTTAGCACACCACGATCAACCCAAGTCTGAGATTGCGTAGCCATTCCGTCCGAGGTGAATGATTCGCCTAATAAATTAGGATGAACGGGGTCACTAGAAATCGCTAGCCGAGGGTCCAGCACGACCGAATTAAGCTGGCCGCTAAATGGAGAATCGCCACGATGATATCGTTTCGCGCCAAGCGACCATAGAAACGGCGCAAAAATGCCAGCGACCGCCGCCGGTTCAAAAATCACCGGATAATGACCCGTCGCTAATTCTCTCGGCTTCCGTGAGGCAATCGCCTTCATGACCGCTGACCGTGTCATAGCAGAAACATCGAGCGAACCGATGTCCCGATGGGCATTGAGCACCCACCCCGAACTATCCTCCGCCGTTGCGGTCAAAGAAAATCGAGCTTCCGTGCTTTCTTGAAAACCAAACAAGCCAGTAGAAGCAGCCACACCACGAGCTTGGAAACTGCGACTCATAATTCCCGCACCAACCAAGCCCTTCTCCACACACTGATCGACAACAGGCTTAGTATTCTTGGCAAGGTCCATTGAAGTGGCATTAGCCGTACGCGCAACATGCGAATTCATACGCAGATAAGTCTGCGGGCCAAGCGGCGGGAGATATTCAGGATCGTCAGGCGCAAGTTGCGCAATCTGTTCCGCCAGACGCAAAGCCGCAACCAAAGATGCTTTGTCCAAGCGGTTCGTACTCGCTGACCCAGTTTTATTTCCAAACGCCACCCGAATGGTTAGCTTAGGCCGACGCACGGATACATGTTGTATCGCTTGATTATTAGCAAAACGCAGCGTCGCAGTGTCGGAATCGTTGAGCGACACAAACACATCGTCCGCCCGACCCGAGCTTATGACGATGTCACTCATGCGCCGAAAATCTTTCTCTAAGATAAGCCCATCTGCCATAACCGAATCTCAACCTGACGAAACAATAGCTCCCGTCTCATGCCATAACAATGTCAGCAACCAAAAAATAATCTCATCAAACTACGCCTTCGGATCGATCACGTTTATCTGCCGAAATCGCGCAGGACTTGCCGCGTGCGTCATCCAACCAGATTGACCTGGCTGACCCTTTCCGCACGTAATAAATCCATATTCCCGCCATGCCTCTCGGTTGCCCACGCCGTCACAGCTATTCCAAAACTCTGGCGTAATGCCATTATACACCACATTTTTTAGCATGCGGCCACGCTTACCGTCTTTAATTTCCCAAAAAGCATCGCCGCCAAATTGAAAGTTGTATCGCTTTTGATCGATGCTAAAACTACCACGACCCTCAATATAAATACCGTCTTCTACATTGCCAATCAGCGAGTCCAACGGTTCGTTTCCAGGCTCAAGACCAACGTTCGCTATCCGCACGATAGGCACGCTCGCCCAACTATCCGCCCGACAGGAACCGCGCGATCGCTTATCGCCAATCGCGTGCGCCACCTCGCGACTCGTCGAATACCCTCGAAAAACACCGCGCTCAACAATTGGCCAGCGCTGCCCGGCGACGCCATCATCATCGTAACCCGTGCTAGCCATATGCCCCTGCCGGGTATTGTCCGCGATTAAATTAACATGCCGACTACCATATTGAAAATGACCCAACTTTTCCGGCGTAAGAAAACTTGTACCCGCATAATTAGCTTCATAGCCCAGCGCACGATCCAGTTCGCTAGGATGACCGCAACTCTCATGAATGGTTAAAGCTAGATGCGCAGGATCTAAAACCAAATCATACTTTCCCGGCGCAGGTTGTGTCGCATGAACTTTCTCGATCGCTTCTTCGGCGATGTGATCGGCATGCGACACCATATCATGCTGTAAAATGTGTTCATAACCAGTGCGATAAAAAGGTACGATATAGTTTCGCGATTGAAAGTCGTCCTCACCCTTAGCCGTCGCGCCAAAACTACCGCCAACAGCTAGCAAATCAAAATCGAGCTTGGTCCCTTCTGTGGAGGCGAATAACTTCACGTCACGCTGCATCCAGAGAAAACCATCAGATCGTATAATGCCTTTATGCTTATGCAGGACATCACTCACGCGCAGTAATAATTCAGCCTTGTCGTCCAGAGAAACCTCAAAAGGATCAACCCGCCATGGTGTCACAACCTTGTCAACATGAATCGGCTCATCAGCAAGCTTGACAGGTGATTTCATCAGCAGGTGAGATGCACGGGCAACTTCGACCGCCTTCGCGGCTGTACGCTCAACCTCTTCAGCAGAAAAATGGGCCGAGGCCGCAAACCCCCAAGCGCCCTTATACAACGCACGAATTCCATAACCACTATCAAATCGTTCACGAATACCAGCGATACGGCGATCTTCAGCCCGCAACGATTGATTGCGCGATTCCATCAACCGAATGTCGCCATACCCACAGCCACCCTGTTTTATTTTTTCCAATGCAAGAGAGGCAAGCGCTGACCAACCGCTATGATCCACCGCTGTTCCAGTTTGACGATGTCCAGTTATCATGAGTCGGTCACCAGAGGAGAGTGAACAACCTCCCAAACAAACAGCAGCAGTTGTACCCGCAGCGCTGCGTATAAAATCTCGTCTATTAGGGATATGTGATGTGTCCATGAAGTTCCTCGCTTGCCCGGCAGAAACCAACATGGCGATGCTAACCTAAATCACAATTCGTGTCGAGTGGCAAAGACACATGCTAACGTGATGATCTCAAGAACATGACCATCAACGGACGATAGTCTGTTTACCTTTTGACATTCTTGACTATGGACAGCTTGGTACGCATGTGCCTGTTAGACAATCAACAGCGCCGAACCCGAAAGACTCTCCTGCAAAACCAACCACCGCACGTAATATATCGTTGCCAGCAATGATTATGTTTGGCACTTTGCCGTCAGTATCCACTCGGGCTAGATGCGGTGGCCCAGTAATATTGGAGAACTTCTGTACGACAGCTACGATATCGTTAGCTGTGACCAACCCCTCAGGTGGTGTCCATTCGTTCAACACAAGGGTACCGACCGTATCACCAAAATGACGACCCGCCGCAAACTGCGGAGCAGTCGTAAACACAGATAGAGGTGTGGAAAACGATACGTCATCCTGCGTCGCGTCAACTACATACTCATTACCGGGTACAATTTCGCATCCGTTCACATGAATCGTTTCACGTGACCAAACACAAAATTCCGCAGTCTGTACCAGTGTGCCAACCCGCCCTTCGGCCCCTAGATCGGCTAATGTACAGCTAACATACCACGGGGTAGCGGCCCCTGCGCGCTTCACGCGTAACGCTAATGGCACCGTCGCAAGCGTAGCCGGTACAAATGAAATATATCGATCCTTCGTGTAACTTGACTCGCCAGACGCGGGCGCAACATCCAGCAATACTGGCGTAGAACAATCGGCACCACCCCAACCTGGATCACAAACACAAGTAGCCATCGCCCCCGGCACGCAAACACCATTTACACATGCTGGCATACAATCAGTCTGGCAAGCATTCGGCGCACCGTCAGCTATAATACGAAATACCTCGCCGCCAATGTCACAAATGTAAATCTCGCCAAACGCATCCAATCCGAAAGAGGATATTAGCCCAATCACCGATCCCGTAGACGCCAGCTCAGCCGTACGATCCTGAAAACCAGTCACCACGCCACCAACTACCTGAAAACTCCAAATGCTCGCGCTACAAAAATCGGCAAAGAAATACGTTCCGCCAAGATCCGCAATACCGCACCCACGATACACCTCTCCGCCCGTAATTGAACAGCCTACGCCGTGGGAATATTCATGAATAGGGTCCAACAGCGTAGCCGTATCACAACCTAGCGTCGTCGCCGAGGCAAAATCGTGCGCCCCCTCTCGACAGCGCCAACCCCAATTCTCGCCACCCGTGCTACTGGCCAACTGAAAGTTAATTTCTTCCCAGGCATTTTGCCCAACATCAGCAATAATCAAATCTCCGGTATCTCGATCGAACGCATTTCGCCATGGATTACGCAGTCCATAGGCCCAAATCTCATCATCCCCCGTCACGCCCACAAACGGATTGCTCGCTGGGATGCCATACTTACCATTAGACGAATTTTTTGTGTCCACATCGATGCGAAGCATTTTCCCCAATAAATTGTTTGTGATGTCCTGACTATTTCCGGTGTTAGCCGTATGCCCTGTTCCAACGTCATTAAAATTCCCACCGTCACCTGTACCGATGTACAAAAAACCATCAACAGGACTAAACGAAAGCCAGCCACCATTGTGGTTTGACTGAGGCTGAGCGATGGTAAATAAATTAACTTCTGAAGCGCTGTCTGCTAAATCGGGATTACCAGCAGAAACCTGAAAGCGAGAAATATTCGTATTACCACTAACATCGGTATAGTCCACGTAGAAGAAACCGTTCGCTGAATAGTTCGGGTGAAACGCTAACCCCAACAAACCGCGTTCACTAGCCACGCTATTGACGCGAGAAACAATATCCAGAAATGGTGTGCCGACCAAGACCGGCGGATTTTGCGAAATGTCCAGAATACGAATTCGGCCAGGCTGCTCAATAATAAACACCCGACCAAAATCTCCCGGGGCATGAGTGACAAAAACCGGATCGACAAGCCCCTCCGTACCAGCTACGACAACCTCAGCCGTCAACGGAAGGGGGACACCAGCGCGAGTTTCGATCGCACAGCATGATAAAATTAGAAACGAACTTATTGCCAATCGGTATCGCATACTAAACACAGAATCGCCTCCTTCACGATTTAGACCTGATCGTACTTCTATCCTAACACCCTCCTAGGATCAACACATTGTATCAACTCAATCACTGCGCATCCAAAACAAAATGGCCGATAATACAATAATTTTTCGGTCTAAATGAAGGCTCGCTACCCCAGCACATCAGCCATGCCATACCAGCCGGGAGATTTCCCCACAATCCACACCGCCGCCCGCAACGCGCCAGTGGCGAAAGTGTGCCTGGAATGTGCCTCATGACGCAGCGTGAGCGTCTCGCCGCACCCGCTAAAATGAATCTCATGCCGGCCTACAATATCCCCCATACGCACCGCATGAATCCCGATTTGACCACTAGGCCGAGCGCCGGTCTTCCCCTCCCGACCATACACCACGTCGCGATTATCCTCGCCTGCGCTTGCCCCAGACAACGCATCTCGTAACGCCAGCGCCGTCCCGCTCGGCGCATCCACTTTATTTTTGTGATGCGTTTCGATAATCTCGATGTCGTAATCCTTCCCCAATACCTCACTAAGCCGGCCCACTAAGCTCTCCATCGCAGCCACCCCCGCACTACAATTCGGCGCTATTACGATAGGAATGTCTTGGGCTGCTGCTCGAATCGAACGTAACTGAGACTCATCATGTCCCGTCGCACCAACCACCATCGCGATACCACGCTCGCGACACACGGCCAGCCAAGACATCGTACCGCTAGCATTTGAAAAATCGATGAGCACATCACAGTCGCAGGCCAACTTCGCCACAATGGGTACGTCCTGTGAACCCACGCGAAGCTGCTGCCCACATGACGGATCGTCCATGGACGACAGCGCAGCTACAACTTCAAACCGTTCATCTAAAAGAGCAGCCTCTAGCGTCACGCGTCCGACACGACCCGTCGCCCCAACGATAGCCAATCGCAAAATCGCCATAACAAACGCACCTCACGTCTACCCCGACGTCCCCTAACCCGCCAACGCTTTCTTCAAGGACGCCAAATCCGCCTTCGTTTTGATCGGTGGATTTGCGTAACTGCCCGCGTGATTCGTCGCACATGACGACGAATGATAATTCACCGTCGTGCCAGAATCTTTAAGACCATGGCCAGTAAGAATACACACGACCCGCTCATCAGGCGAAATAATTTTCTCCTGAATCAACAGCCGCAAACCCGCCACCGACGCCCCGCTAGCTGGCTCACATCCAAACCCATAACGACCGACCAACGCTTTACCGTCGAGGATGTCGTCATCACAAGCCTGCCGAACCAAACCGCGCGTCGCCTCCAGGCTGCGGAGCGCCTTAGGCAAATTTACCGGATGACCAATCTCAATTGCACTAGCCACCGTATCAGCCACGACACCATTCCGATCCATCTCTTCATAGAAAGACGCGACCTTGGCACTGTCATAATTTCCGTTGCTATAACGCAAGCCACGATGTTCAAAAAGCTCGTGCAGCGTATTCGCCCCTTGAGCATTGATGACAGCCAATCGAGGCAATCGATCGATCAATCCCAAGTCGCGCAGCTCGACAAAAGCTTTGCCGAACGCGCTCGTATTTCCGAGATTCCCGCCTGGCACCACAATCCAATCGGGCACTTCCCACCGCATCGCTTCGAGCACGCGATACATAATCGTCTTCTGCCCT
Source organism: Phycisphaerae bacterium (assembly GCA_029260115.1). Classification (GTDB taxonomy): domain Bacteria; phylum Planctomycetota; class Phycisphaerae; order UBA1845; family UBA1845; genus JAJRPG01. Next base: position 87,895 of record JAJDDW010000016.1, on the reverse strand, counting down.
TCGAGTCGAAACGGATTCAGGGAATTCATTAGATACAAATTCAACGTTTCCGCGTGCTCTTTTACTAATCGCATACACACGTCAAAGTCGCCGTCGATTTGCAAAGTTTTCGCGCCATAATCCAGGGCCTGCGACAGTTTACCCGGCGCAATTCGATCCCCGCCGACAAGAACAATCGCCTCCATCGCCTGACCAGACGACGTCTTAGTCTGATTGGCAAATAAGGCGAGCGCCGCGCTCGTGTTCCCCGTAGACGCGCAAGCTACCCGGTGACGATTTAACAAACGAGCCATCGTAAACGCCGCAGCCATCCCGTTATCTTTGAAGCTACCGCTAGGATTGAAACCCTCGTATTGAAGATACAATCGCCCCGCGTGCATGCCCACTTCGCGACCCAAATCGTCGGCGACCTGCAATACCGTCTGCCCTTCGCCAATTGTCACCAGGTCATCAGGGCGTGCGAAAGGAAGCAGCTCACGAAACCGCCACACCCCACTACGATCCAATCGTCCATGTTCGGAGTGCTGAGAAAAGTTTCGACGCGCGTCAAAAAATGCTAACGACTTGGGCACGTCGCATTGTGACCAGTCATAGCGCACATCCAACAGCGAACCACACCGCGCACAATCAAAGCGCACTTCATCAATATCATGTGTGTTCCCACAGGATGGCGTGATACATTGTAAATATGCCGGTGACTTCATGAACAACATCTTCGGCGAAACGCCGGCAACAGGCAACGCCAACCCCGTCATTCCCTAGTCAATTTTCGTCATTCCCGCGCAGGCGGGAATCCAGTCTTCACCCATATTAGAAAATCGTTAAGAATTTATTGACTGCTGTCGCTTAGTCTCTTCTTCAAGCACACGTCGCTCGGGTGGTGAAAGAGAAGCTAAGCCTGATGCCGAAACTTTCGACAGTATGCGCTCCACCTCGTGTTCAACCGACGCCAAGCGATTCCGCTCTCGCTCAGCCTGCTCACTCGCTTTACGCATGCGCCGTCGCTCAAAATACCCTGGCTTGCGCTCCGGGGCATCCCACGAATCGCTAAAATCTCCATGCGACGAAAAGCCGCCATCACTAAAATCTTCCTGATACTTCGCCATCCGCCTCGTCTGCCAGCAAGTGATATAGCCAAACACCGCGATCATCAGCAAAAGACTTTCCGCCTGAAAAATACTGGCCAAGCCAATAACAATCGCGCCGCCCATACCAATGCCCGTAGCCAATTCCATCGACGCGCGATACCCCTTGCGAGGCCAAAGCCAAGCTTGCAGAATCCGCCCACCATCAAACGGGAACACCGGCAGCAAATTTATCAGCAAAATGAAATAGCTCAGCCCATACACCTGCAAGAGCCACCATTGCCCTTCGCTAAGCAGAACAGGAGATACTGGCGTGAAGGGATGCAGAGGATTCCAAGGCACCGCCCCCAACTGCCCCGTCCAGGCGACAATTGCCAACGAACACAAGCCGCAGATGAGAACATTAACCATCGGACCCGCAACCGTCGTCACCATGTGGGCACTGGGATTATGAGGCGGCGCAACCGAGGCCAAGCCACCCAAAGGCCAGATCAGAATTTCACGCGCCTCGCCACCAACCTGCCGACAGCCAAAACAATGGCCAAACTCGTGCAACAACACGATGCCAAACAAAATGGCATAAGAACCTAGCGCATGAAGCAGCACTGTGCTGATAGGAACCGAACTAGCCGTCTCGCCTTTTGGCAATTCCATCGCGATTAGAAACACCGCGCATAACACAAACAGGATGTGGACCCGAATATCTATATCGAACAATCGGCCGACTTTGAACGACCAGTTGATCGGATTGTCCATGGGTTTATCAGTACCAAACATATCACAATCGATCCACGCGACCACGACCCTCATCACGCTCGCGCTGTCGCTGCGACGCTTCGTGCAACTGACGTTTCTCAGACTCACTTAGACTGTGAATGCCACCGTCGTAGACTTTTCTCAGCAGATCATCGACCAAACCTGTATCGTCACGGCGCTGCTGCACTTTTTGCTGAAACGAACTCGATTTTTTATTAGCTCGCGGACGGGACAGAAAACCGGGAAGCCGCCACTCCGACCGCGCCCACCAAGCCTCACCCTTCATAGCCCACCAAACGCCCAGCGCCAAACCAGCTAAGTGACACGCCTCGCCGCCAAAATTACTGCCACGCTCCAGTATTGTCAGTATTGCGATACCGCCAAAAATATAGGTCGCAGTGCGAATTTTGATCGGAATCAAAAAGTAAACATAAACCGTAGCGTGAGGAAACATCACCGCCACCACGCCAAGCAATCCATAAATACAACCCGACGCCCCAACCGCCGGTGCCATCGGATCAATAATGCCACGTGCGCCGAGTATCGTAAAAAAGATATTCCCAGCCAGCCCGCATAGTGTGTAGATGGTAAAAAACTTACGCGGCGACCACATACGCTCCAAAGGCCTACCTAAGAAATGCAAACCTAGCATGTTAACAAAAATGTGCCATGTACCCGCATGAAGATACTGCGCCGTAAATAAACGCCAGATTTGTCCGTGCAACACTGCACCGGCTTGCATCTGACCATAAACATAAACCGGCTCAAAAAGTGACACGAATAATCGAGGCACAACATAAACAATCACATTGGCAATAATAATCTTCGTTACAATACTCTGCACACCACCGGAAAACGGCGCGGGGCCGCCCCATGTGGGCCTTCGCGGAGGCGTCGAGGCATAATCACGATCTTGCCAACCCATATCCCGATGTCCCTATTGCAACTGCTGTTTCAAAAAATACATACCCAATGCCGCGATGGTCTTTCCATCTCGCAACTCACCAGCCACCAGACGCGCCCGCAAAATGTTCGCGTCCACAACCTCAACGATAATACGTTCATCGCCTTGCAGCGACTGCTCACATAACGACAAATCCGTCGCGACGAAGACAAACATCTCTTCCGTCATAATTCCCGGCGATGCGAAAAATGTGGCCAACGGCGCCATCTGCCCCGCCCGATAGCCCGCTTCTTCCTCAAGTTCACGGCGGGCGGTCAGCGCCACGGATTCGTCAGGCTCGCGGGTTCCCGCCGGTAATTCCCAGAGCTGCTGCCCCACAGACCAGCGATAATTGCGAATCATTACAATGCTGCCGTCTGCCAAGACCGGCAATATCACTACCGCTCCGGGATGCACCACCACGTCTCGAGCGACAACCGACAGATCCGGGGCCTCAAACTCACGATGCTCTACAGAAAAGATCGGCGTTCGGCATATCTCTCTGGCGTTGCATGGCCAGGACATATAGCTACCCTCCGAATCGGTGTGCATAGCCAGATTATAGGTCGTTCATTGCCTAGCGACAATCAATACATCAATCACGCCATGCCAGAACACCCAACTCGACATATTTCTTCATATCCCTCAATCAGCAATGATCCACAGTTGTCCGTATCGCAACCCCCACCTATGATGGCCAGCTGCCGCCAGCTATGGGTCATAACGTAGACATTAAGTAAGTATGAAGAAGCGTGTCATCATCCTCGGATCAACCGGCTCCATTGGCCGAAACTCCCTGGACGTCCTAGATGCGCTGTCCCAGCAATGGGAAATCGTAGGTCTCGCCGCTGGTTCGCGTCATGCGGACCTTGCCAGCCAAGCCAATAAATGGCGTCCCCAGGCCGTCGCCATGGCAAATAACAAGGCTGGCCCGGCCCTCAAAAACGCCCTTGAGTACGCCCCAAACATCCATACCGGCGACAACGCATTGTATAAGCTCGTCAGCGAGACCGATTGTGACTGCGTTGTAAGCGCCGTGGTCGGCGCAGACGGACTAGCCGCCACCCTTCGCGCGGTAGAATTAGGTCGCCGGCTCGCATTAGCCAATAAAGAGGCCTTAGTGATCGCAGGATCGCTCCTCATGCCTCTAGCCGAGAAAACCGGAGCCACCATAATCCCGGTCGATAGCGAACACTCAGCCATATTCCAAGCCTTGCATACAGGCAAATCCGAAGAAGTGACCCGCGTAATTCTCACAGCTTCGGGTGGACCTTTTCGAACTTGGTCCATAAAAGATATGACTAAGGCAACCTTGGATGACGCCCTCGACCATCCCACGTGGGACATGGGCCCGAAAATATCCATCGATTCTGCCACTATGATGAATAAGGCGCTCGAAATCGTCGAGGCCCATTGGCTATTTGATCTGGACGCGGCACAAATTGAAGTCGTCGTTCATCCGGAGTCGATCATTCATTCAATGGTAGAATTTTGTGACGGGTCGGTGATCGCCCAACTTGGTGCTCCCGATATGCGTACACCGATACAATATGCATTGACCTATCCGGCACGAACGCATGGACCTGCCAAGCGATTGGACTTGACCGCAGCTCAGACGTTACGATTAGAGGTTCCAGACGAGACGCGTTTTCCTGCCCTAGCGTTGGGGCATGAAGTCGCACGACGTGGTGGCACAGCCGGCGCGGTACTGAACGCAGCGAATGAAGCTGCTGTACAACTGTTTCGCGATGAGCGAATAAAATTTACAGATATTTCTGAACTTACAAGGCAAGCGCTACAAGACCACCGCTTCGTGGCTCATCCTACTATGGACGAATTACTCGAAGCTGATCGTCTGGCGCGGACCGAGGTTACTCGATGCACAACTTGCTAACGGCGACAAATCAATCACAAGGCCTACTCATGCAGTTTTCACTTGCCTCCATTTGGGATGGTATTTGGCCCTACCTACTCATGGTGGGTGGTTTTTCCGCCATTGTCTTCGTCCACGAATTAGGACACTTTCTCGTGGCGAAGTGGGCAGGCGTAAAAGTTGAACGATTCGCCATTGGCTTTGGCCAGGAAATAATCGGATTCACAAAAGGAGAAACGCGCTACTCATTTAACTTACTCCCACTCGGCGGATATGTGAAAATGCTTGGCCAGGAAGACTTCGACGATAAATCAGAGGAGTTGAAGTTTAACGATGACCCGCGTTCGTTCGTCAACAAACCTGTCGGACATCGCATGGCAATCGTCTCTGCTGGCGTGATTATGAATATCATTTTCGCCGGTCTGCTCTTCATGGTTGTGTTCATGATCGGCATGGAAACGATGGCTACCCGTGTCGGTTTTGTAGAGCCAGACAGTCCAGCCCATCGCGCGGGCATTGTATCTGGCGATAAAATTCTCGAAATAAATGGCGAGCGCATTTTAGAATGGCAAGGCGTCAGCATGGCTGTCACCCTCTCGCCCCCACATGAGGGCGTCGACTTTCTCTTGGAACGCGAGAATGGCGAACGAAAGCACCTAATGGTGGAACCGGACTATCGTCGCCCAGACAGCACGCGACAGCCACGGCGTCAAATTATTGGCGTACTTCCTGGCTTCACACGTGAGATTGTCGCCATAGGCCCCGACGTTGATAAGAATAAACCCACAAGTCCACACATAGGCGATGTCATTGTCGAGGTCGACGGTGTTGAAGCCACTGACAAGAACGCCAACGAAATTCAAGAAATGATGGTCTATGCCAGCAAGATTGTCGTGGAGCGAAAAAACAAAGACAAGCCAGATGAGCCTGCCAAAAGAATTCGAATTGACGTCCCCCCACAACTAGCTTTGTATCCTTCAGACTATCGAGACCCCAATTCCGTCAACGTGCTAGGGCTAACACCACTCATGCGTATTGGCGAGGTCGACCCCAACGGCCGCGCAGCGCTCGCAGGTATCGAAGTCGGCGACACCATTTTGAGCTGGGGTGATGTATTATTTCCCAGCAGAACCGATATTGCCCGCGCCATTCGAGACTCCGCAGAGCGCGACATACACTTCAAAGTTCACAAGACCAGTAACCGCGTCGTGGAAGGGTTCATCAGGCCAAAAACAAACAACCGTGGTAGTGGCACCATCCAAGCCATGTACGAATCCGTGCCTACTGAGCAACGACTCGATGATGGGCCGATGATGCGAATTTCTAGCGTAAAAAAATATGGCGCAGCCCACCTAGCAGGTCTTGAAGCTGGTGATAGTATTTTGAATGCCGATGGTAAGTCACGCCCAGATGTCAGTTCATTTAGCCGCACGGTGCGCGAACATTCTGGCAGTAGCTTTACCGTATACGTCGAGAAAAAAGACGGTAAAAAAATCTGGACTACGCTACTGCCGCAAGCACCAGGCTCTATTGATGCCATGTACAATTTAGTTGCCAATAATTCAATCGTTGTCGGTGCCATCCAAGAGAAAATCAACAGTAAAACTAGCCCAGCACTTGAGGCGGGAATCCCTAAGGGAGCGCGTATCGTTTCGGTCAGTGGGCAATCGGTGGAAAACTGGCGTCAGCTCATTACGCGGTTCCGTATTGAAGCGGGCAAGACTGTCGAGCTTGCCTACGAAACCTACGACGGAGTGACACACACGACAGATTTTCATGTTCCCCACTGCCTGCGCACCATGCTGGGCGTCGGGCCTGAAGCGAGATTGCTATCTATTGATGGTCGCAGCAGCGTCGAAGCCATGACGAAACGCGGCAAAGAAGAAGTTCATGTGGGCTACCACGACGGCGTGCGGGCAATCATGGAAGAGCTAGTTGGGCAGGAGAACGTGCCGGTCGTCTATCGGCCTAACCCTTTGTCCGAGCCGGTAACGAAATATATTACGGTGACTGAAGATATGGTTGACCCTTGGTTGGGGCGCGTGGCGTTCGCGCCGAATATTAGTGTGTCAGCAGAACTCGTGACACTCAAAGGCGATAATGCCTGGCAGGCCATGGAAATTGGAGCGTATAAGACCTACTACTTCATTCAGCAGGTCTATCAAACACTTCGTGCGTTGGTCTTTTCTCGCACGGTCGAGTTCAGCAACATGTCAGGCCCGCTCGGTATTGTATCATTCGGCGGGCAAATCGCTCGTGCGGGGCTGGTCAAGTATCTGTATTTTCTCGCGATTATCTCAGCTAACTTAGCCGTCATAAATTTTCTCCCGCTGCCCATTGTAGACGGCGGTTTGATGGTGTTTCTGATTATCGAAAAGATCAAAGGTAGTCCCGTGAGCTTGCGCGTTCAAGTAGCCACGCAAATGATCGGTATCTTTTTACTTATGGGAACTTTCCTTTTCGTTACTTACAACGACGCCATGCGTATCTGGGGTTAACCCAGCCGAAATCAGTCAGCCATTTCATATGCCAGAGCGCCTCGTGCGCGATTGCGACTTTTTATAGGAACATAGCGTCGGTCACATTTGCATTTTGCCCCGTTGGATTTGATGCTTCATGGGTACGTTGCCCATCGCTTAATCTTAAAGCCGTTGGGATCGAAGTGCAGCCAGGTGCTGCGATTATGGGGAGGATGACCAGATGAACACCGCTGAAATTATGCCCTTGACCAAAGAGGCCGTACACAATTTCCTGTTAACTCAGGCAGGCATTGAAAGCCAAGGCTTATCCGAACGTCGCTCGACACAACGCTGGCCATTCCCTGCGACAGTGGAGCTTTGGATTAAGGACGATAGCGGCGTTGAACAGTATGCATTAGCTACCTGCATCAATTTAAGTCTATATGGCCTGGGCATACTCTACGATGATCTACTGTCTGAGAATGAAGAAGTGGGCATCGCCATCCACGAGCCAGAAGTGAGCTTCCACGGACGAGCTATCGTGCGTCACAGCACATCAATTGAAGACGGCTATTACGTGGGGCTATGCTTCGTGTTTCCGTCCTAAACACGAGATACATCGAACAAAATTCTCAGCCATTCCGACTTTACTTATTGTCGTGATACGGTGACGTGACATTGACGATAGCTATACTCGCCAGCCAATTCTATAAGAAAACTCTTATGTAATTCTACGATATCCGCTCTCCAGCTTAGTTATCGGGCATTCCCAGCGACTGAGCGATACATTTAAAATATTCAGTTCCGATAACTATAAAGAGTACAGATTACGATGGACTCTTGTCCAAATCTCGTCAATAATCAACATCGTTAGGCTACCGATTTCGTGCACTTGTATACGTGGTCGGTATCTAGCATGGTGGGGAAGCGCGTAACCGAGGGGGTACCTCATGTACGAAGAGGGTGGAGAAGCACTATGCCATATCACCCAACAGGCGCACGTTAGTGTCAGACGTACTTAGCCATCCTTGGCGTTGGTGGTCTGCTTTCCCTTGCAACAATCGTTTTGGCATCTTTTTGCCAATGACTTGTACGATGACGCGAAGCCTATGGACTAAAACTAGGTGACGTGGCTGCGGTGCTATTGATTGGCCACGTGGCTGGATGTTATGAAGGAGACGGGGGATGAATTCCGCTGTGATAAATTTATTTAGAACATGTGCGTGCTTCGGTGTGGCCATAACGATGTTTGGCACTGGCATAAATAGAGCATCCGCACAGAATCTGCCGGGTAATACAATCATCGACATCCTTCCCGTAAGCGTAAACACCGGTGCGGGCATGATCAATGGCGACACTTTGGAATTAACTTCCGGGGAATTATCTGCTGGTGGCGTGATCGTGGAATTTGAGATACGCATGTCCAACTGGGGCGCGACTGGTGACGGCGTTTTACTCGCGGTCCAAACCACCATAGATGGAGATGGCTATTGTAGCGGATTGGGAGATTCTTTGTATCCTGTTGGTTACCCAGGTGCCCCCGTTATCAGTTGCCCTCAAGGAAATGGGTGTCCTGTTGATGGCAGTACATGCGATCAGGGAGGCTTCATAAACGCCCAGCTTTGTACCGTGACAGTAGGTGGCATGCTGGTGGGCTTCGGAGACCCGTGTGGTGGGGGATTACCATCTTGTCCGGCGGGTGAATTCTGTGTTGGCAATCCTGACTATGTGTTCAATGACTTTAACCCCATTGCCGTAGTGGCGTACCCAGCGCTTGACTACGAATACGCTTCAATCTCCCAGGGCGGAAGCAAGGCTGACGCAACTTGCGTGGGTGGCCTCTTAGATGGTAAGTCATGTGGACCGCAAAGCGAATGCTTAACGGGGACGTGTACCGGTCCGCCTATCAGCGTTTATGTAGCCACACTGCTCGTTGAAGTCCCCCCCGGTGCAAAAGGCACCTATACGATCGATTTAACTAACGACTCTGAACGAAACTTTTCTTCAGATGGAACTGCTAAAAGTTTTTCTATTGTTGACGTGAATAGTCATCCAGCTTTTATCGTCATCCCATGCGTGCCCGGCCTTGATTGTGAGGATTGTAATGCCTGCACAACAGACATAGTCAATGGCGATTTGTCATGTTCAAACGTACCCAATTTCGTCGGAGGCGTAGAGTGCTGCGATCCGTCTTCTGGCACGATCACCGTCATCGATGATGGCAATGATTGCACGAGAGATAGGTGCGACGCGACAACGGGAGTCGTAAGCAATAGCGCCCTTATCGTGGGTGCGTTATGCGGTGGAGCGCCTATTGGCGATTGTGATGCGCAAAACACGTGCGACTTTTTTGGCATCTGCACAGATAATTTCGCTAGCCCGGGTACGGCATGCGGCGATTCGAGCACGACGGAATGCTCCAACCCAGATTCATGCGATGGGTCCGGCGTGTGCGAGACTAATGATTTAAACGACGGAACGCTGTGCGACGACGGTCTATTTTGCTCAACATCTGATACGTGTACTTCTGGCTTGTGTAATGGTAGCGCTCGTAATTGTAGCGACAACATTCCTTGCACCACGGATACGTGCGATGAAGGATTAAACACTTGCGTCAACGATGCTGTCGGTTGCATGTGTACGACGATTGCATCTAGCGACCCGTCGAACTGTACTCTTGACGCACGGATACCTCACCTGCGCACACAAAGCGCGTCTCCGCTGGGATGGGATAGCATTGATTTAGATTTTAACATTGGCTGCTCTTGTGACTCACTAAGCATCGGCGACCTTTCCGTAAGCGATGTTCCCGGCTCGCCCGATAGCAATGCCGTAACGGGGCAAGCGGTCATCTCCGGCATCACGGGCGGCATGAGTAACTTGTGTACGGTTGAATTCGCAGCGCCAATTCCAACTAACCAATGGACATGCATCACGGTGAAGGTTACGGGGGAGCAACGATGCATCGGTTCGCTGCCGGCTGACGTTGATTCAGATCAGACAGTTACATTGGTTGATGTCACTACTTTGACATCGCACTTAGACTTCTCGACGGGATTGCCCCACGAAGTCGACATCAACCGCGACGGTGAATCGACCACGCTAGACTTGGTAGCCGTGATTAACCTGCTGACTGGCGCGGATCAATTTTCGACTTGGTCAGATGCCAATATCGCTCAAACGTGCCCGTAAAAGGTGGTCGGTTATTGATCGACAGAGTAAGTGCCTGATACGTTTGACATCAAAATTCCCCCTTGCGAAAGGACGTAGCGATTGCCCCGTAATTGCTACGTCCTTTCTTTTTAACTAAATAAAAAAAATGTAATACCTCGCTCAAGGATAGTGCACGGTGAAAACGATCTGCCACCAGGACTATCGCGGGTAATCGTTTGTAGTGTCTAGGCTAATACTACAGCGCCACTTAGTCCTTCGGAGGTCATTCGAACGCTAACCAACCGCGTTTTCGGTGCCGAGAACGGCGTTCCAGAAGCCTCGAAACCTTATGTGGCGCTGTAGTACTAATAAACTCTGCGTAAGCTGAACATCGAATAGCATGAATAATTCAGAGTCGCGAACGTTAGCCTCCAAAAGCACTATCCTACTGATCGTCATTCCCGCGCAGGCGGGAATCCAACAGCAGCATGGCGGTCACGAAGACTGGATACCCACCTACGCGGGTATGAAGAGGTATTTGATGCCACATCTATTAGCCTGTTCGTGCAATTCGTCGTGAAGCATACAGCTCGTTGCGCTTGATCGTTCACGGCTAGCCGACCAATATGTCTCGGTAAAGACGTTCGTAGGTGTCAAGCGTTTGCTTAAGTTGCCAATGGTCTTGGATTTCTTGCTGCGCCCGCTGGCCGAGCTGGTCTGCAAGCTGCTGATTGGAAAGAAGCTCGTCCATCGCATCGGCTAGTTTCGAGACATCGCCATAAGGCACAACCAATCCCGTTTTCTCGTGAGTGACAAGATCTCGACATCCTGGTGCGTTGGTCGTAATTACAGGCAGGCCACAGGCCATCGCCTCAAGTAACGCATTGGGCAATCCTTCTGTCTGCGAGGGGAAAACGAAAACGTGCGCGCTGCGCAACAACTGGGGAACGTCATCACGGGGACCGAGAAGATGAATCCGAGACGTCATCCCTGCACGGGTAACACGATCGCGTAACTCGGCCTGCATCTGCCCCCCACCGACGAGCACCAAATGCGCGTCTGTATGACTATCCATCGTAGCGAAGGCATCGATAAGATGATTCAATCCCTTTACGGGATCGAGTCGCCCTACCCACAAAACAAGCTTCGCTTCTATAGGTAGAGCAATATCCGCGAGGTCGATCGGCGCGGCTAGCTGAAATTTCTTGGCGTCAATACCGCCACGTACCAGCTGCAGGTGCTGTCGTGGAATTCGTGCGTGCGTTGACAGATGTTCGACCACCGACTGCGAATTTCCTATGGTCAGTCGACACCGTTTATACGTCCAACGGTCCAGCGTAAGATGCCACGGACGCTCTACTTCGACAGTTTGTATTTCACATAGCACCCGCTGCGCAGAAATCCCCGCACCGCGAGCGGCTAATCTCACGGCTAAGTTGGCATGGAACAGAAATGCGTGAACGATGCGGGGGGACGTTTTTGCTAGCAGGCGTTTCAAACGACCGATGACCCGCCAATCTCGCCCCCCACGGCCTTGACAACTATACACCTCGATACCTGCAGATTGCAAGCGAAGTGTGATTGGCCCAGGGGGTGCCAGGCAGGCGACAGCTACACTATAGCCTCGATCGCGCATAGCGGTGGCTAGGCGCAACAAATGTAAGGGAACGCCGCCGATTTCTAAATCCGTAATGACGTACAAAATGTCAAGCGGTGTATCATTCAAAGTTCGTGGCTCTTTAACTCGCTGTAGTAATATTAACCAATAACCTTCTGCGACGTTCTTTTTTACCTCGTTTTGATTTTGTGCACTGTTAGCGATCTGTGTCCGCGTGGGCTGAAGCTCGCGGCTCGGGTAGCTTGTCAGAAATCTTGTTTGGAAAATCGCCACATGGCTAATAGTAGCACGAACATTTCAAATGTTAGTGATGATCCTACCGTATAAATTATTGGAATTTTTGATCTGGCAGCTTCCACGCGCTTGGCCATGTTCAGGTCGGACTGGTCCTCATCGGTGGTCGTTGGCATCATCTCAACGACAGAATCGGTACCCGCCCACTTTCGCGCTGTGAGCGATATATCGGCGGTATTGGGCACGACCCAACGGGCGGTGTGCGTCAATGCATACACGGTCTGGTAACGCTGCCACGATGGATTATCGGTAAATAAATCGTCTACAATTTGAATACCGCCAAAGGCTATCCAGGCGACAAGCGTCAGCATGATGGCAGTCAATGAACTTCGTGTCACGACGGCAACCAATACCGAGATGCATTGTAAATAGCTATACAGTAGTACAATCAGCGGGATGGACAGAAGGTATCCTGGCAGCCAAACCCCCCATCGCATGCCCATGACCAAAAAGGTTAGGCCCACAAAAACCGTACCATGAAAGCCGATGAACGTGAGTGTGCCCAAGTAGCGAGCGAAAAATAATTTTGGTCGTGACATAGGCTTGGCAAGAAGAACTTCGATCGACCCGTGCCTGAGCATTGACGTGAACATGCCAGCAGTAGCGATGATGGCTACGATAATACCCACGTGCCCCATCATCAGGTCAAAGATGAAATCGACAACCACAGTGCCAATCGCCTGGGGGCGAATCTGCTGGCCTAGTGTGAAAACGCTGGTTTCGATCTCCGACATGCCAAAGAAAAAGCTCACACGACCCGGTTCAAAACCGACGCAGGCCATGGCCAAGGACACCAAGAGCGACATGCCGAGCATGACCCAAAACATTTTTCTATCGCGCGACTCGCGAAAACTATCAATGATGATGGACCAAGTTTGCATGAGTAATGATGTTTCATAACCAAAAACTGGTTATGCGCCACCCTCCTTGGTTACGGCCCGTGCGATAACAGGCTCTTGCTGGTCCATGACCTCAATCAACAGATCTTCCAGGCTAAATCGATGAGGTTTCACTAACTCAATGTGTAAATTGGCGCTGCGCAATAGATCGATTACTTCGTTGACCCGCGAAAGGTCATGGCCTGGCACGGACACGATATGCCCGTCCAAGGTCGCGCGACAAGCCAACAACTTAGCACGAATAGCCGAGGCATCCCCGTCAAACTGAATACGATATTCGACCGTATGTTCAGTAAGCTGTGACATCGTGCCTTGCCTAGCGACAAGCCCGTCGACTAGAATAGCTACGCGATCGCAAACCAATTCTAGTTCGCTTAGTAAGTGGGAATTCAAAAAGACAGTCGTGCCACGACCCTTAAGCTCTAGCAAAAGTTCCCGTACCTGTCGTCGACCTACCGGGTCCAGGCCATCCGTCGGCTCGTCCAAGACGACCAACTCCGGATCGTTCATGAGCGCTTGAGCGATGCCAAGTCTTTGCAACATGCCTTTGGAGTATTTGTCGATACGCATGTCCGCCCATTTAGTCATGTGCACTTTGTCTAGTAAGCGCTTGGCATTATCACGGCGGGTGGCACGCGGCACCTTGGCTAAGGCGGCGTAATAATCGAGAAGCTGAGCGCCGGTGAGATACGGCGGGAAGCGATGGTCCTCGGGAAGATAGCCCGTGACCGCGAGCTTGCCGCGATGCCCCAACGGACGGCCCAGAATGGTACCGTAGGAATGGTCCGGCTTGATGACCGTCATCATTATTTTGACCAGCGTCGTTTTACCCGCCCCGTTGGGGCCTAGTAGGCCGAAGATTTCACCCCGACCGACTTGAATGTTGACGCCGCGAAGCGCGTGGATGGTCCGGCTATACGTCTTGCGCACATCGATCATATCGACTGCCCAATTTGTCATTTCGGTTATACCGACCATACGTTCCCTCGTCGACTAATCAGATCATCGGCGATATCCTCAACCTTGGACAGTGGCATTAAGTCAGTCCATTCGGTTTGTAGGAATCGCTTGAACCAGGTTCGCTGTGATTTTGCTAAATGTCGAGTATTGATTTTGATCAATTCAAGGGCCTCATCGAGGGAAATCTCTCCGTTAATATGCCGAATCATCTCTGCATAGCCCACCGCTTGGCGGGCTGAGGTGCTGAGCGGGCCGGTTGAGGTTACTAAGCTACGTACTTCCTCGATTAGACCCTCTTTTACCATACGCTGCGCGCGCTGGTTCGTTCTGTGGCTTTGATCTTCACGATCACGCCGCAGCCCAATCAATATGCAGGGGTATTTGGTTCTGTCTCGATCCCACTGAGTCTGTAACTCGGTGATGGTCGAGCCGGTGAGTTCGTATACTTCCAGCGCGCGTATCATCCGGCGCGAGTCGTTGGGGTGAATTCGTAGTGCGGAGTCAGGATCAATTTCGGCCAACTGCCGATGTAATTCTGCGGAACCCAGGCTATTGGCTATCTCTTGCAACCGACTTCGGATTTTTTCGTCGGCACCAGGCCCATCAAAAAGCCCCTCGATCATCGCCTTCAAATAAAGCGGTGTACCGCCGACGAAAAAGATCGGGCGATTGCGATTATGGATGTCTCGGACGGCTGGCTCCGCGAGCGCGAGGTATTGGGCTACCGAAAATTCTTCTTGGGGATCGACCACATCGATGAGATGGTGCGGGGTTTCTTGTCGCAATGCTAGCGAGGGCTTAGCTGTCCCTATGTCCATGCCGCGATAGACTTTCATGGAATCTATGCTGACAATTTCTCCTCCAGTGCGCCGGGCTAACTCACGAGCGAGTGATCCTTTGCCGCAGCCTGTGCATCCGATGATAAAGGTAAGTATTGGCGGTGTTGTGCTGGTGGATGATGGCATGCGACTCGCGTGGGAATGTGGGAATGATGGCCTACGGCACGCAGATGACGCGCTGCACGACTGGAACTTTTTCTTTCAAGCTTCGTTCTACACCCATAGTTAACGTAATCGCACTGGACGGACACCCAATACAAGCGCCGAGCAGCCGCACATTGACCAGGCCATCGCGTGTGACGCTGACCAATTCAATATCGCCGCCATCCGCTCGAATTAAGGGGCGAACCTCGTCGATCACGGCTGCGACCTGAGCTAGCACTGCAGGATCCGCATGGTTGGCCTCATCAGTTGCGGGAGATATAGGTTTCATTAGGATCAAGGGGCGGTCGGCGGTCACTCGCTGACCTGGATGCGGAGTTTAGACCGCGTCACTCATTTCTCTATCGAACTCTACATGTCATCATATGCCGTAAAAAACGGCCCGACAAGCGACTGGCCACTTTAGGAAATCGAGAAGAGGGCCTGCTTCATGTGGGCATCCGCAAGCCGGGTCGGCTAGCTGCCGATCTAACTGGTATAGATCTTGCATTCCAAAGGCCGAAGCGGGCGCCCCACCCTTCGCGTCACCGAGCGACTGTAATGACAAGTGGTACGTTGTTCAGCGACACAAAGAATGGGACACCCGCACCGGATTGAAGGACGACAAAACTGTGACGGCCCTACTCATTTGTGACTATACAGTTGCTAATTTGCGGCGTGTTTTGTACAACTAGTTAAAGTTTCAGCGCGAGAAAAGTGAGGCCAGAGTACGCAGCAAGCCCCAGATTAGCGGTCTTTTGCCTTGGGGCATCGTTTGGGAGTTAATTGTTCAAGTATTTGTTGAGGAGTGAATCGTGCGTTTTTGGATTTGGCGTGATGTACTGATGCTCTGTTTTGTATGTATGACGCAAATCGTCATAGCACAAACGCCCCAAACCAACGAAGTCATACCTTCGACCCTGGCCAGACAGACGAACGTCCAACAGGATGGCGTGCACAAGCAGCAGCTAGCTGATTGTCGCGCGGGCATTCTCGATCCACAAGGTAGGCCGGCAGAGAGACGACGCTGGGCACGCACGCTTTTTTCATATGACTCAACCTTAGCACGGGCGATGGTTATTGAGATTCTTTCTCTTGATAAGCAGCCGAAAGCACAGGCCGCGTTGTGTTCGGTTATTCAGCAACGTGTCTCGCAATCTACATCGCTTAGCGATGTGGTCTTAGTCGGTCCACTACTGGACATTCTCAATGCGCCATCAGAAGAAGCTCGTCAGGCTGCTGCGGCTGCCCTAGCTGTGTTTCGTCAAGGTGAGGTAATCGAAAAGCTCGGTAAGTTAGGCACGGATGAATCGGCCCCCATAGCTAAGCGCATCGCTGCGATCGATGCCTTAGCGCCCAATATCGATCGGGTCGATGTGGTAGGCCAGTTGATTTCTATATTAAATGTAGAATCACTACCAGTCCTTGCACGAGCACTAGCCGCCCTTGCGCCGGCCACTTTAGAACCTCTCGGGGCTGATGTGAAAGCTTGGCAAGCGTGGTGGGCAAACAAATCTCAACTTGGGGAAACAGCCTGGCTCGTCGATCGTTTGCGCCTTTATTTAAAGCGTATAGCCACTGTAGAAGACGAGTATCGTGCCTATCGCCACGAGGCGGAACAGCATCTTAACTTAGTCTCTGGTAAGCTTCGTGATTATCAGCGGGAAGTTTTTGCACTAAGCAATCCGGACCAGCGAGATGCCAAGTTGATTGAGTGGCTCAAAGACCCTGCCGCCGAAATTAAACTAGTAGCCATGGGTATTATTAAAGGGCATATCGCTGACGATGGGCGAGGCCCTTCTGACGATGTCCTTAGTAGCTTGCTGACTTTGCTGCGAGATGAGTCCCCCGCTGTACGCCGTGAAGTGCTAATCATCGTACAGACACTCGTCGACCCAGAAATCGAAAAGGCCTTGCTAGCAAGAATTGAAGAAGAACATGACCCAGCTACGCGAGAAACATTGTTTCGCGCGATTGGCCGATTAAATAGTGCGGCGGCAATTCCTATTTTGGTCCGTGAAATCGATACACCGGAAAGCTTAGCACCGTGCGTTCGAGAAGCTGCCATCGCGCTAGCTCAGACGGCTACGATGCTCAACGATGAGCAGCGGACCTTTGCGGCGACAGCACTTAAGCGGCGATATGCACTGGCTCAAGAGTCAGAAGTAGAGTTACGCGCGGCCCTGCTTAGTGCGATGGCCGGCGTTGCGGAAACTAGCTTTGCGACAGAGTTCCAGGCCAGCGTGGACACGACGAATTCTTTTCTCATCAGACCAGCCATCCGTGGATTGGTCGCGCTCGGGGATCATTCACGGAATACTAGACTCCGCGCTCTTTGTGCTGATGCCAACGCATTGGTGAGGCGTGATGCGGTCGAGGCGTTGGGGATGTTAGGCCAAGAAGAGGCGGACCTTGAAGGCGTGTTGAGTCGCTTGAATCCAAAGACCGAAACCAATAATTTAGTTCACGAAGCCGCTTGGCAAGCTTTTTTGCGTCTTTTATCCGACAAAGCCGCTCAACAGCAGTTTTCCTCAGCTCAGGGGTTACGTGAGTTCCCGGAGTTAGAGATTCGCTACCTGACGAAATTGTCCGACAACATCAGCCAAGACCAGGCTTCCTACGAGGTCTTAGAGCAGGTGAATTTGAGATTGATTGATGTGCTGCTGAGTCAGAATAAGTGCGCAGAGACCATCCCCTATCGGCAGCGCATTTATGATCTTCGTATCAAAAGCGCTCAAACCAAGCCAAGCCCAGAACAAGATGACACCATCATCGTAGCGGGTCAAAAATGGTTGCTTGCCGCGCTTAATTGCCGAGCCGCTAATGCAGAAGTGGATTCGGTATTGAGCTATTTGCTCGGCACTTCCAAAGATGCATCAGGTCGCCTAGCGATGATTAGCACAATGGGGACTTGGCTTGACGAGCAGGATTGGTCGAAACAATTGGATAGATTGAGATCCCTGTCCAATTCGTTTCTGTCGATTACACCTCAGCCTGAGGAAGATGATTGGAAAAACTTGTTGCAACGCATGAGCAAGCAACTCGATGATGGCCCTAAGACCACGCTACCAAACAATTGAGTAATACTGCTTCGCGTGATGCGCTCCGTTTATAATGCAAACCCAGCCTCGACCAACGCCAATTCTCGCTCGGCCATCGCCATGTCGGCATCTACCATCATGCGTGCCAACTCGGGCATGAACACGGTCGGCGACCAATGGAGTATTTTATGGGCTTTACTTGCGTCCCCCTGTAATAAATCAACCTCAGTCGGACGAAGATAGCGGGCATCGAATTCTACATACTCTTGCCAATCGAGATCAAGATAAGAAAATGCTTCTACCAAAAATTCACGAACGCTGTGACATCGTCCTGTCGCAACCACATAATCGTCCGACTCATCCTGCTGCAGCATTAGCCACATGGCTTCAACGTAGTCTCCGGCGAAACCCCAGTCTCGTTTGGCATCGAGATTACCCAGGAAAAGTTTTTCTTGTAACCCCAGTTTTATCCTGGCTACTGCCCGCGTGATTTTTCGCGTTACAAATGTCTCACCGCGTCTTGGCGACTCGTGATTGAATAAAATGCCGTTGCAAGTGAACAGGTCATAGGCTTCGCGGTAATTGACGGTCTGCCAATAGGCGTGTAATTTCGCGCAGGCGTAAGGACTTCGCGGATAAAAAGGTGTTTTTTCGGTTTGCGGAATCTCGGCGACTTTGCCATACATTTCGCTACTTGAGGCTTGATAGAAGCGAACTTTTCGCCCCGTGCTATCGCAAAAATCGCGTACCGCTTCGAGCAAATTCACCGTACCCATCGCCACCGCCTCAGCCGTGTAGATGGGTTGATCAAAACTGGTGCGGACATGGGTTTGGCCGCCGAGATTGTACACTTCGTCCGGCTTAACTTCGCTCAGCATACGACGGGCGCTCATGGGGTCGAGTAAATCGCCATAATGCAGCTTGAGCCTGACGTCGTCTTCGTGCTGGTCCTGGTATAGGTGTTCAATTCGTTCGGTCGTAAAAACACTCGACCGCCGCATCATGCCATGCACTTCATAATCTTTGCTAAGCAGTAGCTCTGCTAAGTACGAACCGTCCTGCCCTGTAATACCAGTAATAAGCGCTACTTTCGACATGCATACTTCTCCTCACGCTTACCCCTACAGGGTTAAGCATTCTTGCGGACGGGGCGCGGGGCCCATAATAGTTTCTACTTGGCTAGACATCGGCACCGTTTGCCACAAATCGGCACTTCCAACTTTTGCCGTTTCATCAACATCGCCAAACCAACAGGCCACGGGCGCCATGGTCAGCGGTTCCAAACGCCGCGCCGAAGCCAAGGCCAGTGGCGAAGCGGTTTGCGTGACGATAACACGGTCAACATCCATGGCTAACGCTTGCGCTACAGGGAGAATGTCCAGGCCTCGATAACGTCGCCCCGGTAAATGAAAACGGTCATCGGCTATGGCAACAATTTGAACACAGTGTCGACGCGCGGCTTGATAGAAGGCATAAATATTTTTCCCTACATCCGCGAGCATGACGCGACTAACGCCTTCTTGAGCTAACTGTCGGAAGCGTTCATGGGTATACGACCATCGGAAATATCGCTCGAATGATTTAACAGATAGCCTTCTTCCGCGATACGCCGCTCGCTCGCGGGTCGCAAGCAGGTGTCCAGCTTGTACGCCTCGTTGGTGAGCGGCGGCGTGTCCATTCATCATGGCCAGCCACCCGTATCGCTGAGACCAGTCCTGTTTATATATGTCATAATAAGGCGTGGGGAGAAACCTAGCCGCGACGCGCAGATTGTTTCGCACATCATAAAAAGTCGTACGCTGCGATTTTCTCGCTTGCTCAGTTTTCATATGAACGACATGAAGATCATCAAAGACAGCCGTTTTCCAACCAGCGGCTGCTAGCTTGAAGCAAAGGTCAAACTCCTCGGCCTGCATGAAAAAAGATCGATCCAGACCACCTACAGATTGCAACGCAGCTGACCGAAACCCAACGCCACATCCGACGAATACACCAGGCAATGCACTGGCTTCTTCGCGGCCATTGGGAAGATGAACGCGAAAACCTGCGGCGGCTAATTTATCGTCAGATTCAAAATGAGCGACCATGCGCGTCAGGGAGCCGGATCGAGGAAACGAATCATCATCGAGAAAAACGATGTATTGGCCTCGGGCTTTTTCAATCCCCAACGCCTTGGCACAGCTACCCATATTGCGTCGCAAACAAATCAATGAATCAACAAGCGGCGCTATTCGACAGCGCGTGTCGTCGGTGGAGGCATTATCAACTACGATGATTTCAGAATCGGGAATGGCTTGGCGCAAGGCGCGCACGCGCTTTAGCGTCGACTCGACAACCGTACACCGATTGTGGGTGGCGATGACGAAGCTAATCGTTGGCCATTGTATTACGTTCATTTGCGAACCTTCCACATAATAGTATTATCGGTCCTGTGGGCGTACCACTACAGATGAGGCGCAATTTTTGCGAGGCAAATAAACTGTTCTCAAGATGCTATTATGGTGAAATAAACACACCCCATACGGCTATCACGCGAGAAAATAGCGTGATTGACGCGTCAGAACCTCGCCAATAGGATCGTGGTGGTGAAAAAAAATTCGCTGCTCGAAGGTAGATTTTACGCGAGAGAGTCGTTAATCATCGCGAAATCGAATCCTGGCGGTAATTGACAATCACCTTGAGCGAGTCTTATGCCGAAACGCATTGGTTTATATGGCGGAAGTTTTGATCCGATTCACCATGGTCATCTGTCCATCGCGCAGGCTGTGGCGGATCAACTTAATCTGGACGAAGTCCTTTTTCTTCCTAGTGCCCAACCGCCACATAAGACCAATGTTCGTCTCTTGGCCACCAAGCACCGGGCGGAAATGGTCCGATTAGCGATCGCGGACTTTCCCCTTTTTTCACTTAGTGATTACGATCTCAATCGGTTGGGGCCTACATTTACGATTGACACGATAAAACACTTTCGGCAAATCAGTGATCCTGACACGGCGCTTTATTGGATCATCGGCGCAGATTCACTGGCCGAGTTACCCACATGGCATCGCATCGCAGAATTGGTGGATATGTGCCAAATCGTGACTGCGGCCCGCAAGACTGCCGAGCCGATCGATTGGAATCGTTTTCGACCGTTATTGAATGAACGACAAATCGAATCGCTGAGCAGGGGAATTCTCGATACGCCGATCGTTGACATTTCAGCCACTGACATACGAAGCCGACTTGCAAAGGGATCGCGGGCAGAAGATCTAATCCCACAAGCCGTCAATCAATACATCCTGCATCACGGGTTTTATGGCGAATCCCCTGATTAGCTCACAACCCAATTAAATAAGATCGACTATTTTTTCATGTATTTTTGAACCATAGTGGCTTCCACCGAAGGCGTATAATCGAAAATCTTAGGATCGACTTCAGGATTAACTTCGACATCGCGATATGTCGTAGTCAGTTGCCGTTCCTTCCCGCCCATCTCTATCGCGATCCTGTGGACCATGCCTGTTTTTTCGCTCACGAAAGCAATAATATTCTGACCCACATAAGAAGAATCGGGCTTGCCTACGGCTTGGATCACAAAGACTTTCTCGCCTTCAAAAACCATAGATGGACGAAGACTTGGTACGTGGTTTCGATGAATGTAATCGATAAAACCCTGGCCACCAAAATCTGTTTCTACTGATTCCACTTCAGACTTATACACTTTGTCGGGTTTTGGATCATTTAAGTATACATAATAGCAGGTGTCGCCGCTGCATATATATTTTGCATGGGTATCGATTTTTCGCTCAATATGGCCAGGCGGTGTTCGTGTTCCGCGCGTTTTAATATCTTTTAGGAAGTATTTCTGACCCTTCTGCTTCATGTACACGAGAGTACCCCGAGCGGTGGTATCAACTTTTACAACTTCCGAATTGGCGAAGCTCGTCGTCAAGAGATTCGCTTTGATCGATTTAAGTTTTGACCAACGTGATTCAATGAGGGCCTCGACCTCTTCCAATGTCTGTGTCTTAGTCGAAGTCGACTCCGGTTTCGCCACGACCTTTGTGTCTGTAGCTGTATTCGCGACAGGCGGAGTATCCCCCATGACGCTTTCGCTAATCCCACACACCACGAATGAAAATACTACGGTAAAAGCCAATACAAAACGGGCGGTTACAATTCGATATTTCATATCTATAAAACTCCTATGTCTCATCTTACTATTAGCCAGCTAACGAGCGTGTCCCAACTTGGTCATAGTATAGTCGATTTCGGCGGAATAATGACAATCAAACAGTCTGAGTGACCGCATTGTTACGTCCGGGAATATCAGCCTTGATCGCCCTGCTACCCATCTAATTACGCACCGCTACCAGCTAACTCAGCCAGGACAGCCACGAGAAATCGATAGGACTTTCCAACCGAGTCTACAAACACCCGCTCATCCGGGCTATGGGCACCGAGAATGGTGGGACCGAAGGACACCATATCCATCTGACCTACCTGCTCACCGATTATGCCGCACTCCAGGCCCGCATGAATCGATGATACATGAGGCTTTTCATTGAACTCGCTTTCATAGATACGTTGGCATATCCCCAACACGCGTGAATCCGCGTTCGGTGCCCAGCCAGGATAATCATTGTCATTACTCACCTGAACACCAGTCAATCGACCGGCAGTGGCTATGAGGGCTAGGGCTTCCCGCTTGCGAGACTCCGAAGAGCTTCTGGTCAATGTGCCGATCGACACCTTAAGCTGAGTATCCTGAGACTGACTTGTAACGGTTGATATATTGTTTGACGTCTCCACCAAACCGGGAACTTTGGGGTGCATACCAAGTACGCCGCTGGGGAGTACGGTCAATAAATCGATGAAGCGTTTGGTCGCTGCTACGGAAATGGCCTGCGGACATGCCGCGACGGTTGAGATTGTGATGTCCAGCTTTGATTCGCAGGATTCCTCCGACGCTTCTCGTTGCACGCGCGCTGCGGCCGCCTGAAACTTGGCTAAATCGCCGGATGAAACAGCCAAAGTGGCTGAGGCTTCGCGCGGGATGGCGTTTCGCTTACTGCCGCCGGTGACCTCTGCCAATCTTAAGTCGACGGCGCCGGATAGCGTGATCGTTCTTGCCAATAACTTGATGGCGTTACCACGGCCCTCGTGAATATCGCAACCGGAATGCCCGCCGCGCAAACCCGTCACGCTTACGCGAATAGCCTGCACGCCATTACCCACGGCTTCGAGCGCTTCATTGAATGACAGGTTTGTATCACAGCCGCCCGCGCAACCGATACACAGCTCGTCATGTTCTTCCGAGTCAAGATTGAGCAGGATTCGGCCTTTGAATGAATTCGGGACTAACGCCTTGGCTCCGGTCATGCCAGCTTCTTCATCGACAGTGAATAGAAGCTCTAGCGGCCCATGCACCACTGAGGAATCGGTGGCGGCGGCTAATGCCATAGCGACGCCCATGCCGTTATCCGCACCGAGGGTGGTACCCGTACCTCGAACGATTCTTTTACCGTTATCTGCGTCATCGGCGCAGACAAGGTGAATGCCATCGTTATCAAAATCGTGATCGACGTCGTTGTTTTTCTCGCAGACCATATCGACATGCGCCTGAAGCACGATGAGTGGCGCTTTTTCTTTTCCGGGCGAAGCAGGCACAGCTACGACGATATTCCCTACGCCATCTTCTTGATAACTTAGCGATATCGAGTCCAACAAATCTCGTAAGTGCTTGCGAATTTTCTCTTCGTGCTTGGAGGGCCTAGATACTGAAGCGATGCCCGCGAAATATCGCCAGACGCCTTTAGGTTCAAGTGATTCGACAACGGACAAATTCTTTTCGTGAAGACTCATGATGTTTTTCACTTAATTTTGAAGTGAGCCGCAGGCTATAGCCTGCGCGGACTCTCGAAACCCATTTTGGTAATAAAATAATCCTGTAAATAATTCGCAACGAGCAATTCTTAGCGTAGATTACGCTCATAACACCGCGCGGGCTAAAAGGCCGCGTCTCGTTTCAAAAAAATCAACTTCTATCAGCACGCATTCTCGAAGTTATGCCGTCTGTGGCTGGCTCTTGGGTAAAGCGACTCTGTTGTAGATTAAGAATACGATGGCAGTCCCCATCATGATGCCGCCAAACGTGTACCACATGAGGTCCGGACGATTCATATCGCGAACGAGCTTACCCATCAATTGGCCGGATAGAATGCCGCCAAACAAATTACCTAGCGCAACAGATACAAAATAATAGCCCATGTATAGCGCAGCCTTCTCCTTAGGTGCAATTCGACTGATATACGCCTGGCTGGTAGGGCTAGCCATCATCTCACCGAAGGCAAATATGATAATACCTGCACCAACAATCCAAATACAACCTCCGTTACCAAGCAAACCCGTATCTCCCGCAAACCCTGACAACCCAATCCCAATGGCTGCAATTACCATGCCAACAATCATGGTCGTGAACTGGTGGAAGCGGGTCATCAGAAAAGAAATCAACACCTGAAATGCTATTATGGCTCCGGCATCAAAGTTGACGATAAATTCCGGGTTCACTTGCCTACCCATTATAATAACGCGATCTGTAACCGATGCCGTTGTCGCACCCGATTCCGCCACGAGCGAGGTGAGCACTTCGGGTGCGATACGAATTTTGGTATCCAGCAACTCTTTGGCTATTTCAGGGTATAGGGCTGCGTCTTTTTCACCTCCGCCTGCGATCAATTTCTCAATACGTAATTCAATCTGATCACGTTCCTTATCGCTGATTGTCGCAATAGCGCTGGCTACACCCGCATTCGGATCAGTTGAATCATTTTCGCCAAAAATCATCGGGAGCAGTCCTGTTGGATCAGCATCGACAGTAGCTTCAGCAAAGTCAATCAGAGGGCGCGTATTGGTATAGTCGCGGATGTACTCAGGCATAGTGTAGAAAATTTGATTAAAACTGGTCCAAAAACCTGACATAATTAAGAGGAATATGGCGAAGCGCCAATCGCTACAATGCATCCGTTTGAACAGCGGAAACCGCTTCGCTGCGCCTGATTCTTCTGGCTTTCCGCTTCCGGCTGGCAGCAAGGCATCGTACATGAAGTTGATGACAACCCAGCCGACAAGCCCAACACCACAGTACCACCATGAAAACCATGAGATGCCAATCGAATCCAACGTACTGGCCACCATCAGCCCAACAATGACAACGCCAACGGTTAAGAAAAAGCGCAGGTTACCCAGCACAACGACTAGATTCTCAAACGCTTTTCCAAACGCTTGTACAATCGTGCGCTTCTCCTCATTGCGGGTTGCAACTTCAGGTTCCCTGTAAAATACAAGAACTATGACCAAGTTAACCGCTGCCCATGAAGAACAAGCGATGAAGACCCACTCCCAGCCCCAGCCACGAACGGCGCCAGCTACAAACGGGCCAACGAAACCACCGATGTTGACCATCATGTAAAAAATGCCGAAGGCCATACTGGAGTTGGTATCGTTGGTTACGCGGGATATAGTTCCCACAATAATTGGTTTGAAAATAGCTGCACCAATAGCCACACAGAAGAAAGCTATTGTAAATGTATGTAACTCGTGGAACTGCCCCAGCGCAAAATAAGCGGCTATCATGATGGAATAAGCGATGATAAACAATTTCTTATACCCAAACTGATC
Organism: Phycisphaerae bacterium; assembly: GCA_029260115.1. Lineage (GTDB taxonomy): Bacteria > Planctomycetota > Phycisphaerae > UBA1845 > UBA1845 > JAJRPG01. The sequence continues at coordinate 62,172 of JAJDDW010000016.1, read as the reverse complement.
CGCAATCGCACCGGTCACAACGGGCATGAGATATAGCAGACACGGAATGATAGCCTGTAAGGTTCCGCGTGTTTCGGTTGTAAAACCTAGCCCGCCAGTTTCCGGGCTGCCCGTCACGTACAAGGCCATGACCGTAAACCAACCATACCAGGCCATGCGCTCGAATATTTCCATGGTGTTGGCACACCAGAAAACGCCGGGGTAACTCTTAACTTGGGCCACGAAACTGAGTTTGCTATCTGACACAGGCCATACTCCTAAATCAGGAACTTTGGTGAAGGTTAACCGCACTTGGCGTGATGATACACAATCCAAAGCGGGAGGCGCGACCGACGAAAACAACGCAAATTTTGACACCAGCCGTAATCGCGCCGCTAGGGCTTACAAAGTCGCATAAAGCGTAGCCGCAAGTACTTTCCAGAGCAAATGAACATCCAACCGATGGGCCAGGGGCATCGATTTTGAGTCGACCACAATCCGCCCACGACTATCTGACAAGTTATTGCGACTCGGCGAGAACCCAAGCTTGTTGATCTGGGCTACAAAAGGTAGTTTAGTGTGTTCAAAATCAACGATGTTGCGTCGTGATGCGATTTCTGTTGCAAATCGCCGACGCACAGAGGAGGTCTGTATAATGAAACATCTGTTTATCCAATTAGCCATGTCAGCGGCAACCATAGCTCTCGCTGCATCTTCATCGCTCGCCCAAAGCAAGCTGATGCGATACGCCGACATCCACGAAGACAATATCGTCTTCACCTACGAAGGCGACCTGTGGCTAGTCTCGTCCCAGGGCGGGCATGCGCGGCGCATCACCCGCGACCCGGGCAACGAGAAATGGGCAAAATTTTCTCCAGACGGATCAAGCATAGCCTTTAGCGCTCAATACGATGGTAATACAGACGTCTACCTCATCGCCTCCACCGGCGGCGTGGCGAAGAGACTAACATTTCACTCCGCAGGTGATTCCGTCGTGGGATGGTGGCCCGACGGGAAAAGTGTGCTATTCCGTACGCGGCGCGAATATCCTTCGCGGGGCGAGCAGGTTATGCGGGTATCGATCGAAGGCGGGATGCCCGTCAAGCTCCCGGTAGACCGGGCCGGACTGTGCGCGGTGTCCCCGGATAGTCAGAAAATTGCCTATAACCGTATCAGTCGAGAAGAGCGAACTTGGAAGCGACATCAAGGCGGCACCGCTCAGGACATTTGGATAGGCAGTATCGATAAGCTCGACTATCACCGCATGACCGATTGGCCTGGCTCTGACAACTTCCCCATGTGGGTTGGCGACAATATCTACTTCAACTCTGACCGCGAACACGGAACGCTCAACATTTACAAATACAATGTTAGCTCAGCCGCGGTGTCTGCGATGACTTCATACAAAGACTACGACGTCAAATATCCCTCGGCTGGGCCGGGACAAATTGTCTATCAATATGGAGAAGAACTGTACGTGCTCGACCTAGCGAGCGGGAAAACGCGGCGCGTACCCGTCCAACTCGATAGCGACCTCGTGCGTATGAGGCCTGAATTTGTAGACGTTTCGCCAAAGACTGGCTCCTTTGGTCTTTCACCTTCCGGCACGCGGATGCTGCTCGCGGCTCGTGGTGAGATTCTTAATATCCCGGTCAAAGAGGGTGAGCCTATCAACCTGACGTCATCAGCCGACACCCGTGAGAAAAATGCGACATGGTCTCCGGATGGCCAATGGATCGCGTTTTACTCTGATAAAACCGGCGAAGAAGAGCTGTATCTGATCGACCAGAAAGCGCAAATGCCCGCCCGCCAATTGACTACTGGCGATAAGGGTTTTCGGCTACAACCCGTATGGTCGCCTGATAGTCAATGGCTCATGTATTCCGACAAGTATCTCAAACTCAACCTTGTTAACGTAAAAAGCGGCGCGATCACCGTGGTTGACCAAGGCGAATACGACGACGGCTGGTATCGCTGGGGCATTCAAGATTATGCATGGTCGCCGGATAGTCAATGGATTGCGTATACCAAGTTAGAACAAAGCATCACCGAGGCTATCTTCTTGTACTCGATGAAAGACGGAAAAAGTCATCGCGTGACAGACGAATTTTACGCCGACTGGAGTCCGTCGTTCGACCCGAGCGGTAAGTATCTCTACTTCCTCTCCAACCGCAATTTCTCTCCCATTATGGGCGCGTTAGACCAAAACCATGTCTACTTAAATATGTGTACGCCGATGGTGGTCATGCTTCAGGCTGATGCGGCTTCGCCGTTTGCACCTAAAGATTCCGAGGAAAAAACTACCGAAGAAAAGGATGAGCCAGCCAAAGAAGACGCCGGTAAGAGCAAGAAAGACGCTGCCGAAAAACCGGCTGACGTGCAGATTGATTTGGCTGGCATTAACCGCCGGGTGATTCGTGCGAAAAATATATCGCCAGGAAACTATTTCCGTCTCCAAGCTACGAAAAAAGGGTTTCTCTATTTGGCAAAAGCGGATCAAGAATTCATCAAGTACCAGGCGGCGAATGACAATACGACCGAAAAACTCAATCTGTATCATTACGACATTGAAAAAGCTAAAACGAGTATAACCATTAGCAAAATTTCCAACTATCATCTAAGCGCAAACAACGAGAAGCTCATCTATCGTAGTGGCTCTTCTTATGGCGTGGTTGACGTAGGCGATAAAGCTGACGTGGGAGATGGCAAGGTCGATTTAGACGGCGCGTACGTCGAAGTGGATCGCACGAAAGAGTTTATTCAAATTTTCAACGAAGCCTGGCGGGTGCAGCGTGATTTCTTCTACGACCCGGCGATGCATGGGCTAGACTGGGCTGCCAATGGTGAAAAGTATCGCCGCCTCGTCTCATATTGTGGCAACCGCAGCGATCTCAACTATCTGATTGGTGAAATGATCGGGGAACTTAACGCGGGCCATACCTATGTCTTTGGTGGCGATACGCAAAATGATGCCAAGCGGGTGTCGGTCGGGCTACTTGGCGCAGACTTGGAATCGCCCCCGCAAGCGAAATATCATCGTATTAGCCACATCATCCCGGGAGCGCCTTGGGACGAAGACGAACAATCCCCCTTAGCCCAGCCGGGATGCCCGATTAAAGATGGTGATTACATCATCGCCATTGATGGCCAAGAGGTGTCCGCATCTGACAATCTTTTTGCCTTTCTGCAAAACAAAGCGGATGCTGTCATCACGCTAACATATAACGATAAGCCCACGTCTACCGATGCGAAAACATACCGTATGCGCACGCTGCGTAGCGAACGAACCATTCGCTATCGACAGTGGGTGGATAATAATCGCGCGTTTGTGGATAGCGAAACTGGCGGGACCGTGGGATACATTCACATTCCCAACATGGGCGCTGGCGGCTTGATCGAATTCGCTAAAGTTTTCTACCCGCAATATTACAAAAAGGGTTTCGTTATCGATGTGCGATATAACGGCGGCGGCTTTACCTCGCGTATGATTCTCGATCGTCTAGAACGAAGCATTTCCGGCATGACGCAGCCAAGAGAAGGCAAGCCCACGCCGGACCCCGAGCGCGTGTTCCATGGCCTATATGTAGTGCTGCTCAATGAGGACACCGGGTCTGACGGGGAGAATTTTTCTGAATCCGTAAAGTCGAAAAAGATCGCCCCGCTAATCGGCAAACGCACCTGGGGCGGTTCGGTCGGTATCGAACTCCATCAACCATTGGTCGACGGCGGCGGGACCACCCCACCACAATTCGGCGCATATTCAATGAGCAGAACCTGGCAGATTGAAGGGCACGGCGTTGATCCAGACATCGAAGTGGACAACATGCCAGGTGACGTACTTCGGGGCCAAGACACCCAACTGGAAACCGGCATCGCCAATATCATGAAACGAATTAAGAAAGACCCACATGATTTACCAGCACGACCGGCGTTTCCGGATAAGAGTAAGTAAAGCGCCTGTATTCTATAAAAAACGAGCCGCGGGCTTCAGCCCACGCGGACGTGAAGGTGTTCTATGCGATTAGCGAGAATGGTAGGTGGCGCAGTGATTGAGTTTCATGGATGAAGAATCATCGACTCCCCCATGTCCAAAAAGAAGGACATGAGCCACCCGGCCATCCATTATCATGCGTCGTCGCAAATGCGCATAGCGACTGCGCGCACCCTGCTGCTACGATCATCGTTGGCGACGAAACTTATTACCTGACGAATATCACCAATGTTTCTGCTTTGACTGTGTGGATGCCCCATTGCCTGCTCTAATCCATGAAGCGCCGCCAACCGTCCCTCGGCATACTTTCCGTTCTTGAGAACATCTATCAAAATTGGAACCCCTTCGTGAGGATCCCAATGATCTCCAAGCAGATCCCCAGCCATCCATGCAGCCTGTGCAACACGCGACTTTGCACACCGTAAATAATCTCCAACTAAGCATGCCGCATCAGAGCTATACTCAGCCCCACCGGCTAGACCAGGAAGGTCGTCGAGAGTACAGAATAAAGAAAACCGAACCTCTTCACTTAGTCTGTTACCTTTTCGTTGTTGAATCAAGCTACGAATGACTGACCACGACTCAGGTACCAACGCGACAAGCAGCCGCGTCAATGCAACGCGTGTACGTTCGACAGCGACTAATTGCGACTGATTCATCTGATATTTTATGGCGGCCAACAACGTATTTCGGGAGTTTGTCGACATCTCAGATATTAATAATGCGAGCACCGAAGCTTGCTTTTCATGAGCTAGTTCAATCCATTTATTGTGCGAATCTGAATGGTTCATTACAGGACCTCCAAAATTCCTAAAGCATGGTAGGTCGGGTCATCGACCCGACGTTTTGAACGAACGGGCCACGGAAACGTTGGGTCGATGACCCAACCTACGGCACCGCGCGACAACTTTATCTACCGATAATTTGTCGTGCGATGCGCGACCTACCTCATTGCCTAACATTGATAACGATTGCCGCTACTTCGCAACCCCCTCCGGCGTCATCTCAACCGGCTGTGGCAAATCTAATCCTTCAAGCTGCTTAAGTATCGTGGCCTTATCACCCACTAATACCAACACCGCTTTCTCCAGCGGTACCGCGTTATAGGCTAGTCGGTTGAGCGCGCCTTCATCGATTTGCGATACCAGCCGTAGATCATCTCCCAACTGCGAGAAAGGTCTGTTATTGCGAACTAAAGTCGCGGCTGCGGATAGCGTTCCGTTTAGACCTTCGAACGATGACATCAGGTCCATGCGATGATTCGTTCGCGCCTTGCTGGCCTCTTCAGTGGATATATCCCCGCTCCGCAAGGCTCGAAACTCTTTCAAAAATTCGGTAAGCGACGCGCCCGTGACATCCGCTCGCACGCTCGACGATGCGACGAAGTATCCCACCCGAGGCGACATCGTGAATCCCGACCGCGCACCATAAGTATAGCCATGCGCTTCGCGAAGGTTTTGATTGAGCCTGGAAGTAAAACTCCCACCTAAAATCGTATTCATAAGTTCCAACTGCGGACGAGCCGGATCACCATAGCTCGGCGCGGGCATCACAAAACGAATCACCGTTTGCACGGCATCAGGCCGGTCCACCACCACGACTCTAAACGAATCATTTTCCGGCGCGGGATAACTCGGCTCTGCCAGCTTCGCTACGCCACTCGTCGCCTTCCAACTTCCCAGCGCCAGCTCTAACTTCTCTTTCGCCTCATCCGCAGATAAATCACCGGCCATCAAAATGGTCGCGTTGTCCGGTCGAAAAAGTTGACTATGAAAGAGACGAATATCATCCAACGTAAGCTGCTTCGCCGTGGCCATGGTTCCCGAAACCGATCGACTGTACGGATGAGCATCGCCAAACAATACCCGTGCGCCGACATTAGCCGCGACGATCGTGGGCTGATCCAATCCCCGTTGTAACGAATCGATATGCAGCTTTTGCACCCGCTCCCACTCCTTCTCATCAAAGCGAGGCCGCAACACAGCATCCGCAAATAGCGACATAGCCGCGTCCAGCTTGCTCGACAGCGCAGACAAACCTACCGTCGTGGTATCTTGACCCGAAAACGTAAACAGGTTCGCGCCGAGTTGATCTAACGCATCCGAAAACGTGACAGCCCCCAGCGATCCCGCACCTTCGTCGAGCATGTCAGCCGTCAAATCTGCCAGACCCGCTTTATCTGGTGGCACCAAACTCGCACCACCTTCAATCAACAGCCGAACGGATACCAATGGCAATTCATGACGCGTCCAATGGTGTACGGTAATACCGTTTGACAAACGAAAAATCGTCGGCTCTGGTGGTGCATAATTTTCCTTGGCCACTAATGCAGGGCGCTGGTCGCGCGGATTGGATTCCGGCATTTTTTGTTCCGGTAGCACACGTAAAATAAATCGTGCATCCGGCGTGAGAACGCTTTGCGTCCATTTCCGAATGCTTTCTGGCGTCGCGTTCCGATAGCGATCCATATCACGCTTGAACGAATCAGGTTCACTGAAAAAATACTCATACGCATTGAGCCGATCCGCCTTCGCCTGCATGGATTGTAACCGTGATACGGCGGAGTATTCCCACTGGGCCTTTTGCCGATTAAGTTCCTCAGCGGTTGGTCCCTTTGTCGTAAGCTTCTTTACTTCCTCATCAATCACCTGCTCGATTCGATCAAGCGACACGCCCGGCTTAGCCATGGCTATAATGTGAAAAGTCGAACCAAGCTGCATGGATGCTTGATACGCAGACACGCGGGTAGCTAATGACTCATCATAAATCAAACGCTTATACAAACGACTGGAAATACCCGAGGCCAGAATGTCCGCAGCTAAGTCCATCTCCGCGTCGCCGGGTTGAAGGCGAGCAGGGCTATGATACACCATCATGGTACGGGCGAATTGCACATCGTCCGTCATGGTCAATCTTTTGACTTCGTCCAACCGAACAGGCTTGGCGGTGGCATGAGCCACATCGTTGCCACGCGGCAAACTGCCGAACAACTTTGCAATTAACGGCTTAATCTCTTGAGGATCAAAATCACCAGCGACTACCATCGACGCATTGCTCGGCACGTAATACTGAGCAAAGAAATTTTTCACATCGTCAACTGTCGCGGCCTGTAAGTCTTCATGGGAGCCAATCACAGGAATATGGTACGGATGGTCCTTAGGAAACATCGTCGGATGAATCATCAATTCCGCTTTGCCATATGGCTGATTTTCCGACGTCTGCCGACGCTCGTTTCGCACGACGTCGCGCTGCTTATCCAGCTTCTCTTGTGTCATGGCAACGCCAAGCGATTCGAGGCGGTCCGCTTCGAGCCATAGCAACGTCGGCAATAGCTCTGCCGGCCCAACGTCGAAATAGTTCGTGCGATCTTGCCCCGTGGAGGCGTTGTTCCAGCCGCCACCAGCTTCCATGATGGAATCGAAGTCGCCATTCGGGACACGCTCGGTCCCCATAAACATCAGATGCTCAAACAAATGCGCAAAGCCCGAGCGCCTTTCAACTTCGTCCTTAGCACCCACGTGATACCATGTGTTGACAATGGCAATGGGGAGGGAATGATCCTCATGCAAGATCACCGTCATGCCATTGGGGAGCAAATATTTTTCAAAGGCCACCTGCTGGGCAGTGGCTACTGTACCGAGCGCCAAAATCATGCAAACCGATATTTGGATCGTCTTAAACATGTCCATCTTTCCTTTGCGATTATGAAATCGCAGCCAAGACCACGCAGGCTACATACCTTCGTCGTATCCATTGGCCAAGGTAATGCATCCTCGCTTATTCTACCACCCGAAAAGCCGTCACTTGATGTAATGCCATGTCATCATGCCCGGTATCGCGCCAGGAGCGGATTAGCCACATTTCAGATAGCCACACGCTTGGCGTCCGATAAATGACGCAATATTACCCTGCAGCATTTTCGAGTAAGTCCGCTAACGAAAGATAGCAACGATCACCCAACTCAGTCGCCAAATGTGTCGATTTAAGAGATAACTAGGTTTGTCCAATGGCGTCATGTGCGTACTGATTGCGTACATCACGGGCAATCAGCGCCAGATGGCCTAGTACTTATGTCGAATCGGGGGAGCTTAGGACTATGAGTATTTGGGATAAATTTTGGACCTGGCTTACAGACGAATCGCCAAGTCACAGCGCTGAACAAAACAACGCAACCTCCACAGCTACGGCTACCCTCCCAAAACCTGACGTCGAAGGCGACATTAGCAAGAGCGCCGAGGACCAAATTCACTGGTGGCAGCCCTCCGGTGACACGCTCACGCAATTAGCTGGTGTGCCTATACCTGAGCTAACCCCGGAAGCAGTGGCTATTGAAAACCTGCTCGTATCTTACTTCGATGGCCATGATCTCAACATGCCGCCACTATCGCACGTTACAGAACGCGTGCTAAAACTTTTACGTAGCAAAAAATCGAGTATGGCTAGCATCTCGGAAACGCTCTCCGAAGATCCCGTTCTAGCGGCCTCGATATTGCGGATGGCCAACTGCCCATTATATCGAGGTCTGGACAAGATTGCAGCGGTCACGCCAGCGGTCACCCGACTCGGCGCTAAAGCGGTTCACACATTGATGATGCACGAATCGTTGCGTTCTACCATGTTTCCAGGAAACAAGGGCGGCGAGTCGAACATGGCCCAAAGACTGTGGTCACGCTCGCTCGTGTCTGCCCATGTGATGCGGGCGCTTTCAAAGTTTACCAAGGTCGATGAGGAAGATGCCTACTTGCTTGGTCTGCTTCACGATATTGGCTCCGTTGTCGTACTTAGGATCATTCTAAACGACCGCACCGTAAGCAGCTTTGACCCTGACGAAAACACCTTCGAGTACTTGTGTGCTGAGTGCCACCAGGAATTCGGCGAACTCATCGCCAACGAATGGAACCTACCCGACGATGTAACATCCATCATCACTAACCACCATCAGTTCCCAAGTGACGAAGACCCGCTACGCACGCAGCGTCTGCAACTACAATTGGCTGATATGATCGTGTCTCTACAAAACTATAAGCCATATCAACCCTACGACCTGCTCAATACCGATGTGGTTAAAGCGCTACACTTACACACGCAACCTAACTTCGTATCGTTTCTTGAAAACGTGCCAAACATCATCGATGACGCCTTCGAATCCTTCTAGGATAAATGACTTCTTCCCGTGCTATTGGCCAATGGAATGAATCACGTGCGGCCAAGAGCTGGTGCGTCGGTTTATAGATTGCGGATTCCGGCAAAAAACCCTACGAAGCGACAGATAGCGATGCTTTACGCGCAACGGGAGGCGTCTCGGCGTTCGCCTGTTTTTGGTCCGCAGATTTCTTCGTGGCATGAATGAACTTAGAAGGTGCACGTTCTACGGCCTTGCGCCAAGCGCGACGCTCAACCCGGGTCATCAAATCTGACAACTTGGGACGCATTCGAGACGCTTTAGTACGATTCCAAGCATCCTGCAAACCAGTATCATCATGACACAATCCATCGTCCATCAGACGTGTCAGAATTCGAAACATCACGTACCCCATCTCCGGGGTGATAAGCTCTAACCGAATCTCACGATATAAACGATCCATCGCTTGACCAACCGCGCGGCGAGAGGTCAATTTTCGCAAATAGCCATCTGGCATATGCGAAAGAGACCGTCGGCGGCGCTTTTCAGGGTCTTGCTGATTTAGCTTACGTTTTGCTACGACAGCCGGGTCGTGGAAGACACAGAAATCGCAATTCGCACGCACCTTACCATTACATCGGTTACCGTCCTTTGTCCGCGCTCTACATCGCTGATCAAAAGGTAAACGCTGATTACCACCAGCAAGGTTGCTTGGCTCTGCCCCCGTTGGAGACTGAGCAGACGGTAGCGCATTAAGCTTTTCCCAAAACAGCATCGCATGGCCTCCCAACACATAGTCATTAATGCTACGCGAAAGTGACTTCTGCCACGCCGACATTCTTCCGTGAAAAGCCGAGTGGAAAATGAGATAATAAATCAAACATTAGTGCCTATCGCTAGGAATCATCCGTTGATTCGTCGCCGCAGCACTGTCAAACCATTGTCACGACCATAAAAGTGCCGCAACAATGTCACAATTAGTTACCAGAGGTCTAACCTACCTAAATCTCTAGATCACGCCACTGCGGCCATTTTACAAAGTCTTTCGACAACGACAAGTAAAATTAATAACTTACCGAATCATGCTTCTAACACATGATAGCCAATAACAAATACGATCGACGATAAACCAAGTGTTTAAATGAGGTTGCGACGAGCAAGAACGACAAATCACAACGACAAACTGGGTAAGCAAGCGAAAATGATAACATCCGCCGTAGCTACATTTTCGACGCCGCCACCCGCGCTTCTTTTTTCAAGGTATAATCACCCATGATGTTGTCATACACCTTACCGTTTTTAACAACCAAGATATATTCGCGTGTCAGCAGAAAAACATGGCAAGCCAGTACAAACATCGCAGTCATCAGGTGCATCCGAGTAGGAAGACCCTCGCGCCAATGCATAGCCCCGGTTGCGGTCCCCATCACGCCACTCGCAAAAATACCCGCTACGCATAGCGTCATGGAACGCTTCAAACTTTTCACTTCACCCATACGTGTAAGCCCCATATGGCCGAGGTGCATCGCTTGAGCCATCATTTTTCCGGTAACGGTAAAGTATGTAAAGGTGATTACCTGAACGAGGGCACTAACCATCAACGCGAACACGGCTAGCAGCACGTGACTGTCCGGCGTTTCATCAGGCTTCAACAGCCCCAAGGCAGCTACACCGAAAAAAACGATGAGGTTGCTTACAGCAAGACATGTAAAAACTCTAGGCATGACTGCGCTGCACGATCAAGCTAAGCTTGTAGGTATGCGTCCTAACGACTATCGTGTAGCGTTAGCGGATAGTTGTTTTTTAGTTAATTCGTCAATGCGACGCGCGGCAAAACGGACATTGCCTTCGTATGCCGACTCTTTCGCGATCACGGCTTGATACAATTCCAAGGCCAAGTCTCGATTATGCAAACGGTAGTCATACACAACCGCAGCCTGAAATCTCGCTGGGTGCGGCGTCTCGGGATTCCACGCCCAAGCTCGCTCATACCACTTCACGGCAAGCGTCTCTTGGTCTGGCAGATATTCCTTATGGATTTCACCACAATAAAATGCAGCGTCATCAATCTGATCGCTACTGGGATACGTTTCGATTAATTCGCGGAAAACTCCCGCAGCCTGCACCATATAGTCTCGACGAAATAAGCCAGGCACACCATGCCCGCCGCGCTTCATCAGATCAAGCCCCTTTGCAAGAAGCGCATCAGCCTCTGCAATACTCGTGTCAGCTTTCAATTGATCTGACGGAATTTCGGCATCCATCAAAAAACGAAACGCTTTTACCGACCGCAATCCGTCAATCTCAAAAGCAGCCCACTTTGCTTTTTCGGCGTAACCTTGCACTTTATAGTAATCATGCAGTCTACCCAAACTCTCATGATACTTCGCACGATGAGCAGCCATCTCCTCCACAAGATCAACCTCATGCGCATCAGCTATGGAAATATCCACTGCGTCATGCGCGTTTGATGGCGCAAGAAGATTTGGAATTTTGATTGCTGGCGTCGTGCGAGATTGTCGATCTCGATATACGCCGTCGACATTGCAGCCAGTCATCGCGACGCAAGTCGCAGCGATCAAGGCAAACATCACTCGTTTATTCTGTGTTATGTTCATGGCTTATCCTAGCCTCGCTATAAGGTTTGTGACTCCGTTCCCCGCTACATCGCTCGCCTCATTACACCCTCGGCCAACGGTCATGTCAACGCAAAACAGAAGACTAAAACGAGCATTACAACACTTCACAAACAACTCACAGATTAAACCTGCTACCACTGCGCCTCATCAAAAATGCCGAGTTTGGGAGCCGCCTTCACCGGACGCGTTTTAATTATCGATTGGGCCAACGATAGGTCCGCCCGGCTTGTGATTTTGAGGTTGAGCGGGCTTGAAGCAACCACTGTGACCAGATGCCCGGTCTGCTCTACTACCTGTGCATCGTCGGTCACATTTGCGCCGTCACCACCCAGCTTGGCGTAGGCATCTACCAAGATTGATTTGAGAAAAACCTGCGGCGTCTGGGCTTCATATAGATTCTCACGAGATACGGTTTCTTCGATACCACCTTGGCCCAGGCGTTTGAGTGTGCCGGTTAGTGGGGTCGCAAGTATCGCTGCCCCGCTTTTCACGGCTTCTGCAAATACGTCGTTGATCATCGCTTCCGTCACACAAGGTCGAGCCGCATCGTGGACCGCAATATGAGTCGCATCTTCGCTTACCCGTTCGAGCGCATTTTTAACTGTCTGCCAGCGCTGAGCGCCGCCTTCCACCAAGTTCACCCCCATAAAACCCAAATTCGCCCCGAACTTGGATTTCATATCTTCCATGTCTTCCGGCGCGACAGCTAAAATCGTCTGGCATACATCATCGCGACGCGTAAACGGTTCCAACGACCGCAAGAACATAGGCCTGCCATCAAGCTTGGCAAAGGTTTTTTTTTCTTTCCCACCAAACCGCTCGCTCTTACCCGCAGCCACGACGATCACTGCATACTTGCTCATTACAACTCTCCCTACTCGTCTGTGTATACGTTTGGCCAATTACGCATTGCGGCGTTCAGGTCCACCGTCCATACGACCGAAAATCATGCGCCCGGCTGAAGTCTGTAGCACGCTGGTTACCCCCAGCTGAACGGTTTCGCCGATTCGTTCCCTACCGCCTTCGACGACCACCATCGTACCGTCGTCAAGATAGCCAATACCCTGCCCTGACTCTTCGCCCGGTTTTACAATCTTAATAGCCATCCCCTCGCCAGGAAGCACTACCGGCTTAAGCGCGCTAGCAAGATCGTTAATATTGATTACGACTACGCCACGAAGTTGTGCGACCTTGTTCAAATTGAAATCATTCGTGACTACCTTACCATCTAGCTGTTGGGCAAGATCGACCAACATCTCATCCACACCGGCATCTGGAACACTGCGATCTGGCTTGACCTCCAATATCCTTATATCCACCTTTTCATTGGTCTGAAGCTTATTCAACATATCCAGACCGCGCCGGCCGCGAATACGTTTTAGCTTATCACTACTATCTGCGATGGTCTGTAATTCTTGCAACACGAACCTCGGCACGATCATCTCCGAGTCAAAAATTCGCGTATCCGCGATGTCAGCTATGCGACCATCAACAATGGCGGAGGTATCCAAGACCATTGGCCGGCTCCCTTTGGTCTGCTTAGAAAACTCCACATACGGGATGACAAAACGAACGTCATCCTTGGTCTGCATGATAAAACTGACGGCCATGTAACAACACACCACTCCCAACGCTAGCTTGATCGCGCTTAATACAGAAGCCGAACCGGGATTATCCATATCAAGCGTACCGGCATTGGCCTCTGCCAACAGATCGATTACTAATGACAACCCATACGCCACGACCATGCCAACGACTAGCCCGAAGAACAAACCAGATATAGCCGAGAGAGACTTGCGTGGCATAAAAACATCCATCGCAATCACAATTAACGCCGTCCCCGCGAATGCCAACACGATCAGATCACGATGGTCGGATAACTGTTTTGATAATAACCGCTCTTCTGAAGCCAAGTTCCAACCCACGGCTATCAATACAAGTGCAAATACGATCCGTAGCCCAAGCAGAAATAACATGCTAGAACGGGCGGCAGATGCGCGATCAGAAACGCTAATTGGTGCATCACTCATTCCATATCCTTGTTATAGATGTATCTCATATAATCAATCTCGGTATTATACCAACCCCATTATGTTATCGAGTATAGCCTTGATACTTCTCGTATCAACGAGACATTCACGAAAAACCTCGTTTCTCACCGACAAACCATCGCGAAAACCGCCTACATGACCGGGTTTAGCCATCCTTTTACAGTTTACTGGTCAATCCTGGGCAAGACACGCTGACCACCATATTGTGTATAATGCTAACCTAACTTTTGGTTATACGTACAAACGGAATGATCGTGCGTGTTGCGACTGCCAACACCTCTGGAACCTCTGGAAATATGATATGTCCGACGTCCCATCGGATACTGGAAATAGCGACCTGTCAGCCAAGCCAACACCACCCGCTTCGCCAGCCATCGTATCCGACCCTATCCGCCGGACCCTCTTCATTTTGGCGATTCCCGTCCTCGGTGAGCAATTGCTCAACGCAGCCGTCGGCACTTTCGACGTGTTTCTCGCCGGACGTCTGAGCTATACAGCCACCTCAGCTATCGGACTCGGGGCCTACGTTGCGTGGCTTGGTTCTATGATCGCCATGCTCGTTGGCACTGGCACGACCGCACTCGTTTCTCGTTTTGAAGGCGCAGGAGATCGCCAGCAAGCTAACCGCTTCGCCAACCAATCCATCACCCTAGCCGTCATAGTAGGCCTGGGCATTTTTCTACTTATTTACACGCTCGCCCCCTGGTTCGCCCACTACTGCCGCATGACCGGTGAGGCCTACACCATCACCGTCAACTATCTGCGCTTCGACGCCGTCGGCCTGTTTTTTCTATGCATCACCCTCGTCGGCAGTGCCGCCCTTCGTGGCCTGGGCAACATGCGAACCCCCATGGCCATCTTCATGGCAATCAATCTCGTAAACATGCTAGTGTCCTATTTATTCGTCTACGGGCCAGGACCAATCCCAAAACTCGGGGTAACCGGCATCGTCGTGGGGACCGTCACCGCCCAAGGTCTCGGGGCCATATTGATGATTACCGTCCTAGCCCGTGGACAAGCTGGCATTCACATACAGCTCCCCCTCCTCAAACTTCGCCTGCTAGATGTCAAGCGCATTCTCAACATCGGAACGCCTGCTGCGGCCGATGGCATGATCATGTGGTCAGGTCACTTCATTTTCCTTGCAATCATCTCGCGCCTAGCCGCGCCACAGGAAAGCCAAGTGCTCTTCGCCGCTCACATTGTCGCCATCCGCGTCGAAGCCCTCACTTATCTCCCCGCCGTAGCTTGGTCCACCGCCACGGCCACCATGATTGGCCAAGCACTCGGAGCAGCTAACATCGCCCGCGCCCGGCGCATCGCTCACGAAGCAGTAATGCAATGCGGCTTGCTGTCATTGGCCGTCGCAACTTTTTTCTACTTTGGTGCGGACCTGATTTACGACGTCATGAGCACCGACGAAAATGTCCGCCAAGCTGGCGCGGCCCCGTTTCGATACTTAGCATTTTTGCAACCACTAATCGTCGTAGCAATAGTCTACATATGGGCGTTACGCGGATCAGGTGATACAAGATATCCGTTGCTCATTACCATAGTCGGCGTCAACATTCGCGTCCTGACTGGTTATGTGTGTGGCATCGTGCTAGGAGGCGGCCTGCTTGGCGCATGGATGGGTATGTTCGCCGACAACATCTGGCGCGGGGCTGCGGGACTGACCCGTTACTGTCGAGGAAAATGGGTTCATACGAAGGTTTAGAGTTAACAGTGAGGTGCGAGAAAATATGATGGAAGAAAGAAACCCACTACCCCGCTTAGGCGTTGACCGGGTGGCGCAGATCCTTTTGTTCGGACATGGGGGCTGATAGCGTTCAAATGCAGGGATTCTTGCTAAAATGTTCTCGCGGATCTTGTAGCGGGGGCAATGATCTGCTAGAATGGCGGGGTTCGAGGCAGCAAAAGGGAGATGTCCGATATACTGTATCGTTGGCGTTTTTTGTAGGGGCCTAATCATGCAAGCTTTTTTTGGAATCATCATCGCAGGATATTTTGTAATTACCTCGATTTGGGGCTATGTATTTTCGCTAAGCCTGCGCGGTATTTAGTCCTTCGGAATTCGCAAACTAGGCCTTATGCTATTGCCACAAGATGTTGGTGAAGGAATCTCCCGAGTTATACGTATCGTTACTACATTACATGCGCGAAATAGGCCGTAGTTACGTGCTATTCTTAGTTGAAATTTAAGACGAACGTGACCATGTTTAACGGTGGATTATGACAATTCCATCGAACAAAGGATTTGATTACTTATGCTGCTATTAACAATTTCCGAACCAGGGTGTTTGCGAGTCTGGCATCGTGCTTCATTGGGCACGCTAGGGCTAACGGTGTTTTCCCTGATCGTTCTATCGCTTGTCAGCGGATGCGGTTTGATCTTCGCTCCGCCGTTTGCGCCCGGAACCTACTCGAACGACGTGGCCTGCATCATTCGAGCTGAGGGAGAGTCTGGGACTGCCGGCGAAGAGGCGTTTGACAGCCCGATCTCGCTTGTCATTAACGAAGACGGCAGCTTTGAAATCAACGGCGAGCCGGTAATCGTCGGTAACCAAGTGCTGCGGGCCATCCCGACAGCGGATCTATCGTTCGAAGTCATCGAAATCCTCCGAAGCTTCTGGGATGTGACGATCCGTTACGAACCGCGTCCGACGCTTCAAGGTATCACCGTCCAAGGGGAGTTGGTCGAGACGTATCACTGGCGCGATGGCAAGATCGAACTTGTTGCGAAGACCGACTTGGAACTTACCGATATCTCGACCACGACCCGGTTTACTGTGGACTGTATGGGAACGTTGATCAGTAACTAATCGACGAATGACCGGGGAGGCGTGGATTGAAATCAATAGGTCGAATGGTCGGGTGCCCCGGGTCCTTTTTTTTGGACCTGGGGGAGTCGATGGTGACCGCGCAATGAATGCCCACCCACTTACGCTTACATGACGCACAAGGTGATTCGCTCATAACGATTCCCCGGTGACATACCGAGCGGCGAGCGCGAGCGACCCGAGTCTTCAAAAAACCATTATCACCGCAACCGTGAAGCACATTCGCGATGATTGTATCAACCGCAGACAGCTGGCGCTGTCGCTACCGGCCATGATAACGTCGGCGGGCCATCATCCCCCCGCAAAGCTTTTTTATCTCTAAGTAATCAATTAAAATGCCTTTCTCACTTACCCTTGGCATAGAAGATGCACTGCAATGAGAGGTGATTGTGCGCCTCGGCTATGCCGATATGAAAAAGGAACTTAGTCATGCCCAAGAAAAAAATTGACGAAACAAGCACGGAGAACGGTTATCGCACCCGTAGTCGACTAATCCACGGCCGAAGTCATACTCACCGCTGGGATTACGACCACCATGTCATTCCGCCCATGACTTCCAGTGCGACTTTCCGACTAGATTCCGTGGAACGAGGCGCCTTGGGCTTCTCAGAGTTCGCAGGCACGGCCATGGAATCTGAGGGGCATCACCCGATATATATATACGACCGCCTTGGCGAACCAAACGGGGATATGCTCGAAGAAAATCTCGCCATAGCCGAGGGCGGAGAAATGGCACTATGCTTTGCATCCGGTATGGCTGGTATAGCCGCGGCCATAGGTTCACTCACGAAGGTCGGCGAACATATCGTCGCCCACAAAATACTCTATGGCTGCACGTATTCCCTGCTGGAAAACTGGCTCCCACGATTCGGCATTAGCCATACATTGGCCGATATGACCGACATAGAATCCACCCGCCGCGAAATTACTCCGCAAACACGACTGGTATATTTTGAAACACCGGTTAACCCCGATATGTGCTTGATTGACATCTCAGCCATGCGTGAAATGCTCGACGACGTAAATAAGACCCGCCCTTTAGATGAACATGTGCGCATGGTCGTAGACAACACCTTCGCCACTCCCTACTGCCAGCGTCCCATTGAACTCGGCGCAGACCTCGTCTGCCAATCTCTCACAAAAGCTATCGGCGGATTCGGCACAGACATTGGCGGTGCGGTCATCGGGCCCATGTCGATGTATCACGACTTGATTATGTTCCGTAAAGATTTCGGCGGCGCATTGTCCCCCAAAAGCGCCTGGCCCGTGCTCGTTAACGGCCTGCCTACCTTGTCTACGCGCATGGCTAATTACCAAAAGTCGGCCATGAAAGTGGCAACGTTTTTGGAATCGCATCCGAAAGTCGAAGCGGTCTTTTACCCAGGACTGGAATCGTTTCCACAATACGAACTAGCCAAAAAACAAATGCGTAACGATAAAGGCCACTTCGCGCCGGGGTCAATGCTCTATTTTGTGGTCAAAGACATAGATGCCTCCGGTACGGCGGCTACTAAATTAATCAACTGGGCCGCTATACACGCCTATACCTTAACGCTGGCCGTCTCTCTTGGGCAGATCAAAACGCTCATCGAAGCGCCATACTCTATGACGCATGCGGCGCTACCCGAAGAACTCAAGCGAGCGCGAGGCTTATCGCCTGACGGCATCCGCGTCAGCATCGGACTGGAAGATTGGCACGATATTATCGCCGATCTCGAAGCGGCGCTGGCTCAAATTTAGGCTTAATACCGTGAGCTATTCAATAAATTTCATGAGTATGCTGCATGTTGTCATTCTCGCCTAAGCGGGATTCCAGCGGCTGGAATACGCATACGATAAAGAACTAGATTCCCGCTTGCGCAGGGATGACGGGCGAACATGCTAGAACAAGCGGTTGCCATCCTTGAAGAAATGCTTGTGCTTCTGTGATGTAATGCGCAATGCCGAGACATGAACCGCTTAACCGGCTAAGCTAGGTGCATGGACCGCTCAGCTATATGTGATAAGTTTCTGGATTCACTTGAGTTCGATTTGTACCCCTTCCAAGAAGAGGCTCTACTGGCATGGTTTGAAGCCGAGGGTGGTGTGCTAATCACGGCCCCCACTGGTATGGGAAAAACGCTCATCGCAGAAGCGGCTATCTTTGAAGCGCTGCAAACCGGCACGAAACTTTATTACACGACGCCGCTCATCGCCTTAACCGATCAAAAATTTCGCGAGTTTCAAGACGCAGCAGAGCGCTGGGGGTTCCCGCGAGACAGTGTGGGCCTCATGACGGGGAACCGAAAAATAAATCCCGACGCCACCATTCGCGTGGTCGTAGCTGAGATATTACTCAATCATATCCTCAGCGAAGAATCCATGCTCACCGATGTTAGCAGCGTCGTCATGGACGAGTTTCATTATTTCAACTCGCATGATCGTGGCATTGTGTGGGAACTGTCGTTGTCGTTGCTGCCCCACTCGATTCGGCTCATGCTCCTTTCGGCTACTGTTGGCAACAGTGCCGAATTTACTCAATGGGCTAAGGCGAAACATGACAGACATTTGTCACTAATCCAATCCAACGAGCGGCGCGTACCTCTGGAATTTATCTGGGTTGGCGAAAAACTCCTCACCGAACACCTAGTCGAAATGATAAGCGTAAATGACGCCGACAATCGCACGCCGGCCTTGGTCTTTTGTTTTAGTAGGGATGAATGTTGGGACGTCGCTGAAAGGCTCAAAGGCCTCAAGCTCATCAACGAGGCAGCCCGCAACGAAATCGAGAAGCGCCTACCACCCGAGTTGTTTCTTTCCGGCATCGGACCCAAGCTTCGACAAATGCTTATTCGTGGCGTCGGCGTACATCATGCGGGCATCTTGCCCAAGTATAAAGAGATTATCGAAAATCTCTTTCTTGAAAAACTTACGCCCTTCGTCGTCTGTACAGAAACGTTAGCGGCGGGCATTAACCTGCCGGCTAGATCGGTCGTAATCAATTCGCTGCTAAAAGGAAAGCCTCGGGAGAAGAAACTCATCCCACCTTCCGACGCCCATCAAATGTTCGGGCGCGCAGGTCGGCCACAGTTCGACACTTCGGGGTACGTCTACGCGATGGCTCACGAAGACGACGTCAAAATCGCTAAGTGGCACAAAAAGTACGAAAAAATAGACCCCAAATCAACAGACCCGGGCATCATGCGAGCACGGAAACAGCTCGAACGAAAGAAACCTAAAAGGCGTACTACGCAACAATACTGGGCCGAGGGTCAACTGAATACGCTCGTCAAAGCCGGACCGGCTAAGCTGCACAGTCGGTCGATGATCCCTTATCAGATATTGATCTATCTCATCACGCAACAAGGATCACTAGCCGGGGTTCGAGAATTTCTGGGTAAGCGTTTCAACGAGCCTGTACGACTCGAAAAATTCCAATCTCAACTAGACCACATGATTGCCAACCTCGCTAAGCTAAACTATCTCACGCTGGCTGAAAATGGCGAGACTGTGGCACTCAACGATAACATACACGAGCTAAAAGATTTTCGTAGTGTCGATCCCCTGTTTGGCGCGTTTCTGGTAAAGCAATTATCCCGTGGACAAATGGAAGAAAAGCTTGAAGCGCTAGAATCCGTACTCCCCATGCCACCAGCCGTACGGCGGGCGGTTGCACCAATGGAAGATCGGCCTGCGAGTTTGCTAGAAACCGAAGTGCTCACGCCTCAACTTCTCGCGCGCGGGCTGGCGCTCCCCCACCCGGCAGGCGGACTAGCGGCCGTGGAAGAAGACACCGGCGCAGATTACATGGTCGAGGACTATGGGCCTAAAAGAATTCGGCTACCGGAAATGCTGCGTATCTTGTTCGAGTCGCACTTAGCCTCGCCGGAAATTGTCATCGCAGACGAGAAGTGGATCGCGGGCGGAATTATCGATCTAGGCGGCGACTTTGATAAATTTGTCCGATCACGAAACCTTCTTAAGAACGAGGGTTTGGTACTGCGGCATCTATTACGACTGGTCATCCTCGCCGGGGAGTTTCATGAGCATTCAGCCCAAGACCCAGATTACGAACGCATCGGAGAACTAGCCACCCAAATCTGCCAGAACGTTGACCCACGATACACCGATAGATTCTTAGAATCAGATGCAGAAGCAAGGAAACTTGCGGAGGCGAATCAGTGAGCTCAACACATCGTCACGAAATGATATTTTTCATTTGAAATAGTAACAGTTCGTCCAAGGGGCAAAAATAGCCGGTCATCGGTTATGGGACTATTGATGATAGCCGTCGACGTATTGGTAATAATTTTTCGATCAATAGATCGACCCGAAAATGCTTGTATCCATTTAACGACATTTGTACAATGACCATGCTCGTTAGTGTATGGATCATATAGGAAAATGCAGATCGGCGGCTCTTTTCGGAACAAATTATTTAAGAATCGCATTTTTTCAGAAAGCCAAACAACGGGGATAATAGTTAGATGTAGTAAGCCTCTCGCCGAGTCTGGATCGGCGTGTTCGCGCCAAATTATGCAGCTAAAAGGAGTGGTCAGATGGGAATTGGAAGCAATCATGTAGCCTCGCATTGCGATCAATATTGTCGTTCGGAGATAGGCTTTTCATATCAACACCTTCACATGCGGGCTACCATCGGCGTGCTTTCCTGGCTGTGTTTAGTCTCGGCGGCGACGGCGCAACCTAACTATACTTTCACCTCTGGACCAAGCGGAGATGGGTTCGATTGGCCAGTCTCGCCGACTGGTCTATTGCCAGATGATTTTTTTGAAACGCCCGACGGCGTAGAGTTCGACAATTTTATCGGCAACAACCTATTTTTCGACAGTCAGTATCAAGTTGTAGGCAATGCGCCGGGAATCACAAACGACGCAATGTGGGGCAACCCCATAGATAATGGCTTCGGTAGCTTAGAAATCTACTTCCTAAATTTCGAAACACCTCAAACCGTCGCGTTCGATTTTGCATGGTCCGTAGCAGGCTCACCAGATGCGACCCCCTTATTCGTTGACATCTACATGGAAGACTCGGACGGACGCGCGATCATAGAGTCTTTTTTTCTCGGAAATACATTCACTGGCCTGGGGGGAGTTGACGGATACGCCGATCGCATCAATATCGACGCGGCAGACTTCTTCGACGATCTATCTAATGTCGATGATGGACCATTTATTGATATCGCCTACATTAGTATCTTTATCATAGACATTGCTGGAGGTGGTTCATCGAGCGAATTTGGTATCGACAACTTTGACATCGACAGCGTGGGCACAGGCCTTGACGAGCTTTTCCCTTCTATAAACCAAGGAGCAATAGACGCCACTGGAGTCATCCAGTCGCACAGCGTTCTGCGAGGTATTGGAACATTCACCACGGGCTTAGAAGTAACAAATTCCTCTTTAAACGACACGACCTTCTCTACACAACTAGTACCTGGCGGCGGACTTTCTGACGCGGGCCAGGCTATCGACGAACCCATCCTTGCGGGACAGACCATCTATCTGGGGACTTTGGCATCCATAGATCGATCGTTACCATCTAATACTTACGATAGCGACATCGTTGTGATAAATACCGGCAACTTGTCTGATCCGGACAACACGACAACCATTAGAGTTCGCCTGCTCGAATCCCCATCACTTACTGCCCCAAGCCCCGTTAATATCTCTGGAGGGGAAAAAGTGCATCTAAGCAACGCGCCACCTCCGGCAAACGGACATCGCGCGAGCGTAAAAGTAACAGGCACAACTACAACAGGCCCCTTTGATGTCTCTGGTTATGATGTTAACACGGCTATTAAACCCGGAGAAACCGTTATGGGTGATGTAAATTTCGATCGTTTTGGACACCTATCAGGCAATTACGATGGTACATTTATTGCGTCGTTGAAAATGGCAAATTTTGTCGGCACTAACAACGATATCGAAACATTTCTATTCAACGCGGACCCAGTCTCCGACGTGCAATGGTTGCTTAATGCTGCGCTGGCTGACACGCCTGCCGACAATGCCGCTTATGCGCTGGGCGATAATCTTGGGGTGGGCCTGGTGGGCACTAACAGCACATTTACAGCCGCCACATTGCTGGGTGGAACCGCGACTGAATCCGGTAACGTTTCCATGTCTCAGGGATTCAGCCCCATCGATTCGTCGACGGACGTGATCGGTGAAGCTGTTGAAGTCGGATTTACGACAGCCGTCCCCGTGTATGTAGTGCAGATGACTTACCGCGACGTTGATCTATGCGTCGAAATTACCGAGACCAACTTAAGCCTATTGTACTTCAATAGCAGCGCGGCGAACTGGCAGCTAGCCGTGAACGGCAATAGTGACAATGGTGCCAGTGCTACTTTCTTCGCTGGGATTTTTCAGGATTTTGCTGCTACGCTAGGTGGTGCACCATTATCCAGTGCACTTGGAACATACGGCCTGGACACAACGAGCAACCAAGTGTGGGCCGTGGTCGATCACGCAGCCACATTTGGTACGGGCGAACTTGGCACGACATGTAGAATGCTCGCAGATTTGGACAACGACGGCGATGTGGACCTCGATGATTACTCAATTTTATCAAGTTGCATCGGTGGACCAAGCACAACGACCACCCCCGCGTGTACGATAGCCGATCTCGATAGCAACGGTGACGTAGACCTGGCAGACCACGCAATATTCACGCGAGCCTTCACGGGCATGTAGCGATGGTTAGAAATGGCTAACTGGCGTAGAAATAGTATGAGCAGATCAACGACCTGACATGCGAAATGTTGGATAGCCGCTATAAAAATTTAAGGCTACGACCCCGGCGCTTCCCCGTCCTGCGCATTCTTCAAGCGTTCTATCTCTTCCTGTTGACGGGTTAACAGTAGGTCGAAGTCTTCTAGGTGCATCCAGACTGGTCGAAAGCTGCTGTCTTCATACACCACCACCGCTCGGCCATCGGTCGCTAACACACGGTGCACAGGTTGCGACCACGCGGCTAGCAAATGCAATGAAGATTTACTCAACAATCGGGCTTGCTCTCGAGAGAGATATGAAAATGGTTTTGCCTGCGCCATAAGTTCTTCCGGAACATCCTGCACGACGTTGACGAACAAATTTAACGGTAACACACGGAATTCACCGGACCGCGTCATTAGTTGGGCCGCGTACCAATGACTTTGGTCCATGGCCCATCGCTGACGACGCATGTCACCTAACACTACGATAAAAGCGACAAGCACGACCGTGCCAACCAATAATAGAAACAACTGACGACGCACTGCCCGGCGACGCAGGTCGCGATGAGTATGCACCTGATTTTCTGCCAGCACCTGTGATTCTGTCAACGTAGCCATTAATAACTCGTGAGAAAGAAAAGCCTAACTTCTGGCAGGCGGATACCACACACAAATAACAGACCACTAATCCTAATCATCGTCATCGTTGATCGCCGTCTGGTCAGCACTAGAAGCCAGTTCTTCTAACGCGGCTATGGGATCAACATCTTCATCAGAAATGTATACATGCTTAGACGTGCCGACAGTACTGCTATGCTGGTCCAAAGTTTGACCACTTAGCGCGGCCTTGTGGATGGCCAAGACTTCTGCATCGTTGGGGTCATCGTCAATTTGCACAATTAACCGAATAGGGCCAACCACAATCCGATCGCCCACTTCGAGAAACTCATCTAGAAATATGCGCTCGTCATTAAGAAGCGTGCCATTTGCAGAACCTAAGTCTCGAAGTAACGCAGTGGCTTCCTCTACCACGACTTCGGCATGATGGCGCGAAATATCCGACAGCGGAATACGTATCTGACAATCACGCTGTCGGCCTATCTTTGTCGTGCCCGGCGGGATGAGAAAATCCCGCCGACTGCCATCCTCTAGGAACATAATAAATTTGACATCCATACCACACATCCCGTGAACGAAGCGACCGCTAGCCCCGACTCGAAGACGCCGAGCGGAAGCCTCACATGAACATGGCCAATGCACATACTATACCACGCTATATTATATCCATCCGAACGCTAGCCGACAAACCACATCAGCCTTGGCCATGGCAATTTCACGCACATTGATACATATTTGGGCTATATTTCTGCAAAAAATCAACCCCTGGCCCGTTATGAAGAAATTATCCTGCTGATACGCCTTTGACAACGCAGCTTATTCTACAAGCGCACTAAACACCGTAACGACATAATGTTATCATATTAGGCATGGAATCGTGCAAAACAGAAAAAGCTAACAGCATCGTCGACCAGCCGTGCGGGTTGTACGTCCACATACCTTTTTGCGATTCAAAGTGTGGCTACTGCGATTTCTATTCTGTCGCCCTTAAAGATCGAGAGACGAAGCCGCTCGTCGAAGCTGTCGTCGAGGAACTTAAGCAGCGAACTGCTTCTCTTGAATACAACATCTCAACCGTATTCGTCGGAGGTGGCACGCCGACGACACTACCTTCCGATGAACTTCGGCTGGTGCTAGAAGCTATTTCAAAATCCGTGGGCCAGGTTGAGTTAGATGAATTCACCGTCGAAGCCAACCCCGCGACAGTCGAATACGAAAAAGCGCAGCTCCTTAAACAATGTGGCGTATCAAGGGTTTCGATGGGCGCACAATCATTTTTCCCAGAAGAATTAGCTACGCTGGAACGCTTACATACGCCGGACGATATCGCGCCATCAGTCGCGACGTTGCGCCGCGCGGGCATCAGCCAAATCAATCTCGACCTGATTTTCGGCATACCAGGACAGACCATCGAAACGTGGACGCAGTCTTTGCAGCGGGCGATTGACCTCTCACCAAACCACATCGCATGTTATGGCCTGACCTATGAACCAAACACACGACTCACCGCCATGCGTGCAGCCAGCAGAATTACGCCCTGCGACGAAGGGCTTGAAGCGGACATGTTCTTGCTCACGATCGACATACTCTGTGCGGCTGGTTATGACCAATACGAAACAAGCAACTTCGCACGCCCTGGCTGCGCGTCGCAACATAATTTAATCTACTGGCGCAATCAGCCCTATATCGGCATCGGGCCGTCCGCTGCGGGGTGCGTGGATAATCGTAGATACAAAAACGTGTCAGATGTCAATGGCTATGTAAAGCTGATGCAGCAGCAACATCACGCGGAAGTCGAAGTGGAAACGCTGCGCCGCGAAGCCTTGATGCTCGAAAGCGTGCTCATGCAGCTTAGGCTAATCGAAGGGATATCGATCGACGCATTTCTACGCCGGTTTAACATCGACCCACGTGAACAATTTGCGACCGTACTCCCTCACCTTGTCACGCTAGGAAAAATAGCCGTCACAGACGCATACATTCTGCTTACACCGCAAGGCCGACTCGTTGCAGACGCCGTCATTCGAGAATTGGCCTACGCCTGCGGACCCATGAATACATCACTTAATGTGCTTGAGAATTGATACTTTTCAACCGGCATGCTAGGCTATCGTCGTGATACTCATTATCGACAACTATGATTCGTTCACCTACAACCTTGTCCAACAGGTGGGCACGCTTATACCCGACCATCCGATACAAGTCGTGCGTAATGACCAAGCGACGCTAGACGAATTGGACAGCCTTGGGCCTTCGTGGGTAATCATCTCACCTGGGCCTTGCACGCCCAACGAAGCCGGTATTAGTAACGACGTGATCAGACATTACGCCGGAAAAATTCCTATCCTCGGCGTTTGCCTTGGACATCAGTGCATTGGCCAGGTGTTCGGCGGAACTATTCAGCGTGAAGCTCGACTCATGCACGGAAAGACCAGCCCCATCAAACATGTTGGCACGGGCTGTTACGAAGGCTTATCAAACCCCTTTACGGCTACGCGATATCATTCGCTCACGATAAATCGAGATAGTTTACCCGATGAATTTGAAGTGACATCTTGGACTGATCGCGATGAGTTGATGGGCATCCGTCATAAGTCGATGCCCATCGAAGGCGTGCAGTTTCACCCGGAGAGCTTTCTAACGACCGAAGGTTCACAGCTAATGGCCAACTTCCTCGGCCTATCAAACCAACCGAGCCGCGGACTTTAGCCTGCGCGGAGTTGCGCACGCAGTCTACCGCCATAATTTCCTGCATCACCGTAAAAGATTTCCGTCATTACCGCGCAGGCGATAATTCAGAGCGATGCCATTGGCGCTCAAAAACTGGATTCCCGCCTGCGCGGGAATGACTTCACAGTTGCATAGAAAAAGTTAATTGCTGAAAGGTCTCTAGCGAAAGCTTGACTGTGTCTTACGATCATCCAGTCACACGGGTAAGCTGTTGCTTACCCATGCCGCCCAAGACAATAGGGGAGTACTCGCTCGAAAATTAATTCGCTGGCGTGGGCATGCGTTCTAGAATTTGGTCGGCCAAACCGTATTCAATCGCTTCTTTGGCGTCGAGCCACTTGTTGCGGTCGCAATCCTTTTCAACCGTAGCCATATCTTTACCAGAACGCGAAGAGATAATTTCGTAGAGCACTTTTCGCAACCGAATGATCTCCTCAGCTTCGATGCATAGATCAGTAGCTGAACCTTCCATCACGCCACCAATAAGCGGCTGGTGAAGAAGTGTTCGGCTGTTGGGCAGTAGATAACGTTTACCCTTCGCGCCGCCACAGAGGATGATCGCCCCCATACTAGCAGATAGTCCTACGTTATAAGTAGCGACGTCGCATCGCAGGTATTGCATCGTATCGTAGATAGCAAGCCCAGCGGATACCGAACCGCCAGGGCTGTTGACGTACAAATTCACGTCGGCCTTGGGGTCTTCGTTGGATAAAAATAGCAACTGCGCAACAATAACGTTAGCTACGTCATCATTCACACCGCCGGATAGAAAAATGATTCGGTCCTTCAGCAAACGCGAGAAGATATCCATCTCTCGCTCGCCTCGGCCGGTACTCTCAATCACGAAGGGCACACGCTGATTCACAACTGACATGGATCACATTCCCTCTAAAGAAAATTCTATCAGATAGATACCGATCGTGGCTAACACAAAAAAACACCTTAGTGTGTCTTGCAGGCACTCCCGCCCGCAGCCGATCTACTTCTTCTTAGCTTTGTCTTTTTCGTCCGCAGGCTCGACCAAAATTTCATCAACGATACCGTAATCGACCGCCTCTTGGGCATCGAGGTATCGATCTCGCTCGGTCTCGTCCGATACTTGCTCATACGACTTCCCAGTGCAACTCGCGATAATGGTATTCAGTCGTTTCTTATCACGAAGCACTTCCTCAGCTTGGATGCGAATATCTTCAGCCTGGCCAGTAATACCACCATAAGGCTGATGCATCATCACTTTGGCATTGGGCAGAATATATCGCTTACCCTTCGCCCCAGCCATCAGAATGATAGCTGCGCCGCTGGCAGCTTGACCGATGCAATAGGTCGCAACCTCGCATCCCATAAAGTTCATGGTATCATAAATCGCCAATGTCTGATCCACCAACCCGCCAGGCGAGTTGATGTACAGATTCACATCCTGCGTTCGGCGAATCGATTGCAGATATAGTAACTGTTGAATCACCAGGCTGGCCGACCGTTCGCCAATCGGACCAGACAAGAAAATTATCCTGTTTTCAAGCAGCATGTCCGTCAAAGACATTTCACGTGTGCGCTGATAAGCCGGCATCTGGTTCATCACTGGCACAGGCCCATAAGCATCATGCATAGGTCGAACCTCGTTAGGGTGGGTCATCACTTTTATCGCTTTACAATTTCTAGTAACCGACATCCGCTGCCGCCTTGTAACATCATCAGACAACCGCGACATCGGTCTCTACTCTTATTGTCGGCATATTTGCCTCAAAAGGTCGCTTGTTTTAGGAGGTCTTCTTTTTCTTCTTCACGGCCTTCTTGGCAGGCGTTTTTTTCTCCGGCGTTTTCTTTTTCGCGGTTGAAGTAGCCGTTTTCTTAGCCGCTGCCTTGGCTGCTGGTTTTTCCTTCGCCGGGGCTTTATCCTTAGTCTTGGCTTTTGCCTTGGAGGCCGCCTTCTTTTTCGGACTTTCCTTATCGTTGTCTACGTCTGATATGTCCGCATCTTCGATCAGAAGATCAAGTATCATCTCATCGCGAATCTGTAGGTACAACATCGTCATACCGTCGCCCTTGCTCAATTCGTCGCGAATACGGTCAAATCGCTTATTAGAGCGGATGGCCATCTGAGCAATCGCCCCGTTGATGCGGTCCTCAGGCACCGTAATATCACGATCTTCTGCGATTTTTTCCAATATGAAGAACAACTTAAGATCGCGGATCACCTGGTCTTGAGCAGCCACCCGCATTTCGTCCATCGACTTATCAATCTCTGCCTCAGGCATACCGGACTGGAGCAGTTGAACGCGCCGGCGCGACAGTGACCGTTCCACCTGCCGCTGTGACAGACCTTCCGGCACATCTACCTTTGTATTCTCTAGCAGATAATCGCCCACCTGCTCATGCATCAGACTACGACTGCGGCCACTAAGCTCTGAATCCATTCGACTGCGGACCAAGTCCTTCAGCTCTGCTTCGCTTTCAAAGCCAATTGATTCGAGGAAAGACTTGTCGAACGGCGGTACTTCCAGCCGTTTAATTTCGTTAATGGTCAGCTCAAACTTGGCCTTCTTCTCGCGAATATCGATCTTCACATGGTCGTCAGGCACAACACCCTCAACCGTGACCGTATCGCCTAGCTTCTTACCTTCGACAACTTTACCGAAGCCATCCAACTGCACACCCTTGATGTTCATATCGCGGGCCGCAACGTCGAAATTCTCCGCAGACTCAACTATGTTGCCGTCTACAATCATCTTGAAGTCGACGTACAACATATCGTCTAGCTCAACCTTACCATTCTCAACTGGGTTGAACGTACCACGCATCATGCGCATCCGCTTCATCTCTGCGTCAACGTCACTATCAGCGACTGCTAGCTTAACCCGATTGACGGCTATTTTGTCAAGTTTGGGTAATTCAAACTCAGGCTTGAGTTCAATTTCGCAGGCAAAGGTTAGCGCCCCTTCTGCCGGAAACTCCAGAGACTCCAATGCCATATCGATCGGCAGTAGCTTCTCCGTCGCAACAGACTTGGTCTGCTTATCCTCGCCCTCCTGATCTTCATTCACAGGCACCCAAAACAATGGATCACCCAGGGCATTAATTTCTTCTTTCTCAACGGCGGCTAAATAACCCGAGCTAATCAATTCGCGTTTGAGTTGGCTGCCCACATCAGTAGCGAAGCGCTTTTCAACAAGCTGAATCGGCGCATGGCCCTTACGAAAGCCAGGCACTGTAGCATCGCGTTTAAGCTCGGCGTACTGCTCCCCCATACGCTCATCGATGGTCTCGCGCGGGACAGTGACGGTCATTTTGATGCGCAACGACCCGATTTCCTTCTTTTCGACGGTAATCGACTCCTTGAGCTTCTCCATGATTTTCTCATGTTCAGACTTCGACAATTCCTCATCGACGTAGGTGTCATCTTGCCCTATGTGCGAACCACTTTCAGTCATCAAGCTGCTCCTTGCTGCAAATTCAAAACTACGGCTAGTCGATCCATCACCGACGCAACCGTAATCAACCCTAACTTACACGACCCGCGCCATCGAGGCAATAATCGCCCCCCACGCAAACAAGACAACAACCATGATTTCGCTAGATTCCAGCCCGACGATTTCCGTGCGTTTTTCGAATATTCCCTCTTGCCTGCCACACCATAGACATTACCATGATTATCGCGTTTTCAGGACTGGGACACGGCTATATCTATGCCGTCATGGCGTGCCTTGTTTAGGCCAACATTTTCGGGAGTTTCACTACCATGAACGCTATTAAAGACCTCCTCGGCGACCAAGCGGATTATCTACTAGGCCATACCTGTAAGACTATTGACAAGCGGATGCTGCACCTTCCAGGTCCAGATTTCGTTGATCGCGTATACGCCAGTACGGACCGACCCACGCCGGTCCTCCGGTCTCTACAAACGATTTTCAATCATGGCCGACTCGGCGGCACAGGTTTCGTCTCGATTCTTCCTGTAGACCAAGGCGTCGAACACACAGCCGGTGCGTCATTCGCGCCGAATCCGATTTATTTCGATCCCGAAAATATCGTCCAACTCGCTATCGAAGGCGGCTGCAACGCGGTCGCTTCCACGTTGGGCGTTCTCGGCTCAGTGGCCCGTAAATATGCCCATAAGATTCCGTTCTTGGTAAAAATCAACCACAACGAACTACTCACCTATCCCAACAAATATGATCAAGTTATGTTCGCCTCTGTAGAACAGGCCGCAGATATGGGAGCGGTCGCAGTTGGTGCTACGATTTATTTTGGTTCGGAAGAATCCAATCGTCAGATTATTGAAGTCAGCGAAGCCTTCCAAGCCGCTCACGAGATGGGCCTAGCAACCGTGCTTTGGTGCTACTTAAGAAACAACGGATTCAAGAAGGACGGCACAGATTATCACGCCGCTTCCGACTTGACCAACCAAGCCAACCACCTCGGCGTGACCATCCAAGCTGACATCATCAAACAAAAGCTAGCGGAAAATAATGGCGGATTTACGGCTATCAACTTCGGCAAGACCAACAAAGCCGTTTACGACAATTTGACTAGCGATCATCCTATCGACCTCAACCGCTATCAAATTGCCGGTTGCTACATGGGCCGCATGGGCCTGATTAACTCCGGCGGCGCATCAGGTAAAAACGATTTCCAAGACGCAGCCCGCACAGCCGTCGTCAACAAACGAGCCGGCGGCACAGGCCTTATCTCTGGCCGCAAAGCGTTCCAACGACCGATGGCCGAGGGAATAAAACTGCTCAACACGATTCAGGATGTGTATTTGGATAAATCGATTACGGTGGCGTAATCTCGCTGTCATGTTGGTAGTACTATGTAATTAGGGCGAGTGGCCCGGGTTCTTCATTTTGGACCTGGGGAAATCGATGAATTGCGTAGTGCATGTTCTCGACATAGCGAAATTACTCGGAAATACTAAGGGAATGACGGTAAAAGCTGAGCAATGGTTTGATACTTCATTTTACATACGATCATCGACTCCCCCATCTCGAAACGAGGTGAGCCACCCCGCCTACGATGTTTTCTCCAATAGATTTTTCGCGATATTGCATATACCTGAAAGCTGCGGTTCTCATGCAAAAAATTAACGGTGCCGTCACAATCTTGTTGAGTTTGCTGTCTCTGATTGCGTGGGTATTCTCAGTATACAATATAGATAAATTCTACCCTGCAAAAAGATATCTAGTACAGGCGATTCCCATCGCCTTAACCGCGTGTAGTTGTCTGGGCTGGGTTTTAGTAACACTTTGCGCAGCGAAGGGTGACGATGAAACACGATGCAGAAAATGTAAGCATATTCTCAAGGGCATTACCCAACCACGATGTCCGGAATGCGGCGAAACGATATGAACCCGCGAATTGGAACGTGACGGATTGTCTCATCGATAAAAAATGTAGAAGCTATCCCAAAAGCTGTTGTCGTAAGGAATTCATGTTTAACGAGTTCAATATTACCGCAGAAAACGAATATAAGAACATCGAGCTGATCTCTTAATAAATAGTTTCGGGGCAGGCTCAAGTAGACTAAAGAACGACCGTGCCCTACGATTTATTCCCTAACCCGCAAGCGCAACCCACGTGACACTACCGTTCGCTCGAATAGTTCAAACAATCCTTGGGCTAGAATAGCTAACCCTGCTGCGGGTAATGCGCCTTGCAGGATCAACGAAATGTTGTCTAACCGAATGCCTGTCAGAATTGGCTGACCATAGCCGCCTGCGCCTATCAATGCGCCCAGTGTAGCGAAACCAATGTTAAGCACAGCCGCAGTCTTCACGCCAGCCAGTAAGGTCGGTAGCGCAAGCGGCAACTCCACCCGCAACAACTGGGCTTTCCCGGACAAGCCCAAGGCCATCGCAGACTCACGCAACGGCAACGGTATCCCCATTAGCCCGGTGTATGTATTGCGAACAATCGGCAGCAGGCTATATAAAAACAAGGCCGCTATCGCAGGATGGGCGCCGATGCTCTCCACCCCCACCACCGACAAAGGCCGAAGCAGCGTCATCAATAGAACCAACAGCGCCAATGCGGGAATCGTCTGCACCACCCCAACCACACCCAACACCATCTGCCCCAGTCTGGGCTTTTTACTGGCTATCACGCCTAACGGAATCCCCACCAAAATCGACGCACTCAGCGAGACCAGCACCAGAAATAAATGCTCACACGTCGTGCGCCACAGCCTTGCACCGATGCTTTCGACATCAACTTTCACATCAACGCCGAATTTTTTCCTTAGAAAATCCGCTGCGGCCAACGTCTCAGGCACGCCATCGAGTTTCACACGCGCGTTAATAGCCGTCATACTACGTTCGTCGATACTTCCACCTAGCACGAGCACTTGCTCAAGCACCGCTGGGGCACGATCAGCTAATTCTTCACGATATAGCAACACGGCTTCGTATCGAGGAAAGTGTTGCAGATCATCGCGCAGTACAACAAGGTTGTAATACGAAATTTCGGCGTCGGTAGCATACATATCCATCAGATCAATTCCACCAGCCGCGAGCGCTCGGTAGCAAAGATCATGATCCATCCCCCGCACATCCTGCTGCGGCAAGCGATACGCATCGCGCAAACTAGGCCAACCGTCGCCGCGATCCATAAATTCGCTAGTAAAACCAAATCGCAGTTTGGGATGATCCCGCAAATTCGACAGTGTACTTATTTCCAGTTTGTTAGCCTGCTCTGGGTTTATGCCAATCGCATACGTATTATTAAAGCCCATAGGCTCACTCATCCGTACGCCATGCACGGCTAGCTGCTTCCGCAGCGCATCCTCATCGCCCACCGCTTGGCCAACGAAAATTTCCTCTCGCAGCGTCCCGGTATACTCCGGATACATATCGATCGAGCCATCGATTAACGCATTCCACAACACCCGCGTCCCGCCAAGCTCTCGACGATGCGTAACACGCCCGCCAGCATGTTCCGCAAGTAGCGATATCATCTCCCCAAGGATCACAGACTCCGTAAACTTTTTAGAGCCGACCGTCACCATCGGATGAGTAACGACATCTGCTTTGGCCGCAGATGTCCAAAGCAGGACCGTTATAGCTAGGAGCAAAGCGACAGGTTTTCTTGCAGTTTGCACCAGGTTCACAATGCGCCTCCCTGCAGGATAGACGAACCACGCTGGGCATTTATAAAATGCGTCACGAAATCATTAGCCGGAGAATCGATCAGTGAAGACAAATCCCCTTGTTGAACAATGCGCCCTTCATGCAAGAGCACAATCGTATCCGCCAAGTAAGCGGCTTCGGCTAGGTCATGTGTCACCATCACCACTGTTTTCCCAAGCCTGCGAAATATATTTCGTAGATCGTTTTGCAATTGGCTACGAATCATCGGATCGAGCGCCCCCAATGGTTCGTCCAGCAAAAGCACGTCCGGGTCGAGCATCAAAGCCCGCATCAAACTAACCCGCTGCCTTTGACCACCAGACATTTCGAGCGGATAACGAGAAAGTGCGGCCAACGGAAAGCTTGTCAAATCAGCCAGCGTCTCTATGCGTTCTTTAATGCGCGGGTCGTTCCAATTAAGATGACGTGCGAGCAGGGTGATGTTTTGCCTAGCGGTAAGATGCGGAAATAACCCACCGTCTTGAATGACGTATCCCATGCGATGCCGCAGTGCCTGCACGTTGTCAGTCGTAATCGATTCTTGTTCAAACACCACACGACCCGCATCTGCGGTGATGAGCCCTACCATCAGCCGCAACAACGTAGACTTACCGCATCCGCTCGGGCCAATGAGCACGACAATCTGCGACTGCCCAATGCACAAATCGACGCTATCCACGGCCGCATGACCGCCGTATCGCTTTGACACGCCCGTTAGTTCAAACATCGATGATGACGCACCAGCCAAGCCATTCACTCCCCATAAATCCCCCACAAAACCAATCTACGCATTAGCCATGGGTATGACGTGCTAAAACCGCGATAATATCGGTCATTCGCCCTCGCATACAGGAACTATACATGACTATAATGAATGGGCGAAGTTTTTGTAGCTAAGCCGGACTAAGCGGCCTGCGTACGCGATAAAGCGGAATCCGCGAACGCGAGGATACAGGGCAGGGGTGCACACGGGCATACTAGATATAAGGCTAGCATGTGGGGTGGCACAGGTAAGCAACAACTTACCCGTGTCATTGGAAGCTCCAAGCCATAGAACTAAGTGGGGGTATTGGATTGTTATATATGCGTTCGATGGCTATGCGATTGGCTATGCTATGCGCTGGCCTGTTGTTGATTTCACAGCCAGTCCGCGCACAATCCGTCATCTTTGTGGACATCAACGCCACCGGCCCAACGCACGACGGGACCAGTTGGTGCAGCGCCTACACCAGCCTGACGACAGCGCTCGGTAGTGCCATCACCGGCGACGAAATCCGCGTAGCAGATGGCCTATACATACCCGGCGCAGTACGGACTTCTACATTCTTTCTGCAACAAAACGGCGTGACCATGTTAGGTGGTTTCGCGGGTTGCAATGCACTGAACCCAGACGCACGCCATATTCGCTTGCATGAAACGATTTTATCGTGCGATATTAACGGCGATGATCTTCCCGGGTTCATCAACAACAGCGAGAACTGCTACCATGTTGTCACGGCAAACGAACGTGATTTATCTACAGTGATTGATGGCTTTACGGTAAGTGGTGGCAACGCAAACATTCCGCCGCCTGGTACAGAAGATCGCGGCGGCGGCATCATCAACAAAAGCCCTTTTGGGCGAGTCAATGGGCCAACCATTCGTAATTGCATCATTCGGGGAAACTCTGCCCTCGACAAAGGCGGCGGCATGTATAACGACAAGCACAATGTCTCGTTAATCAATTGTCTCATCGTTGGCAACCGCGCGATCTTCGCCGGTGGAATAGACAATTTCGATGCGTTTCCAAAATTGACGAACTGCACAATTGCTTATAACCGCGCCGACGGTGATCCAGATAATTACCAACAAGGCGGAATGCGTGACTCTGGCGGCAGCACATCAACCATGACAAACTGTATCTTATGGGGAAATTCTGACCAAGGTGGGATGGATGAATCTGCCCAGTACGTCACAGGCCCTTTCATTCCCCCACCACTATCCCACACCACAATACAAGGCTTTTCCGCAAGGTTCTTCGATGGCCCGGGCGTCAACGGCGTAGACCCGCAATTTGTCGACCCGTTCGGGTTGGATGGTGTTTCGGGCACTGACGATGACGATTGGCGACTCGCATTAACATCGCCAGCCATCAACACCGGCAATCCAGGATTCGCTTACCCTATAGGCGCAGACTTAGACCTGGACGCCGCCCCTCGAATCCAGAGCTGTCGCGTCGATCGAGGTCCGTATGAATCCGTGAAACTCCAATTAGCCAATGACTACAACGCCGATGACACGATCGACCTGGCAGATTACGCCGATTTTCAGCGCTGCTTCGCAACATTTCCAGCCACCAGCCCAGCGGATGACGTATGCCTATGTGTGTTCGACAGCAACGACGACGCCGACATCAGCTTGGCTGATCTAATTAGCTTCTACGAAAGTATCGTCGGCCCATAGTTATCAAACTTACGGACAAGCAATATCGCCATGCCTAGGAGCGCGTGTAGATGATTTCCATACTTTGACGTTCATTTTCACCCGGCGCGGTTTCAAACATTTCTAAAATATGCTTGTCGTTGTTAATCACACGAAGCACCGTGCGGTATTTTTTATGCGTGCCTGTATATGGATCATCCATCTCTCCAAGATAAGTGAACACTTTTCCAGAGGCGTCGCAACTGCCGTGATCAACCAAAATGGTCGTCGACATCGTATCCATCCAAGTGCTTATATACGCCTTCTTCGCGTTGTCGTATCCAACAATACCAAACCCCTTAAATGGTGCCCCCAAAACGGTTGAGCTGTAATGCTCTTGGAGATATCGGCCACCGAGTATGAGAACTCGTTCAGATGTACCTTCACTAGATGCAGGCACATCGCCCTCAGCCATCCAAAATTTGGAAGTTGTCTTCCATGAACCCACCATCGGCTTGAGATACGCATGGAAAGGTCCGGGGGCAGCATTTTTTCCCCACGCTTCCATCATGGGATTTGGTGCCCCCTCTTGCCCCGGTTTAGCCTTGTCATCTGAGAAGACCGTGCTAGCAGATACCATGACAAACGACAGACCCACCAATGAGACA
Source organism: Phycisphaerae bacterium (assembly GCA_029260115.1). Lineage (GTDB taxonomy): Bacteria > Planctomycetota > Phycisphaerae > UBA1845 > UBA1845 > JAJRPG01. The sequence goes on along the minus strand of JAJDDW010000016.1, from coordinate 25,298 downwards.
ATGAATTTTTTCGACGACATAATGTTTGCTCCTTCGTGCGAGAACCTAAATCGATAATCAATCACATCAATGTACAAATGCGATATACTCTTACGCAGCGTCCATCATACCACGCACCAGCAGGCACGAGAAGTAATAATTGGTCAACTCACCCCAATATTGTGGCGTTGACCAATCGATGGGCGACTCGACGATGCTAATTCGCACTGGGGTTAAAGCGCCGCTGAAATGCAGAAAAATCATTAAGGTCTACTGCGTTTGCACCATAGACATCGAACACCCGACAGGCATCGTCAATGATCGATACACTAGGCCCGTCCAGGCAAGTGACAAACGCGTCGAAATCAACAAGATCGACACGACCGTTGCCATCGGCATCGTGGCTAGCTACGCTGCATGGCAGCCATGCCACGCGCACATTGTCGACTGCAGCTTCGGTTAGTGACTCATCTATGTCAGCTATCAAAAATCGGACACGCATGGATGGCCCAGTAAACCCAGCTACATTACGAAGTGAGTACACGTGCTCAGCCCAGCCAGCGGTAGCTGGTATCTGATCAACCGATAGCCAGGATTGCCCGTTATTTATAGATACTTCCACCGACATAGCATCGGGCACACCGAGGCCGAGCGATTCAACCCAGCAAGAAAAACTCAGCTCAACACTATTCGACGGGATGGGGATCTCAGGCGACCACAACTCTACAGGCCCACCATCCACATCAGCAAAACCATCGGACTGCCCTGGCACATGCTGTCCCGTCACAAAACACGTCTCTCCCGCTTGCGGCGTCGCATCATACGCTGGCTGAACACTTGTCCCTATCGGTACAACGCGCACCCATAACCCCTTGGCTACGCCAGTTGAATCTATCGAGCTCCAGCCCAAATCGGCTTCAAAATCGTCCTCAAAAAGTACAGTTCGCTGTTCTCCACGCACGCTGTAAGTTCTCAATGGCGCAGTTGCTGGATCCAAAACAATATCACCACCAACGCTCTGGGCGCTAAGAAAATATTCAATTACTGAATCACAAGGAATTGCTGGCCAACGTAGCTCGTAAGTATCTCCGGCTAAGTGCCTAACCTCAGACACCTCCCATAGACCATCATCAACTCGGAAGTGCAAGATTGCTCTATCAATTTCAGCCACATCGGACACGTCTACAATTTGTATGATCGATGTCGTAGAGGCATTAGGCGTAATGGCTTCCAGCTGCAATAAGTCATGCTCGAAGCGAAGCGAAGGCGGTGACGCTTGCTGCATCGCGCATCCTGTACACAGACGACCACTCCCAAAAAACGTAGGATTACCTACCTGATCGGCTGAGACGTTGATCAGTTGACGTAATTGCGTCGCTGTCAAACCTGGATTATATGATTTCAACAACGCAGCCGTGCCCGCGACCAAAGCCGCAGCGGCGGAATCTGATTCTGGCGCTTCAAAATAATCGTCTGCCAGCCAACACGAATAGATATTTTTGCCAGGCGCCGCGACATCAAGACCCACGCCGAAATTAGAAAAATTAGTCAACGCATCTTGATTCGTCGTAGCAGAAACTGACATACAATTGCCATAGTTCGCCGGAAATGCCAACACGTCGTCACTAACACTACCCGCAGGTGCGATAACTAATACATCCATGCTGGCGGCATAATCAATAGCTTGCAACAATGGGGCATCGCCAGAGGCAAAGGTCGTGCTAACAACGATGATGTCAGCCCCATGATCCACCGCCCACTCAATGCCCAGTGCAGTAGCAGGTCGACTAGATACGCAGCCATTGGCGATACGAACGGGTAAGATAAGAACAGTCGGACATACCCCTGCAATTCCGTGCATGCCCGAAAAGTTGTCGCGAGCTGCGCCAACTACACCAGCCATATGAGTCCCTTTGCCGCACGCGTCGAGCGAACTATACGGATCACCTACAAAGCTAATGCCTTCAAGTAAACGATCCGCAAATTCGGGATGAGGATCAACCCCCGTCGACACAATTGCTACCGTGACGTTCAACCCCCCGCCGAACACTGCCCAAGCCGAGACCACATCAACATCCGCGCCAGGAGCCCCGGCTACCCCGCCGACCACTTGCCCATTATTTTCCAAATACCACTGCCGACCAAAATCCGGATCAACAGTTTGGGCACCCACGATCGAAGTCAAGGATGCGATACTAAAAACATAAATGGCATAATAATATACCTGCTTCATTGTACCCTCTTCCGAATTGGTAAATTGCACCAGACCTGGACAGATACAGGCGAACCCCGCACTGTCACACCGCTCGTAGCATACCGTACAGCGACAACAGCCCCAAGGTCAATGATTCGCAGGCATAGAGGGAAAATAAATTTATCGAACAGGCAGACGGGCTTGGCTTCGACTGAGCAAGCTATGAAGGTGTAGCGATATCGGACACCATCTCTACTGGCTGATACGCGGCTTGCCAAGAGCTATCAGCCGTGACCGGCAGGACACCGTCGATTGGGGCCACCGTTTCGGTAAGCGAACGCACCAAAGACCGAACCCCCACCCACTGGGCTTCGGACATGACCTCGCCAGGCCCTTGTTGAGCGACTTCGACTACGATTGTACCGGGAGACGCGGCTAATTCATGCTGATCGCGCCATAGCGTACTATATGAAATATGCCCGTCCAGGTGTACGAAAAAGTGGCTGCTTTCTTGGTTTGATCTGGCTGCCAGAAGGGCACCACGATCGCCCGGCTCTAAGACCGACGCCACATTGACCGCCTGCCATCGCTGAGGATCAAGATTGTGCGTATTAGATACGATCTCCCAGGCTACGGACTCAATCGTATCAAACGTCAACGAATCCGGTGAGGGAGAAACGGAAGGGTCAAGATAACCAAGAAGACCAGCCGCACCCGTCATGGACACAACCAAGCACACCAGCGTATTTACCATCCTAGGCCGTTGGTTCATTGTTCTTCCGTGAAACAACCAAGCGTTGAACATGTCTTACTCTCAATGGCAAGCTTGTACAACTTTCATCGGCGAAAAGTAAAGATTTTCTTTCACAAAAAAAGGGGCCAGCACAACTCTTTACTCACCCTCGCGTAGCCGTCATGATCGGTGACAATCCTCGGGACTCAGCCATGGCAACAATGCGCTATTTCCCGCAATAATCGATCACACGAGCTAATTCAGATCGCAGCTGCCCACGGTCCACGATACGATCAATAAAGCCATGTTCCAGCATGAATTCTGCGGTTTGGAAACCCTCAGGCAACTCCGCATTGATTGTATTGGCAATCACGCGAGGCCCCGCAAAACCGATCATCGCTTTTGGCTCTGCAATAATAACATCACCCAGGCTGGCAAAGCTAGCGGCGACACCCGCCGTCGTCGGGTCTGAAGCCACCACGACATACAACCCACCAGCGTCATCAAATCGAGCTAGCGCGGCCGAAGTCTTAGCCATCTGCACCAGAGAGATCATGCCCTCCTGCATACGGGCACCGCCAGAAGCCGTAACCACGATCAATGGTAACCCTTCCTCCAGCGCCCGCTCAACAGCTCGTGTAATCTTTTCACCGACCACCGCGCCCATCGAAGCCATAATAAACTTAGGGTTCATCACGGCTAATATCACCCCACGCCCCCGAATGAAGGCCTTGCCGATGATGACGGCGTCCACTTCCCCCGTCTTCTTCTGCTCACGTTCTAGCCGTTCTTTATACGGTAAACGGTCAGTAAATTTGAGTGGGTCCGTAGAGGTAAGGTCTGCAGCAAACTCCTCGAACGTGTCAGCGTCCACCAGCTGCGCAACACGCGTGCGGGCATCTACCCGTCGATGATGTCCGCATTCCGGACAAACATTTAGCGCCTCAGCCACTTCCTTCTCATAGACAATGTGACCGCAGCTTTCGCAGCGGGTCCACAGTCCAGCCGGGATTTCGACACGATCCTGCAAAGCGGCCTTATCCTTTGGTCCTAATGCCTCGTCAATGGCCATCGTTAATCACCCTTAGCAACTACAGCTTCACCTGTCGCCACCGCTGATCTTGCTTCCGCTTTTTGACCAAGCAACCACGGGTAGCGCAGCGGCTCTACATTGGTAAAATTGTGGATATCGACCAGGGGGCTACGCTCCACGATGGATCGCGCAAGTGCGAATGAAAAAGGACCAAGCACCACAGCCAAGGTGCGATCTCGACGGTCGCCCACAATGCCCGCGATTCCCTCGCGAATGCGGTCTGATGCTGCCGAAAATTCTTCACCTTCCGGCGGGCAGACCGAAAAGGGATCATCGCACCACCGTTTATATATTTTGGGATATCGATGCTTTAATTCGACCGCAGTCAAACCGTCCCACAAGCCAACATTGACCTCAGCCAAATCTTTTAGCTCTTTCCGCTTGATGTTCGCCCGCTTCTCCAGCACCCCAGCCGTCTCGACCGAAGCAACCTCAGAGCTGGAGTAAACAGCCACTGGTGGATCCTTTACCATAGCATCTGCCCAGGCCAAGGCTTGCGCGCGTCCCTGGTCCGTCAACGAAACTGGACTTCGGCCGATCATTCGACCAGCCAGACTCCAGCTCGTTTCTGGCCAAGGTATTAATATCAATGATGCCATGTATGCTCGCCCAAACAACCCAATTAACTAGCATCCAGACAATCCGCCGCCAGTTCTCATCGTGTTAACTAACCAGCCTCACCCGCAGCGTCAACAGCTAAGCTATAAAGCTGCTTCATCGCAGCGACCGGGTCAGGCTGGCGAAAGATCGCAGTACCAGCCACTAGCGTATCAACCCCGGCCTTCGCTGCCAAACCCACGGTCTCAGGTCCGATACCACCGTCGATTTCTAGCCGTTGGTGCGGGCCAAGCCGTTTTTTCACCTCAATTACCTTATCAAGCACTTCGGGCATAAATTTCTGACCGCCAAATCCTGGCCAAATGCTCATGACCAAAACCAGGTCAACAGCATCGATAATGGACTCGATTGCAGAGACCGGCGTCGTCGGATTAATCGAAACCCCAACCGAAACGCCCAGCTCCCGCAAATGCTCGACCATCGCCTCCGGATGCTTGACGACTTCTATATGAAACGTAATCAGATCAGCCCCCGCTGTTACGAACGATTCGGCGTAACGCTGAGGCTCCTCGATCATGAGATGCGTGTCAAAAAACATGTTCGACCGTTCACGCAGGGCTTCGATCACCACTGCGCCATAACTAAGATTAGGCACGAAGTGGCCATCCATCACGTCTAGGTGCAACACTTGTGCCCCGCCGCGTTCGATCTCGTCCACATGCTCACCCAACCGCGCGAAGTCCGCAGCCAGCAGCGAAGGCGCCATACGAATAGCCGGCGACGCGAGCGCAAACCCATTAGACGAAACACTCTCCTCGCTAGGCATCACCAAGCTCCCTGTCACCATCGTGTCACTCATTCTAGATTATCCAATATATCAATCGCCGCAAAACGCTTGCCTTCAAGAAATTCTAGCGAAGCCCCGCCGCCAGTGGACACATGCGTCATGCGATCCGATAGGCCAGCCTTGTCAATCGCTGCAGCGCTGTCGCCACCACCGATAATAGACGTCGCCCCACCATCAGTCGACTCAGCCACAAAATGAGCTACGCCCAGCGTGCCCGTATCAAAAGGACTCACTTCAAAAACGCCCATAGGCCCGTTCCAAACTATCGTCTTAGCCGCTTGCAATACGCGACCAAACGTTTCAGTCGTCTTGGGCCCAATATCCAGCCCCATCCAACCATCCGGTATCGCGCCATCACAAATCTTCGTCGCCGCACCCGCTTCAATTTTCTCAGCCGCGACCGAATCTACAGGCAGCCGCAATTTATCCCCGGCTTCTTTGCGCAATCGGCGGGCGGTATCAAACAACTCTTTCTCAACCAAACTATTGCCCACTTGCATACCATCAGCCGCTAAAAAAGTATAGGCCATCGCCCCGCCAATTAGAATCGTATCGCACTTATCGAGTAGCGATTCAATCACGCCGAGCTTATCGGAAACTTTCGCACCGCCGAGAACACACACAAAAGGAAGCGCGGGAGACGACATAGCCTCGCCCAGAAAGGCAAGCTCCCGCTGCACCAAAAATCCCACCACGCGAGGCTTACCCGCCATCATCTGCGGAACGGTCAGCATACTGGCATTATCTCGATGGCACGTTCCGAAAGCGTCACACACATACACATCAGCCAGCGAGGCTAACTGCGTGGCAAAAGCATCTTTAGACCGACGCAAAGACGCATCGCTAGCCGCTGTTTTATCCTTGATCGTTTCTTCGGAGTGAAATCGTAAGTTTTCTAGCAAACAGACGTCACCATCGGTCAACTGAGACGCCGCAGCCTTAGCCGCTGCGCCATCGCAGTCACCCACAAGCGGCACAACTCGCCCGAGCATCTCGCCAAGCCGTTTCGCCACGGGCGATAGCGAAAGACGCGCTTGGTCCTCCGCGCTGCCATCCGGCCGACCAAGATGACTCATCAAAATTAATCGCCCACCACCTTCAATAAGATGTGTAATTGTAGGGAGTGCAGACCGAATACGTCTATCGTCTGTAATCTGCTGCTGTGCGTCGAGCGGGACGTTCAAATCAAGCCGAACAAGCACCCGTAGCCCGCGAACGTCAATATCGCCAACCGTTTTTTTCATCGACGCGCCTGTACCGGTGACCATAATGGCTATATCCAAAAAAAGATCGCAGGTTAATACCCAACCCTAACTGAGCACCAGGCCATAAGCCCGCCTCTATAGTGCCGCCGCCTTGGCAATCAAATCCGCTGCACGACTGGCATAACCCCACTCGTTATCATACCAGGACACGACCTTCACGAAATCTCCGCGATCGCCAGGCATCGTCATCGTGCTCAGTGCGTCAATAATCGAACTATGCGGGTTGCCGATGATATCGCTGCTAACTATGGGGTCGTCGCAGTATTCCATGATACCTTTGAGCGGTCCTTCGGAAGCATTTTTCAAAGCCGCGTTGACTTCCTCCGCCGTCACTGGCTTCTTTAGCCTGGCCACCAAATCAACAATCGAACCATCTGGCACGGGCACACGCAACGCGAAGCCGTTGAGCTTACCGTTCAACTCTGGCAACACCTTGCCAACGGCTCTAGCCGCTCCGGTACTGGTGGGAATAATATTCGCCGCAGCCGCTCGCGCACGTCGCGGGTCGCTATGCACCATGTCGGCGATTTTCTGATCGTTCGTATAAGCATGAACTGTTGTCATCAAGCCATCGATCACACCAAACGAATCATTCAACACCTTAGCTAATGGTGCTAAACAATTCGTGGTGCAACTCGCGTTTGAAATAGTTTTATGAGACGCGTTAAGCTGATCGTCATTCACCCCGAACACGACGGTCAGGTCTGGTTCATCCTTGGCGGGCGCACTGAGAATAACTTTTCGCGCACCAGCTTTGAGGTGATCGCCATACCCGCCCCGTTCGCTTTCCTTCGCCGTGAAAACGCCGGTCGATTCCAGCGCGATCTCCACGCCCAATTCGCCCCACGGAAGTTTCGCGGGCGATCGCTCCAAGAGAATTTTGACTTCCTTGCCATTTACTATCAGCGACGTTTCCGTCGATTCGACCGTTCCATTGAACCGCCCATGCACGGTGTCATACTTGAGCAACTGACGCAGCGTCGCCGGGTTACTCAAGTCGTTTATAGCGACAATATCAAACGCGCTACCACGAGCCGCCATCGCCCGAAACACCAGTCGCCCAATTCGTCCGAATCCATTAATGCCGACTTTAACGCCCATATTGTCCTACTCCAGGTTGAGTGAAACGAAGTTGGAAACATCTACCCGTTTCTACGGGTAGCCAAAATTTCGACTAGCAGGATATTTCCCGCATCATAGCTACGAGCCTGAAAACAGGCATTTTCCTAGCCTACCTAGGCTACGTTTTTGTGCGATTGCAGTCAAGAATAACAAACGATCTGCATCGAAAATATTCCACGCCGCTATCCACAAGGTCCATCTGGCATGATGCACGGTAATGGTATGCCAGTCCCCTGCGTACAGGCCGGCGGGTCGTTTTGCCAGACACCTGGAATAATCGTTTCACAGAACGGACACGCCGAACCTTTCATACGATTTTGTTCTACTACAAACCCAGTGCGGGCAATCAACATCTTTTCACAGGACGGGCAATAGGTGTTCTCCCGCTTACCGAACGCACCGTGGATATTACCAGGATAGACAAATTTCAAGCCCGCTCGCTTCCCTGTTTCACATGCCCGCAACAGCGTTTCTACTGGTGTCCGCGGCGGATCGGTCATTTTATAGTCAGGCCGAAAAGCCGTTACGTGCCAAGGAATATCTGGCGAAACACCTGCGATAAAATCAGCCATGCGTGTCAGCTCTTCATCGCTGTCGTTAAAACCGGGAATCACCAGCGTCACAATCTCCACCCAAAAGCCCATCTCGACTAATCGCTTGATCGTGTCTAGCACGTTTTCTAGCCCGGTCCCCAGTTTTCGATAATTGCGATCGTTAAACGTCTTCAGATCGACCTTATACAAATCCACATAGGGCCTGATGAATTCCAGCACCTCCGGCGTGGCATTGCCGTTACTAACGAAGCCGCAGACGATGCCCTCCGCATGGGCCAGCTTAAAAATCTCCACGGCCCAGTCCGCCGTAATCAGCGGCTCGTTGTACGTACTAACCATAACCGGCACCTGTTGCTGCACAGCCGCTTCGACTAGCTGTTCCGCTCGATAAAAACGAGGCCTAGCCACAGCCGCGTCGTCTCGCAGGGCCTGCGATGTCACCCAATTCTGGCAATAGCTGCAATGCAAATCGCACCCCAGCATGCCAAACGACAGCGCATCCCTGGCTGGAAATGCATGATAGAAAGGCTTCTTCTCGATCGGATCAACTTGCACCCCAGCCACATAGCCCGCTGGCGCTCGTAAATCGCCGTCCACGTTGAAACGTACGCGGCAGACCCCGGGATGATCAGGCAATACCAAGCAGCGATGCCCACAGGCGAGGCATCGAACCCGCCCGCCGGATTCGCGTACAATAAGTTCAGGGGCCGACGACATGGTATTGTCGTATAATAATTGCTTGAGGCGAATTGATGCGGACATTGTAAGCCTCCTAATTTAAGCCCCAGCGGTAGCAGCTATAACCGTCGTCGGCTATCGCCTGGGCGTCATGCGTACAGCAGTCAGCAGTGTACCCGAGTCCTACAAAGCCCTGGACCAAGATTAGACGTCCTAGATAGCCTGTCCAAGAAGCGACATCTATCCGTAAGCCACTCCATTATACAATAATGACGACATTATATCGAAAACTTGTCGCCATCCCCTTTGGGCAGCATAATCCGTGCCACAGCGCGGAAAAGTACGCCAGCGCCCTAAGCTTTATAATGGGTATACTACGAGCGACTTTACCCCATAAGATAATGGAGTCGAGATTTTGACAATGTCATCACATAACCACGGGCCGCACGAACACTGCGACCACAATCATGGCCCGTCCGCACTACTCACCGAGCTGCGCGAGCATGTGCCTTTCTCAGTATTAGCTGTCACCATCGGGCTCATCGTCGCTGGCACACTTTGCATCTTCGGCGACGGTTTTAACCGATCAGCTGGTGAGCCTGCAAATCATGACACTGAAAGCGTAGCCCACAACTATGACCACGACCACGATGAATCGCCCGCATCAGATGAGCATCATCATAACAATGTGTTCGCTGAGCGTTTCTTCCATTTATTCCATCCTGCACACATGCTATTTTCTGCGGCTGCGACCACAGCCATGTTTTTTCGTTATGAGCGCAAATGGCTCAAGGCCATGATCATCGGGCTAATTGGCGCGGTCGGCGTCTGTGGGATGAGTGACATCGTCATGCCACACGTCTCACTCTCCATACTAGGCATCCAAGCGCCGTGGCATTTATGCATACTCGAACACACCGACGTCGTACTACCATTTGCGTTCATCGGCAGCATCATCGGGTTAGCCGCCGCTGGCGCAGCCACCCATAGCACACTACTGTCACATTCCATGCATGTACTCGCATCTACGATGGCTAGTATTTTTTATATGGTCGGACCGCTTGGGATGGTAGGCTGGATTGACGTGCTCGGAAAAGTTTTTCTATTCGTAGTCCTAGCCGTTATGATACCCTGCTGCCTCAGTGACATCGTGTTCCCACTGCTCATGTCCCGTGCTAACCGTGACGAATATTTCGCCACCGGTCACGCTCACTGACCCAAGGCTTGACGTATCTTCTGAAGTTTGTCGAACCGACCGGCAGCTACTTTCTCAATGCGATATGGATCTACCCGAAGCGCCTCTCTGTAATAGTCCTCAGCTTTTTCGAAATTACCGACCATAACCAGCAAATCCCCCATCGCGATCAAAACCATCCCACTATCCGGAGTTTCCTCATAAGCAAAAAGCAAATGCTTCTTGGCTTCATCTAGCCGCTTTAATTTCATAAAAACTTGAGCAATGAGCGAATGAATGTTCGCATTAGTAGGTCGCGCTTCAAGGTATCGGTTTAATGACACGATCGACTCATCATAGCGCCCCATGCGCATATACAGAATACCCAAATGCTTATCAATCGAATGATCATCTGGCGACAAGGTCTTAGCTTTGAACAACTTTACCATAGCCTCGTCGTACTGACCTCGCTTCGATTGCTCAACGGCTTCCATGACCATGCCCCAGACGACCACCATGTCTTTCGGATCTGGCAGTGCACCGTCCATGGCCACCGGGCCTTCACCTCCCAAGTAACCTAAGGCTTCGAGTCTCTTACGAGCCTCCGGATCGAGGTCTTCAACATCCTTCGCCAGCTCAGTAATTTCGTCGTCACTTTCACGACGCTTGGCTAGCTCATCTGCCATGGTTTGAACAGCAGACGAAACGCGCGCAGACCTTGCACCAAAAAGATTCTTCAATTCATGGGGATCGCGACTAAGATCGTAATACTCCGGCCTAGGAGCCAAAATATATTTATCTTGATGCCGACGCACTCCGAAAAGAGGTGCCCAGCCATTATCCAGATAGGTATCCAAGGTCTCCATGTATATCATGCGATCTGGATGGCTACGACATTGCCTCAATGGTATGCCATCAAAGCTCACTTCGCTTTCCAAACCTAGCATATCCAAAATGCTAGGCGTGAGATCGACCAGGCCAACAACAGCGTCATCCACGACAAGGCCACCAGTCCAAAGGGTCGGTGACCAAATAATCAACGGCACTGATTGTGTCGCGTCATAAATAAACCGGGTATGCGTCTTCTCCCCGTGTTCGCCCAGGCTTTCTCCGTGATCTGCGGTAACAATCACAATCGTTTTTTGGTCTAAATTTTTGGCAGATAACGTATCGAGAAGGCGTCCAATCTGAGCGTCCACATACGCAATCTCACCGTCATACAAATTATCTTTGAACCGTGCGGCATACGCAGGAGGCACCATGTGCGGTTCGTGGGGATCGTAATAGTGTGTCCAAAGAAAGAACGGTTTATCTTCTTTTCGTTCTTGTAACCACGACAACGCCTCATTGGTCACCTGTATCGCGTCCCGTTGATTCGTTAGCCCACCGACCAACGAATCATCATCGGGTTCAACCCGATCGTTGTAGACATCAAACCCCTGATTCAGGCCAAACCGAGCATTCAGGACAAAAGCAGATACAAATGCGCCTGTTTCATATCCATGATCTCGCAGCATTTCAGCTAGCGTAGTTTGATCATCTTTCAACGAATCAGTGCCATTCGTCCGCGCACCATGATTGATCGGATCAAGACCGGTATGAATCGTACAATGAGAAGGAAGCGTCACGGGAACGGGCGAAACAGCGTCAGCAAAACGAATGCCTTCACTTGCCAAGCGATCTATGACTGGCGTTTCCGCGAGTGCATGCCCATAACAACCCACATGATCGGACCGGGTCGTGTCCATCGTGATCAATACGACATTGTAACCTTTCGCCGACCCGAATACCCAGGCATTCTCAATCGCGACTCCCCCAAATCGCAACACGATTGAAATAACTAAGCCAAGCGCAACAACCAATGCACACAAGCCCATCACGCGCTTACGCCCAGCACTTGGCGGCGGCGATTGCCTCGTGCTAGGTTTCGCCGCAGCCTGTTCATTTTCTGACCGTCTTTTTTTGTGGCCCATGATCGTTGTTTTCCAATTATACCAAGGATTCTAAGACAGGTTACGCACGTCTAGGACGACTTCTTGTCTATCAACTTTGATGTCCTACTCAAGCGCATCATCATCGCCGCGCGTCGCCTGAAAAATAGCTACCCAATCTTGTTTCGTAAATGCGACCACGAGCCAAATAAAAGCTGCTACCACAAAAGACACCGTCGGGTTTTGCACAAAAACTTCGTCCGCCCGGCGCAGCGTCGTCAACCAAAATTCGTTCGGTTCAAACAAGGCATAACTCTTCCCTGGCACGGCAAAGCCCGTGGCTAACATATTGATCGAAAGCCTAAAGGCAATGAACCCATGCACTAAAATCAATCCCCAAAGTAGCGCCCAACCCCGACGCGACCAACGCATACGCTTCGCCAAAATAAGCGCGACCAAAAAAACCGTAGGCCAATACCCGTTATTTCGACTACTGGTTCGAACAAACCCCAGTTTTCCAACAGTACGTTGATTCTGATAGACCATGAGTACATCCAACTCAGCGGTCGCAGCCGGTAATTTAAAATTCGGCGGTAATTGAATCCTCGGCGCAAGCGGCTTTGGACGCAGTAATACAGCGTTCACTTGAGTTAGCACGTCTTCCGCGACTAAATCTACGAACCGAACACTGCCTTCAGGCCAAAACCAAAACCGAGAAAAGACAACGTTACCGCCCATTCGAAACATGTTACGATACCCTTGCTTAACGCTTGACCAAGGGTACAACAACAATCCCGATAGCACGCAAAAGATAAGAAAGAATCGCAGAATCGACCTAAATGAAATTACCTCGGAGATTGTATCTATACTATGCGCTTGGAGTTTTTTTTCTTTTAATAATGCGGGGTTTCTAGCCATGACATGTATCGATATGGACGCTTAATTCTGGTCAGGCGTTCCCAACGTTTCAGCCACCACAGACCTTCGACGCCGATTTCGTTCCCATGAAGCCCATACCATCCACAAAACTATCGCCAAGATGATAAACAACGCTTGCCACACTTCCAAATGCATCACATCAAACGCCGACCGCCAGTGAACAGCGGTTAAAAACAATGTGATGATACGAACTAAATTCAATACCACGAGTATACACGCGCCACCTAAGGCCGACAGAAGCTTAGACAGCACCGGCGCAGGCGTTGATAAAACCGCTGCGACAAACAATGCGCATGGATCAAGCGCATCGCAGCCACGCTCTACAGATACTGCGCCTCTTGACGACACCAACGCATTACCGCGCTGCTTCATATCCTCATAACCAAAAGTGTGAAGCACGACCGCCGAGACGGTCGCATTTTGCTCCAGAAACCATGGAATAAAGTCGTCTTTGACCACCGATGTGGTTGTGGCAAAGTAATACCCGCCCATTAACATCGCGAACACTGCCAAAAACCTTAAGTCTCTGCCATGTGTGGCATACCACGACTTTCTACGCCCCCTACGCTTGCGAGGCTGTTTCTTGTCTGCGTCTGGCGAATCAGGTCCGCGTTGATGTTTATTATGTCTACTCATGCAGTGACGAAGGCCTCCGGTATGGCTACGAGTTCCAAATTATAATGCAAAATCGTCATTCGTGTAATAAGACACTAACACGATTTTCATCATCCCCAAAGTGCTTTATCGGCTCCAAGCTACCACAGGCCTACAAAAAAAGAACCGCTTGCAGGATTTTTGATCCCACAAACGGTCCCAATATATCAATAAAACCCGCTGCGTTTAAGCCAACGCTGCAGCTAAAAACCGGGACTTAATACCCGCCACCGACCACTGCAACGTAGCCAACTAATTGCTGACTTACCGAAATTAGCTGATACCCAGACCGTCCGGATATAGCGTAAACCTCACTGCAAAAACCGATGAGGCGGAGCCTCGCAAGGAGACTCCGCCATCGTCGGAAAATCGCATTAAATCAAACAAACTAGTTCAAGGCAGTGCGACGGCCATAGTAGACCTTACCAGCTACCAAGAGTAGCAATGCCAAGACAACCAGACCCCATTCGGAGACGGTTGGGATGTTGTTTGTGCAGTCGCCGAATACAGCATCATCAGCACCTGGGCAGATGTCTACACAATCAAGAACCCCGTCACCATCGCTGTCACCAACGTCAGCAGCGCCACAACCACAGATACCAGGAGCGATCTTGTTTGGATCTGCTGGGCATCCGTCACAAGCGTCGCCAGTACCGTCGCTGTCACCATCAGCCTGATTTGTGTTAGCTACGGTTGGGCAGTTGTCACAAAGATCACCAACGTTGTCGCTATCGCCATCAGCTTGGTCATCGTTAGGCGTATTTACACAATTGTCACAATCATCAGTCAGAGCGTCACCATCAGAGTTGGTATCGCATGCGTCACCAACGCCGTTGTTACCGCAATCTGCTTGATCATCGTTGTCAACGAGACTGCAATTGTCACAAGCATCGCCAAGTGTATCTGTATCACTGTTGGCTTGGTCATCGTTGGCAGTATCTACACAGTTATCACAAGCATCACCGAGCAAATCGCCATCAGCATTAGCTTGATCATCGTTATCAACAGTTGGACAATTGTCACAAGCATTGGCAACCGAATCAGTATCGCCATCTGTGGCTTGATCGTCATTGGCAACATCTGGACAGTTGTCACAAGCATCACCGAAGATATCACCATCAGCATTGGCCTGATCAGCATTCGCGAGTCCTACACAGTTGTCCACGCCATCAAGAACGCCGTCACCATCACAGTCAACATCACCACAGGTGACCTGATTATCAGCGGTGAATACGCCTAGAGTAAGTGTACTACCAGCAGCGGTGCAATCAGCATCGTTAAGCATCTCGCAAGTAAGACCTGTACAACAAGGACCGACTGGATCGGTACAAACCGACATCACTTCGAAGTCAGATACTGTTGGCGCAGCAAATGCACCCGGACCCCAATCTTCGGCGCCTGGTGTAGTTTCTAGCCAGAAGATGGACTGACCGAAAGCAGCTTCGATACCATCAACGGTGGCTGGATTCATATCGCCACCAATTGCTGGAGGACCACCAGCGATCAAGAAACCAGAACCGTCAGTTGAGGAACGATATACCACGAAACCTGATGTACCGAATTCGCTTGGTGGAATCAAGACACCAGTTGGTAAACCACCATTTGGCTCACAAAGTGCAACGTCTGCAGGAGAACCACCAGGTGCGATGGCGAAAACGAAATCACAGTGTGTTCCTGGAATTGGAACACCAGGATTACCGGCTGGGGTAATCGTGTACAAATCAGTGGAAACGGTGTAAGGATCACCTACTGCAGCACCAATGGCACGACCAATAATATTAAACTGATAACTGATTAAATCAGTACCTGCGCCATAAGCCAATGTTACATCATCAGCTTCACCACAACCATCACAGTTGTTAGCGTTAGGGAAGAAGAAAGAACCATCAGCACCCTTTAATACGGCGGTGCAATCGGCAGGTGAAGAGCATGTACCCAAAATAGGGTCACATGTTTGCCATGGATCAGGGCAAAGATTTGAACCAGCTTGACACTGGCCGATACCATCACAGGTCTCAAGACCGTTGCAAGGATCGCCATCATCGCAATCAGCATCAATCGCACATGGCGCGACAGTCTGGGCATAATCAACGGTGTATGCACCGAAATAACTGGCACTGTAAGCTTCCATAACCAAGAAATAATCGGTACCAGCAATCAAGAACGTGTCGATAACCGATGCGAAGGAAGCACAGGCATCACCATTACAAGCAATGATGTCACCAGGACAACCACCACCAGTATCTTCACGAATGTGCATGCTGGTATCACCAAAGGCGCTGCCGCCAGTTACGCAACCAGCATCAAAATGCCACGTACCGTTCTGGGCAACCTGGAACGAGTGGATGTTATCACCAACACCACCAGCACCGTAACCACTACCAGCACAAAGGGCGTTGCCAACCGCGTCATCAAAATCGTCAGCGCTACCAGTGGTATCTCCAATCATTACGCCACCAGCTGTGGGGATAACGCCTTCAGCTATGAGCGAAGAGCAATCATTAGATGCCTGGCCGCCCGTGGTAGGGGCAGTCGAGGACTTAAGTGTATTGGCATTAACAGTGTTCACCGGTGTAACCGGATCAATAGCCATTGCGACATTCATCGCAATCATAGAAACAGCAGCAGTTAAAGCTACTAAATGTCGAACCTTCATTTCCATTACCTCCAAACAAGGATTTGCGAGAGAAGACAATCCCCTCTCGACTTCAACGGTAGTAAACAATCGCGTCGACAGCGACTAACCACAGCGGGTTTATTGCTATTAGACCAGTCGAATAAACCGTCGTACGCGCAAACTCTAATATTTTATGTATAACCGAAGCCGCCAGCATAATCGCGAAACAAAATAATTCGCGTTTACTTCCAAGTCGACCACCTCGCCAAACAGGAAGGCAGTTGACAACTTAGATAGCCAAGGGAGGAGCGCGAGGCCGCGCTAAATTCGCAAATTCTGCGGAAATGTAAAGAAAAGAAAACAGAATAGCCGACTCACGAGGCCGGCCAGAAAAGACCAAACGTCCTCGGCCACTTTCAATCGCACACGCCCCGGTAAGAATCTCCAAGAGGGATGCGTTGATGTAGGCAACAAGGAAGGCAACTACAAGATAACCAGCCGCCGGACCGATCACACGGACAAACAGACCGCTGCCCTGAGTCGAAGCCAATAAGCCATGCTTAATGGCCAACGGTTTTAATGCCAATTCAACAGCCACCCAACCCAAAGCAAGAATGAGCGGGCTAAACCCAATGCGACGCGTCACACGCGCACCAAGCAGACCATAAACACCCACAGCCAGCGTAGTCAAAGCTGCGGAGTTAACTGACAAAGCAAACGAAGGATGTGCACCGAGACTACAAAATATGGCTAAGCAGAAGCCAAAAAGGCCACCAGCCAACAATGCCCGAGAAGGCGATAACAACCGCATGCTCAAGAGCAGTGGAACAAGTGTAATCAAGCCTAGCCATTGGTTTGAAGCGGACGATAGCGCAAGCGACATAAACATCGCACCACCCACCAAAGACAAGGCCAATAGCCCGCCCCAAGCAGTAGAGTGCCGATCGTCTGTCACCTTATGAGCCACTATACCCATTCTCCAAAACCGCAATACCAAGCCTGATAAGTCCACGAGGCCTACCAGCCAAGCCCCATCTTACCACAATCCACCATACAAATACAAGAGAAAAATACTTTTTTTATTTACAGCAAAGCTTTAACCGGCACAGCCAGCCAAGTCCTCCATTAACCGACCCGAGCTGGCTCTAGGCTTCGTCGGGCACCAAAATAAAGCTTTCCGCACACTAAAAGCAGCAATGTCAGCACCAATAAGCCCCATTCGGAAACCGTAGGTATTCTTCCGAGACAAGCTTTCTGGCACACGTCATTGGGATCACAATCGGCATCGACTTCGCAAGAGATACCCGTATTACTGCAGACCAACTGGCCAAATATGGCATCGTTGGCCCCATTGCAGTTGTCACAGAGATCGTCGATGCCGTCATTATCCATATCGCCAAGGCAAGCAGTGCCGACGCCAATGAACAGGCCTTCCAAATTGGAACAAGTACCCTGCAGTACGTCTGACACACAGGACTTCGTTGAATTAATACAACAAGCACCGCACAAGCCGGTATTGGTAAAGATACATCCTGTTGCAGTGCACTGATCTGAGGTGCATTCATTGCCGTCATCACACAGGCTGCTATTCGGTGTAAACTGACAATCGTTGACAGAATCGCAGGTGTCGATCGTACAGGCCACGTTGTCATCACATATCGAGTCGATCGGCGATGAGATGCAGCCAGCGAATTCGTCGCAGACATCGCTAGTACAAGCTACCCCATCATCACAAACAATATCGTCAGGCGTGTGTTGGCAGTCATTGACCGCATCGCAAGTATCGATCGTACATGCGACAGTATCATCACAAGCCAGGTCTACCGGTGTGTTCACGCAATCGCTAATAAGATCGCAAACGTCATCCGTACAGCCCACCGTATCATCGCACACCGCATCCATACCTAGGTGTTCGCAAACACCACCATTGCAAACATCCAACGTACACGCCAGAACATCTTGCGTGCAAATCGTACCATCAATCACATCCGTATGATTACACACACCAGCCGCATCACAAAGATCCTCGGTACATTCGATACCATCATCAGTGCACGCGGCGCCGTCTGTCCCTTCATGGGCACAAAGACCAGTTCGACAAACGTCAGCCGTACACTCATTACCATCATCGCTACAGGCTAGCCCTTCGCTAATGGGGAATTCATCGCAGTCGCCGGTATTTGGATTGCAGGAAAAACTACTGCATTCCGTATCTGATGGGCAAGTTTGGTTGAACGTATCACATATCCCCTTATTGCAAAATTCTTGGGTGCATAGATCGCCGTCCGATTCGCAACTGTTAAGGTCATCTGGAATGAACTGACAACCAACTATTGGATCGCATGCATCGTCCGTACATAAATTCAGGTCGTCACACACCAACGGGGTACCCGTCTGACAGCCGAGCAACGGATCGCACGTTTCCACGCCCGTACACACATTGTTGTCATCACAATCGACATCTGTTTTCGGCAGGCAGCCCTGGACTGCATCGCAAGCGTCTACGGTACAAAGATCGTTATCATCGCAATCCAAATTCGTGCCAGGGATACATGCCCCCGTGAGAGGATCGCATGTTTCCACGCCCGTACATACATCGTTATCGTCGCAAACGACTGGCACACCGGCTTCGCAACCCACGGCTGGGTTGCATGTCTCCAAGCCGTTACACGCATCGCTATCATCACAAACTAACGACGTCCCAGCCTGACAGCCAAGCGCCGCATCGCAGGATTCTACACCGGTACAGGCATCGTTATCATCGCACGCCAAAGGCGTACCTGCTACACAACCACTAGCTGGCGCACAGGTTTCAATGCCATTACATACATCATTATCGTTACAAACCAGCGGCGTACCCGGCTGGCATCCCGACGCTGGATCACATGTCTCCGTACCAGAGCACGCATTGTTATCATCGCAAACCAACGGCGTGCCAGCTTGACAGCCTAACGACGCATCGCAGGTCTCTGTTCCGTTACACAAATTGGCATCAACACAGGAAAGTGGTGTGCCAGCTTGACAGCCAAGCGAAGGATCGCAAGTTTCTACACCGTTGCACACATTACTATCATCGCATGTCACAGCCGTGCTGATGCAACCGCCCGCGACGCAGGCATCAGCTGTACAAAGGCTGCTGTCGGAGCATGTATTGGTATCATCATTTTCAGCAGCACAAGCGCCACTACGACAGTTGTTATCCGTACACGGATTACCATCGTCCGTGCATACCAGACCTTCATTGGTCGACACCGCATCGCAAACGCCTGTGCCAGGATTGCACACGAATGTTTGACAATCCGTATCAGCAGGGCAAGAGATATTCGTACTTGAGCAACTTCCGCCAACGCAAGCATCATTGGTACATGGATTGTTGTCCGTACATATATTGGCGTCGTTGTTGACCACAGCGCATACACCACTTTGGCAAACATTATCCGTACAAACATTGCCGTCATCCGTACAAGCCAACCCTTCATTGGTAGACTGAGGTTCACATTGTCCTGTCGTAGCATTGCACACAAAAGTCTGACAATCAGTATCTGCTGGACATGTGATACTTGTACCCGTACACGCACCTGCAACGCACGCATCGGTCGTGCAAGGATTGCTATCTGTACAAACATTCGTATCGTCATTCTCAGCCGCACAAACACCGGCACGACACACATTGTCCGTACAAGCATTACCGTCATCCGTGCAACCCAATCCTTCATTCGTGGACTGAGCATCGCACATGCCAGTAGTTAAATTGCATACAAAAGTTTGGCAATCGGTATCCGCAGGACAGGAAACATTCGTACCTTGGCAAACGCCGCCGACGCACGCATCGTTAGTACAGACATTGCCGTCGCTACAGCTATTCGTATTGTCGTTAACGGCCACACACGCGCCAGCTTGGCACACATTGTCGGTGCAAGCGTTGCCATCGTCCGTACAAGCCAGCCCTTCATTGGTAGACTGGGCCTCACATTGTCCGGTGAGTGAATTGCACGTATAGGTTTGACAATCGGTATCCGCAGGACAAGTGATAGCCACGCTCACGCACGCCCCAGCGACACAATCATCAGTCGTACACGCATTGTTGTCGGTACAGGTATTGATATCATTGTTTTCTGGTGTGCATGTTCCGCTACGGCAAACGTCATCCGTACAGGCATTGCCATCATCAGTACAAGCCAACCCTTCGTTGGCCGGCTGCACCATGCAAGTGCCATTAGCTGGGTTACAAACCCCCACCGTGCAGTCGCCATCGAACGATGAACAGTCAAGTGCGATTGGCGGGAAGCTACAAGAGCCTGTTGCCCCATCGCATACATTATCCGTACACGCGTTGTTGTCTTCGCATGGTTCTAGCGGACAACAACCAGCTACTGCGGAACTAACACAGCCGCTGGCATCAGCTTGAGGACTCAGCGGCGAGCAGGTATTCGTGGTACATATACTACCGTCATCACAATTAGCATCGCTAGGCGTCGGCGAACAAACACCGGCTACGCAAGCATCAGTCGTACACGAAATACCATCAGAGCAGGCGTTGGTATCATCATTGGTCGCCACACAAGCACCGGCCTGGCAGGTATTATCCGTACACGGATTCCCGTCGCTGGTACATTCCAAACCTTCATTTGTAGATTGAGCCTTGCACTGGCCATCAGCCACATCACAAGCAAACGACTGACAGCTTGTCGCATCAGGACAGGAAACCGGCGTATTCATACACGCCCCACCCATGCAGGCGTCTGTCGTGCAAAGATTATTATCTGTACAGGCGTTGGTATTATCATTCACCGCAATGCACACACCCATCTGGCAGACATTATCCGTGCATTGATTACCATCATCGCTACAAGCCAGCCCCTCATTGGACGACTGAGCTTCACATTGTCCGTTCGCCGCATTACAAGTAAATGTCTGGCAATCAGTGGCAGCCGGGCAGGTCACGGACGAGCTGGAACACACACCGCTTACGCAAGCATCGTTCGTACAGGCATTCCCGTCTGTGCAGGTATTACTATCGTCATTCACTGCTTCGCAAATGCCAGCTTGACACACGTTGTCCGTGCAAGGATTGGCATCTTCCGTGCAGGACAAGCCTTCGTTGGATGAACTCGCCACGCACAGCCCGGTAGCTTCATTACAAGCAAAAGTCTGACAGTCTGTCGCATCAGGACAAATATTCGGTGTCGCTATGCACGAACCACCAACACAAGCATCCGTGGTGCAATTAATACCATCAGAACAAACATTGGTATTGTCATTGACTGCGGTACATACGCCGAAAGTACAGACATTGTCCGTACAAGCGTTACCGTCATCCGTGCAACTCAAGCCTTCATTTTTCGGCTGAGGTAGGCATAATCCTGAGGCACCATTACAAACAAAGGTTTGACAATCCGTATCACTAGGACACGTAATCGCCGTGCCCACACATGCGCCGCTTACACACGCATCCGTTGTACACGCATCACTGTCCGAGCACGCATTGGTGTCATCATTAACAACCGTACAAGCACCGCTCAAACAAACATTATCCGTACAAGGATTATCGTCGGCATCACATGCCAAGCCTTCATTGATACTCTGTGCTTCGCATATTCCGTTGGCTGGATTACATACAAAAGTTTGGCAACCGGTATCAGCCGGACATCCGTCCGAGCTACTCGAACATACACCGGCCAAACAAACATCCGTCGTACACGCATTACCATCAGTACAGCTATTGCTATCGTCATTGACCGTGACGCATGCACCACCCTGACAAACATTATCCGTACAAGCATTGCCGTCATCCGTACAGGCCAGCCCACCATTAATGCTTTGGGCCTCGCACATGCCGGAGGTTTCATTACAAACAAACGACTGACAATCGGTATCGCCAGGACAAGTAATCGCCGTACCAACGCAACTACCACTCACGCAGGCATCAGTAGTGCATGCCAAGCCATCAGTACAGCTATTGGCATCATTATTGACCGCCACGCAAGCACCAGCCTGACAAACATTATCTGTACAAACATTGCCATCATCGCTGCATGCCAATCCCTCGTTGATCGAGACCGCTTCACATAATCCAGTCGCAGGATTACATGCAAAAGAGTGGCATTCATCGTCAGGCAAACAGGTTACCGGCGTTCCTTGACAAGTGCCGCTGTCACAGGAGTCATCCGTGGTGCAAGCGTCGCCATCATCACAGGTGTCAACGGCCTCGCAAGCGGCCAAAATAATATTGGCTATACCCGCTGCAAGGTCCATACTTGGATCGGAAGACATAAACGCTGTACCACCAGTGCCCATAGCCATGCGCTGCGCCAAGCCAATCACGCAAGAACTTGAGCCATCACCCGTAATGGGAGATACAATCACTCCATTTGCTACTGCAACGGTAATCGCGTTCTCAACGGAATCTCGATCACTACCCGGGTCATTGCAGCCGTTGCCGCTACTACCTAAACATGCACCTTCGTCACTGACAGGAATAATGAGTCTCGTAGAGCCAGGCGTCCAGGCAAAACGATCGGCTATAATCGCCGTCGCAGGCCCCCAGTTTTCGTCTTTTTCTGAACTACTATTTCCGCTCAAATCGCCAGGGCATCCGTCCGGATCGTTTGGCACCGCATCACCCAACAGCACATGAACCGTGTCCAGCTCCGTTTGACAGCTAAACAAGTCATTGCCGCTGTTAGGATAAATAGCCAATACGGAATGAGCCACCGTAATTCCTTGTGTGCCCAAATCAGCGACGATGCCACTTATAGTCGAGCAAAGTGCATTACCTTCGTTTTGCATAGAACCAGAAGTATCCATGACGAACACAACTTCAAGAGGTGGGCAATTCGTTCCGCTTCCAGGCTGACAGCCTAGCGCAGGATCGCAGGTCTCAAGGCCATTACACTCGTTGCCATCATCACAGGTCAAAGGCGAGCCAGCTTGGCAGGTGCCGCCACCATCACATACTTCATCACCATTACAAACATCGCCGTCATCGCACGCCGTACCCGCAGTGGCTTGTGTCCCTGCTTGGCAACCAGTTGCAGCATCACAGGTTTCAACACCATTGCATAAATTGTCATCGTCACAAACTAGCGGCGTACCCGCTTGGCAACCGTTTACTGGATCACAAGTCTCCACGCCGTTGCATGCATCGTTGTCACTACATTCTGCATCCGTGGTGCAATCTGGCGTACAATCTAGATAGAAGTCGACATACAGATCATCATTCGTTTCTCGAATGGCGAACGCATCGATCATCAAACCCGATGGCAACGACGTAAACTGACTAAAATCTACCCAGCCCCGATTTTCGCCATCACTTGAAAATGCAGCAACAATCTCAGCGGTGGTAATCGTATAATCAAAGCCAGCCGAACTTGTGCTGGAAATGTAAATGACCGGCTCATCAGGTGCACTAGACGTAGCCGCTAGTACTGTATCACTCGAAGTCGTCTGGCCATCTGATACAGTCACTCGAAATTTCAACGTCTCATCGTCGACAAGGTCTGGTGCCAAAAACTTAGCCTTCGCGGTATTGGCATCCACCAAGACTACCGGCGTGCCAGATACCTGCTCCCATGTGTACGTTAATAGATCGCCATCAGTATCAAACGAATTAGTGGCATCCAGCAAAATAGGCAGCAATTCCAACGTAGCAATGTCCGCGCCAGCAGCTGCACTGGGGACGGTATTCGGGGCATTAAGTAGATTAACATTGACCTGGACGATGTCCGAATGGGTGTTTTGACCATCAGATACCGTCAGTTGAAAATTGATCGGTGTAGGTTGAGAAATCACCGGCGCCACGAACGTCGGCTGAACGGCAGTCGGGTCAGAAAGCGTAACCGCTGGACCTGTTAGCTGCGTCCACGAATACGTCAAACCGCCAAGCTGAGCGGCACTAGCTGAGCCGTCTAAGCCAACTATCGCCTGCGAAGCAACGGCTTGATCCTGCCCTGCGGAAGCATTGGGAATCAATAATCTAGCATCATCATCACCATCGTTTTGGAAATCAGCCTTGTTCAAGTGAATCTGAATGCTGTCCGCCAAGATGGAACTGTCAAACGTAAATGTCAGTTCTTCGTCCCTATCTCCACCCTTGCCAGCAATCCCCTTACCACCGGAACAACTGGCCCTCTTTACGCCGGTACCGTCCTTATTAATTACCACTTTCCCGGGGCTACCCAACGCGGTTGGATCAAGTGGTGAATTTTTATCAACCTGGGTACGGGCACTCATCACGAACGAAGCTGGCGACCCATCGGTTGCCACCGGCCTAGGATTACTCGTACACGAATCACCGCCTTGCCCAAATCTAGATAAATCAACTTCGTTACCGTCACATGGACAATCGTACGGGCATGGAGTATCGAACATACCACCATCGACCGAAGCCATTGCCTCCACGGTGAAGGTACCAAATACAAAACCCACGCCAATAGGCTGAGAGCACGAAACGTGGATGTCTACATCTTTAACGTTGTCAATGAATAGAGAAAGCGTATTACTAGAAAAACCACCATCTCCTTGAGTACCATTCAGCTCGAATAAATCTCCCGTGTTGAGCACTGAATTGAATATGACGCCGCTATTCTCGGCGCGCACCGTACTCCCACTAGGTCCGGTGTATGTTAAACGAAGAAACGAAACGCCATCGCTACATGGGCAGTCATCCAAGCACACCTTATTCTTATCGCCACCACTAGCCATCGCTGTTGTGCCAAATGAAAGGCACATGCCGACGACGATTAAAGAAAGCAGACAACGACCACTAGCCGTCGAAAATTTCTTCACTAGAGCCGCTGTTTTAGTCACGCTCGGACTTACTATCATTGGACGAATCCCTCCATCAACTAAATGGCACACAGCACAACTCGTTCGCCGCGAAGCTTCAACATAATCAACTTATCCAGCCCGCCTAGAGATGCGATTCGCATCTTCCTCCTCCAAAGAAAACCAGCTGAATG
>JAJDDW010000015.1 GCA_029260115.1 Phycisphaerae bacterium | reverse complement strand
CACCCACGATGGTATGTGCACCATCAGCCCCGATAGGCACAAAGGCAATTTCCTGAGCGCGGACCTGTGCAGTTAAAGCAAACATTATACCGACGGCCGCAAACCAGTTTCCATACCTCGACATGGCTTCTTCTCCTTAACTCCTGTCAGACTTTATTGGCACCAATATGACGCTTGGCCCAATTCCCCCATATACCGATAATCGCAGCATCTACGAAGTTTATGCTACGACTCGATCATACACGACTCACCTGAATTTCGAGCATATCAGAAATCGATGGCTGATTCAACGATCTTTACGATTAATGTAGTTTTTCCAAACCACGGTACTCTGGGTGGTTCTATCCTTGTAAAGCTTGGCGTTACAATCTCCGATTCACGATTTGCCTGCTAAGAAAATCGTCACAAGATATGAAATCCCACCATCACATGTCGGCAATCGAAAATAGGCCATTTTCGCATTCAAGCTAAGAAACTCACATCCTTCCAGCTATGAAATGTCGATCCGGCTAAGAATTTTCTAGTTGAAACATTTCCATTCTGGTACAATAATAGTGCGGGTACATGGGCTGACTAAACGTCGGCTGACCAATCGTCAAAGGAAGGCATGCATACCAATGGAAAATTATCTGGGTGCTGTTTGCGATGAATTTTACATCAGTAGTCGGCTTTTCCTAAAGCTCGATATGCCACTCCAGCGCGAATCCGTATTACATTTTTTCGACCGCATCCGTAAAGATTACACCCATCTTGCCAAAATGCATCGCCGTGAAGATGGCGCACTTATCTTAGAGGACGATGGTACCGACGACAGGCCTCGCCGCTGGTTAAGGCTAGATCGTAATAGCATGCGCCTGGGCCAATTCGCGCCAACTGATTTAGACGAAGTGCAACGGTATGGGCATCTGGTGTATACACAGGCTCCCTATCATTTGACTTTCAGCGAATTGGATTACGATCACCTAGAAGTAGTATTCGGATTTGAACTCAACTATCGCGGCAATCACGATCAACTCGTGGTCGAGGCGTTGCAACTCGATCAGACGGCCCTTGGCGCCTTGCTGGCTGACGAAGGTGCAAAAATCATCGACGCCCAGCCGTTTTTTGGTATCGCACTTAATGCCGGTTGTGACCTACAGGCTTATGTGGAAATTAAGTCCCGTACAACTACCTTCGAAGTTCGGCAAGAAATCTACGAAGATCAGCCAATCACTGTGATGTTGACACTACGAAAGTATTGGGGTGTTGACCCGCCAAAATCCTTGGCGGAGGCCTATACTTCGCTGTTTCAAACAGCCCACGAAATAGCCTGCGACAAGATTGTCCCCCACTTCGTTAACCCATTAGCCATGGCTATCGCCGCCCGACCATGAGTATGGCTACGATAAGAATTTCTTACGGCGCTTGACATGCCTATCCAATTGACGTTCCCATGTAGAACTGGCTGTAAATAAGTCCAACGATGATACGGGATTAACTGTAATAGGATTGGCTGTGTCTGCGAAACAAATTTTGAAAACGCGAATCATTGTCGGCATGGAAATCCACGTGCAATTACGAACGCAGACAAAAATGTTCTGCGGCTGCGGACTTTCGTTTGACGCCCCGCCGAACTCCCATGTCTGTCCGGTCTGCCTGGGACATCCAGGCACACTCCCGGTCATCAATAAACAGGCGCTACGTTTCGCAATATTAGCAGGCCTAGCAATGAATTGCCGAATCGCTTCTTACACCAAGTGGGATCGAAAAAACTATTTTTACCCTGACTTGCCAAAAAATTACCAGGTTAGCCAATACGACCTTCCGATTTGCGGTGAGGGACATTTTGACTTGCCGTCAGAAACCGATCCCCAGACGATTCGTATTCGTCGTGCTCATCTGGAAGAAGACGCCGGTAAAAATATCCACGACACGGGCGCACATACGCTCGTCGATCTCAATCGGGCAGGAACGCCGCTACTGGAAATCGTCACCGAGCCTGACATCCATTCCGCTGCGGACGCTTACGCGTTTTGCGCGGAATTGCATCGATTGGTCACTTATATTGGCATCAGCGACGCCAATATGCAGATGGGGCAGATGCGTTTCGAGCCTAACGTCAATGTAGAAATCACACACCGCGAAGGCTTGTCTAAGACACCCATCGCTGAGATTAAGAATCTTAATAGTTTTCGTTCGGTGAAAAACGCGATCGACTACGAAGCCCAGCGTCAGATCGCTGCCTGGGAGGCAAACCCTGGCTATGAACTTGGGCAAGCAGCCAATGAAAATCGCGGGTGGAATGATGATCGTGGCGTAACTGAATTTCAACGGACCAAAGAAGCGGCTCACGACTATCGCTATTTACCCGATCCGGATTTAGTGCCGGTCACAATCTCCGAAACCATGATGAAAGAGATTCGTACGGATCTCCCCGAACTACCTATCGCCCGCCGCAAACGGTTCGTTTCAGACCTGCAGCTTTCGTCCAAAGACGCCGAAACTATTGTCGATCATCGAGCAACCGCTGATCTTTTTGAGGACGCTATTGAGGCTGGCGGGCCGACGGATATGTTAAGCAAGCAGATGATCAACATTTGGCTGAGTCTAGCCAACGATCGACAAACCGACATCGCGAATCTCGGGGTTAGTGCCGCTGGGATAGCCGAACTCGCTGGCATCACCGATCGAGGCGACATAAACAAGTCTGCAGCTAAGCAAATTGCGGAAGCGATGCTATCGGATAAGCAATCTCCCCGCGAATTGGCTAAGCACTTAGGCCTTGTGCAAGTAAAGGACACCGCGGCCACCCAAGCCTGGGTGCAGCAGGCTATCGATAATAATGCCCCAGCGGTTCAAGACGTGCTAAGCAACCCCAAGAAGGCCAAAGCTGCGGTGGGCTTTTTACGCGGACAAGTGATGAGAATTTCGGGTGGCCAAGCAGACCCGAAGCTGGTGGGCGAGTTGATCGAAAAGCTATTGACGCCCAAACCTGACTAGTCTTGAATCTTCGACATACCCGCGCAGGCGGGAATGACAGGACGGGTGCTTTTTATGAAAAATTTACCTACCGGATGGCCTCAAGAAATATTTGAGCACTTGGATGTCTAGTTCAGGTTGTTATCAATGAGACCAACAATATATGGGTAAGTACCACTTCCGATTTGGATCGGAACCGGTACTCACCCCTACTACCCTACGGAGCTTACCAACCATCAATCAGCTTGGTCTGGTTTGCTGTTCTTGAAATCCAAGGACGCAGAGTTAATACAGTAACGTTGGCCAGTTGGCTGCGGACCGTCATCGAACACATGGCCCAAGTGTGCGTCACATCTACTACATCGCACTTCGGTTCGGCTTCGACCACCCGATTCGTCGGCGAGTTCATTGATGTTGCCTTCCGTAGCGGGCTTGAAAAAGCTGGGCCAACCACAACCCGGGTCGTATTTGGTATCAGACAAGAAAAGCACTTCGCCGCAACAGATGCATGTATATGTGCCTTCCTCGTAGTGCTTATCGTATTTGCCTGTGCCCGGCGCTTCGGTGCCACTTTCTCGAGTTATGTGATACTGCTCGGGAGTCAGTTGCTCTCGCCACTGAGACTCGTCTTTTTTTAATTTGTCGTTTTCTGTCATCATACATTCTCCCATAGCCTACTCTACCTGCGAAATCCCGCGTATCTTTTTTAACAAATTGACGACTCCGGCGATACGATCAACAATTCTTCGATTGATAATGACAAAACTCTATGGAGATTCATCATGCTACGCGGACACATCGCCATCGTTATTGCAGGACTAACATTATCCTTGCTGCCCTGCGTTGTCGAGGCTGACTCTAAAGCCACTCAGCCAAATTGGCCTAGCTTTCGCGGCAACCACGCCAACGGCGTTTCCGATGGTACGGCTTTGCCAATTGCCTGGGATGGGCCTACATCAACAAATATTGCATGGAAAACGTCAATTCCCGGTCTGGCTCATTCGTCCCCAATCGTATGGGACAATCGCCTTTATATCACCTCGGCTGAAAGCAGCCAAGCCGATCCATATCTGCGCGTCGGCTTATTTGGCGAAAGCCCTGACCACCCTGAGGACTTCGAACACGAATACGTCACCTATTGCCTCGACAAAAATAGCGGAAAAATTCTTTGGCGTCAGGTAGCTTACAAAGGAAAGCCAAAAGTTAAACGACACATCAAAGCCACCCACGCGAACTGTACGCCGGCGACGGATGGAAAACACGTCGTATCATTTTTCGGATCAAACGGCCTATACTGCTACGACATGGATGGCCAATTGTCATGGAAGAAAGACCTGGGGTACCTCGACGCCGGACCGCCAAGAGCGGATGATTTGCAATGGGGTTTCTCCAGCTCGCCGGTCATTCATGAAAACATGGTTATTGTGCAATGCGCCGCCCGAAACATTTCCTTCATTACGGCCCTGAACATCAAAGACGGTTCTGAATTGTGGCGTACGTCGCGCGAAGTGTATCCAGGGTGGGGTTCGCCCACGGTACTCGCGGACAAGCGCTTCCCGCAGGTCATCACAAACGGATTCAAGCACATTGGCGGTTATGACCTATATACCGGAAAGCCCCTCTGGCATCTTCAAGGCGGCGGAGATATTCCGGTGCCCACGCCCGTCGTGGCCAACGATTTAATTTATATCACCAACGCTCACGGCGGACAGGCCCCGGTCTACGCCATTCATGCTAGTGCCAAAGGCGACATCAACCTAACCGACGACCAGACCAGCAACGAGCACATCGCGTGGAGTCATATGAAAATTGGCAACTACATGCAGACGCCGCTGGTATATGGGCCTCATCTATACTGCTGCCGTGACTCTGGCATTCTTGCCTGCTATGACGCCCGTACAGGTAAAAAACAATATCGCAAGCGGCTGGCGAGTGGCATTGGCTTTACATCATCCCCTGTCGCGGGTGACAACAAAGTATATTTTACAAGCGAAGAAGGTGACGTGTACGTCATTAAAGCCGGAAGTGAATACGAACTATTAGCGAAGAATACACTGGGTGAAATATGTATGTCCTCGCCAGCAATCTCCGAAGGAAGGCTGTATTTTAGAACCCAACACCATGTTATGGCTGTCGGGAACTAGTCGCCTTGGTATAGCTCGATATTCCGGCTACTTGGGGTATAATTGACTGGAGTAGCATCACTGTTTTATTAAATCCACATACGCTTCAATACGCCGCGCAAGCTGAAGCGTGCGGCTCGCTACAAGAAAAAAAGGGCACGGATGTTAATTTCATCCGTGCCTCTTACTTGTTTCTCAATCTTGTTCGATCAACCGCTTACGATTGATCTTTATTCGCTTCGATCAGTTTTCTAGGTAAGCCAGGAATTAACTCGCCGCCAGCGGGGATGGTAATCGATGAATCACCGATATCCTCCGACATTGGCTCAACTCGGCCGCCTAGATATTCACCTAGGAACGCTTCAGTAACAGCGTTAAACGACATACTATTTGGCGGGCGCCGGAAGCCATGGCCTTCATCCGGATAGAGTACATACGTCACGGGAATGTTATGTTTTTTCATCGCAGCCACAATCTGATCTGCTTCGGCCTGCTTCACGCGTGGATCGTTGGCACCCTGGCCAATAAGTAGCGGCTTGCGAATTTTATCGACATGCGTAATCGGTGAGCGTTCGGCTAAAAATTTACGCCCTTCTTCTGTACGATGATCTCCGACTTTCTTCGTGAACAGTTCGATCACTGGTGCCCAATAAGGTGGAATGGATTCGATTAGCGTAACGATGTTCGATGGTCCAACGATGTCCACGCCGCAGGCAAAGGTGTCGGGCGTGAAAGTTAAACCAACAAGGGTAGCGAATCCGCCATAACTTCCGCCCATGATGCCGACACGATCTTTATCCGCGATGCCTTCCTTGATTGACCAGGCTACGGCGTCTATGAGATCGTCGTGCATTTTCCCGGCCCATTCCATCGCCGAGGCGTTGATGAAATCTTTTCCGAATCCGGTTGAACCACGATAGTTCACACTTAACACCGCATAGCCACGGTTTGCTAGCCATTGGTGATATGGGTTGTATCCCCAACTATCACGCGCCCACGGGCCACCATGCACAAACAATACCATAGGCATAGCCTTGCCGGGCCGACCGTTACCGTCGTTATCCGTACCAACCGGAAGCGTTAGATAAGACACGAGATTTAATCCATCGCGTGATTTAATCACGACCGGATGCATTTTGGCTAGCTTCGCATTTTCAAGCGATTTGCGATTCGTGAACAGGAACTTCGCCTTCTTCTTATCCCGGTCGTACATGTAGTACCGCACCGGTCCTTGGTCTACCACGTAAGCGACAGCCCATTTGCGGTCGTCGTGGGTACGACTCGTCACGTTGAATTCACCATCCGTTACGGTCTTGAGATATTTGAAGTCATCTTCGATTGACGGATCAAGCACTTGCCACTTTCGTCGCTCATAATTCGACTGGACTGCCTGGATAATATTTCGCGTTGGATGACCAAATACACCGGCAATGTCGGCTTTATCGTCCTTGGCTAAGATGCGTGATTGACCAGATTCTAGGCCATATGAAATCAAGGCAGCCGTATTGCGATCTCGGCTATCGATCATAAAGAGATTCTTGCCGGTTTCATCCAATCCAATGGGATTGGTCGTCATCACATCTTCTTGGCCAATTTTCGTAAAGAGTGTCCAACTGTTGTCACCGGTCATACGATGGATTTCGCTACCGCCGTCCGGCGTCATTTTGACACCGAAGTGAATCTTCATGTCGTCTTCAGAGAGGAATCCGGTGAACTCATCATTTTGCTGGACTAGCTTCTTTTCTCCAGTACGAATGTTCACGCGATGAATGTCGTGCCAGCGTTTATCTCGGTCGTTGATCGCGACTAGAATTTCATCTGGATAGTCCGGACTAACTTCCTGCACGCGGGCCTGCACACCGTCTATTGGGGTGAGGTCCATCGTTTTGTTAGTGGCTAGGTCTGTACTGTACACATGCCAGTTCTCGTCCCCGCCCTTGTCTTGAATGTATAGAATATATCCTGGATTTTGCGGCCAAAAGTAGCCACGTATGCCGCGATTCGTATCTTTGGTGACAGGCTTGGCCTTAGCAGGATCGCTCGCTGGACCGACCCACACATTTAGCACGCCATCAACGGGGGCAAGGTAGCTAATTCGTTTTCCATCTGGACTAATTTGTATGCTTGCTTTATCTGGGTTACCAAAAAAAGCTTCCCGTGGAATTATTGGAGTAGCAAAATCCGCCTTCGCGCCAACATGAAAGCCCATCGTCATCACTCCTGCTAGCGCAACCATCTTGGTTGCCCGCCTCGTCGCTCGATTCATCTCAATATCTCCATCAATGTAAGGTAGTCAGACGATTTTTCCACAGCTGCATATTGCAACAGCCTCGTCTTTATTTCCGTTTACTGGCGAAATTGTACCAAGTTTGTCAAGCATCGCTCTTCAATCTGACGCCTTTCAACAAGAATGGACAATATATGGTGGCCAGCAAGGCGGCAAGCTAACAGAAGGAAAATTGGGTGTATGACAGTTTTGGCGGCCTCGATTCATGCGGAGCACCTGGAAAATTTCGTTCTCGGAGCTATCTTATTGTTCAGGCTGAGACGTGGTAGTTTCACTGGGCGGAATATCCGCGTTTGCGAGATCAGGCCTAGATGTCG
This sequence comes from Phycisphaerae bacterium, assembly GCA_029260115.1. GTDB lineage: Bacteria > Planctomycetota > Phycisphaerae > UBA1845 > UBA1845 > JAJRPG01. The sequence goes on along the minus strand of JAJDDW010000015.1, from coordinate 13,499 downwards.
AAACGCCGTGCCACTTATCAACCATATTCCGCAGCCCATCGAACTTGAAGGGTTTCGTGATATAATCATCCATACCCGCATCCAGGCAGAGTTGCCGATCGCCGACCATGGCGTGGGCAGTTATGGCGATAATGGGGAGGCTTTGATATTCGCTCATCGCGCGAAGCCGTCTGGCCGCTTCGTAGCCGTCCATCCGTGGCATTTGCACGTCCATAAATACAATATCGAAGGCGTTTTGTTTAATAGTTTCGATCGCATGGATACCGTCATCAGCCAACATGACATCGCAGCCGCATTTTTCGAATAGGCGCTTCGCGACTACCTGATTAACCACATTGTCATCTACGACGAGTACTCTTGAACTGTATTTTCGTCTATCAATGGGCACTTGGTTCGGCTCCGGAACATTGGATTTCCCTACGTTACTGGCCGTGCTCAACACGCGAATTAGTGTTTCTTTCAGCACACTTTGTTTGAGTGGTTTAGTTAGATAAGCGGCGCAGGTAAGTTCGCGGTTTTGAGCCATGTCGTTGCGCGTTCCAATAGAACTTGCGAGTACAACGGGCGGCTGCCCATAACTATCGTCGTCGTGAATCATCTGGGCTACCTGAATGCCGTCCATTTTCGGCATCTGTACATCGAGAAGTACGAGATCAAATGCGCTCCCCGCTTCTACAGAAAGGCGTAGGAGCTTGAGCGCTTCGCTTCCACTCTCTGCCGTCGTTACATGACAGCCCCAAGCTTGCAACGTAGCTTTGAGCATGGTGAGATTGGTAATATTGTCGTCGACAATTAATATTCTGCGATCACACATTTGCTCGGCGGATGAAATCGAATCCAACTCGATCGAGGTGCCTAAGCCGAACGAAGCGCTAAAGAAGAATACGCAGCCTTTTCCGTATTCGCTCTCTATCCAGATTTCCCCCCCCATGAGATCAACAATTTGCTTGGAGATAGACAAGCCTAGGCCTGTCCCGCCATACTTTCGAGTAGTCGCACCATCTACCTGAGTGAAACTGTCGAAAATAGCGGATTGCCTATCCTTAGGAATGCCAACGCCGGTGTCAGAAACGGCAAACAGAAGTGCTACGCTGTTATCATCTTTCCGAGTTAATTGTACGGATACAACAACTTCACCTTCATCCGTAAACTTGATGGCGTTACCAGCCAAGTTTACCAGTACCTGTCGGAGTCGGCTGGGGTCACCGATTAACCAGGCAGGCACATCACTATGCACATTGCATATCAGTTCTAATTCCTTTTGCGATGCGGTCTGGGATAGGACGTCCGCCACGTTTTCAACGACGTTTATCATGTTGAAATCTATCATCTCAAGATCGAGTTTTCCAGCTTCGATTTTAGAGAAATCCAAAATGTCGTTGAGTAGACTTAGTAGCGAATTCGAGCAGGCGAGCACGGTGCTGATGTACTCATGCTGCTCATCGTCGAGATTCGTATCCAGTGCTAACTCGCTCATACCAATGATGCCGTTCATGGGCGTGCGAATTTCATGACTCATGTTGGCCAAGAATTCACTTTTGGCGTGATTAGCAGCTTCCGACTGTATCGTTGCTTTTTCTAATGCGGCGTTAGTTTCTTCAAGTTTAGTGGAATAATCACTAAGCTCTTTTTCCGCTATTTTCTGCGCGCTAATGTCGCGGATCATAGCCGTGAAGACACGATAGTCTCCGAGCAGTACCTCGCTAACATGTAATTCAATTGGAAATGTTGACTTGTTTTTGCGAAGGCCCGGCACCTCGCGCCTACCGACAATACGCTTTACTCCGGTTTCGACATAATCGTTCAAGTGACCATCATGTACTTCGGTATACGGAGAAGGCATAAGTAAATTGACATCCTGGCCAGTCAGTTCTTCTACCGTATATCCAAATATCTTGGCTGCTTCGTTATTGATTAATTCAATGATACCGCTTTCATTGAACGTAATAATGCCTTCTGCAGCATTATCCAATATCGTACTAAAACGGGCTACGAAATTGCGGTTTTGGGCACTGACTTCCTCAGCATTTATTCTGGCATGATCGAGGTCTTGTACGAGCGTTGTGATACAAGTGGTCAGCTCGCTAATCTCGGCTGGCGCGGTCTTTTGGGATATCGATTGCAACTGATCCGTTGCACCTTGCTTAGCGCCAATGGTCAATTGACGGATGGGATGAACCATCGACACCACACTCCATCGCCACGTGAAACCAATTATCAGAAAATAAGCGCAGCCAAAAATCCAAGTCATGGTAGTTAATTCATGACGTTTCGTCTCAACTAATTCACGAGAGCGACCTGCATAGACAGTCATACTCTCGCCAAGATCGGTCATAGCACTAATCAACTTTATCGACTCGTCATCGAGATTCGCCGCTAACTTTGACAACTCCGACCTTCTATCGGAACCATCTGCCATAGCGCCCCTACCAACAATTTCAACGATTTCTTCGATGATTTTAGATAGGTCAGCATGAGCGTGTAACACCTGATTTTCAGGTAGGTTTTTTTGTATTTCGCCCAACAGAGAATTGAGATGGTCAGCTTGCTGAAATGCACTATCAGCCATGTACGATTCGTCAGAGATGACCACAAGGCCACAGACCATCAACCATTGGCGCACTTGCGATTTGAGATGTCCCAAATCGCGCATGGCTAATGAATTTTCACCTGCCTCCCGCGATTGATCATCTAGTTTGCTGTATGCTTGCGCTAATAATGCCGTCAGGGATAAGCCGCCCACAGAGCAAACGAGAACAACGACAGCGATATGATGGCTAATCCGCAGACGCATGTTTCACCCTAGTAGAGCAAGCTCTTACAAATCGCTTGTACTTCGGCAGCGGCCAACTGCACAGCAGTGGCACACCCAGCTTCGTCTTTGATGGGCTGACCTGACAGCGCATCTAACTCTCACTTTGTTTAAAGATCAACTTGCGAAATCAGTTGATTCGTCTTTGACAATGGTGGCATAAGCATTTAAGACCCACCGCAATACGTCATTGTTATCTGAGGCAGCCTTGTGAAAGTCGATACCCATAAGTTGTTGGGTGCCAACTGTACCGGCCTGCTTGAAAAATGAAATACGAGAGCTTTTATCTAAAGTCCTGCGCTCATTACTGTCACCACCTTGATCAATGACATGAGCTGTTTCGTAAATTTCAACAGCAACCTTAGTGCCAGTTTCATTTACTTCCTGGTCTAAACTGTTGAGCGATATCGCGTGTTCGGATGTCGTCGGTTTCTCACACACTGCGGTCGGCGGCGTAAATTCTTGGCCTATAGCGGTACTGGCAATAAGCAGACATGGTAGCAAGATAAACACATCACGATATGTTGTGCTTACATGTTGCCAAGAGCATGGCCTAACGTTCGATGTAATGAGCATCATCATCGTCGTTTACAAATTTCTTTGCGCAAGTAACAACCGGCTACCCTTATCAAACTCATGACGTCAAAGCGACATCCTCCCGACGCTGCAATGCCGTTGGGACGCGACAACGATATTATGAGAAATTAAACCTCAAGCAGTCGCCTACATACGCGCGGGAATCTCCTGAATACACTCACTAGGTATGTCGGATATATCTCGTAAGGAATCTACTACGCTTGCGGTTAGGCCCATCGATCGGGCGGCAGGTCGCGTATTATCGGGCGAAGAGATGGTCATGATGGCCTATACGAACCCAGCCCGTGTAGGCATTCTCCCCGAACAAAATTCAGAGGCTTAATCATCTTCAGCGCCTGTAAGCCGCTGAATATCGTCACCACGAATGGTAACCATAAGCCAAAAAAACACGGGGACTACAAACTGCGGCACGGTAGATACCGACACAACCCACGTAATAAAACCGATGGGCTTGGTTAACCAAGCCCCCACGGTGTACATGCCGAGCGGTGGCTCGCCACAATACGCATTGAGGACCATGAAAAATAAGGCTAGCGAAATCCAGGCGCATACAACTAGGGAGCCGAATACAATAGAGACGAGTCGCCGCTTCCATGGCACAGGCGAAGCAAGAATTAATGATATGGTCATAGCCATTGGCAAGTATGCGATGGATAATGAACTGAACGGCTGCTGGCCTAGACCTCGTGTCTCTTTGTTCAGCACGGCTAAGGTGGTATCAAATCTGCCGACTTTCGTATCAGCAGGACTTAAGATCACAACCCAGCGGCTACCAGTGGAAATGATAGCTTTACGAAATACTGCAGTTCCGACGGTTTGAACCTGCTTCGGATACCAGTCACTTATGCCCACCCAAAGTACGAGAAAGAGTGCATATATCATGACAAGCTTAATAATAAAGCTAGCCAAGATGCGGCGCAGGTTTTTCGAGGATTTCTTGTTCACGAGTTGCCCACAACGCCCATAAAACCCAAAATGTAATAGCTAGAAATACGAACAATGCCTGCCAGACATCGACGTGCATAATATCAAACGCCCAAGGGAAAAAAACACCGACATAAAAGAGCGAGACGATCCGAAAAATGTTAATCACCATTAAACATATGGTGCCGATCAACATGCCGGGTAACTTCGAGAAAAAACTTGCCGGGAACGCCAGCACACCTGCACAAAAAAGCGCCGATGGTTCTACCGCGTCACAGCCCCGTTCGATGGACAAAGCATAACGACCTGGTACGCTAATGCTCTTCCCCGCGACGGTCACGGACTCTTCAAAAATATCGATGACGCTGCCCGAGGCCGAGGCGTTCCATTTCAAATACCAGGTGAGTGCCGTTTCGCTTACCCAACTTGTCGTATAGGCAAGCTCAAATAAACCCATGAAAACTCCGAAAAAAAACACGAAACGAAATACTGGCTTTTTCCCCTCATACCAACGCCGGCGACGACGGCGGACCACGGGCGCGGCCTCCGAATCGCTTCGAGGACGATTCGATATAATTTTACCTCGCGGAGTCCGGCCCATCACTCATTCCTTGCCCTGGCGATTACTCATCATATGCCAAACTTAATCGTATACTATCTCTGCGGGTGTAGAAAGCCTCGGTTCGGGTTTGATAAAATAGCATTGGTTACGGACTAGGTGAGCCATGACGGGGCCATAGTTTGTTGATACTATGCCCCAGCGTGCAGGAACAAAGAAATACTAGCCGACACCGAAGTTTTGGAGCGGCCCCCTGATGTCGAAAAGACATACTCAGCGAATTAAACGTGGATGGCTCCTGGCCACCACCGCTCTTACCGTACTCATCGCTTGTCGCCCGACAGCAACTTACATGCAGCACGGAGACGATAGTTTCAGGCCAATAGCCCAGCATCCCATCGCCCCGCAACGTTTATCACACGAAATATCAGATAGGACATCGTCTCAGTTGCAGCTACCAACATTACAACCCAAACTGGGTGACCCCTTAGCTGGTCTCACTACCCAACAACTGGCTCAATTTCAAGCAGGCAAGTCTTTGTTTCGCCGAATATTCACGGCAGAAGATGGACTAGGGCCGACGCACAATCTACATAGTTGTATCGCTTGCCACAGTAATCCTATCGGAGGATCTAGCCCCAATTCGATTACCATGTTCGGACGCCAAACCGAAAACGGCTTTGATCCTCTTAGCCATCTTGGAGGCCCACTGTTACAAGGCGAATCAATCGATCAACGCTGTGCCGAAAAAGTTCCTCCTGAAGCCAACGTGATATCTGATCGTATTTCGCCGTCGGTTTTAGGCGGAGGACTGATCGAAGCCATCGCGGACGAAACGCTGGCTAGCTTGGCTAGTTCGCAATCTGGACAAATTTCTGGACGCGTGAATTGGGTGACAGCCTTGGAAGATCCGGCAGGCCATCCACACCGCGCAGGTCGCTTCGGCTTCAAATCGCAAATCGCGACTTTGCTCACGTTTACTGCTGCAGCATCGCGCAATGAACTAGGATTAACCAACAGATTTTTGCCTGCAGAAAATAACATAAACGGAGACCTCCAGGCATGTAAGCCATACGATCGTTTTCCAGACCCGGAGCTAACGCCTGACGCAGAAGGATTGGATTTCGTCGACCGCGTCACACAGTTCCAACAATTCTTAGCCCCCCCGCCACAGACCCCGCGCGCCGGCATGATTTGCGAGCAAGTGTTTATTCGAATCGGATGCGCGGACTGCCATACCCCGTCGCTACCCACATCTTCAAATCATGCCATCGCTGCCATACTACGTAACCAGTCGATCAAACCATATAGTGATTTTCTGTTGCATGACATGGGGAAACTTGGAGATGGAATTGCTCAAAAAGAAGCCTCGCCAAGCGAAATGCGCACCACGCCATTATGGGGATTCCGCATCCGCTTTCCCGTTCTTCATGACGGACGGGTATCAGCCACAACTGTGCGCGAGCGGCTGATCGGTTCCATTCGCTTCCACGACGGCGAAGCTGCGGCTTCCGTAGCGTCTTTCGAATCTTTATCACCGCATGATGTGGACCAGCTTGTCTCGTTCATCGATTCTCTAGGCCGAGTTGAATTCGACCATGACGGCGATAATGACGTTGACATTGATGACTATCGATTCTTTCAATCGTGCATGGCAAACCAACCAGCCACTAATTATTCTCCAGCACATAAATGCGCCATAGCCGATGTCGATCAGGATGGCGATCTGGACCTAGCCGACTATTGCCTATTCCAACGTGCAACTTGCAAACCTCGCTACGGTTCTGTCATAGTCGTACCGTAAATTTGACGCTGATGGCGCTAATGCCATAAATATCCCAGCGATTCTAAGCAAGCGTTGTCTTGCGGTGACATATTCGACTTGTTGTCCAATGGATAGCGGGAATAGATTTCCGCTCGACGATCCCCAGCCTCCAAGATCAGAATTTTCGACGACAATGCTATCGCCTCCCCCTTTTGGTTTATTAATCCATTAACCAGGGAAATTATTCCAACATAATCACGATGAATCGTTAGGTTCAAGCAGCTTGGTGAATTTTTCCGGCGAATGTCAAAATTCGTTCCAATAGTTTCGAGTAATCGAGCAATACCCCGCCAATTTACATGGGGGGCATAACTTTTGAATCCCACTTGTCGAATGTAAATAATTGTAATCATGCTCATCTTCAGCCAGTACAAGAGTATCATCTCATCATGGGCGAACACACGCTTCTTATGGATACTGGAACAGAAAATCTTACAGATTGGCCAATTCATGTCGCAACACTTATCACGTAGAGACCTCTTGGGTGCCGGACCTGCGGCACTAGGCATCGCAGCTTTCCTCGGTACGGCGGAACTCAGCTCTTACCAAGCAATCGCGGATACAAATACCAACAGCAGAACCTCTGTAGCTGGCATTCCAGATGAATTCCCTAGACAAGAATCGGATGTGGTACGAGAAATAGTCGGCGCGTCACATTTCAATCTAAATCGCGTGAAGGAATTAGTCACCGCCCGACCTGCATTAGCTAAAGCATCTTGGGATTGGGGGTTTGGAGACTGGGAAACCGCCATTGGCGCAGCATCACACGTAGGCCGTCGCGATATTGCAGAAATCCTCTTGCAACATGGCGCACGACCGACATTATTCACCTTAGCCATGCTCGGATACGTCGATGCTGTCCGTGCGACCATCGAAGCCCAGCCGGGCATTCAACAAACGCCTGGCCCACACAGCATCACACTACTAGCCCACGCCAAAGCTGGCGGTACGGCTGCTTTAGCAGTTGTCGAATATCTTCAAAAACTAGGCGGCGCGGATAATGCTCAGGAAGGTCTCTCCGTCCCAGACCAAGAAAACCAAGCCATCCAAGGGATGTACGCCTATGGCCCAGGCAAGCATCATCAGCTCAAGGTTTACACTAAACAAGGTGCGTTAGCGCTTAAGCCGGGGGAACAAACGCCGCGAAATATCATCCGCATAGGCCCATGGGAATACCAACCCATGGGAGCGCCGGCTGTCCGAATCCGCTTTGATTCCAGCAGCGAGCAACCCAAAGAGCTAACCATCGTAGACGCCGCATTAAGCATCACCGCGAAACGATTGCCCAACTAGTTCAGGGTAATGCATCAGCAATCGTGTGGCATGGGTAAGCGGTTTAGCTTGAGGGCATCCGGGAATACATTTTCATATCATGTCACCCTGTTGTTAGTCCCGCGCAGGCGGGAATCCAAAGCGAAGCCATAATCGGACCAAGACTGGATTCCCGCCTGCGCGGGAATGACGGAGACACAGAGCTTTCGTTAGTTCTCTTTAATGGATGATGCTTCATCCTGCTGACTATCATCCGGCCACGCCTGGCCACACTCCGGACAACGCCGTTCTACCAATCCATGAAGGCAGTAGCCGCAGGACATGCAAACTGGAATGCCGTGGGCGTTGAGTGATGCCCGTATGTCACCACGGACAGTGCAACGAAGTAAAAATAAAATGCTAGGAGAAATAATCATCGCCATAATAATCCATTGGAACCAATACTGGTAAGCCCAGAGAAAAGGGAAGATGCGGCATAATTCGTGAAGCACAAGTCTGGCGCAAATCATGCCAAACAGAAATATTACAATAACTACATATCTGGCTTGATGAGAAACAGCACTGCTTATCATCCTGAATTCCGCTTCTCTAACTTCCTCATTCTCAAAGAGCAGTAATTCCGGGAACAAGCCAGTCCAAAACTTATGTCTGTAACGGAAATATTTCGCCATCGTTTTTTTAACTCCAGCTATAAACTTATTCCGATCAGAAAGCCAACGTAACAATCAATTACTTCGCCTTCGCTTCCAGCTCTTCCCAGCGGGCGTATAGCACTTCCGCATGCTTTAGCGCAGCCTGGAATTCATTCCATCGTTTTTCCACTTCGACATGATCCCCGGCTACCTCTGGGTCTTCCGTCGCCTTACGACATATTTCTACCCGCCCGTCCGCTTCCTGAATAGTCGCTTCCATATCGCGCAGTTCCGCTGTCTCGCTGGAGGAAAGCTTACCTGGAGCAGCTTTGCCTTTATTTTTTTTCGCCTTACCCTTTCCCTTCCCAGATTTGTTATCCGCCCCCCCAGAGGTTCGTGTCTGCCATTGCTCACGATCACCAAAGTGCCCCACCTGTCCATCACCGAGGAGTCCGACGAATTCCGTACACACACGATCGAGCATGAACCGATCGTGCGATACCAATATAATAGCCCCGTCAAATTCCAGCAGACTCTCTTCGAGCACATCCAGCGATGTTATATCCAGATCATTGGTCGGCTCATCCAAGATCAGAAGGTCTACCGGCTGCAACATGAGTCGAGCGATAAGGATCCGCGCCTGCTCACCGCCCGAAAGCTCGCGAACCGGCATTTCTAACTGATCCATCGTAAAGAGAAACCGCTTCGACCAAGCGGTCACATGAAAATTTCGGCCACGAAAGTCTACATGATCGTCTTTGCCAACCAGCGCTTCCCGCAATGTCACATCCTGCGGCAAAACCTCGCGCTTTTGATCGAACACGACAACCCGAAGTTTCTCAGCTAAGTCAACCGTCCCTTCATCAGGCGGCAATTCGCCGGTCAACACACGAACCAACGTCGTCTTACCACAACCATTAGGGCCTAAAATCCCTAGCCTCATCCCTGGCGACATCATGAGCGAGAAATCGTTAAACAATAACTTACCGCCAAGCGATTTCGACAGTCCTTTAGCCTGTAACAATTTTTTTGATTGTCTACCTGTTCCCTGAAAATCGATACCCGCAGTCACGGTCTGCGCATTACGTTGTTTGAGATCGCGAAGCTCGTCTTTGAGTCGGTAGGCATCGTCGATGCGAGCCTTAGATTTCGACCGACGGGCTTTAGCCTTGGACTTCAAGAAGGCATCCTCACGACGAACAATATTGGTCATCGTCACCTGCTTAGCGAGCCTGGCTTCGAGATAATCCGCCCTTTTCTCCAGAAACATACTGTAGTTACCGCTCACGCTGAAATAGCCGTCCGGGTAGATCGGGTTCAGCTCTACCACCCGCGTTGTCACCCTATCCAGAAAGTACCGATCATGACTAACCGCGATGAACGAAAACGGCGAAGCAAGCAGCATGTTCTCTAGCCATTGTATACCTTCGAGGTCCAGATGGTTCGTCGGCTCATCCATCAGCAACAAGTCAGGCTCTTGAATCACCGCCCGGGCAATGGCCAACCGCTTTCGCCAACCACCAGACAGGGCCTCCACTTTTTGATCCGGATCAGCGTACCCAAACTTGCTCATGATGATACTGGCCTGCGTCTCGCGTTCGTACGGTTCCATGGGCTGATCGAGAAGGGCCTCGTGCAACACCTGCTCGACGGTAGCACCCTCCGTAAACCGATCTTCTTGCTCAAGAAAGACAATGCGCAAAGATCGACGCCGGTTGATTTCGCCGCCATTAGCGTTCTCAAGACCGGCAATAATTTTCATAAACGTCGTCTTACCCGCACCATTTGGCCCCAGAAAACCAACCCGCTCATCGTCTTCAAAACAGATCGATAGCCCGTTAAAAAGCTCCCGCGTGCCAAAATGCTTCTCTATAGCGTTACATGTTACTAATGTGCCCATCGGTTCCTCGTTATTGGTGTTAAAACAGTCATCGATACCAGTGTCCCAACTCGGTAGTGATTTGTCTATGAATGGGTTATTTTTGAGGTATAGAGATTTAGTTTCGAAAATGACAGGCGTTTGTCCAACCTAAGACACCGCTTGAAAACAGCGCTAGCCGCAAGCGCGAAACCAGGAAAAAAACCGGGGAATCGTCCAAGCTTGATACCGCCAGTCGATCGCGTAGAATCGCGGCTTGTCGGTTGATTCCGCAGGATGGCCATCTGGTCGCCGTTTGCGCGTTTGCCCGATGTGGAGCGGTGTCCGAGTGGCTGAAGGGGCCGCACTGGAAATTTAACAATTCAGAATTTTCGCCGTTTTTCACTACTTTTAATGCATACTTATCGGACATTGCGAGGGTTTAGGTAGGGGTTTAGGTAGTTCATATTAGCCTTTTGTTAGGTTTATATATTTTGCGAATTATTCAACTGGTTTTCGATTTTTTTTTAGTGCCATTGGCGTTGTAGAATCGGTTGAACCGATACAACAAAAGGTCAAAGATTTGACCTTTTCAAATGGAGCCAATAGCTATGAAAAATGACGCCGATTTACTCAAACTCGACCAAGCGAAATCGAACCAATCCATCGAATACTATCAACAATTTTTCAACATTTAGAGCCGATGGTGAGCCTGTTTGAGGTACGCTTAGGGTTCATTCGCTGGCAACAGGGGACGGCTCTTGAAGAGGCTATATCATCTAAAAAAGTTAAGCACGGGGACTACAAACGATTGCTCAAGCTCTTGAATATGAGTAAATCGACTGCTTACAATTGTCGCAAAATTGCTCAAATCATCCCGCTGGTGAATGCTCGCAGACTTGGTTATAGTGAAATGCTGAGAATTGCGGGGATACTCAACGATGAGGTTGAAGAGATTGAAACATATGATGAGGATGAGAATGAGAACTTTGATTTGACGCTGGCGGATGAAGAGGATGAGGGCGAATCCCCTCTACCTAACATAACTTACCATAATTTTCTGCCAAAATTAGAAAATGTTCGTGATACATTGGACGCCATTTCTCAAATGGATTATGCGAATGAATCGAGTGAAGATGCTATGTCTCACTACCTTGAGGCTCAAAAGCATATCAGCAAGATTAAAAAGCATTGCTTGAAAGTAGAAAAATTACTGACTAAGCGAATTGGCACAAGCCGCAAAGCCAGAAAAACAAAATCGGCGTGATTGCTACAAGGCAAAAAAAGGCTGTACTAGGTCGTCCTCTCAAATACCCAGGTGGTAAATCTTTTGTAGCTAAACAGCTATTTCTCTGTAGACCGCCACATTTTGACGAGTACCGCGAACCTTTTTGTGGGGGTAGCTTAGTCTGGGATTATAAGGTTCTGCCCCTGAGTATGCCAAGATGGATCAATGATTTAGATGAACCATTGATAAATTTTTATAGATGTATGCGAGACGATGAATCTTTTATCCCGCGATTTTTGGAAATTAAGCGGAAAATTATAGGGCACGCTGATCGTACCTTAGCAGCATTTGAAGCAGCCAAATCAGATTATAGAACTAATCCTGTTTCATATCTGATTCTTAGACGTTTTGCTTTGAACCAAGTGGTGCGTGAGAGCCGCAAAAATATCGCCTCAGTTAGTTACAATTATCTCTCTGATCCAGCAATGCTGAGACGGTTCACGCTGGCACGAATGAATGCTTGGAGACAGCTATTACAGGATGTAAAAATAACTTGTGACGACTATATGTCGGTAGTAAGCAAACCCGTTAAACGTGGCCAAGTTTGTTGGACATTCTTGGACCCGCCATATAGTTCTAACCTATATAATGCTCGCGGGGCTGAGATTTACGAACAAATATTAGATCAAAATGGGCACGAACGCTTGCGTGATAAGCTCGCGGCCTTGAATCCCAAAAAACATAAGTTCCTTTTAACGCTCTGCAACTCAGAGATGAGCAAAAATTTCTATGCCTTATCTGGCAAATTTTACATATGGGATCGTCGTATGATCTACGGCATGATGGCTGGAAATGTTCAAAAGCGAGTTGTCAAAGAGATCGTCGTAACCAATTATCCCATATAATAAATGTCATATTCTTGGCACTAACTATTCGCTGAAAAAATATAATATATTTCTCAGTTAATTGCAGGAATCGACGCCGATAAATCGTATGTAGATGTAGTGGTTAGGGCTAGGAATCGAATCACTTAGGACACGATAAAAAAAGTAATTCAATACAACCTAGTCCAATTTGCTTTAACGAGCAGATTTTAGAAGCCCTGTCCATCGTGTCCAGGGCTTTTTTTGAGCTTATTGAAAGGCGAGATAATGATTAAAACGAACAAAGGTGTTGAGAGAAATGTATTTACCGAGCAAGATATGCGAGATCATGCTTGTGCTGCTCCGGTTTTATATTTGCAAAATTGCAATTACCACGATTGTAGCGATTGCGATTGCGAACCTGATGAGTGCCCATGCATTAATTTTGGTTGTGGTTGCCATGATAATTTATAGGATTTGAATTTATGGCTAAGTGGAATGACAATATAGATCGATACAAAAAATCGAAACGATATAAGTTCCGTCAAGCCAATTCACGAAAAAACCGCTATCGACAAAGCCAATTAAGACTGAGTGAGATAGCGGTTAAAATAGCGGATGAACCCGCTATAAACATAACTCCGAACCAAGGTTCCGAGTGGGTAAGGGCTGGAATGGAGTCGCCAGAGCGACCACAAAATATATCAGGTAACGCCAGCCCCAATAAGTCAGACGCCACGTCTGAAGGATCAAGCTCATTATACAATCTTTTGAGCCTCTCATCCTATTACTACAGCGCCGCTTGGTCATGGCTTATCCCGTCGGCACGAGGGCAACTCTTCGATCTTGGTACCTCTTGCGAGGAGTTCCGCGAGCGTTCTCTTTCGATGACTCTCCCGCGCTAATCGGTTTCGTCGTTGGTGATACAC
>JAJDDW010000014.1 GCA_029260115.1 Phycisphaerae bacterium | reverse complement strand
TGCGCCATCTCCGATCGAATAGGGGCTACTCGCCCCAATCCCCTCGGCTTCAATCCCCCCCGGAAAGGGGCTGACGCCAGAAGGAGAGTACAAAATATGCGAAATTATTATTGACAACGTACAGCCTCTTCATGGATACATTCGGCAGGGCGTCCAGTCGGCACGCTACGTTAGACCGGCGGCACATCGACTCATTCACTTCTTGTTGTTCGTTTGCTTCGGCCACTATAGGCCAGCATCTCGATAATAGTGTCGGAGCATGCCAACGAGCCCTCAACTGTGCTGACTTCAGTCAACGGATCGATCAACCGATTATTTTAGCCCTGATGATTACGCTCATTATAATAGTATTCAGCGAATTCGTTGACTGTTCTACGTAGCCACATCTCTCCTTGAGTACCGCTACGGAATCTACTGCTATCTACCCGTCGACAGACTTGTGTTGATCTCGTGGCCGCTCGGGTGCCTGCTCCTCGCAGATTCTCAGCGATACGTTCAGCTCTGTTGGCGTTCGGGCATCAGGAATCACGACGGCCCCCTTAAATGCGTCTTATTCTTGCGCCTCCCGAAGCCGCGGGTCGTCGAGCCGCAAACGATACATCACTTGGTTGTAGTTGTAGCGCGGCGTCTTCTCCTTCGCACCGCTGAAGGAATCGGTATAGGTACCCTCCAGGTAGATCACGCGATCACCCTCTTGGTTGAAGAAGGTGTGCGTGGCCACGTTGTAGAAATTGTAGTGGTCGTGGTGGATGATCTTCACGGCCTTACCGTACGGACCTTCCGGCTGTGTTGCTTCGGCATAATAAACATCGCCGACCTCATCCAGCAGAAGAATCCAGCGTTGGCGGTATTCGTTCCACACTACACATGACGGCCGCTTTGCGTTCGGAGGTAACTGGACGTCGCGTTTCTCCCATCGCGTCGAGTCCTGTATCGCGATCCAATCGTTTGGTACCCGCAACGAGGGATATAAGTACCAGTAGCGGTCATGCAAGAAGGGATGCGACGATACGTGCTCCCTGCGGCAGGGCATTTGCACCCATGGCTTGAACACCCTTAGCTTGTCATCAAAGAGTGCCAGGCCGCATTCATCGGGGAACTGCAGGCCGTCCTGCCGTGTGTAGGTGGCGATGAGTCGGTCCTCACCGTGCGGATCCTTCATCGGGATGAGTCCTTCGATCCACACCAAGCCTTCGCCAGTAAGTGGCAGCATCTGCTTCGCGCGCCCCTCCGTATCAGTAAAATAGGTGTAGTTGACCGCCACATCAGGGTCGTCGCATAGATCGCTGGTGGCAGCCGAAACACTGAAGTTCCAGTTAGCCGGTCCGACCGTGTCGCCCCAGATCCAAAATATCTTGCCACGATAAATGGCCGCGGAAACGGTGTCCTGCCCAAGCACCTGTCCGTTTAGCATCGGCTCTTTTACCGGCACCGACAGGCCGGCCAGCACGCTGTCGCGATAGATGCCCTCGCCAGTAAGACGATAGAGCCGTTCGGCTACCATCTTCCGGCGGATGCGCATTTCCTGCGTTTTGCCGGGATCGATCATGACGATAGCACCACGTCCAAAGGGTGTTTCCTGTGGATATTCATAGCCGTGGCTGCGAATGCCGAAGAAGACTTCACGCTCACGAAGCGAGGGCTCATCGACTGCGGCCACGCCCGCACTGTCTGTCCAGTACTTCACCTCATTTGGGAGCTTCAGCTCGACCAGCGGCACACCGCGGCCCGTTTGTTCATCAACTACCCGCACAACGAAGTATTTTGACGTCTGGGCACCGGCGCAAGACCATAGCAAGGGTAACACGATCATTGTAGCCACGAACATCATTATGGGTCTCATGACGTACTCCATCTTCGTTGATTGCGCGGCCATTATGATGGCTCGCGCCTAGTTCTCCTACTGTCAATTAAACTGATCTTCGTACATGATATTGTCAGGCAGGGCAATTGGTCAGCAGCGATATTTGAACCGCGAACTTGACCCGGTAGCGGTTTTGGCTGGTAATATGACCGCAGCTATCAACAGCATTTGGTCTGATTATGCATGTGATAATGTGTATAGTGATAATAGCGTTAACCGATTAGCCCGGGAGAAGAAAAGGTGTTAGGTTCAAATATTCCATAATTGTCATTCAGTTTCAGCCCCGATGCCAAACAATTCAACCTGACACCTTTTCTCCCCCCAACGGATCGGATATAGACAACAAGGTCCATCTTCAACGACGGATTACTCATCAAACGGAGATGAATGCTCGCATGTGTCGTCCAGCGGGAAACCTTACGGCTATCGGTAACCGCATGGTCACTGGTTGCCCATAAGCAAGGAAACTTGAAAATGTGCTTACAAAATTTACTGACTCCTCTCAAGAAGGTTGCATTGGGCATCCTTCCCGCCCTAGCCATATTACTCACGACTGCGGTGTCTCTTGCAGGCCCATCTCCTGTAGAAAGAGATCCCGACGAAGTGATAGCCTTCTTGTCCTCACTGAGGCACGGCTTGGTCGAGAGAGTGATGGACCCTGATACAAAAACAGTTCTGCAACATGTGGTAGACAATCCGACCATATACGCTAATGCGATTACTGACGCCATGCAATTGCCCGTTGATGACTCGGCCTTGTCAACTAATGAAACCTACAAACGCATAGGGACAGGATTGGGACTGGCGGAACGGATCGGCCCGGATCATTTGGGTGGCGCCGTTCGTAGGCTTGTCGATGAGGCTACCGAACGAGTGAGGCGGTATCGCGGAACCATGAAGCCTGGCTTTCCGCTCAAAGACGAGACGGCCCGGAAGGCGTATATGAATGTACTCTTGTTGCGGGATGGAGCGATCGAAACACTTGGGAAATTCGATGACCCACACGCTGCGGCTCTCTGCGCTGAGGACCTCGATATCGAACTCAACTACCATGGCGCGTACGGTGTGATGTTTCGTTACCTTGAAAAGGTCGCTCCGCTTCGTCCGGAGATCAAGACAAAGCTGAAACAGATGTACGACGATCCGGCCTCGTCATTGCACAACCATCGTCAGCATCTGCGCGTAATAGATGCGATCGACCGTGCAGAAGCGGACAAAGCCGTTTCAAAAAACGAACGAAAAGCTCCCCGTAAACCTTAAATGAATCTGTGTGTTGGGTACTATAGAACAAGAAAGCCTAATGATGTATCGAAAAGTTTTCTCACTCATAACCGTGCGACTGGCGCTAGCGGGAAGAAGAAAAGGTGTCAGGTTGAATTATTCCATAATTATCATCCAGATTCAGCTCCAATGCCAAACAATTCAACCTGACACCTTTTCTCCCTCTTTTCTCCCTCAATATGATAATGAAGACATTCAACGTTAATCCAACGCAAGCTCCATATATTGTATATCTTATTTTGTTCACTGCATGCCCCAGCCATTGCGATTGGGCGTAACACCCACCGCAACTCGATTTAATCTTCGGGCATTTGTAAAAAGTCGGACATCGTCCCGGCTTTTTCTATGAATGTGACGGTTCCTGTTCCGTCGAATGTTACGGTGAAGGCTTGGCTCTCTGAATAATGGAAGGTGGCGAGGCTGCCGTGGGGCATGCTGTTTTCTGCGATTCTTTCGTCGTATCTTTCTCGCTTGAAGATGTTTATTGGCCCGGGAATGAACGACTCGATTTCCTGTCCGCCGAATTTTTTAGCCTTGCGCTGGATGACCTGATATTTTCTGGGGTTGCCGGTGATGTCGAACACTTGCTTGTGAGTCATGCCCGGGCCAAGCTTTGCGCGGATGTCCTTGCCCTGTTGGGTCGCGTCGAAGTTGAAGTAGCCGCCGAACTGGTACATACCACCGATGACTAACGCAAACAATACGATCATACCTAATAGAAATTTCACCCTTCTTCTCCTTTGTTAGACATGTTATGAGCACTGCCGCCATCTTGGCGGGTGAGCAGAGCTATGACTTCTCGGTTTCCGCCGTGCCCGCGAATGGGGCTTTGCAACGTACCGAGTACCGACCAGCCATCGTGCTTGATGGCTGACACAACGCGATCGACGACTTTGTCTACCTGCTCATCTGGCAGTACGCCATTTTGCAGAGCGTTTTTTCCGGCTTCGTAATGAGGTTTGATAAGCGATAGGACGCGCGTGCCAGATGTTGCGAAGGTGGATACTGATTTTAGAACCTTGGCTTGTGGCGTCCAGCCGACGTCAATGGTGACTAGGTCAATTGGTTCTGGCAGCTCAACGTGCATGGCGTTGGTTCGCTCCATAACGACGACACGTGGATCACGGCGAAGGGTCCAAGCTAGTGTACCATAAGAGGTGTCTACTGAGAAAACTTTTTTAGCGCCTCGCTGTAAGAGGCAATCGACGAAGCCGCCGACATGGCTACCGAGGTCCGCGCAGACTAAATCGCTTATGTCAAGTTGAAAATGCGATAGGGCGGCGTCTAGCTTTTCCCCGCCACGGGATACGAAGCGCGAGTTAGAGGATGATGGCATGACACTGATCTGCCTTGTGAGCCAAGTTAGTTAGTCAGGTTATCATGGCGCGCAAAAAAAAGAAGCGGGTAACGACAATGCGCTTTCGCTTCTTAAAGAAACTATTAGTGTCGCTTCGCAAGAGAAAAGCTGGCACGCTGAAGCTCGTCGTCGTATATAACACACCTGGGCACCAAGTATGCGATGCGAAAGCTTGATTCATACTCACGTCCGCGCGGGCTGAAGCCCGCGGCTCGCTTAGGAATAACTTACGCGCTTGTACTTACGCTTTTGCGACGGCGGCTTTGTTAAGACGCTTGGCTAGACGAGATTTTTTTCGTGCAGCGGTGTTTTTGTGAATCGTGCCCTTGGCTGCGACCTGATCGATCTGCTTAGTCGCGCTGCTTAACAGGGTCTTAGCCGATTGAAGATCCCCATCATGGATGGCGTCTAACAATTGCCGAGTAGCTGTTTTGATGAGTGACTTTCGCGCACGATTGCGCGCTCGACATTTTTCGTTCTGCCTAATTCGTTTCTTCGATGAATCTAGATTCGCCACAGATGTTGCTCCGTAATCTTCTTGCTTAAGTAACCCAATGGTCTTTTGACCCTGCTAGCCAGCGTTCCTAACTTTCTGGCAAGCCGTCTAGTCTATCACGAACATCCTTATAGTTGTAGTCCATTTCAAGGATCTTTCCGTAAGTTTCTTTGGCTTTTTCAGCGTCGCCGTTATCCTCGAATGCCCGAGCCAGCCAATAAGTAAGGCCCTTGGCCTTGTCGTCGTCCGGGATCGGATAGACTTCGATCTCGGCCTGAAGCGTGCTAATGGCCTGGGAATAGTACTTTTTGTGGAAAAAGCAGCGCCCCAAGTGCAGGGCGCATTCGGCTCGATTCTTCGGATCGGAGCGTGCGGCCTGGAGTAGGGGGATGGCGTCGTCGAATCTGCCGGCGAGGAAAAGTCTTAGTCCATATTCGTATTTTATGCGATTGTCAGTCGGAAAACGGTGCGTTCGCTCTTTGAAGACGGCTAAGTCGAACTTCAAACTGGCGATTTGGGCAGCTTGGGCGGCTTCGTTGTCACCAGCTTTACGGGCTTTTCGTGTCCGTCGGGCCAGTTGTTTCATGCGAATGTCGTCGCCGTACTGCTTCCATCCGTAGTCCTGAGTTCGCTGGTATTGTGCGACTACAAAGCCAATGGCCCGCTTTT
The DNA here is from genome assembly GCA_029260115.1 of Phycisphaerae bacterium. Lineage (GTDB taxonomy): Bacteria > Planctomycetota > Phycisphaerae > UBA1845 > UBA1845 > JAJRPG01. The sequence goes on along the minus strand of JAJDDW010000014.1, from coordinate 96,716 downwards.
CGAGGTCTTCCTGCTCAGGTCGACAGAGTAAGTCTATCAGGCGTCGCAGGTGTCCTGCATTGTCGGGGTCATCGTTGTGGGTCTTCTCGGCGGCTGCGATGAGTGAGTCTAGCTGGACTTCCGTTTGGACGGATAGTTTTTCATCGTGCAAATCTTTCTGGGCATCTTTGTCTTTGATGCTGTCCACAAAGGAATCGCCTTTTCTATATTTGCCGCGTGTGATGGTCAGCTTAGTCGAGAGATTTTTGATCGCAGCTTCGAGGGCGTGGTCATTGGGGAATCGGGTTCGCCATACACTCAGCAGGGTCACGCCTTGCTCGAAACATGCCACGGCAAAATCTGTTTCGTCACGTTCGACAGCTCGGTCGCCTAGTTCTTCAAGTAAAGTAGTTAAGGATTGAAACTGCTTGGATGTAGTCTTGGAGTTTGCTTCGAGCGATTTTTGGAAAATGCCAGCGGCCCACTGACAGGTATCTTCCGCACGTAGTCGGGCGGCGCATTTTGTGAGGCCTTCTGCATAGGCCACATTATCAGGCTCGTGGCCAAACAGCCAAAGTGCGTTGACAAAGGCCTTCTTGGCATCCTTGTCGGTCATGGACCGCGTGAGCGTATCTTTGAATCCGGGTTTTTTGCCGCCGGTTTGTTTACGAGCGACCGCGCAGCCATGTAGGGGTTTGCAGGCTTCTTCGACGGCGTCGGGCCAGAACTCTAGTCCGCTTGCGTAATATTCGATGGCGTAGTCGAATTGTCTTTTGTCACCGAGTTCCCTGGCCCGCGTGAACCACTTCTTGGCTTTGCCCTTATCTTCCGCAGTCGTCACGTATCGCGTGGCTAGCTCTGCTGGGGTTCCCGTATCGTCTTTTTTGTTTTTAGCCATGAAATTTTATGATGTTAGGAAGTGGTCGTCGGCTATGTTGCTATCGGAGGATGACCGAAACCTGCTTTCGCGATGTCCAGCCAGCCATCAACCTTGATAAAAAGGTCAGATGGCTACCTACATACCGACCGAGACCACTACCCACACTTCTTTGAGTCCTTTACACTCGCTAACCAAGTGATACTATCCCTCTGGAAAACAGTGTCAAGCCGACAAGCTGGGGAACCCTATGTTTGGCTATGATGGGTACTGCGACAAACGTGAAACTTCCGAATTCAGAGCAACTCGGCATCGTCTTTTATCCGGACCCGGTATTAAAGGTGCAATGCGCGCCGGTGACAGACTTTTCTCCGGCGTTGGCTGAATTTGCGCGACGCATGCTTGAACTGATGCATGCCGCCCCCGGGGTTGGATTAGCTGCGCCTCAGGTTGGCGTGGCGATTCGGCTATTCGTCTGCAATCCTACGGGTGAGCCGGAGGATAATATGGTCTATGTGAATCCTGTCTTGAAAGATTTTGAAGGTGGCGAAGCAGGGGAGGAGGGTTGCCTGTCTTTGCCTGTTGTGGCGGTGACGATGCGACGGGCACAAAAGGCCGTGATTCAAGCGGTTGATTTGCAAGGCCGAGAATTTGCAGAGACTGGCGAAGGATTGATCGTCCGAATCTGGCAGCACGAAACGGACCATCTCAATGGCCGGTTGATTATCGACAATATGTCTACTTCAGATGAAATCACGAATCGTCGGTTGCTCAAGCAACTGCGCGAAGACTACGCATCCGCTCACTAAGTAGTACGGCAATATATTATGCGAATTATTTTCATGGCATCCGGGGCATTCGCGGTTCCTACATTGCGATGGCTAAACGAAAGTGAGCACGAGGTGGCGTTGGTTGTGACGCAGCCTGCGCGGGGTAGTGGCCGCGGTCAGAAAATTACGCCGACGCCAGTAGCAGAGATGGCCCGAGAATTGGCCATGCAGGTAGTGGAAGCGGAAAACGTAAATTCGCCGGAGGTGCTTGAGCGATTGATAGCATGTGATGCTCGACTGGGGTTGGTCATTGCCTTTGGTCAGAAATTGGGGGCTGAGTTATTAGATTTGATGCCGGGCGGGTGCATCAATCTTCATGCGTCGCTGTTGCCGAAATATCGTGGGGCTGCGCCGATTAATTGGGCGATTGTGGAGGGTGAAGAAAAGACGGGCTGCACGGTGTTTCGTATCGTCGAGCGCATGGACGCAGGGCCTATTCTTTCTTCAAAGTGGACCTATATCAAAGCGGAAGAAACCGCCGGGCAACTGCACGACCGGTTGGCTGGGATTGGAGTGGATGCCGTGGAAACGGCACTGAAACTTTTTGATGATGGTCAGAATCCAGAAGGGACGCACCAAGACAATGCGCTGGCGAGTAAAGCACCGAAGCTGAAAAAGGATGACGGTCTGATATCGTTCGATCGCCCTATTTCTGTGGTGTTGAATCATATCTGCGGCATGACGCCTTGGCCTGGTGCGCGGGCCACGTTTCGAGGGGCTGCGGGGCAAGATGAGGGCGTGACGATTGTCAGTGCGCGGCCATCGGAATTGCCGGGGAAACCTACGGATGCGCCGGGGACATTGGATGGGCGTTTGTATGTGGCTGCGGCTGATGGGTATATTGAAATTCTTGAAATAAAACCCGCGGGGAGCCGGACAATGAAGTGGCCTGAATTTGTAAATGGCAGGCATGTGAAAGCGGGCGATGCGCTTGCGCCGTAACTGGTTACGCATAATCAATAGAATATGACAACGTTCTGACAGCCCGCGATACTAAGCAATAGTGGTAGGATAGTACTCAGGTTAAAGGACGTCGATGTGTTTTCCAATATCACAACATCCGTCTTCTTTGATCTATAGCGTCTATCTCAAAGACGCCGTCTACACTTAAGCATGGCCTCGTCGTCCATCCAGGGGGTAGGGCTTTCTTTACGAGTTTACTTCACATCTGAATTGTTAGCTGGAACCAGGTCTTTAGGCTGCTTGTCAACATGTACGAAGGTGTCCGTTAGTTCTTCGCCGAGCTTTTTTATATGGGTTTCGTGTCGCATGAAGGCTTCAACGATAGCTGGGTCAAATTGTGTGCCAGACAATTTCAATATGATGGTGACAGCCTCGCTGTGTTCTATGGCATCTTTGTAGGGGCGTTTGGAAGTTACGGCGTCGTACACATCTGACAGCGCGACGATTCGCCCCGTGAGAGGAATATCGTCGCCCGAAAGGCCCTGTGGATATCCTGTTCCGTCGTACCATTCGTGATGGGAAGAAGCTATTTCTTCAGCCATGCTTAGCATGGGAAGTGCCGGAGCGCGTTCCAGAACAGCTCGGATGGTTTCCGCGCCAATTTCCGCGTGCTTCTTCATGATGGTCATTTCTTGCATGGTCAGCCGGCCTGGTTTGAGCAAAATGTTATCTGGGATGGCTATTTTACCAATGTCATGTAGTGGTACTGCCCGTTTGAGGTTGTACATGAAGGCACTATCGATCACCGCCGCATACTTTTCAGACTTTCGCAACTCGCCAGCAAGGACCAAACAATATTGCGTCACACGATCAACATGCTTTCGGGTGTCGCCATCACGGTGTTCTGCCAGTTTCGCAAATGCCACCATTATGGCATCTCGTGCTTCGTCGCGCGATCGACGTGTGATAATGCTATTGATCGCAGTACCAGCGATGTTTGCAATCATCTCGACCGCTTCCAATTCTTGAGGCTTGAAGGGCTTGCCACCCACCCGGTCTGTAACATTAATAACGCCGATGATGTGTTCCGTTGTACCCAGTGCGGTGCAGATGAGCGGCGAGGACGCAAAATGTGCCGAGTTGTAATCAGGATTCAAAAATTGGCTATCAGACTCGCCGTTGACAATATGGCGAATACCAGATTCAAATACGCATCCCGCGATCGATTCACCAATGGGTGTGTGGATGGTCGCAGCTAGTTCTTCGTTCATGCCGGCAGATTTCGTTACATTTAAGAATTCTCGGTTACTGTCTGGCAGCATAATTGATATGCGGCGGCTGCCAGTAAGTGCAGCTGTGGCGCAGATGGTATGGTCGAGTGCTATGTCCAGCTCGTCCGTCGCGCCGAGCGATCGGCAAAGGTCTAGTAGTACGTTCAGAATGCGCGTCTGCTCACCGCGAACATCGTTACTGATCAGCAGGTCATGGCGGTCACGCTCTGCCCTGGCCATCGATTGCACGCGCAAAGCAAGTTCCGCTGGCCTAATTGGTTTTGCGAGATATTCGTTAGCGCCTGCTTTCAAGCCGGCTTGAATATCGGATGCGTCCGCTAATGCGCTGACTATGATGATCGGAATGTTATATGTATCTGGATTCGACTTGAGAATCTTAGTACATTCCAAGCCATCCATGCCTGGCATCATCACATCCATCAGTATCACATGAGGCTGCAATTTGGCGATTTCTTCAAGCGCGGAATTTCCGTCGACAGCTTCGTGTATAGTATATCCTTCGAACTCAAGAGAATTCCTACATACTGTTCGATTCGTCGCATTATCGTCTACGATCAACACCCTAATTCGACCATCATCAATCGGTAGTTGAGCCTTATTGCCTCGCGTTGGTCTGAGCAAAGTTGTTTTTGGAATGTCTTGCCTGGGTATCGTTTGGTCGTATGTGCATACTCTATTTCGCCCTGTCTCTTTGGCCGTATACAACGCCAAGTCGGCTTTCTCAAGTACCTTCTCCCACGATGTGTCGTCTAAGTCAGCTACGCCCATGCTGGCTGTGATATGATCTGTCACCTTGCTAGCGGGGTGAGGCAGGTTAAGGTTGTTGATCTCCTTTCGTATGCGTTCCGCTAGTACCAACGCCGTCTCGTTCTTTTTGTGCGGGACTAATACAACGAACTCCTCGCCTCCATATCGGCCGGCGGCATCCATTTTTCTACATGTAGATTCGATACAAGCTGCTATGCGTCGCAAGCAATCGTCGCCGGCCTGGTGCCCTAGAGAATCGTTGTAGGATTTGAAGTAATCAACGTCGATCATGATAATGCTGTAGTTGCTGCCGTTCCGACGACATCGATCATGTTCCTTTGTGATGCATTCTTCCCATGCTCTGCGGTTTAGTAGCGAGGTGAGGGGATCGACGCGGGCCTGCCGAGCCAGTTCGATATTTGTAGCCGCGATCACTTTGGACATTTCTTCCAACTGCTTGTTTCTCTCTTCTGTTTCCTTTTGGGCCTGTCGTAATTGAATGTGTACGGAAACACGGGCCTTGACCTCGCCCATCTTGAATGGCTTCGTTAAATAGTCGCTCCCGCCCAATGAAAAGGCCCGGTCGATGTCTTCAGCTTCCGATTTCGCCGTCAGGAAGATAAAGGGTATAGACTCGGTTATTTTCTGCGACTTAAGGATTCTGCCCACCTCAAAACCGTCTCGTCCTGGCATCATAATGTCAAGGAGAATTAGGTCCGGTGACTGAGCGGTGGCCATATCCACAGCTTCAAAACCGTCACAGGCTTCTAGGACTTCGTAGCCTATTTTGCCTAGGGATTTGACCAAGATGCGCCTGTTGGTGGCGTTATCGTCAACGACTAGAATTTTATGTGATAGAGCCATGCTTTACCTTATTTTGCGTCAATACTTGCAGCGAAAGTAACTAGTTCGCTCACGTGTCCTTGTAGCGTTGCCACGATAAGGTTTACATTATTGAAGTCCCCACGTTGCCCCATGTCTTCAAGTTGCTGTGCAACTGCCCGGACGGATTCGGCGCAAATATTGGATGCGGCTCCCTTGAGGCTGTGGGCCGCGCCGTGCATCTTTTCGGCGTCGCTGGTTGTGATGGCTGTTTGAAGTTCTTCCATTAATTCAGGGATCGTTTCCATGAATACTTCGATGACTTCTAAGAGCAGTTCGCGATCGCCGTCCAATTGACGTAGGGCTTGTTCAATGTTGATAGCTGCGACACTATCCGTCCCCGGGTTTTTGTCAGGGGTTTTTTCTAGCATCTGGAATTCCTCGTTCTTGTTATCTATAGGAGATACAGTGGTCCATTTTTCAATCATTTCACGCACTTCAGTTCTTTTGATTGGCTTGGTGACATAGTCATTCATTCCGGTTTCGAGGCATTGTTCACGATCGCCTATCATGGCGTGCGCGGTCATCGCTACTATCGGGAGTTGTTGCCACCGTGGCTGGGTGCGTATACGCCGCGTCGCTTCGAGTCCATCCAATTCTGGCATTTGAATATCCATAAACACCAGATCGAACGATTCTCGTTCCAACATTTCAATCGCTATTCTGCCGTTATCTGCCGTGGTAGCCGCGTATCCAAACTTACCTAACACGCCCAACATGAGCTTTTGGTTGACCAGGTTGTCTTCGACAACAAGGATGCGTAATGCGCTTTGGCTTAGTTCATTTTTATCGACGACTTCTACTCGCGGCGAAGCTGCAGGGCTTGGTATTTTTGGGCTTAACACCTTAACGAGCGTACTCTTTAGCGAGGTTTGCTTGAGTGGTTTCGTCAGGCAGGCCGTGCAATGGATTTCTCGAGTGCGGGCCATTTCACTTTTCGTTCCCAGCGAACTGGCAAGCACAACTGGCGGGTGGCCATAGCAGTCTTCGTCATGAATTGTCTGGCAAACTTGTATGCCATCCATGTGAGGCATTTGTACATCGAGCACGACCACGTCGAAGGCCTTGCCCGCTTCCACTGAGGTACGCAGCAGCTTTAGACCTTCCTTACCACTTTCAGCCGTTGTCACGCTACATCCCCATGCATTCAGGGTGGTTTGTAACATGAGCAGGTTCGTGGCGTTGTCGTCGACGACCAGGACGCGTTGGTTACTGAGGTCTGCCAATGGTACATCTGTAAGAGATGTCGGCGCTGTGCCTCGCGGGAACAATGCACTGACGAAAAATTGGCTACCCTGGTTTTCTTTGCTCTCAAGCCAGAGTTTTCCACCCATCAAATCAACGATTTGTTTGGTAATCGCTAGGCCCAGTCCAGTCCCGCCGAACTGACGCGTTGTGGCACTATCGACCTGAGTGAAGCTTTCGAATATCGCTTCTTGTCGCGAGGCCGGTATGCCTATCCCTGTGTCTGAGACAGATATCTCTAACTCGACGCCCTGATCATTTTCGCTTACGACACGCAGCGCTACGACAACCTGGCCTTGGTCAGTGAATTTGATGGCATTTCCAGCTAAATTCACCAATACTTGTCGAAGACGATTCGGGTCGCCGCTCAGCCAAGTAGGGACGTCTGGATGAACGTTGCAAATCAATTCGATATTTTTATTAGCCGCCCGTTGGTACAATACGTCTGAAGTACACTCGACAGTGACGATGGGGTTGAAATCAATTTTTTCCAATTCCAATTTACCAGCTTCGATTTTGGAAAAATCTAGGATATCATTGAGAAGACTCAATAGCGAGCTAGAACATTCCAGTACAGTGTCTATATATTCACGCTGTTCGTCGCTCATTTCTGTATCGAGGGCCAATTCACTCATGCCAATGATGCCGTTCATGGGCGTGCGGATTTCATGGCTCATATTGGCCAAGAAATCGCTCTTGGCTACGTTGGCAGATTCTGCGTGTATTTGAGCCAGTTGAAGTTTCTGCTCCGTCAGCCGTCGTTCAATCGCTTCAGCCAATACGTTTGCCACGGAGCTGAGAAAGTTAGTATCGTCATGGCTAAATGATCGCTGCGTACAAGTATCCACGCCGAGAACGCCGAAAGGATAATCACGCCCGGATATAGCCACGGTCATACCGCTCACAACATTGTGTTCTGTTAGAAGTGAAGGAATACTAAAACGCGTTTCCTTACTAAGATCATGAACGATAACAGGTTTCTCGGAGGTCAGCGTATATCCAGCCTGCGAATCGACGCCCATGCCAACGATGGCGTGTCCGACAAAGCCTTCTTGCCAACCTGCGCCAGCTCGGAGTATTAAATCATTATTATCAATGCGTAGTTCAAATAGTTTGCAATACTCAAGCTCAAGCGTGTCTGCGACCAGCGAGACAGCCCGTTCAAAAAGGTCTTTTAGTTCTTCGCCTCCCAATGCATAACTGCCTAGTTCCGCGATGGCTGCTTGTTGGCGCACACGCAGTTTTAGCGTTTCTTCTGCCTGCTTTACGTCACTGATGTCACGCACAATACTTGTAAACATGGGACCGCTGGCTAGGGTGACTGCGGCGACCGCGATACCCATAGGGAATATAGTGCCGTCCTTACGCATACCGACGATTTCTCTTCGGTTGTTGACGACATGCTCCACGCCGGAATCAAAATATCGCTGTATGTAACTGGCATGCGCTTCCTTGTACGGCTCTGGCATGAGCATGGTTATAGAGTTGTAAATGACTTCTTGTGCACTGTAGCCAAACATCTGTTCGGCAGCGCCGTTGAAAGATTGGATAACGCCATGTTCATCGATGGTGATAATTCCATCGGCTGCCGTATCGACAATAGCCCGTGTCTTGGCCTCTGACTCTTCTAGGGCCAATTCAACTTGTAGGCGTTCTAGCTCGGCTCCAGCCCGCGCGCCAAACACTTGTAATAAAGCCACATCCTTAGCGACTTCGGGGAGGGGCTTATCATGGATCGCGCACAGCGTGCCAAGGGGCGTACCATCACTTGAATTGAGTCGGACACCGACGTAACTTTCCGCGCCCCATTTTTGCAGATCCTGATCTAGCGGAAAATGATGACATACGTCCATTTCAACTAGGCAGTGTCCATCTCTAAGGGCTATCTCGCATGGCGAATTGGCAAGCTCGTAGGTTACTCCGCGTAGATGTTGTGTGCCATCCCAAAACACTATGGCTTCGCTTTGATGATTGGGTTTAATAACGCTTACCATTACCCATCGCATTCCGAAGGCTCGTGCGATGGCTTTGGATAGTGCCTCGAAAAACTCTGTGCCTGTAGTTGAAGAAATTCCCTCGACTATCGCGCGTAGTCGGCCTTCGCTCTCAGCCAGTTGGTTGGTGCGTTGTTCAACTTTGACTTCAAGATTTTCATTATGCGTTCGAACGGAGGCTATCGTATCCGTAAGCTGGCCTACCGCCCCGGTCAACGCCCGATCAAGATCACCCAATTCGTCACGCTGCGTGAGTCGGGTAGTGGGCAATGACTTACCATGCTGGAATGCTATCGCTTTGGCGTGAATCGACCGCAATGGGTTAAGAACGAAAATTCTGATGGCGACAAGAATAAATCCGACCAAAACAGCGGTTAGCGTGAGTAAGGCGATAGAAAATCTTTGCTCAGACGATTTGTATTGGGCGATCGCGGAGGCCACCGGCTGTCGGATAATGATGGCACACCCATCTGGAGAATCTAGGGCCAGGCGGGATTCGATAGCATCATCTTGTGATAACGGCTGCCAATTAGCCTCTACATGAAAACTGCTCGGGTTATGTTCGAGTCGAACGCGCCTATCGAGGGCGGTGCGCGCTGCGTGATTGAGGACTGGTACCAATAATTTTTCACCATTACTGATTACCGATACGACGCCTTGAACCTCTTCGTCGATGGTCACGCGAACCGCGATACGCAGCGAATTTTCCTTAGTCGCAGCCACATAGCGACCATGTTTCATGGCCGCCGTGAACCACGGTGACTGTGCGGCTGATTGATATTTGAGAATCGCCTCTCCATGTTCTACGGTGACCACCCCATCGCCTTCTACGTTGTGGAAGTAGAATGTCTTATAGGCTTCGCGATGGTGAAGAAGATGTAATGCCGCTTCTTCGATACGAAGTCTTTGTGGTTCCGCGTCGTCAAGTAAGCCAGCACGTGTAAACATAGAATATTCAGAAAACGAACTCTGTGTCGATAGTACGACTAGGTCAGACAAGACCCCCTCAAGAGAAGTCTCTACCAGTTGCGATGTTGACTGAGCGCAGTTATCAAGCGCGTGCTGCGCCTGTCGCATAGCCACCTGGCTTCCCCGATTTTCCAGGATATACCAGCCTCCCAGCACAACCATGATGGTTGGGGCTAGCGCACCAAAACTGAGTTTTGAGATAAGTCTCATCTAACGCGAATTTCCTCAGTTGATCATATCAATTCAAAGACAAATATAGTTATAGGCCTATCCGCAGCATTCATAGACCGGCAGATGCCTTTGCTTGGCTCAACAGTTGCTTAAAGTTCGTAATGTCACTCGTGTCGTCCCAATGCTTGTAATTAGTCGTTAACGTCAGTCCCATTTCCAGCGTCACCGTTCCCTGACTAGCCACGACGGCTGTATTCATGCCGCATTCTGAATCAAAACGGTTTGGCAAGTGATGTCGGCAGGTGCCGCCTAGGTCTGCGCGACCTCCTGCTGCCGCCCGAATGCCCAACGCCGCGCCGCCGCCACTAACAATGATCTTCTGTCCGATTTCTATTTCGTAGGCTTCCGCGCATGCGCCCATAAACGCGTTTTTCGTGATCTCGCATCCCCGCCAGGTGATCGGAGTGGGGGCATCAGTTTGAGATTCATCTCCCCATGCGACTACCGGGAGAAACGTTGTTACTAAAGCGCATACCGAAAGGGAAAAACGCTTTCGTATGAAAATGGAAAATGTCACGCCGCGTCTCCGTTGTTTCGTACTAACCATTTCATAATGATGAACTATGAGAGCGCGTATGCACCGCGAGGATTCCTAAATATGTGGAGTCCTAGCCCTGATAGCTCTTCCTGGATATTCCTGCTCGTTCATCGACGGACTAAAGACGCGTCCTAAGCACGGAGGGCAGGGTCAAACATGGTTCGATAGTGCGATAACCACGTTGCTTGAGTTTGGTGGTTTATCGGAAGCTGTACCGGTAAGCGAGGGACTGCCGCCATGCAGGGGTTATCGGCCTATGGCATCTAGCCTACGTTCAAGGGGCGATAAGTGGGGGCATGATTGCGTTCGTCCGAATATGCCTGCACAATCACCAGCGATGAATTCCAATACCTCATTGCCGGTCATCATGCCGCAAATTGCTGGGCAACAATGGTCCTGCCATTCTTGCGGGGATTGTTGCCGAACACTCGTAGGAGATTTGACCAACGATGAATGCGCGAGCTTAGATGCCCATCCTTGGGAGGATAAAATTGGCGCGAAGCCTTATGTGCGTATTGGTCGCCGGGCCGCGCTAAATAAGCGGGCTGATGGTTCCTGTGTATTTTTAGACGATCAAAATCGGTGCATAATCCACGCGCAGCTCGGCGAACAGGCCAAGCCGTTAGCTTGTCGCATTTTTCCGTTTTCCGTGCGCCGCGTAGAAAACGCGTGGCAGGCGTCGTTTCGCTTTGATTGTCCCAGCGCTTCGGCATCGAAAGGAAAGCCGATTTCGCAATATAGCAGTTGGCTGACAGCGCTTACCCAGCAACTTCCGTATGATTACCAACTCAAAAAACATGATGCGCTGGATCGAGGATTATTAGCATCGCAGGATGAAGTAGCCATAATAACGAGTCGGCTATCGCGTTGGGTCAAAGAGAAAGACCTACCAGTCCACGCCCGCTTGATCGCATTATCTCGCGTAGCGGTCACGTTATACGATGCCAAGTTGGTCAATGTGCGTGGTGTAAGATTAGGCGAATTGCTCGATATTTTGTGGCAATCTGCTACTCACGGAATTGATCAACCGCCGGCTGAGTCAACCACAAGGCAACGGGCTATGTTGCGACAGCTCGCTTTCGTGCATGCCGAGTTTGTGACGCTAGATGAGCTACGAGCCGGGCTTGTTGGTCAGATGCGAAAACGTTGGAAGCAGCTTAATGCCGCCCGTCGCTTTTTTGCGGGGAAATCGACGGTGCCAACCTTGCCGGGAATCACCGGCCAAGCTACCTTCGAAGAGGTAAACGCAATCTCACCGGCCTCGCAGACCAGCGATGTAAGCGAATTGATTGAGCGCTATTTAATGTCGCGCACAACGTCACGATCGGTATTTGGCTCAGGCTATTATGGCTGGCCATTAGCGGCGGGGATGGCTGCGCTAACCGTGTCGGTTTCCGCTATCGGCTGGCTGGCACGATTACAATGCGCCGCTAGCGGACGTTCGCAATTACAATTGGAAGACGTCACACTAGCCGTGGCTATCGTCGATCGCGCCGCTACGAGATTACCTGCGGTTGGTTTCGCAGCCGAGCGCGCTCGCATCCGCTATCTAACGGTCGAAGATGGTTTAGCGCGCCTGTTGCATAGTTATCCTATTTGCGCGGAGACGACATGAGTCATGTAATACCGAGTCTTGCATTAGCCATTGATCACACCCTGCTCAAGCCCGAAGCGACACCGGATCAAATCGACGAACTTTGTGGGCAGGCCGTTCAGTACGGATTTGCTGCTGTGTGTGTGAATCCTATATACGTGCCCCGCGCAGCCAAGATTATTAACACGGCTAGGCGCGACCATGGTCACAGGCCAGCTGTTGCCTGCGTAGTTGGTTTTCCGCTCGGTGCTTCGCATCCGAAAATACTTGCAGACGAAACGCGGATGGCGATAGACGACGGCGCGGCGGAGGTGGATATGGTCGCGCCCCTAGGTTTGCTAATTAGCCAAGCGCTTGGTCAGGTGCGTCGACATATTGAAGCGGTCACCTATGTCGCGCATCAGGCCATGCCGCCGATTATTGTGAAAGTCATTTTGGAAACTGCAGCCTTGACCAACGAGCAGATTATTCAGGGATGTCGATGTTGCGCAGAAGCAGAGGCGGATTTCGTTAAAACTTCGACAGGATTTCACCCGGCTGGGGGGGCAACCGTTGACCATGTGACCCTGCTCCACCGACACGCCTCGCCGATTAAAGTAAAAGCTGCGGGCGGAATTCGCACGCTAGCAGACATGCAGGCCATGATGGACGCTGGAGCTACGCGTATTGGCACTTCCGCCAGCGTAAACATCCTAATGGAGGCGATGGGAAAAAAACGTTGACGCGCGGCCATTAAATTCGGTACAATAACAGCAGCGTTACAACCCTCTTTTTGGGAGCAAGACTCATGTCCAAAGATGTTACCGCCCCGTGTCAAGAATGCGGTGCCAGCGTGTATCCGGAGCATATCGAATCAGGTAAAGCGCGATACGAAGGGGGTAAACTTTTGTGCCCTCATTGCGTAGTTGATGCCGAGAAAGAAAATGAGAATAAGAAAGAGAAAATGTCTTACGCTAGTGATGACATTGATCTTTCTCCAATCTCATTCGATGAGCCTAATCCTACTGACATGAGCGAGTCCAAAGCCGATCTGTCGGAAAGTCGTATCCACGGATTTTCAGACGATAAATTTGGAACGCATGGCTGGGATGAATCCAAATTCAAACGCAAGGTTGATTCTAGTTCACCTCACGCTATCCGATGCCGAATATTTCATTCAAAGCTGAGTGACGGTGCGATGACATTCATGAATAACCAGATCAACGAATGGTTAGACGAGCAGACGGAGATTAGCATCAAGTTTGCTACCTCGACGATCGGAATCGTGGAAGGCAAGCACGCCGAACCCAATATTATGCTGACACTATTTTATTAACGCTGATTCAAGAACTGTGGTCGTCCGGGAAATCGATTCGAGAAATAAAGCGTTTGGAGGAATCAGCCAAGCACTGAGCTTCCGTCATTCCCGCGCAGGCGGGAATCCAGTTGTGACCCGCAAATGGCATCGCACTGGATTCGCGCCTGCGCGGGAATGACAACAAGGCTGACCATATAATTAATTACCGGATGGCCTCAAGCACCAACTTCCTCCGTGTCTCCCCGATGGGTCCATCAGGTTTCAAGCTGCAATTATTAGAGGGCTTCACTGGCTGACGTATATATTTTTCGATGCGCAGTGGATACTGAGAGCTTGGCGAATTGCGTCCGCGTAACCCATCGAAAGGACTCGCTTGCAGAATGCTTTTCATTTTTATTGATAGCCTGCCCAGTGAAAACGTGGAACATCATAAGTCGATGCGTGAGCTGATGACGGACCGTCGCCCGCGCCCTCAAATCGTCTGGCTCTATATACATAGCCTCAAGCAGCTCCAGCACCGCTTCCATTTTTTGCTGCCTCTGTGCCATGTCGATATTCGGAAACTCCCACAACCCGCCCCACAGTCCGCCAACAGGCCTGCGGCGCACGAGCAATTTTCGATCATGCGATAGCACCCCAACCGCGCAATGTACAACAGGAATCTTCTTGGGATTAGCCGTCCCACGCATGGGAAGCTTGTCGGTTAAACCCTTCACGCGCGCCATGCAATCTCCACCCAGTGGGCAATCCTCGCAGGACGGTGACCGAGGCGTGCATACTTGACTACCCAAATCCATCCATGCTTGATTGAAATCTCCAGGACGGGCGGTGGGGATTAATTGGTTCGCCAGTTGGGTGATGTGCGATTTGCCTCCAGAGGATAACACATCAAGTTCGACGCAAAATAATCTAGCCACGACCCGCGCGACATTGCCATCGACAGCTGCGATAGGTTCACCACTAGAAATGGAAGCGATCGCAGCCGAGGTATAATCACCGATGCCCGGCAGCGCTTTTAATAGTACTGCCGATCGTGGAACGGGCCTTTTTTCTTTGCGAAGCTGCTGGCAAGCTTTGTGCAATAAAAGTGCCCGCCGGTAATACCCCAGCCCTTCCCAATGTTTAAGCACGGTCTCTTGGCGACCTCGAGCCAATGATGATGCATCAGGAAATCTGGCAAGAAACCGTTCGTAGTAGGGGATCACCGTATCCACGCGCGTCTGCTGCAACATGATCTCAGCCACCCACTGCGCGTATGGGTCTTGGCTGATGCTTTTTCTACGCCAAGGAAGATCTCGCTTGTGACGATCATACCAGCGTAACAATTTGCGACGAATAGCCGCCCGACGCGATGTTGGAATACGATCCACTTCTGCATCAGCGACTAGAGCACTAGATTGTGTCACGGTTTTTTAAGCGATTGGCCACACTGGGCGCAGAAGTTGGCGTGAGGTCGATTGGATTCCTGGCACTTCGAGCATCGCCGACCGCCCATACGCGATGACGTAGCTACGAATACAACAAACGCGACTATGGCGATAGTGATGTAAAAATTGCGCGAAGGCCAAGCGCCCAATATTTGCGATACGTCTAGCTGACACAGTAGTAGATGAGTCGTGTAATCGAACATTGTCTCATCGCTTAGGTGCGGGCATCTCAAAGCGATCTCGGGAAGTCGCATAGCTCGAACCGTCCAACCGACCGACCAGATCCAATTTCGCAGAATCAACAACACCATTCTCAAGCAGATAGCCCGCCGCAATGTGAAAGCACAACACTTCGCCAATACAAATATTGGCCGACAACGGGCCTTCCCCAACCGGGACAATCTGAACGAGCTTGCATTCCATATGCACAGGAGACTCAGCCGCCCTCGGCGGTTTCACGAACTGACTCTTGATAGGCGTGAAGCCCGCGATGTCGAACTCGCTCACCTCAGGACCAACAGCCGCAGCCGTTTCGTTCATAGCCTCTTTGATGGCATAGGGAACGACGTGGACCACAAACTCACCCACTTCGCGGATGTTGATAAGGGTGTCCTTGTCTCGACCATCGCGCATGGTGCAAGGAGAAAATATGACTGCAGGCGGGCTGGAACCGACGGCATTGAAAAAAGAAAACGGCGCGAGATTGGGTACGCCCGCCGCCGATATAGTCGAAACAAAAGCAATTGGACGAGGCAGCACCGAGGAAACGAGAATCTTGAAATTGTCTCGGCCTTCGCGTTCGCTAGCGACTAACGTTTGAAATTCGCTGAAAGTTTGCATGGCACTCTTCTTGGAAAAACTATTTTTGAGTCGAGCAGCGAGGCGGTAACCCGTGTCCTGCGATTATCAACGTTACGATGTTCCCGAAATCAGTCGCTTGCACTGTTCATAAAACGCCAACGCATCCACCAACGACTGATCTTCTTCAGAACCCAGGGCAGCCACCGCCTCTTTCTGTAAGACGATAGCCTTATCCAAATCGCCAACTTGATACAAGGCTAAGGCGTAGATTGCGATCGCGATCGGGTCTTTCTTTTCCGTAGCCGTATACCCAGCCTTGGCCGCTTCAATGGCCAAGTCAGGCACGCGCGATGTAATGTCCATATTGGAACACAAGATGCGGGCCAACGTACGCATCGCCGCACTGTTTTCGCGATAGCTAGCGATGTGACCACTCACAAACGACCGAAACGCCTTGCGGTCGCGCGTCTCCGTGACGTAAAGCTGCATCAGCACATCCATTGCTTCTTCGTTGGATGGATCAATTTTTAGCACACTAACGATCCCATCCCACGCGCGAGATATTTTCCCTCGCTGATAGTCCATGGAAATATCCTGAAATCGCTGGGCTATATCCGCTTGTAACTTTTTCTCTTTGATGGCTTCGGCTACGTTATACTTGCCGGAAAGAATGTTCGGTACAATATCCATCAGTTCCGGGTCTAGTGGACTGCCATGCCAAATAATGAGTCCATCTTTGCCGACTAGGAATGAATGTGGAATACCTTGGATTCCCGCTGCGACCAGATAAGCTTTGGTAGTCTTGTCTCTGTCGTCAATAGCCACGGTGTAGGACATGTCCTCACCTTGCTTTCTCGTGAAGCGTTCAATGGCTGATACGGAGTTGCCACGATCATCGGGCGCGGTCACGCCTATGATGGTCAATTCCTTCATATGTTTATTTTGCAATCGCGTAAGTAGCGGGATGCTCATTTTACACGGTGGGCACCAAGTCGCCCAAAATTCAACCAGATAAAGTTTGTTTCCCAAATCCTTAGGAAAAGAAACCGGCTTGCCCTTGACCCACTTTATGATCGAAAGGGGGGGGGCTTTATCGCCAACATCCAGCGCCATGCCTGGTGTAGCCATCATCACCATGGCCGCTGCAGAAAACAATATACTAAAAACTTTTCGATTCATCTAACTATCAACCTCCCACGCTCAGCCAGCGAACATTCCATGATTCAACGAGAAAAATAGCTGCGTTACCCTACGAATTCGCACTGGCTGTCGCGCCGCTTCCCAGCTTGCGCAACCGTTGGCAAGCGTCCTCAAGATCCTTCATTTTTTTTGCGTAACAAAAACGTAGCTGATTTTTTCCGTCTTCCGGGTTGCGGTAAAACGCTGATCCCGGCACCGTCGCTACGCCAACTTGCTCCAATATGGCTTCCGTAGCCACTGTACCATCAGCCCAGCGACCTTCTTCAAACGAAGCCAGCATATAATAACTGCCATCCGGAATGTGCGGAGAAAATCCTATGCTCCGCAACGTGTCGACTAACAGATCTCGCTTGACCAAATAGTCCGCACACATGTCTTCGTAATAACTACTATCCAAGCCAAGCCCGGCTTCGACGCCGTGTTGTAGTGGCGCAGGCGCACAGATGTAAAGCAAATCATTCACAACCGAAATGCGATCGATCAGCTCCGCCGGACCAACCGCATAGCCGATACGCCACCCGGTCACGGCATACGTCTTAGAGGCCCCGCTAATCGTGACCGTACGCTCCCGCGCCTGTGGAAACCGGGCGATGCTTACATGCGGTTTATCGTATGTGATATATTCATAAATTTCGTCGGTCACAATCCAAGCGTTGTACTTAGCCGCTAGGTCGGCAATGGCCAATAACTCAGTCTCGGAAAATACTTTGCCAGACGGATTACCCGGCGTGTTAATCAACACCATCCGCGTGCGATCCGTAAAAGCTGCAGCTAAGGTCTCCGAAGTATACGACCAATCCGGAGGCTGAAGATCAACATACTTAACGGTCACGCCGAATAATTTTAACAAATTAACGTGATAACTATAAAACGGGGAGAAGACGATGCACTCGTCGCCTGCGTTCAGGGTTGACAGCGCCATGCAAGCGAACGCGCCTGCCGACCCGACATTGACCGCGATCTCCGTTTCCGGGTCGCATTCGATCCCATTAAACGATCGCATTTTTTTCGCAATCGCATGCCGCAGCTCAGTCGTGCCCCGCAAATTCGTATAGATCGCATGATCGTCATCAATAGCCTGTTTAGCCGCTTGCTTAACCACATCAGGCGCGGATTGGTCGCACACCCCTTGAGACAGATTGATGCCATTCATCGCAGCGCAAATAGCAGAGTAACGGCGAATGTCAGACTGTTCGACGGTCTTTACGCGGTCAGCAAACGGTGGCGTCACGGAATTCTCCTATTAGTGTAAAGCGAATGGCGATCAATTCCACACCGCACCTAGCCACGGAGGGTGATTGGCCGGGCAATCCCAGCCAACGCAGTATAGGCTAGCCCCAGAAATTCGACAAACCGATTCGCCCCACGATGATGCTAATGCCGCCAAATTGGACACAATCAGACACGGGCCAATTCGCAGACCCGAGGCCGGAGCATCTTGTCGTCGCTGGCCTCGTAACCTACGATAACCCTAGGATACGACAGGGATCGACTGACAAGGCAGCCAAGCGGCACCTACGGTCGATGCGGGAGTGACACCATGCCGATACGTTCAAGCTTGTGCCTGATGTTACTTGTTCAAAACATAGCCGGGGCCGTGGCTCAGACTCCAGAACCTCAGCAGATACCCACATCGATTTCACCACGGGTGGACGCCATCTTAACCAAGTTAGAACGTCGAGGAGACGGACTTCGCGACATCAGTTGTAAGGTCCGCTTCACCGAAGAGGATAAGATCAATATCACCAAGACCGTCAAAGAGGGCACCATCCGCTTGCTGGTCACCGAAAAAAATCCACACTTTTTAATCCACTTCGACCGCTGTGTGCTGGACGGCGGACTGCTCGGCCAACAAGAGTGGTACCTGTTCGACGGTTATTGGCTATACCAAGCCGTAGAAAGATTACATCAAGTAACCAAGCAGCAGGTCGATGATTCGGGCAATTCGATCAACCTTTTCGATCTCGAAACCGCGCCATTCCCGCTACCCTTTGGCCAAAAGAAACAACAGATACTCAATCACTTTGACGTCACGCTCCTGCCAGCCGCTGATGGTGATCCACCCAATACCGATCACCTGCATTGCGTGCCTAAGCCAGATTCGCGCGTGGCTAAGAAATATGACAAGCTAGAATTTTTCATCGATCGAGATGTTCATTTGCCGCGCCGTGTCATCATGACCAAAAACAAAGGCTATGAAATTAATACCGCAGACTTTCCCGACCTATCAGCCCAATCGCTCAACAGTGGCCTAACTAAAAAAGACTTAGCCTATCCCTCCGCCTGGGATGGTTACGAAGTTGTAGAGGACAAGTAGTTTACTAGAAACGAGCCGTGGGTGAAATAAAATCTCGATTCGTCGGGAACCCGGGCGGTGCTATGAATATCTTAGCGTTACGGATCGAAAATAATGTTTTGTTGCTTAAACGCCATAACTGAACCAAGCTACACCAAGGTATCTCTGGTAAAATAAAATTATGACAAAGACCATGAAAGCCATTCGTAAACTTCGCCCTGAAAAAGGCCTTGAAGTTTGTGAAATCGACGTGCCTACCCCAGGCCCAGAAGACGTGCTCGTTTATGTCGAAGCAGCCAGTTTCTGCGGCACGGATTTACACATTTGGAGTTGGGACGAATGGTCGCAGCGACGCATCAAACCGCCGCTCACCTTAGGTCACGAATTCTGCGGCACGATCGTCGCCGTCGGCGATCGCGTGCGCCTGGCGGCCATCGGTGACTATGTCTCTGCCGAGTCGCACGTAACCTGCGGCATGTGTTATCAATGTCGCACTGGCCAGGCCCACATGTGCCCCCAAACCGAAATCCTCGGCGTGGATAGAGCAGGAGCCTTCGCCAATTACGTCGTCGTTCCGGAAAAAGTTATCTGGCAAAACGACCGCGATAAACTCCCCCCACAAATAGCCACTCTCCAAGAGCCTTTTGGCAACGCCGTCTTCTCAACCATGAACCAAAACCTTTCCGGGCAATCCGTAGCCGTGCTAGGTTGTGGCCCGATCGGTTTATTTACCATTGGTATCGCCAAAGCTGTCGGCGCGAAGCACGTATTCGCCTCTGACGTCCATCCGTTTCGCATGAACTTAGCCAAGCAAATGGGCGCATCGTGCGTGTTCGACGTGTCCCAACCCGGCGACGATATTATCGAAGAAATCGTCAAAGCTAACGGTGGCTACGGCGTAGACATCGTCCTGGAAATGAGCGGCGCACCCTCAGCGATTACCACAGCCTTTCGCGTGGTGCGTAACGGAGGTACGGTGGTATTATTTGGCATCCCTTCCAAGCCGGTCGAGATTGACGTTGCCGAGAATATGATTTTCAAAAACCTCACCGTCTTAGCCCTCAACGGTCGACGCATTTTCGATACGTGGTACAAAACCCGCTGGCTGCTTGAAAGCGGGGTCGTAGACTTAAACCCTCTCATCACCAAGACAGTGGAATTTGAAGAAGTCAACGACGCGATGGAGCTTCTGAAAAAAGGTGATGCGTGTAAAATCGTACTATTACCAAACGGCGGTAAACTACCAAAATTAGCCAAGAAAAAACGTGAGCGTGTGCCCAAGCCCAACATCACCGGCGTGCCAGTACACCGGTAATATAAGCACCATGTTTTCTCATGAGTCGCGGGCTTCAACCTGCCATTTTACAAACGAGCCGCGGGCTTCAGCCCGCGCGGAGATACAATTGTAATATAGCGTGAGATTACCTACGCGATAAAAATATCAATCAGCAAGCGAAAAATGAGTCTTAGGTTGCAACCTTAGCCTAAGTCGTTGCCCCCGCAGCCACCAAATCGCCATGTCCCTCTTTACGAATCGGCGCGGGCCAATCCGTGTTGGGGTCATACCAGCGATCAAGCACCGCATGGAAATCCTGCGGCGTTTTAACTTTCACAAAAGCATCGCGCACGTCCCGACCAATCGGATGATGTTCGGCATACTTGATCCCAAACTTTCGCATGATACGACAGGCTAAACCCTCACCGTGGACCTCAATTGCATCTGCGAAATGATTCGCAATAGCCTCACGCTGCCGGGCAATGGATGGTGGGGGTGGTAACGGCTTACCTTCGTGCAAGGCAATGCAATCCTGAAAAATCCACGGATGACCAATGCATCCACGGGCAATGGTCACCCCATCAACCCCGGTCTCAGTCATCATGCTGATGCAAGCTTTCGCACTGAATAAATCCCCGCTACCGAGAATCGTGCGATTTCCGACGTGTTTCTTGACCTTGGTTAAAAATGGCCATTGACTAGGACCAATGTACCGCTGCCGCACGGTTCTACCATGAACTGTTACTGCGCTGACACCTATATCAAAAGCGCCATCAATAATCTCGAAAAAATTACGCTCGCTATCAGGCGAATCATCCATGCCGCGCCGCATTTTCACCGACACCGGATGAGTTTTCCCCACTGCGTCATATACGCGCCAAATAATGTCGATAGCTACGTCTGGCTGCGAAAGGTGAAAGCCCCCGCGACATCTACCGAGCACTTTCTTTACGGGACAGCCAAAATTAATGTCGATAATATCATACCCCGCCTCAGCCATCGCTGCTGCAGCCGGCCCGAAAAGATCGGGGTCAGCCCCCATGAGTTGTCCGCCAACAGGATGATCGTCCTCAGCGACGAAAAGAATCCGCCGTTGTTTTTTGCCTTTTTCGATGACCGTTTTATCTAGCACGACCTCATTGATCGTGTAGGGACAGCCATGGCGCCGCGCCTGGCGCCGCATCGCCAAATCGCTATACCCGCTTAGCGCAGCCTGAACGAAAGGAACGTCAAATTGAAATGAGCCAATCGTAAGCATAGTAAGTATCTGAAAACGAGCCGCGGGTTTTAGCCCGCACGGTGTTGCGAAGTTAAAGGCATCTAGGTAAAATTAATGATCATACACAAACTAAGTGCCATGTGAATCAATAATCACAGGACGAGTAATTAACCTCGCTTGCCCCTTTACGGAAACGCGTTCTTGCAACTAGCGGCAAATAATTTTCCGATGATTATTTTTGCCTAGAGTCCGCGCAGGCTAAAGCCTGCGGCTCGTTGTACTGTGGCAATCACTAATGATACAACGGAAACTGCTGACAAAGCCCCAACACTTCACCACGCACCGCTGCAATCGTCGCGGCCTCTCCCTCCGCCTGAATCACCCGATCAATCAGGCCAGCGATAACACCCATTTCCGCCTCTTTCATCCCCCGTGTGCTAACAGCTGGCGTACCGAGTCGCAAACCGGAAGTTTGCGTTGGCTTTCGCTCATCAAAGGGGATCATATTTTTATTCGTGACAATACCACTCGCCACCAGCCAATCTTCCGCCTGCTGACCCGTCACGTTGGGATGCGCGGGACGCAGGTCCAAGAGCATCAGATGATTATCCGTTCCGCCAGAGACAATACGATTACCCTTAGCAGACAGTCCCGAAGCTAGTGCCTGGGCGTTTTTAAGTATTTGCTGCTGATATGTTTTGAACTCAGGTTGAAGCGATTCGTGAAACGCGACAGCCTTGCCCGCGATGCAGTGCATCAAAGGCCCGCCCTGCGAACCTGGGAAAATCCGTGAGTCGATTTTTTTCGCCCAATCTTCCTTGCACATAATCAATCCGCCACGAGGCCCGCGCAGCGTCTTGTGCGTCGTCGAAGTCACAAACGCAGCTGTGGGTATGGGTGACGGATGAAGTCCCGTCGCTACTAGCCCCGCGATATGTGCGATGTCTGCCATGTGCAGTGCACCCACTTCAGCGGCAATTTCAGAAAATCTATCGAAGTCGATGGTACGTGGATAGGCTGATGCCCCGGTAATGATCAGCTTCGGTTTATGTTCCAGCGCCAGCTTGCGAATTTTTGAAAAATCAAACTGCTCCGTTTCGCGGTCCACGCCATACGAAACAATGTTATAAAGCAGCCCGCTCATGTTTACTTTGAGTCCGTGCGAAAGATGGCCACCGTGTGCCAGATCGAGCGACAAGATCGTGTCACCCGGAACCAAGGCAGCTAAGTAGACAGCCGCGTTCGCCTGACTACCGGAATGAGGTTGTACATTGGCATGGTCACAACCAAAGAGCTGCTTCACGCGATTTCGCGCGAGGTCTTCCACGATGTCCATATTTTCGCAGCCACCGTAGTAGCGCTTACCCGGGTACCCTTCGGCATACTTATTGGTAAACACCGAACCCAGCGCTTCAAGCACCGCTTTGGAGACATGATTCTCCGATGCGATCAGTTCAATGGTATTTTCCTGCCGCTGCTGTTCAGCCTGCATCACAGGAAAAATTTCCGGGTCAACAGCCGCAATAGCCTCAAACTGTGATGATGTAGCTACGGTCATGATTCAAACCTTTTTGGAATGCGACATTAATGCCGCAGTCAACTTTCCTAATCGAGCCGCGGGCTTCAGCCCGCGCGGAGTTACGATCTATAATACTACGCGTAGCCAGCAATAAGCCCGTGCGTATACCTGAACGTAACACCCTAACGAGATGCAGAATAGAAGGACGGCGGGGGAAAATCAACTATTTATATATAATCGTACGTGTCGAGCGGTAGCGAGGAATTCATAATGGTCAGAAGCCGCCATTCCTTACATCCCCTCTTCCAAATCAACCCCCAGCCCCTCGGCGATGCGGTTGATATAATTGAAAAACGAGATCACCTGCGTAGCGTCGCCGATGGCTTCATCGGATAGTCCCAACGAGCGCAAATGGTCGATGTCAGCTTGGGAAATTTTGGATGGCGTCCTTGTGAGCTTGACCGCGTGATCGCACAAAGCTCGATCGACCTCAGATAGCGCCGCTTGGCGGTAGTCCGTTTTGATCTGCTCAACCAGTTCATCGTCTTGGACCTCAACCCGGAGGTCACGTGCGTGGGCCTGCGTTCAGTAATAACAATCGTTGGTCTTAGACACCACGGTCGCAAGCATCTCCCGCTGTGCTCGGCTAAGATGCTCGTTATCCTGCACCGTCGAAGCCACGTACAGATTCATGCATCCTTGCAACGCAGCCGGGTTCGTGCTCTGCACTTTGAGAATGTTCGCAATGCGCCCGGCCCGTTCGATCGAAGCTTTATAAATGCGATCAAGCCGTCCCTCCGCATGCGATTCGTCAATGATTTTGATAAAAGCCATGGCTGGTTACTCGTTATTGCAAGCTTGCGACAACTGGAGTGTCATTCCACTGTCACAGTAGAATGCTTCGATACCAAGCAGTCGTATAGTTGCTCGACATCCTTATTGTACATGCGAATACATCCCAGCGATGCATTGCGGCCGATGGAGTCTTGCTCAATGGTGCCATGAACGCCGTAGCGACGTTGGCCCATCGCGTCTCCGCTAATGCCGATCAACCCAATCCACCGTTCGCCAAGCGGATTCGCAGGGTCATCCGCTGCGATAATGTCCCCCCCGCGCGGCGGATAATACTGCGGGTTTTTTAGCTTCGTGCCGACCTGCCACTCGCCAGTAGGCGTGCTGCCGTCTTCGCCAAGACCGATGCGATATTGCCTAGTAAAAGTTGAGCCTACAAAAAGGTCCAACGTGAAGGTTTTCTTATTGACCACCGCATGAAATGGGCCATGCACAACTTTTAGTGCTTGACCCACGCGAATGAGATTTTTATTTCTAATGCCGTTAATCGTGGCCAGCAGATCGTCTGAAACTTGGAATTGCCCCGCGATTTTACCCAGCGTATCACCCGTCTTAATGATATACCGGCCAACGTGCGGATCGCCATCAATAATGCGCGGCGAGAATATAGTATCGTTGCCCAATCGCGACAGCTCGCCCCGCAAAAACTTCTCGTCTTCATCACCAACGCCAAGCGACAGGGCTTCGCTAAAATGCGTCCGGGCTGCGATCAAGTCTTTGCTAGCCAGCGCCTGCTTGCCGGCATTGATGAGCGCCTGCGTCCGCTGAGGCGTGGTCATTGCCGGCGTTGCGGCCGGGGTTACCCCACCTTTTTCCGTCACCTCAGGCTGGGGCCTACTGATTTCCATTCTGGATGGACGATTCGTGGAAAGTGTGGGCTGAGGGGCGAGAACAAGCGGGCTGTCGATTACGTTTTCTTGGCCATCAACACGATACAGCCAATACCAAGCACCAACTGCGGTCGCTAATAGGACGACCAACGTCAGTCCCGATCGAGATTTTCGTCTGCGACGTCTGGCCATTCTTCGCCTCCGTGCGGGAATCCGAGGTCCAATCCTCGTTGACCTAACTGCATAAGCGCGTAGCGAGCTACAACTGATATAAACAACTTACAGCATAACACGTCACCATCTAGATGCAACGCCTGCGGCCGAATTCACAGCCCAATTCAATCGTGTTTTCCTGTAACAATCCCCGCCAGCCTCGGCATGGGTTGACGAATCGCAGCCCTGTCTCTCCAATGTAAACAGTGAACTGACTTTGTCGGTTCTGTCATGTAACTCTAGCCGCGCGGAAAACGAAATGTCTATGGCTCAGCAACAATATCAGGTTGAACATTCCAGCGGTGTATGTGTGGAAACCGGGCGCAAGCTCGACGAAGGCGAAGTGTTCCACACCGTTCTCATCGAGGACGGAGAGTCCTTCCGCCGAGCAGACTATAGCGTTCAGGCCTGGAAAGGGCCTCCTGAGGGGGCCTATTGCCATTACAAAGCACAGGTCGCAGTCAAAGCTAAGAAACAAAAGCTTCTCGTAAACGACGACCTACTTTCAGATTTTTTCACTAGATTAGCGGACGAACAAATTGAAGTCCGCCTGCAGTTTCGTTTTGTCCTCGCGCTGATTCTTATGCGTAAAAGAAAGCTACGCTACGACAGCTCAGCCGACGTTGACGATCGAGAATTATGGACCATGACACTAATCAAAGACCAAACCGTCCACCAAGTGCTCAATCCACACCTGACAGATGACCAAATTGAAGGCGTGAGTCAGCAGCTAACCGCTATCCTTCACGGGGATATGGGAGAATACGTAGCCGCTCTAGACCAAGCCAACATGGACGAAGCCAGCTCGGACACATCGAGTTTGGATCAAGTGATTTCAGACGAAACGACTTCGGAGGCGACCAACGAAGCGCAAGCTGACGCAACAGACGCGATCGATTCGGAAACGGACACAACGGGTGAGCAGACTTTTTAATCCAATGGGCATCAAAATTCCTATTAACCGCATCCTACTAAGCGGCCTGGCTTTATTGATCGTCGGCTGCCCTTCTCAACCAATAGTCTCACTCGCGCCAGCCCCGCCTCGGCCTCTTTTTGAGGTCGCCACGATCATCAACGCCAATGCCGCCGTCATCGACAATACCATGCGTGCGCGCGGAGTGGTCGATGGGTATTTTACCACACAAGAAGGTAAGTTGCGAAACTACCATGTAGACGGAACACTTTTCTATCTCGCGCCTTCGTTCCTGCGTTTCGATATGAAAAAGCTCGGTAGCCGCATGATGTTGGTAGGCTCAAACGATACGCATTTTTGGATCGACAGCCAAGAAGAGGGAGCATTCTCCTGCGGACAGCATGGCCAGGAGGGCGATCTTCCGCTTGAAGCGCCAATCTCCCCGTCGCAGCTCATCGAGGCACTAGGGCTGACCGTATTACCACCCGGCGCAGGGTTGTCACCGAATAGCCCATGCATGCAGCGCATCGTGGATGACTACCAGCAAATTCTATTTATTAGCGGCGGCACTAACAGTGTACCCATCATCAAAAAAGAATATTGGATCGATCGGCGTGCGCCCTATTTGGTTCGCAAAGTAATCTTTCGTGATAAAGATGGCCGAGTTGAAATGGAATCAACTTTATCAAAATATCAGCGCCTAGAAGGCAAAGGCTGCTGGCTCCCTTACGCCTTGGAGGCGGTGTGGCCAAGAGCACAGGCTCGTCTACAATTTCATATAAATCAGTGGAAGCAGTTCAACGAAGTAACGCCAACGAGTCCTCAGTTCGTAACGCCCGCAGCATGCGATTCCTAAATCGCGAACCGAGTAGCCAGAAAGGTCGCCTCAGCACTATGGCAGGCAACATAACAGTAAAAGCCAATCCCGCATTACGAGATGCGGGTTTCAACCCGCGCGGTCTTGGAAAGCTATATTCGCATCAACCACTGAGGTCCGCAGATTCGTTGAGGAGCTCAGCCGATGAAAACCGCATTCAGAATACTGGATGTTACGACCCTCAATCACGACTTGAAAAGCGAAACGGTTTTTCAATCTCGCGCATTGTAACCATCACGCTTTTACTTTTACTAATCGCAATTCCCGCGCCGTCAGCCAAAGCCGCCGAAGTCCATCCGCTAGGACTCTTCGGCAACGATGAAGTCCTTTGGGTATTCCAGCGTAGGCCTGACCAGGCTGGCGCTTTACATCTACATTTTTCGTTTTGGCTACTGAGAGATATAGAAAGTGGTGGTTATTTCCGACCACACATCCAAGGCCTAAGAGGCGCAATCGCCAAGGCCGCGTTACGCGGGACTGCCCTGTACGCAACCTATCGGGACGGCACACATTGGCGGTATAATGCCCAGGTTTTTTCGAGATTGCCCACGGCTAAACCATTACGCGCAGCCGAGCGTAACATCCCCGGAAACGTAGTGCCCCTTGCCATTGGCTCGGACCACGAGCGATCTGTTATCTACGCCGTCGTGACAGCCCGGCAAGCTTTGGACATTCTAAAGGTAGCGCTTGAAGCCAAAGCCATAGATGAAATCGAAGCCATTGACTATAATTTCGGAGAAAAAAATCCGCGAGAAAAAACCACTTCGCCGCCAGAAATTACTACGGATTGTGCCATCATTCGTTACGAAGACGGGCAGTGGTATGTGGATCGTAACGCGCCCCAAGACCTTTCGCTCGGGACGATTGTATCAGCCATAGCCGGGTATGGTGGGGCGGTACATCTAGTCTACGAAGACCCGTCCGCACCCAACACGTTTCGTCATAAAGAATCTAAAAAAAAATCCGCAGCCTGGTCTGAGCCAACGACTATTTCCTTTGACGCTCCCTTGGAGTGCGCGATTTTGTCGTTGGCTCATACGTCTCCCGTTGTAGTAGCGAGTCTGGAAAAAAATAACGCTGTAGATATTTCGATACATCGCCTTCAAGATGGCGCATGGTCCTTATCTAAGGTGTTAGCAGATAGTGAAGGACGGGTGCGACATTTCGCGCGTCCCGTCGCGGTATCTTTTTTTGCATCAGACATTGCCGTAGCCACGCAAGACGCCGAACATGTCGTTAGCGTAGGTCGCTGGTCATTAGATTCAGGCCGACCTGTAGGGCCAATGAAAACGGTTCAATCACTTCAATCTTCCAGACTAACCGGCCCCGAATCTCGCGTACGCATCTTAATCCAGTACGGGATATTGGGTGGCATCCTCACCGTCGTGTTTTTGCGCCGCCGCGAAAGCGTCACGCTCGTGGCATCCATTAAGAAAAACCAGCAGCTAGCCCCGTTTTCCCATCGCTTAGCCGCTTTTTTGATTGATATGTCGATACTGTTTCCGATTTGGGGGACGCTAATGTATCAACAACTATTCGCAGCAAGAGCCGGGCGATCAGTTTTTGAACGGCTCGCAACCGGAGAGTCCATATCACCCAACGAATTACTGTTTTGGCTTAGGGCGATCATCGGGGCGATCTTTGGCCTATATTGCTTCATTTTTGAATCTATCAATGCCGCGACACCTGGCAAGCGAATCGTAGGCCTATCCGTAGTCTCCGATATGGGCGAGCCTGGCAGTTTCTTAGTCATCCTCATCCGAAACTTAGTTAGGCCCATCGAGTTTTATTTCCCGCCTGTTGCCCTCCTCGTTATGGTGACGCCCAGCCGGCAAAGGCTCGGCGACCTTCTCGCACGAACTGTCGTGGTCATGCCCAAGGACACGGCGGTAGAAGATGATGCAAACCAAGACCCAGATAATAACGGGCATGAACCACACCTAGACGAAAAAGCGTAATACGCGCCAGGATCACCGATCAAACCCACGTTTTCAGTATGATCAGACTGCTTCTCACGGCCCTTGCAATGACTGCCTCATTCAAATGATCCGATAACTTCAGGCCTACCTTTCGTCATCCGATGTTTATTTAGGACGTAGATGGAAAACGTCTACGTTGCGCGCACCAAGTTCAGCTTGCAAGCTGTGATAGGTGCATCATGACAGGGATCAGTCCGTAAGCGCGGAGACGATAAACATGTATGAAAAATTCTTTGGGCTACGCTGTATGCCGTTTGAAGATCGGATTCAGCTAGAGTTCCTTTTCACCAATCCTGACATAGAAGAAGTGCTCGCGTCTATGGAATGTGAGCTTCGCTACCGTCAAGGCCTGGGTTTTGTCGTGGGAGAATCGGGGACCGGTAAAACGCTCCTGATAAGATCGCTACTCACCAAGCTAGACCCACAAGACCCGGCCATCGTCGTGAAATGCCCGGTAGATGGACAAATGGATATCATACGTGAAACCTGCAAGGGTTTTGGTGTCACGTTGCCAACGCAATATAACGCCAAGCGAGGACTAGCTAGGCTGCGCCGTCGACTCGAAGACGCGCGCCGTCAAGATAGGCTCCCCGTTCTCATTGTAGACCAAGCCGAAAATCTCTCCATCGAGGCAATGTCTACATTAGAATCACTCATCGATTTAGGTCGAGATGACAATCGCCTATTAACCATGCTGCTCGTCGGTCAGCCACGAACGATTGATATGCTAGGTCAACCGCGATTCGATCGACTGCGTCAGCAGCTTGCTTCCGAGCTTAGATTACACAAATTTACCTCCGCGCAGACTCAGGAATACATCGCACATCGTCTGCGCATAGCCGGGGCGGGTGACAAAGAAATTTTCGATCCCGCTGCGATTGCTGTAGTTCATATAATAACCCACGGCATACCTCGACTTATTAACCGGCTCGCGGATGCCAGCATGGTCGCTGCCTATAGCGCAGGTCAGTCGTCTGTCACCGCAGAACTCGTACGCGAAATGTCAGCCAATCAAAGCCAGAAATCTCAACCGAGTAAGTCCATTGTTTGTGCCGTTCAGGAGGATGCGCTGATGTCGAAACTAGTCTCACGCGTCGATTCAACTATCCAAGCTATGAAGGGTGACGACATCAATGTCGCAGCATCAAACGACCAAGGCGACGACGCTACAAATATGTCAGAGCGGGCGCGAACGCTTATCACCAAGCTGGAACAAACACTGCGCCATGCCGAACAAACGACGACGAAGCTAGAACACCGTGCAAAATCGATCGTGGTTGAGGTTCAAGATCAACTGGGCGAACTCGAAAATGAATCCATGCGCATCGGTGGCGCTGCGAACGAAGTTCAGCCCCAGCTGCATCGCATCGAAAATACCTGCGATCGAGCCGTAAAAGTCGAGGCCCAACTGTCCGCTTTCGCCGAAACCCTCGTCGAACGAGCCGATTCTGTGCAACAACGCATCTCCCTACTCATGACAGCCATGACCGACGCCGATGCTTGCCGCGAAAACATCCACAACACCGCTCAACAAGCCACAGATATAATCGAACAATCTCAGCAAACATCGCAAGCCATTCAAGAAGGTTTGGATCAAGTGCGCAAGGAGTTAAAAGAAAGCCAGCGTGCTAGCCATGACGCCGCAGAACTCGTGCGTAAGCAGATTAGCCATGTGAGCGAAGATGCACAGCGTCAAGCTTCGCAAGCCATCCAAGGCCGTTTAGAACAAGCGCGTAAGGAATTGAAAGAGAGCCATCGCGCCAGCCATGATGCCGCAGAACTCGCCTCCCAGCAGATTAGCCACGTGAGCGAAGATGCGCAGCGTCAATACGCCATGGTGATCGAAAAAGAAAAAAACCAGCTAGCCAAGACGCTTAGCGAAGTAGTGAACGAATCGATCGTAGGATTCAAATCTAGCCTCTCGAAACTTACCAAAGATGCGCTCGACGAGCAGCGAGAAGCGACGAAGCAAATGACCAGCGAGTTTGTAGCAGCCATGCAAGGCGCATGGGCCAAGACGCGCGCTGACGCTACCCGAGACGTAGAAAAAATCACGGTAATCAAAGAAGAAGCCTTCCGGCATAACGTAGACACCGTCTCGAAAGAGTTTGTTGAGACGATTGAAGTCAAGGCGGCACAAACAAGACAAGAAGTAAGTAAGTTGCAGGACAATGCGACGATTGTGATGCATACGACAAAAAAACAATTGGCGCAGCTAACACTACAGCATGTTGACCAAGAAAAGAAGCATAATTCGCTGGTTGGACAACAGGTTGAGTTGGACGCACAAATTGAAGATCTCTGTTCACGAGCAAACGCGACCAAGGCTATGGTCCAAGATTTGCAGTCTACAGTTGTCGAATTACAGCGCCAACCACAAGAAACCCTCGCCAGATTATCCTCGGCAGTGGACAGTGGGCGAGCCATGACAACCGATGTTAATAACGCCTGTGGACGCGTTGAATCTTTGCAAAGAAGCATCTCTAATTCTTTATTGGAAGTTGGTGGCGCATGCGAACGATTGAATTCATTAAGCGAAAAAGCCTCGCACGCAGAAAAAGTATCTACCAATATTGAGCATATGCTTTGCGGTCAAAATGGACATCGTGAAAGCATTCAGAGTCTCATCAACAAAGCGGATAAAACAGTTGGATTGCTACAGCCTGCCATAGCCACGGCTGACGAAAAAATATTACACGTTGAAAAAATGTCTACCAAGCTTGGGCACATGCTCAGTGAACGCGATGGGCAAACCGATAGCCTTCAGCGATTAGTAAACAAGGCTGACAAAGC
Source organism: Phycisphaerae bacterium (assembly GCA_029260115.1). Lineage (GTDB taxonomy): Bacteria > Planctomycetota > Phycisphaerae > UBA1845 > UBA1845 > JAJRPG01. The sequence continues at coordinate 65,143 of JAJDDW010000014.1, read as the reverse complement.
CGTTGAACTATTACAACCTGCCATAGCCGCGGCCGATGAAAAAGCGGGTAGATTGCAATCGCATCACGCCGCAGCTTCGAGCCTGCTCAAGAAATTGACACAAGTCAATGTAGACGGGCAGTCCGTCATGCAGCAGGTTGAAAAAGCCTCCGCCAATGCTCAGCAGCTAGCCGAAGAGACGACCGCGAAAATTGATCGCATGATTCAGGACGTTTGGGACCTCTCCGCAAAGGCCGAAGCAACGTCCAAGATGGTGTCGGATACTTACGCTCAGGCTCAAATAGTAACGCCCCAACCCAAAGATGTTCAACAGACGACAACCGCTGAGAATATAAAAGACTTCGATGACCAAATCGGTCAGCATGTAGATGATGTCGCACTGCGCAGCGAAGCCTACGAAAAATTAACGGATCAGGTAAACACCATTGCCAAGGTGCTTAGCAAAGCGCAGGCCGTCGCCAAATCTACGCGAGAGGAATTGGTTGACGCTAAAGAAACTTACGAAAACCTCACTACGATATCAGGGACAGCCAACCAGCAGATCACAAGCTTGGACACGCTCATCAAGTCGGCTGGTTGTATAATCGAAACACACGAACAGTTGCAGCTCGAAACGACAACCTCAACCCAGGAACTTCAACAGCACCTATCAGCCATGGCTGACACGACAGATGCTGGTATGCAAATGATAAACGAGTTTACCAAGCAAACGATCGACATCGAAAAGCAGCTACGCGTAGCCACGAGGAAGTCTGCCCAGTTACAAGCCAACGTCGCAGAGGCGTTAGCCCAGCCTGGCGAAATCGTAGCTGGCGCAAAAGAACACGCTGCCCAACTGGAACAAGTATGTACAGCCGTCCGCAAAGTGTTCTCCGCGTTATCGAAATCTAGCCTGGACGCTCAGGAACAAATCAAACAATTCAACGAGTCCAGAACTGAAGCTCAGACTGACATGGCAAAGCTAAAAAACACGACCATACAGGTGTCTGAGAGAATCCAATCAATCACGAAGTCTGGTCTGGGAAGTCTTCAAAGCACTGCCAAGCAGGCCATCGAACAAGTGCGCCATGAATCGTCTCGATCGTCGCAGACGCTAAGCGAATGGGTACAGGAAACCAATCGCGCTCAGCAGCGTCTTGAGCATACCTTGCAAAGCGTGCCGCCGATCAGCCAAACGCATCCTATTCATGGTGTGACACACGCGGCGCGACAGATTCCGGCGTTCAATGGTCCTGAAGCCAAGCTGACACCTGACCAGGGCTACGACTTACTCGCCGAAAAACAAGCGCCAGTAGAAACTGTCACCATGATAGGTGCTGATCAGGCGGCTCGTAAGGCGAAAATTAAACAACTGCTCGAAGAAGCCAAACGCGCATCCGTTAACGCTAGAAGTTAGCTAGCGTGCGTGCTATCCCGCTGTCCGAAGCTGGGCTTTTTTGTGCTGCAAATTTTCGAGCAGTTCGTCGAATGATTTAGCGAACAAGGCCACGCCGTCATCACGAAGTTTTTCGGTGGCCTTTGTTACGTCGATTTGAAGTCCAGCTAATTCCTTCATTTGCGATCGCGCTTTGTCCAGGTCTTTCGTGATCGCTATCTCAGTTTGGCCATGATCTAATGTGGCATCAATCGTAACGGGTGGCAGCGTGTTGACACTCTGCGGACCAACCAATCCGTCAAGATACATGGTATCGCAATACGCCGGATTTTTCGTGCTCGTGCTCGCCCACAAAGGCCGTTGCACGCGAGCGCCTTTCGCGGCTAATGCCCCGAACGCGCCGTCTGCGCTAAAAACTTCCTGAAAGCGTGCGTAAGCAAGCTTGGCGTTGGCGATGGCTGCTCGACCGAAAAGATGGTCAACAACTGCGCCGCCAGCTTTTTTCTCGTCCAACGCTTTATCGATCATCACATCTAACCGGCTCACGAAAAATGAGGCCACCGATGTGACCGCGGTGAGGTCGCCGCCATCTGCGTCGAGCTTTCTTAGGCCGTTGAGGTATGCCTGCATGACCTGTTCGTATGCCGCTAGGCCAAAAATTAGCGTCACGTTTACATTGATCCCCGCGCCGATGAGCGCTTCGATCGCTGGCATACCTTGCGCTGTTGCGGGCACTTTGATCATGACATTGGGGCGATTGAGAGTGGCGAACAGTCGCTTTCCTTCTGCGATAGTACCCTTGGTATCGTAGGCTAACTTAGGGCTGACTTCGAGGCTGACGAATCCGTCCACGCCGCCGGTTGATTCGTAAATTGGTTTGAGAATGTCAGCCGCATCGCCAATGTCGGGGATGACCAATCCTTCATAAAGGTCCATGGTATCCAGGCCTTGGCCAATGAGTTTGTCCAGGAGCATGTCGTAATCTGCGCTACCGGTAATGGCCTTCATGAAAATCGAGGGGTTTGATGTCACGCCGACGACGCCGATGTCTAGCAGGCGTTTGAGTTCACCGCCGTCGATCATGTTTCGGCTGATGTTGTCGCACCAGATGGACTGCCCGATGTCGTACAGTGCTTGAATTCGGTTGCTCACGTTGGCCATGCTCCCTTGAATTAAATTTCGATAGCCTTACCCAGCCAATGTCAGGCAATAGCCTGACCTACGAAGATAGAAAAAATTGTAGATTGATTATGCATAGGCTACCAGCGGCGACGGCTAACTAATCCCATGATATTCATACCAATCATCGACGCGATCATACCGACTGTCACGCTTGACCCGCAAACTTGGATAGTGACAGCCGGTGGGTCGACCTCGGATGGAATTTCGCACACGGTGGGATCATCCCAAAAATCGCAAGCGTCACACGGCGCAGCGATAAAGTCTGTAGGAATCTTATTCGTTTCGGTCGGCTCGCCGGTGAATCCGTCGACGTTGACGACGTTACCAGTGAGCGAGACCCACCACAGCGTTTCGTTACCGCTACCGTCTACTTCCAAACTAATGAACCCGACGGGAACCAGTTCGACGCCGTTGTTAAGAAAGATGTCGCTCGCTCCGGTGACAACAAGGTCGGAGAGGGTCACGTCCGGGCCGCTCACAATGACCATGTTCTGCGTACTCTCTAGCACGACAAGTTCGGCATTTGCGGCATTGATTAAATCGCAATTAGTACCCGCGAATTCCAACCAAGGCACTTGCGCTGAAGCGCTAGTGGTGATGGCCAACACGGCAACCATGCATGCCAGCTTTTCTATATTTCTTCGTCGATTCATGTTGCTCCTCATTCTCTGCTCGCTGAGACCCCATTTCCCTCGTCAAATCTTACTGGAATTATCACCGAATCCAACCCTCCTGGCCACCACCCGATGCTGGTCTCTATATAAAGAACGTCGCCGGTGATCTCTGTCAGGGTGGGAACGGAGCGATCAGTCCGCTTGAGGACGCACATTCCATGCCCGCGCTTTCAGCTTGGGCATGCCACCCAGCCGATATGCCCAAATTGGCCTGGCAATTATAGTTGACGAGTCATCGACTCTCCCAGGTCCAAAAAGAAGGACTTGGGCCACCAGCCCAATTCCTTCCTGCGGGAACAATAGTTTGCCCGTACTGCTCGTTTTTTCAGCTTTGATCCAAAATAATTTATCAAGTGCATGACATTTTCAGGTGTGCGGAATGTATCCGTTGATGGCTGAGGTCTGTTGGTGGATGGCTAGCTATTTGTTCGGTAGAACGACCCCTCCTTGCTCGGCCGGGGTTAGTTTTGCGGATGAATGGCGGCGGTTACTGACGGCTGATCCATCATCAACGAAACGTTTCGAGAGGTGACTGGTTGCTACGGATTTACATCGTAGGGGGAGATCGGCCAGTGCCTCTCGGGCGTTTTTTTTGTTGAAAATTCAAGCCACTAACAGGTCCAACTCGAGAAAAATATGTATTTGTGCGCGCATTCTGCACACTAACTCAATTGGTTAACTCGCGTCGCGTAAGAAAAGTTTGGCCGATAATAGTGTCTTGCTTTAACTTGTGCTTCAGTTAGTCGAATTTGGGGTGCAGTATCTTAGATTTTCCTTGGCAAATGGCCTGAAATTTGCGAAAATGCTAGCCCGGCGTTTGTCCGGTAGTCGTCGAGGGGGGATTTCATCACGATCGACTTCATGTCGGATAGCAGGCATGGTTCTTGGAGGAGTGGAAGCGTTTTTTTAGAGGATGGGAGAAGTATGATGAGATTAACTGCACAGGTGTTAGTTTGCGCCGTGGTGACAGGATATTTTTGTAGTCAGGCTAATGCGTTTCCGCAGTATCTCACGGCGTTTGAAGCAAAGTATCCATCGTCGACGCTGCCAGCGCGGATGACTGCGAGTCCGATTGGCGAGAATTGTGGGGTATGTCACCATTCGCCTACTAAATCTGATCTAGGTAACTGCTACCGGGAAGATATCATCGCTGCGCTGGCCACGATGACGATAGAGCAGGCGCTTGATTCGCTAGATGGCGTAGATTCAGATGGCGACGGCGCGCCTAATGGTATGGAGATCACGGCTGTCCGTAGTGATCTGCCCGGTGAGGTGGGTTATAGTCCGGGTCGGGTTGGGCCTACAGGGACGGATCCGTGCCTTGGCGCTGGCACTCCGCTACCGACAGGGCAGTTAGAGACGCCGCCTCCCGTTCCGACGGTTTCTACTTGGGGGCTAGTGGTATTTACCTTGTCGATAATGGTCGCGGCTTCAGTTCTTATGCAGGTTCGATTGCGTAAAGCGGTGGCGGTGGTGGTTGTGCGCCGTTAGGCTCACGAACCTTGTAAGGCATGTCCGCAGGCTTGCGCCTTGCGGCTCTGATAGCGTCCAATCGTTCGTGATGCTGGTTAAGCTGGAGGCCGTTTCCTTTCAGGCGCGGTTCTGTCGGAAGTGGTTTTATCGCGATACGTATAAAGATGGTCTGGGGTTAGGTGCTTGTGGCGGTCAGGCGCTCGTGTTGCTTCTTGCAGAAGCGGTTGCTCATACCGGCTAGGTAGTCGCAAACTACGCGATGATGGCCTTGGTCTTCGACGCGGGCTAGAAATCTTGGCGGTAATTTTTTTGGGTCGCTGCATAGTGTGGTGAAGAGGTTGCGTACTATTGCCTGGCCCTCCCCGTCCACGCGGGCTACATCTACGTGGTTATAGATGTTGATTTGAAGGAACTGCTCTAAATTCTCAAATCGCTGCAGCATTTCTGCTGACATCATTACGCACGGGGCAAAGGATGTGTGCTTGTCTGGCTCTTCTTTTTGTAACTGATCGAGCGTTGTAGTTACGACGTCTTCAATGGTGTCCTGCAGGATGGCATCAAACACCGTTCGTCGCAGGGTGAAAACATTGGCCTGGTTGATTGGTCCTACATCGGTGCGATGGCAGGCTGCTTGCCAGAGGGCAAGGCCGTCGAGCTGCTGCGTGTCGATCATGCCCGCGCCGAGCGCGTCTTCTGCATCGTGCGTATTGTAAGCAATCCGATCAGCCAAGGAGACTATTTGTGATTCTATCGATGGTGGGGGCGCTTGCGCGTCTGGCTTATCGTAAGGTGTTGCGTGTGCTGCTAGGCCAGCTAGCGTCGCTTGGGTGAGATTTAATCCGCGGAACTGGGGGAATGGATGCTCCAGGTAATCGACTACGCGCACTGAGTGGGCGTTGTGATTGAAGCCGTCGTGGTCGCGCATCATGTCTTGTAAGGCAGCTTCGCCGGCGTGGCCAAATGGCGGATGGCCGAGGTCGTGGGCGAGTGTGATGACTTCAGCCAATGATTCGTTTGCGCCTAATGCCCTGGCTAACATGCGTGCAATGTGGGCCGCTTCGATGGTGTGGGTTAGGCGGGTGCGAAAATGGTCGTGGAAGTCAGGTGCGAATACCTGCGACTTGCCTTCGAGACGGCGAAATGATGTTGATGCGATGATGCGATGTCGGTCTAACTCGAAGGGATCGAGCCAAGGTTTACCAGTTTCTCGATGAGCGCGCGACGTGCCAGTCGGTGGTAACGTCGCGTAAGCAGCCAATGATGATGCGGGCGTGTTATTTGTCACGGGATTGGCATGTGGCTGGGTTTTTAAGAAAAAGGATTGGTTTCGACGATCGCGTCAATCAGTTGTTTGTGCATGGCGTCGAGGGCATCGGGGATGACACGGGATTCACCTAGGACAGCCATGAAGTTGGTATCGCCAGACCAGCGGGGTACGACGTGGGCGTGAAGATGGCCTGGTAGTCCCGCGCCGGCACATTGTCCGAGATTGTAACCGATGTTAAAGCCTTGCGCGTTCACACTGGCCCGTAGTAATGCTACGCAGGCGCGAATGAGTTGGCCCATTTCAGCAAACTCGTCTGAAGATAGCTCGGTGATATCCCCTTTATGCCCCGCATGGGCGATTAGCAGGTGGCCATTGGTGTATGGGAAGCGGTTCATGACCACATAGGCGTTTTCGTCGCGCCAGATGACATGGTTTTCACAGTCTTGCTCGGGATGTGCCCAATAGTTGCACAGGAAGCATCCGTCGTCTTGGCTTTCTTGGTCGAGCGAGCGGATGTACTCCATGCGCCAGGGTGCCCAGAGGTTTGTGTTGAATTCCGGCATGCTTGAGGCGTCCTTATGAAGGTTCCGGAGCGTATTGTAACTATCTCTTGGTTGGCCGACAAGGATGGCGGTAGTTGGCAACGTAGGGATAGGCGGGTAAGCTTTGGAAACTATGTATAAAGAACGATTAATCACTGGGTCATTGGGTCTATTCTTGCTTTTTGTTGGGAGTTCATGCAGCCGAGACGTTCGTTTGGCTGGTCACGATATTCCAGAAAATGTGCAAGTTAAGACGGTAACGCATTTTGGTCAGGTGCTAGACGAAAGCGCAACCCCTAAGCAGGTTGCGTTTGTACTGTTGCGGGCGCTTAAGGAAGATTTTCTCGCGGCTACGCCGAAGGATCGTGCGGCAGCGCTACATATTGAGTTTGATGTCTGCGCGCCTGATGCAATTGTTTCTAGGCTGCCTGGTATTTTGACGCGTGATGAGTTGCTATATCGGGTGGTTCATCTTTGGTCGCCGACAATTGGTCAATATGTCGGTGATATCGGCTCGTCGCTTGAGCCAATGGAAACTCGATTGATTCAGCGCGGTTTACGTCAGATGGCCGGGGCGGATGATGGCGTGATGGAATGTAAGATTTTGATTAATTTGGATGACCCGAATGGCGATCCGAATGCGGCCGTTGTGCTGGTGTTATCAATGGTACAAGAAAACAAGCATTGGCGTGTAGATCGATTGGAATTTGCGCCGACGGTGCGATCACTGGATAAATTAACTGCGTCTAAGACAACGACGAAATGATTTTGCGCGCCATGTCAGCTTGACCGTTGTCGCGTGGCATTTTTGGGCTAGCCAATGCTAATCGCATGGAACCGAAAACGATTACAGTTAAGGGTGCTCGGGAGCACAATCTTCGCAATGTTTCGCTCAAGCTACCACGCGGCCAGCTGATCTGCCTGACCGGTGTATCGGGTAGCGGCAAAAGCAGTTTCGCATTCGATACACTCTTCGCCGAAGGTCAACGCCGCTATCTCGAATCGCTGAGTTCTTACGCGCGGCAGTTTCTGGGGCAATTGCCCAAGCCGGACGTCGATCAGATCACGGGGCTTAGTCCTGCGATTTCGATTCAGCAAAAGTCCTCCGGCTGGAACCCGCGTAGTACGGTCGGTACGATCACGCAGATTAATGATTATCTGCGCGTGCTTTTCGCTCGGGTGGGGACGCAGCATTGCCCTGGCTGCGGGCAAGTTATTTCTGCTCAGAGTCGTGAGCAAATAATCGCGCGTATTTTGGCGATCCCCAAGCAAACCAAATTTCTGATCCTGGCGCCGGTTATTAGAGGGCAGAAGGGTGAATATAAAGACCTTTTTGAAGATATGATTCGGCAGGGATACGCGCGAGCGCGGGTTGATGGCGAAGTTGTGTCGCTCACAGATGCGCCCAAGCTAGCCCGTCATATCAGACACTATATTGAGGTTGTGATTGATCGACTTGTTATGACGGCTACGCTGCGTCCGCGACTGGCGGAGGCTGTTGAAGCGGCGTTGAAGATGGGTGATGGTACGTTGATCGTTCAAATCGTGGACTCGTCCAAGTCTGTGGCTTCGAGCTTGATCGACAAGGCTGTCCAAGGGAAAACTAAAACAGTCAAGCGATCTAAGCGCGTATCTGCAAAAGATGCCGATAGCGACATATTGTTGTCATCTCATTATGCATGTACGAAGTGTAATCTGAGTTTTGAGCCGCCGACGCCGCAGTTGCTGAGTTTTAACGCGCCGTCGGGCATGTGTCCGACGTGCGATGGTATGGGGGAGACGTTTGACTTTGATCCCGAATTGCTTGTGCCCGACCCGAAGAAATCTTTCTTGAAACTCGCGATACAACCCATGCGAACCAGAATCGGTCGATGGCGTCGCCATATATATCGAGGTGTAGCCGCGCATGTCGGCTTCGATCTCAAGACGCCGTGGGTTAAGCTTCCTCAAAAAGCGAAAGATGCGTTGCTTCATGGGCTAGGTGAAACACATATTGCTTTTGAATGGCGTTGGTCAGGCGGGGTCTGGCGTCATGGCGCGACGTTTGATGGTATCATCGCGGACCTGCGAGATAAACATCGCAAAGCTAAATCTAGTATGGTTCGCGCGTATTACGAAAAATACATGCAGCGTCGGCAGTGTCCTGATTGCCAAGGCGGGCGACTGAATACGCAGGCTTTAGCCGTGCGACTTGGCGGGCTTAATATCAACGAAGTGTCGGGCTTAGCAATCAACGATGTCCGGGAATTTTTCAGTAAACTCAAGCTTAGTCAAACGCAGCAGTTCATAGCCGTGGAAGCGTTGAAGGAAGTTGTAGGCCGGTTGGGTTTTCTTTGTGACGTGGGGTTAGAATATCTCACGCTGGAACGCACGGCTCCGACGCTTTCCGGTGGTGAGTCGCAGCGTATCCGCCTAGCTTCACAGATTGGCGCGGGTTTGGTGGGTGTGCTTTATATTTTAGATGAGCCAAGTATTGGCCTACATGCACGAGATAATGATCGACTGTTGAAATCGCTGTGCCAGCTCCGTGACATGGGTAATACGGTTATCGTGGTAGAGCACGACGAGCAGACGATGAGGCTCGCCGACGAAATCGTGGATTTTGGCCCTGGTCCAGGCGTGCGCGGTGGGAAGGTTATGGCTCACGGAAACCTGCAAACGATTATGCGGTCGAAAACATCTCTTACGGGTAAATATCTGCGCGGTGAGGAACGTATCGAGATTCCTGTTACGCGTCGCCCTGTGGTCAAGCGAAAAAAGCCGGCTATCAAGAAAACTAAAACTAAAGCTAAAGCGAAGGCGGCGAAGCGATGACGGCGAAGCGCAATACTCAGCTTCAGCCTCGTTCACCCGGCGAGGATTGTCCTTGGCTAACGGTCGTGGGGGCGCGACATAACAACCTGCGCGACATAGATGTGGACATTCCGCTTGAGCGGTTTGTTTGTGTGACTGGCGTGTCGGGTTCGGGTAAGAGTTCGCTGGTGAATGATATTTTGTGGGAGTCATTAGCCCGTGATCTAAATGGAGCCATAAAAGTTCGCCCTGGTTTGCATAGCCACATTGATGGCGTAGCGCATTTGGATAAGGTTATCGCTATAGACCAAAGCCCCATCGGTCGCACGCCGCGTTCTAACCCGGCTACTTATATCAAAGCATTCGATGAAATACGGACGTTGTATACCAAGCTCACTGACGCCAAAGTTCGAGGCTATAAGCCTGGACGGTTTAGCTTTAATGTGCACACGGGGAAAGCTGGTGGCGGTCGATGCGAAGCGTGTGAGGGTAATGGCAGCCATCGCATGGAGATGGATTTTCTCGCTGACATATGGGTGACATGCCAGATATGTCGCGGGCATCGATTTAATCGCGAGACGCTGCAAATCCAGTTCAAAGGTAAGAGCATTGCGGACGTGCTTGAGATGGATGTGCAGGAGGCCTTGGCCCACTTTGCCAATGTGCCAAAAATTGCTCGTATGTTGCAGACGCTGCACGATGTGGGGTTGGATTATCTCAAGCTCGGTCAGCCTTCGCCGACGCTTTCCGGCGGTGAGGCACAGCGTATTAAACTTGCTCGCGAGTTAGTGAAGCGGGCTACAGGACGGACTTTGTATATTCTTGACGAGCCGACTACCGGCCTGCATTTTCACGATATTAAGAAACTCTTAGCGGTGCTGCACGGGTTTGTGGAATCAGGAAATAGCGTTGTGGTGATCGAGCATAACCTTGATGTTATTAAGACGGCGGATTGGTTGATTGACCTAGGTCCAGAAGGCGGGGCGGGTGGTGGGCGCATTGTGGCTGAGGGTACGCCGAAGCGGGTGTCTAAGTCGAAGCGGTCGCCTACGGGGGCGGTGCTGCGAGACATGTTTGATAATCTTGAGGTTAGTGCAGCATGCAAAAAAACCGTAACTCCGCGCGGGCTGAAGCCCGCGGCTCGTCATCGTAAAGAAACGGTCATTAGCGTAGTTGGCGCGCGTGAGCACAATCTCAAAAATATAGACGTGACGATTCCTCGAAACAAAACGACGGTTTGCAGTGGTCCTAGTGGTAGCGGTAAAACGAGTTTTTCGATTGATACGCTTTATGCCGAGGGGCAGCGGCGCTATGTCGAGTCATTAAGTTCGTACGCCAGACAGTTTTTGAGCCGTCTTCAGCCGCCGCGCGTAGATCATGTGGAAGGCCTATCTCCGTCTATCTGCATTGAGCGAAAAACGACCAGCAAATCACCGCGATCTACCGTAGGCACGATAACAGAAGTCTACGATTACATGCGCATTTTGTGGACCCGCATTGGCCAGGCGTTTTGCCCACAATGTAAAGTGCCCATCGGTACACAATCTAGTGATGAGATAGCTGAGAAAGTTTTGCAGTTAGGTAACGGGCGTCGGGCTTTGTTATTGTCGCCGATAGCACCGCTGGGTAGCGAAACATACGAATCCTTTTTTCAGCGACTCCGCAGTCAAGGTTACGGCCGGGTGCGGGTAGATGGCGCGCTACATGAACTTAGCGAAACCATTGCCATTGATAAAAAGCGCGACCATCGAGTAGAAGTCGTCGTGGACCGCGTCATTATTCGGGCGGCACAGGCCTCTCGCATTACCGATAGCATCGAGCAGGCGTTAGCCTTGGGCAGCGGCGTCATGCAGATTCAATTGGTCGATGATAAAAAGCCTACTGCAAAGACTCGCGCTAACAACGAGACAGAGTTTCGCTATTCCCAGCATCACGCCTGCGATCAATGTGGGACGAGTTACGATGAACTGTCGCCGCATCATTTTTCGTTCAACAGCCGCATGGGTTGGTGCGAGGCGTGCGAGGGACTTGGCACGCAGCAAGGGGCTAGTCCTGCCGCGATTGTCGTTCATCCGACCCAGTCCATTGCAGATGGCGCGATAGCTGGTTGGGGCGAACTTGCTCGTGACGGGCAATTGTATGAGATGATGTCAGCGCTGGCTGAGCAGGTTGAGTTTGATTTGCACTGCCCGTGGAACAAGCTTTCGGAGAAGCACAAGCTAGCGTTCTTGCATGGCGGAGACGAAACATGGGTGACTGTCACTGGGCCAGCCCGAAAGAAAAAGTCGCGTGCGGCGCAGGCACAATATGTAGGCCTGAGGTTTCGTTGGCGCGGATTTTTCCCGGCTATTGGTCGTGCGACACGATCGAGTTGGCAATATCGAAAACGGCTTGAGGACTTAGTCACCGACGTGCCTTGCGATGCTTGTGCGGGAGGGCGACTTCATGCCGCCCCAGCCGCGACGCAGGTCAATAGTGTCACTATCCACGAGGCTTGCCTTTGGCCTTTGTCGCAGACGCTTGTTTGGTTTGATAAGCTCAAATTGCCAGCGGTCAAGCGTAAAATAGCTGGAGAATTGTTACACGAGATCACCTCTCGACTGCGATTTCTGGTCGATGTCGGGCTGGACTATGTACATTTACATCGAACGGCTTCGACATTATCCGGCGGTGAATCCCAGCGCATTCAACTGGCTTCGCAAATCGGTACAGGACTTACCGGCGTGCTTTATGTGTTGGACGAACCGACGATAGGCTTGCATCCCCGCGACAATCATCGGCTAACTACCGCACTGCGCCGTTTGCGCGATCTTGGTAATACGCTGGTCATCGTCGAACACGATCGAGAGATGATCGAAGCGGCCGACCATGTGCTCGACTTTGGTCCTGGGGCAGGCATCTTTGGTGGTGAGGTCACAGCATCCGGTACGGTGGCTGCGATTCGCAAGAACCGAGCATCGCTAACTGGACAGTACCTCTCGGGCAAAGCTTCCATTCCTGTGCCGACCAATCGTCGGCCGGTTTCTTCACCGCCGCGCACAGACCTCGCTGGCATGGACGACGAAGGTGAAATCGTTGATGTTGTGCGATCCAAAGAGGCGCAGGCCTGGCTCACCGTATATGGCGCTCGGGAGCATAATCTCAAGGAGATTGATGTATCGTTTCCGTTGGGGCGGTTGACATGTGTCACAGGCGTGTCAGGTAGTGGTAAGAGCAGCTTGGTCTCTCATGTATTGTATAACACGTTAGCTACGCGATTGCATCGGGCGCGTTTGGTTGCAGGAGGCCATGATCGCATCACGGGCATCGAGCACATCGACAAAGTTATCAACGTGGATCAATCTCCCATTGGCAACAGCCCCACGAGTAATCCTGGCACATACACTGGTCTTTTCGATACCATGCGTGAGCTGTTCGCCAAGCTTCCGATGAGTAAAATTCGCGGATATCGTCCTAGCCGATTTAGCTTTAATCGGCCTGGCGGAAGGTGCGAAGCGTGCGAGGGCATGGGGCAGCGGTGTATCGAAATGCACTTCTTGCCGGATGTCTGGGTGGAGTGCGAAGATTGTCAGGGTGCGCGATACGTGCCTGAGACGCTCGAAGTGAAGTATCGTGGCAAGAGCATAGCTGATGTGTTAGAAATGCGCGTGTCGCAGGCTTTGGAATTGTTTGTGACCGTACCGAAAATTCGACGTATGTTGCAAACATTAGATGACGTGGGCTTAGGTTATGTTCACATTGGCCAGCCTGCGCCGACGCTATCTGGGGGCGAAGCGCAGCGCGTTAAGCTAGCGGCGGAACTAGGTCGACCGTCGACCGGTAAGACGCTGTACATTCTCGATGAACCCACGACCGGGCTGCACTTCGACGATTTGAAAAAACTGTTGCAAGTGTTGCATCGCCTAGTGGACCTAGGCAATACGTGTATCTGTATTGAGCATAATTTGGACGTCATAAAGACTGCGGACTGGGTTATCGACCTTGGCCTGGAAGCCGGTGAAAAGGGCGGGTCGCTTGTCGTTGAGGGACCGCCGCAAGTGATCGTTGAAAATAAACAATCGCACACCGCCAAGGCGCTACGGCCCGTGCTTCTAGCTGGGCCGTTTGAAGAACGCACCACGCATAATGCAAAAGACCAAGCTAACCTAGAGCTGTCCAAAACCGAAAAAATCGATTTGGGGCAAGAAGTGAAAATGCCCTGGCAGCGTGATGGTCTAGCGTGGCATACGGTCGATCATTTGGACCATAATGGACTGCCAAGCGAATGGGAGTCAGCCTTGCTCGTGTGGTTGGTCAATACGATCGAGTCTCTTGGTCACTTTGCGCCGACGGATTGGAATCATCGGACGAGAATCGAAATAAAATCGCCAGATGCAACGCCATGGTTCGCTCATATTCTCACTGGTAGTAAGGATTTAATCGAGGTTTCACTGCGCGTAGCTAGTGCAACATTTACACCAGCCCAATTAGCTAAACTTAAAATTAAATCCTTGGACGAACGTCGCGACCTGCCCATTTATGGCCAATGGGATCGCGCGCGCCTTCGCACGCCCAACAACGGCTGGCAGGAAGTTAAGCTTTACCTTCGAGATTTCAAAGATGTCTCAAAGACTGCGTTTCGTGCCTTTCTCCAGAAGGCAATCGCTTCTTACGAGGGTAAGTTGTCAGCCGTACAGACCAATCCTACGAGCGATAAGCCGTGGATGTCGCTCGGTATGAACTGGCATTTGTCACAGAAGTCGATGTCGGCTCGGCAAGTAGCTAGCTGGAAACCTGACATGCTCATGGCACTTGTGGGGCGAATTAGATCGTTGCAGTCTGACGTAGAGTTTACCTGGGCGTCTAAAACCGCGGGACAGTTTACCGTGCCCGGTGAGCCGATGCCAGCCGGTAAGATAGTAACCAATATGGGCAAAGGATTGCGCGTAGAGTTGCGAGCTGCGAGTGGACAGTTTACACCGACTCAAGTTGATCGCCTGGGCCTAGACGTAGATATTAAACGACACCCTGCTTATGACCGACTGGTCTTTTGGGTACGGTCGCTCACTCAAATCGACACTAAGCAGTTGCGTCAGGTATGGCGTGCATGTCGCGAGACGGACTTATCGGAAAGGTTGCAATCAGCATGACAACTTTGATCCCGAACCGCTTTCTGTTCGATTTTGAGTTTCCACTTGTGTATCGCAGTAAGCTACCGCGGCTCACCGGGAAACTGCAAGATTGGACCGACGCGTATCTTCTGCCAACGCTGAGCCAGCTAGATGGTCAAACTGATTTTGGAAAAGTCTGGGCCTGTTGGCATGAAGAAGGATTAGCCGTGGCGTGTTGTGTCGAAGGGAAAAAACGTGCGCCGGTCTGTGACCCTAAGCGATATTGGGCGGGCGACAATCTGCGCGTATGTACCGATATGCGCGATGGGCGGGCGAATAGACGAGCCACGAAGTATTGCCAACAGTTCTACTTTCTGCCGGCAGGTGGGGGTGCAAAAAATAAACCCGTCGCTGGCACCGCAATGATCAAGCGCGCTAAAGATCAAGCGCCTTCGATTTCCAATGATAGAATTGAAATAGCCTCGTCAATTTGCAAAACGGGTTATTCGATAGAAGCGATCATTCCAGCTGCGTGCTTATCGAGTTTTGATCCATCGCAGCATAATCGCATTGGCCTATACTATATGTTGGAGGATCGAGAATTGGGACAGCAGCATGTCACTATTGGCGACGACCTCAACTGGCACATTGACCCCTCAACCTGGCCAACCGCCGTAATGGATAAGCCGTAACGGAGATTTGTTTGAAGATTCGTGAGACATACTATGTCAAAATGGACACCATTATCATTAGACCCTTGGGTAGAGGCGAAATACGCACGATCGTCAGGGCCTGGCGGTCAGCATGTGAACAAGGTTGAAACGCGTGTGACCATTTTGTTTGATTTCAACGCGTGCGATTTCGTAACTGCCTGGGAAAACCGTCGTATTCGTACCTTATTACATACCCGCCTATCGCATGATGGCCGATTACGGGTATCCTGTCAGGTGCATCGTAGCCAGGCTAGAAACCGGGTAATCGCTATGGATAGACTCGTCGAATTGCTTCAGCAGGTAACGGCGAGACAAAAGAAACGCATTGCGACTAAACCATCCGCAGGGGCTAAGAAGCGTAGATTAACCGACAAGAAGAAGCGTGGCGAAATAAAAAACCAACGATCACAACGTATGAGCCATGATGAATAAAACGAGTTCTCATAATATTGAAACTGACGCAACTCGTGAGCCTGATGTTGATATCGACATGATTAGCTTTGTGGTTCCTGCTCATAACGAATCCGAGTTCATCGAGCAGACACTCACACATATCCACGCGGCCGCGAAAGCGCTGGAGAGGCCGTATGAAATCATTGTTGTTAATGACGACTCGTCCGACGATACTGCGTCCATGGCTGAGCGATGCGGTGCTCGTGTCGTGTCTGTTTGTCTGCGACGCATTGGCGGTGTTCGAAACGCGGGAGCAAAAGCCGCCAAGGGAGGTACGTTGGTATTTGTGGATGCTGACACGATGTTGCCCGAGCAAACACTAAGCACGGCTATGAATAGCTTAACGATTGACACGATTGGCGGCGGGGCTGCTGTTAGTTTTGACTGTAAGGTGCCTTGGTGGGCCAGCGCCATCGGTTGGCTATGGAATTTTTTATCACCTAGATTCGGGTGGGCAGCAGGATGCTTTATTTTTGTTAAACGAGAAGCATTTGAATCCGTCGGTGGGTTTGATGAATCGTATTATGTCGGAGAGGAGCTAGTTCTTAGCCAGGCTTTGAAATCTGTCGGACGTTTTGTCATTCTTAAGACGCCGGTGATTACTTCAGGCCGAAAAACTATCTCGCATGGCTGCTGGGCGACGACACGGGTTTTTTTACGCCTTTTCTGGCTTGGCCAAAAAGGAATGACGCGACCGGACGGTTTATCCTATTGGTATGAACGCACAGGCAATACCGCCGAAAAGAATCCACGCTAGCTCAAGGCATGCCAGCGCAATCTCATGCCATTTGACTAAAAATCTACTGAATTACCACAAATAAGAAAATCTTTCGGCGAAGGTGTCCCATAAATTAAACCGTGGTATGCTGTCTGCGCTGACGGATTAGGAGTCGGCTGGGGAACTGTTGTAGCTACTGATTGGGAGCATCATTAGATGCGCCGCTTTGTAACTAAGGGAGAATTCACGATGGTACGTGGGATACTTGTAGGAATTGGTTTGCATATCGGTATGTTTGCGGCGGTCGCATTGGCTGGGCCGACCACGCTACCGGAGCTTTCTGAGCAGAGCAAGGCGTGTATAAAATGTCATAAAGAAAGCGACCCTGGCATTCATAGCCAATGGGGCTCAAGTTTGCATTATCGAGCAAACGTGGGCTGTTACGAATGTCATAAAGCTAACGAAAACGACGTGGATGCTTTCGAGCATTTTGATACGCATATCGCCATTATCGTTTCCCCGAAAGATTGTGCGCAGTGTCATCCATCCGAGACGGCTCAGTTTTCCGCCTCTCACCACTCCAAAGCTGCCCGTATCCTCGGCTCCTTAGATAATCGCCTAGCTGAGGTCGTCGAGGGTAATAACGGATTTGTGACCGAAGGTTTTCCAGAAGGTAACTCCGCCGCAGCGGTTACTGGCTGTTGGCAGTGTCATGGTTCTCTGGTGAAAGTATTGGAAGACGGCAGGCTTGACCCCGCCACCTGGCCCAACACGGGCATTGGCCGAATCAACCCCGATGGTTCGGAAGGATCATGCTCCGCCTGTCATAGTCGGCATACGTTTTCCGTACAGCAGGCACGCGAGCCAGACAACTGTGGTAAGTGTCATATGGGTCCAGACCATCCGCAGAAAGAGATTTATTACGAATCCAAACATGGCATCGCTTATGTGGCTCACAAAGACAAGCTAAATATGGGTAGCCCGAAGTGGGTTGTTGGCGAAGACTATTTTCTAGCACCGACCTGTGCGACTTGCCATATGAGTGCGACGAAAGATATGCCAGTCACCCACGACGTTGGCATGCGTATCAGTTGGAACAATCGCCCGCCCGTATCGATCAGGCCAGAAACCTCAGATGCTAAACTAGGCCTACCCGGTGCAGACGTCCCTTGGCAAAAACGACGCGAGAACATGCAAAATGTTTGCCTTAACTGTCACGATACACAATGGGTAGACAATTTCTACGTGCAATATGATGGGCTAATCGAGCTCTATCACGAAAAGTTTGCCAAGCCTGGTCTTGCCTTAATGGAATTAGCCAAGCCTATCATGCGACCTGTACCTTTTGGTAATAAGCTTGACTTTGTGTGGTTTGAAATTTGGCATCACGAAGGCCGTCGTGCGCGACATGGGGCTTCCATGATGGGACCAGACTATACGCATTGGCATGGCATGTATGAAGTAGCGAAAAACTTCTATACCGAAATGATTCCCGAACTCGAAGAACTTGTCGAACGCGGCAAACACAGCGGCGATGAGTCTAAAATCGCTGCGGCTGAGAAACTCGCTAGTAAGCTCGACGAAGTGCTCAATAGCGACAACCACCGCTGGTACATAAATAAAATGGACCCGGCTGAAGCCGCCAAGCGAAAAGACGCCGCGAAGCAGTTCAAAGCGCGTTACGAAAAGTAGTAGCAGCCCGAGAACTGTGACGCTGTAGCGATGCGGCCAATCAAAAATCCTAGCGAGCCGTCGTCAACTCATCGAGCTTGGCGGCGGCTTTTTTTTAGGGAGTCTAGTATCCTTCGTTATTGTGTATCGCATTGTTGCGGCCATCTTTCGGAAAACCACGATTGTACCGCTACATAATAATAGAGCTTGCTCTAGGCAGTTTTGGAAAATGCGATGCCCGTAAGCCTACTGCTCCGCTGGGACGGCGTGTGCTTGTAACTGTTCGAGCGATACGAATTCCAGTGTCGACATGTGTGTTGCCTCCAGAATAACCTGCGGCGCAGCACCTGCGGCTAAGGCTTGCTGCCATCTTTCGACGCAGAGGCACCACCTGTCACCAGGTTTTAGGCCGGGGAATCCGCCGCCGGGCATAGGCGTGGAGAGGTCGTTGCCCACCGCTTGGCTAAAAGCCAAAAATTCTTCGCTGACCAGTGTGCAAACAATGTGCAGCCCCTCATCTTCGCCGCCTGTTTCGCAATATCCGGTGCGGTAGAAGCCTGTCATGGGATTTGTGCAACAGCACACAAGATCAGTGCCTAATACGTTTTTACCTTTTTTCATGATTTGCATTTTCCTCTGAAAATTTTTCTGGTATCTTCTATGATGCCAAAACGAGTATTTTTTACCTTTAGTTATATTAGGTTGACCGACAGCGTAGCCGAATGTCTTCCTATTTCATCAAGTAATTATACTCGAACTTACTCATCGCAACAAATTACAAAGCGCACGTTGATAAGGCTTGTTGAGCTGACTAGCATTACATCAAAAGGTCCGGGATTAAGAATGAGTTGTAGCGATGGCCAAGAAAAATAATAAGGGAATGGGCGATACAATCACTTGGAAAGGTGATGTGCCATTCACATTGAGAGGGAAGAAAAAAGGAGTTAAGCATAGCATAGCATATAGATGTTTTTGTATTCCAGAAAGAGAGGAACGTAGATATCAAACAGAACCGTTTTCTTTTAGATTTGATCTTGGCGTGGTGGACGAGATAGTCGCTGCTGAATTGACAAGAGAGTGGGGTAATAGATGGCCCTTCAAGTTGGTATGTAACAAAAACATAATCAAATTCACATCACCCAATGCTGATTGTGATTTCACTTATATTCATACGTTCTATATTAACCGTAACAAATATGTACATTTAGTACCGGGACAGACGGTGCAGATTTTCAAAAATTTATTCGTTACCAGTAGCTATCCATAACGGAAATTTCTGTCTTGCGCTATTTTTCCGCGGTCGATAGATGCCACCTGGCTAGTTCGTATTCTGGAAGCCCTTGCATGTTTGTCTTTTGGCATTCTTGGAAAAAGGCATCGGCTTTCTTTGTGTGTCCGTCCGCTTGCGCCTTCGCTCCGAGGTAGTAGTACGCGCAACAACGCATATTGGGTTGGGACGTAGCCATAAATGCTTTTACGTTTTGCTGCGAGCCTTTAACCATATCAATTACGGCTCGGGTGAACGGATCGCCAGCGAATTTCTCGGCCGTTATCAATTCCTGGCTCGCTAACGCCTGATCTTCTGGCGATTGGCGCATCATCCGCATTTCCCAAATCCATAGTTTCGCTTGCGACGCCCACTCCTTTTTTTGATCGACTTGAATTAAATGATTGAGTTCTTTGATGGCTTCATCAACATGGCCTGCGAATCGATGCGTCAGTGCTCGGCTGATTAATGCCCGTAAACTATTGGGAGCAAAAGCGATAGCGCCGTCATGAAATATCAACGCCTGTTCATAGTCGCCAAGGATTGCGTTTACTCGAGCCACGTTGTGTAGGTCTCTGGGTATGTCAGTGTACAAAATAAACTGTTGAAAACCGCGATCGTAAGCTTTTTTTGATAATTCAATCTCGTTGCGTTCGAGGTGTAAGTAACCCAGCGTCCGTTGAACGAGTGCATTTTCAGGGTCCAGTTCCACGGCTTTCTGGCAATCCAGCCACGCGGCGTCGTTATTGCCATCTAGCGTGTAGGCCTTGGCGCGAAGGGCGTAGGCTACGGCTAATGTCGGGTCCATCGTGATAGCGCGCGTGCAATCGTCAATGATTTTCTTAGGATTCCGAAGTATTCCGTCAGGCTGTGCTGCGTAAAAAACATCGTATGCATTCTTGCGCGTTCGCATCATCGCATCTGTCCAACTGGCTTGGTATTGCTGATAAACTACGAAACTCAAAGCCAATAGTATAATCAACGATAACGTGACAGGGACGCGCCGCCGCCTTACGAATTTGCCCAGTTGATACATGGGATTTAGCGGGCGAGCTTTGATAGGTCTATGATCCAAATAGCATAAAATGTCTTCGCCAAAATCAGAAGCTGATTGATAGCGGTGCATACGATCTTTGGTCAGTGCTTTTAGCGCGATAGTTTCTACATCGCCGCGTAGTGTTCGATTGATAGAGCTAATTGGCGTGGGCGGGTCTTCGCGAATGACACGCGTGGCTTCGTGAATGGCTTTTCGACTGAGATCGTAAGGTAACTGGTCCGTCATAATTTCATAGTAGACGACTCCCAAGGCGTATACGTCGCTTCGTGTGTCAATGTCGTGAGGATCAGCTTCGCATTGTTCGGGTGACATATATTGTAGTGTTCCGATCAGTTGTCCTACATCAGTTTGTAGAGTTGTAATAGCCATGTCTGAGTCGGTCGAACGTGCAATCCCAAAGTCGATAATTTTTATTTGCCTGGATGAGTCTACAAGAATGTTCGATGGTTTCAGGTCGCGATGGATGATGCCTTTATTGTGCCCATGCTGCACCGCTTCGCAAACCTGGGTGAAGAGCATCATGCGTTCGCGGGTTCCGAGGTTGTTGTCTTTGACATATTTAGTAATCGGTTTGGCATTGGGGATGTACTCCATTGCGAAGTAGGGCATGGTTCCATGACTATCCACATGCGTACCGGCTTCGTAAATTTGCGCGATGCCAATGTGTTTGAGGCGGGCGAGGACTTGGGATTCATGCTCAAAACGACGAAGCGCTGAGCGAGAGGTGATGCCATGCTTCATTACCTTAACGGCGACAGTCCGCCGAGGCTGTTCCTGTGTGGCTTCATAGATCGTACCCATACCGCCACTTGCTATGATTCGTTTGACATGATATTTCCCAATCACCGTTCTGGTATCAGTGATGGTAATTTTGGGTTCATAGGTCTCAGTTTCTATATCCGCTTCATTCTGTGGCGTCCTGAGGGGATACTTGGATTCGTGGCTTTGATCTTTGGACATGGCTATGATTCCTTCGTAATGATGAATCGGTTGACCGTATTCATGGACGAAAGTGTATGGGCCCTAACTAATGTGAACTGCGGCTAATATAGCGAAATAGTGCGATTCGTCTAATAGCTGGCTCAGAAACCAAATTTTACCTGGAACGGCGTTTAGATATTTTTGATCGACGATTAGGCTGAGCCTGTACCACCGCTTTGTGCCTTCCAAAGGGGCGGAACAGACTCATGAATACTGAATAATCCGACGGAATCGAATCTGTTCCCGTCGGTGGTATCGCTTCTCGTTTTGGTGCAATGTAAGTGCCAAATATCATATCAATGCATGTGAAGTATTGGGCGAAATTACAATGGTGGTGTTGCGGTAGGCGTGAGTGGTGCATGCGATGGATGCTGGGATTGCATATGACGGTGGCTACTGGATGGATAAAGAAGTTGATGTTGGCGTGGGTGAACATTTCCCAAGCGTAGCCAAGGATTGCCCACCAATAGAGCGCTCGGATATCATAGCCAAGGATAAAGAGCGTCGGTAAAGTCACGACGCATTGTAAAATGAGCTTATCAAGCCAGTGCGTGCGTAAGCTGGTCGTAATATTCATCTCTGAGTCGCTATGGTGCAGTTCGTGTACGCGCCAGAGAATTGGCCAGCGGTGTTGAGCGCGGTGATACCAGTAAAATAGAAAATCCGAGACGAAGATGTAAGCTAAGGCATAGAAGATTGGGAAGTCGTGCTTGTATAAACGCGGCTGGAATAAGGGCTTATTTCCAATGAGCCAAACTATCAGTAAGTTGCCAACGTACAAAAATACCAACGTATAAGTGAAATTACGAAAACGCCCGGACCAGCTATGCCCCTTTTCTGCCGGAGTGAAGTACTCGACGATTCCCATCAAGATGTACATGCCAACAATGGTGGCTGCTATAGTGGGGGTCAGGTTGAAAAGTTCCTTGAGCGATGTCTCTAGGTTGATATAGGCTAGAACGAAAGACATGAGAACCTGCTTGGGAACACTCCATTACACGAATCTAGAAAGTAATAGTATCATATAAGGGCTTAATTGCCAACGACGAGTAGCGGGACGTGCTAAATTGTGGCAAGTACCCGCTGCCTTCATCATTGTAATTGCAAGGCTGTCTCACTTATAGCCAATTTACTTGTATGGGCTTTAAGCGCTTGTATCATCTAGCTTTGGCGATTCGCTGGGATTGTTTCGATTGCTCATATTATCCGCGATATTTTTAGTGAGGTCTTTAAAGTCGATTCCTAGAATAGACTCTACGACCGCCAAAGATTCGGTTAACGTTTTCGCTCGACCCATAGCCGCCCCAGCTATGGCGTCGCCGCGACCGCCGTCAATGACCGTAACTTCGCCGAGAGAAATATTACTCACGCTTTTAGAGACCTCAGCCACGACGAGAGGCAGCGCTTCTACTAACATTACTTGTAGCGCGTCTGGATATTTGTGGATCGATTGGCCAATACACTCGATAGCTGCCGCCCGGGCTTTACCTTCTTCAAGCACATCCGCAGCCTCGCCCTGGGCCCTGGCTAACGCAACGTCTCGCTGGGCGTTGGCCGCTTGGACATCGGTAGCATGAAGCCTAGCCTCTTCCGACTTCGCAGCCGCTTCTTGCTGTTGAGCTTCTATAAGCTCTGCTTCTCGGGCTAATTCAGATACGCGGATGCGCAACTCGTTTTCCGACTCGGCGATGGCTTTGTCCGCAGAGAGCCTTGCTTGCTCAGCGCTTTGTCTGGAAAGCGCCTCGGCCGTTTTAGCTTCTGCATCTCGTTCCGCAGCTGCTCGACGTGATGCCGCAGAGGCTTCGGCCTCTTTGATTGCCGCTTCCGATTGCTGCTGGGCTTCGGTTCGACGAGCCTGTGACAGCACTTCGGCGCTGGCTTTTCTGGCGATAGATTCAAGGTATTCGCGATCGTCGTGTACGTTTTGAATGTTCACGCTGTCTATGATTAATCCTAATTTTCTAAAATCGTCAGAAACTTCGTTCAAAATGGTTTCAACGAATTTGTCTCGGTCTTCAACGATTTCTTCGGGCGTCATTTTTCCAATAACCGCCCGCAGGCCACCTTCTAGCGTTTCTCTGGACACCCGCTGCAACTCCTCAGA
Organism: Phycisphaerae bacterium; assembly: GCA_029260115.1. Classification (GTDB taxonomy): domain Bacteria; phylum Planctomycetota; class Phycisphaerae; order UBA1845; family UBA1845; genus JAJRPG01. The sequence goes on along the minus strand of JAJDDW010000014.1, from coordinate 41,783 downwards.
AGGCTGATCGAGAAATCGCTCTATCGCATTGGGCCTTTCCGCAGGATCAGAAGAGACTTTCACGTTGGCAACGCCGGTCACGGTGATCGGCACCATCGTGCCCCCACCCGCTTGGGCACTAACTTCCAGGCCGACCTGCATATTGCGCAGGCTCAGTCGTGACACCTTTTCGATAATCGGCACAACCATCGTTCGGCCACCGATAAGCGTGCGATAACCCAGTCCGTCCTTCTGTCGTTTACCGCTGATGATAAGCATCTCGCTCGGATTGCCGACGACCATCAGCTTGGCGACTAAAACGACGACAGCCAAGATGACGAAAAGTAAGGCGATGCCGATCATAAACGCCGCACCGAGACCGTTCGCTTGACTTAAAATAGCTGAGTTCATGAAATTCCTCCTTGGATGTTAATTTTTTTTTAGCTGTGGTTGTTTAAAAATTCGTATTCTTCTTGGGAAATTACTTCACCGATGCCGTTGCGATAATCAACAACAGCTACCATATCTCCCACCTTAAAACTCATATCAGATTGCTTCGCCATGGCCGGGACACTTCGCTGCGATCGACCTACCTGCAAAGCGATTTCACCTTTTTTAGGCGGGTTGATAGCAATCGTAACACGGGCGAGTTTGTTGACGTAGTCTTCATGGCTTGGCGTGCTATCGCCAGAATTTTTGTTTAGCGATTTCATCAACTGATGAACACTTTGACCAACGGCTACGCCTCCCAATATGGACCATGCAACAATCCAAGATTGACCAACAGATGTTAGATGCGTTAGTGAAACACCAATGACTCCAAACATAGCTGCGAAATAGACGACGAAGCGTATCGAAAACCAAGAGGCTAAGTCTGTGGCGCTGGCATGACCCGAATCAACGTCAGCATCAATATCAAAGTCCGCATCGGCGTCGATGTCCCCGCCAAGATCGCCATCAGTTTCACCACTCGCTACGACGGAAATGATTAGCAAGCCGCCGCCGACGATTAAACAAATCCAATACATGGTAGTCAAAGCCGAGACTGACCCGTCTTGTGCTATTAGCCAATACATGCGTTCCACAATTACCTCCTTACACAATGTGACTAGCGGCCTGTTAGACTTGGCTGATTGGGCTACGTCACGGTATTTATTTTACCGTTTGGTCATCGCTGCGCCCATTCTAATCTTTGGGAAAATTTTGAATCAGCCATTCGTAATTACTTGTATTCGTCACATTCCCCCCGCGGCCGGACGTCCCGGCCTGTCAATAAACAATCACTTTTTACCTTCCCAAAGCGATTAGAAACAGCCTGAGGTTTAATAATGGTGCGTCGTCGCCAATGAAGTACAATATATAGAGACGAGAGCATCTCGAAAAATACGTGCATCTTAGCCTTATCGAAGGCAACGGCGTCTATGTGCGGATGATGAGAAAGGTAGAGATATGAACAAGATGAGAATATTTGCGGCTATCGGAGCAGTAGCCGCGGTCATAATGATTGCGCTGTTTTTCATTCTATTTGAAGTGGTACAGGTAGCTGGTAACGAGTTAGCCGTCCACGAAACGTGGGCCGATGGCGTATTGCCCGAAGCCGAGTTGCCCAAGACCTATTTTCTATTTCCTGGCTTTATGCATACTTTCTATAAGTATGACATGTCTTCGCAGGTGTACGTGATGAATGACAACTCTGAATCGGTTGAATTCGGTGAAGGCCGAGTCGACGACAGGTATACCGTTCAGTCAAAGGAGGGGCAGGATTTGACGATCTCGCTCAATGTGCGTTGGCGGCTAGACCCGGAAAAGATCATCCTTATCCACAAGACCATTCGCAACAACTTCGAAGAGAAGATTCTTCGCCCGGTATTGTTGCGTGAGGTTAAAGACGCAGCCACGATTCGATCAGCTATTGATGCCTATTCTGGTGAAGGACTCGTCAGTTTGCAGTTGGATATCGAAAAGCGATTGACCGACCCCAATGGAGAAGTGCTACGACAGGGGCTAATCGTGGAAAATTTTGTCATCGAGAAAATAACGCTCGATCCAGAATACAGTGCACAGATCAAGGCTAAGCAAGTAGCCGTCCAAAAAGAAAAGCGTGCCGTGCAAGAAACGCTAGCGGCGTTGGAAGAAGCCAATCGGGCCGAGGCCGAGGCACAGGCGGATTTTAAGCGAGCGGTGGTCGTGGCGCAGCGAGATAAGGAAGTCGGTATCCTCAAGGCCCAAAAGCAAGCCGAACAGGAAGTGCTCGCAGCCGAGGCTTCTAAGAAGAAGCAAGTGTTAGCGGCCGAAGCGGAAAAAGAATCTGGCGAATTACGGGCGGTGGCTATCATTGCCATTGGGCAGGCTGAGGCGGAAGCGCAAAAGGTTCGGCTTCAAGCATACGCCGTAGAAGGTGCCGATAATTTTGTTCGTATCGAAATAGCTAAGGCCATCGCCGAAGCGAACAAAGGCGTGCAAGGCTACATCCCCGAAAGCATGACTATCAACGTGTTCACGGATCGGGTCATGGACGCGATTGAGCGAATCGTTAAGCCGAATGGTGCCATATCAGGGGCATCGAATTAGTCGATGGGCGAAACGGAGGTACAAAGATGATTAAACTTTATGGATTGATAGCGATAGGCGGCTTTTTAGTTTTTTGCTTGTCAATTCTTATCGGCTCTGGCTTTGTAGAAAAGGGTCGACGACAGCGCATTCAATCTGCTTTTGAAGATGAATATGACGCAGATGCCGCTGATCATACGCCAGAAATTAAAGAGATGGTTACGCTATACCTCACCATGGCTGCCAAGCATGGGCCAGATTCCGAGGAGGCGAAAGCCTTCCGGTTTGGTACGGGCAGCAGCCTCATGAAACGCTTGCACGGCGACGACGCGGCCATGAAAGCCTTTAACGGGCAAGCAGATGTCATCGACGAAGTTTGTCGACGCATGATGAAGAGGAAGAAGCGATAACAACAAATTACACAAAAGTTTGCATCTTCTTACGTAAAAAATATGTCACATTAGACAGCCTAGTTGATAATATTAGATTACTAAATCAGCGTGCCGCGCGTCGGCACGCTTTGCGCCACATGGTCAAGGAATAGTTATGAATCATAGTCATCGTTCGTCGTATCGTTCATTCGTGAGCTTGTTGGTCTTATGCGCAAGCATCACGGCTCCTGTCATCGCGGGTGAAGACGCCGAAGTGTCGGGGAAATGGACGGGGCATATTGCTACACCAGCAACGCCGCTGAAGTTTGATATTGACTTCAAAAAGATTACCGATGGCTGGGCAGGTGACATCAGCATCCCCATGCAAGGTGCCAAAGACATAGCCCTCTCTGATGTAAAAGTTGAGGGGGATAAGGTCTCATTCGTAATGACTGGCGTACCTGGCGAGCCGACGTTTTCAGGAACGCTAGACAAGCGCGGTGAAAAAATAGCGGGAGACTTTACCCAAGGAGGCGCGAAGCTTCTCTTTGAGATGAGCCGAGGCGAAGATCGCGTAGCCGCCGCTATCGAGGCGCTAAAGGATTTCGATGAGTTTGTCGAGCAGGCCCGCGAGGCTTGGCACGCGCCGGGATTAGCGATGGGCATTGTGATTGACGATCAAATCGTCTTGGCTAAAGGCTTTGGATATAGAGATTTGGAAGCGAAAAAACCTGTTACGTCCAAGACCCTATTTGCTATTGGATCATCAACGAAAGCGTTTACATCGTTGACATTAGCGACGCTCGTCGACGAGGGGAAGCTCGATTGGGATACGCCGCTTATTGATTATTTACCAAATTTCAAACTTTACGATGACTATGCCACAACACACATTACCCCGCGAGATTTAGTAACGCATCGCTCAGGTCTGCCTCGACACGACATGGCTTGGTACAACAACAAGACGTGGTCGCGCGGGGAATTGGTTAAGCGTTTGCGATATTATGAACCAACAGAGGAACTACGAGAGAAGTTTCAATATAACAATATGATGTTTCTGACCGCGGGCTATCTTGCTGGGCAGCTTACAGATGGTACATGGGAGCAGGCCGTGCGGAAGCGAATTTTTCAGCCACTCGACATGCGATACAGTAATTTTTCGGTTGAAGATTCTAAAAAGTCGGATGATTTTGCCTATCCTTACCGCGATAAGGATGATGAGGTCACGCGGATTCCATTTCGAAATATAGACAACGTCGGTCCTGCCGGTTCGATTAACTCCAATGTGGAGGATATGCTCAAGTGGGTGCAACTGCATCTTGGTGATGGGACGTTTTCGAGTAAGAAAATTCTTAACAAGCAGTCGTTGGCGGAGCTGCACAATCCGCAAGTGGTCATGGGGCGTCCGTCTACGCGTCCGGAGCTTTCGTCGCCGAGTTATGCCATGGGTTGGATGGTTCGCGATTACAGAGGGCATTGCGTCGTCGAGCATGGCGGCGCGATCGACGGTTTCATTTCAGCCGTGGCTTTGTATCCTGACGATGGCATAGGTATCGTCGCATTCACCAACAGCCAAACTGGGCTGCCCACCTTGATGAGACGACACGCCATCGATCGAATCCTAGGACTAGAGGAAATCGATTGGCACGGTGAAGCGCACGAAAAATGGGTTACTGGGAAAAAGTACGAAAAAGATGCCGAGAAAAACACAGATATGTTCCGTCATGCAGATACCTCACTTTCGCATCCACTCGAAGCGTATGCGGGAACATATATGCATCCAGGATATGGCGAAGCCAAAGTCGAGATCAACGGCAATCAGCTATCCTTTACCTATAACGATATGACGGCCCTGTTCGAGCGTTGGCATTTTGACGTGTTTAACGGTTTAGAAAATAAAGATGATCCGGCGTTTGAAGATATGCGCATTCAGTTTCGCTCGAACATGAAGGGTGACATCGCGGAGCTTCTGGTTCCGTTCGAGTTGACGCTTGATCCCATCATTTTTGAAAAGCAAGCCGACCCACGCATGTCCGACCCGGCCTATCTGAAGCAATTCCTGGGCGTCTATGCGTTATCCACGCAGAAGGTGACGTTCGCGCTTCAGGGTAGTGTGCTGACAGCTAGTCTTTCAGGCCAGCCTCTGTATACCTTGGTACCGTCCGGGACTGACGAGTTCAATCTTAAGGAAGTTTCAGGCTTTAGTGTGCGCTTCGCCAAAGGTGAAGGCGGTAAGATGACCGCGTGGTTCAATCAGCCTAACGGCGTATTTGAAGCTACCCGAGAAGAGTAGCGTTGCCATGCTATGCTTTTAACATCGCGATACGCACCTGCCGGTTCGTGAATTGTGTCGTCGTAACGACACTTAATTTGTCGTGACTAGCTAGCTACGTGATTGGAAAGCATCTCGGCTAATAATTCCAAAGGCAGGCCGACGACGTTGGAATAGCTTCCTTGTATTTCAGTGACGAATTTGTCGCCGTGGTCTTGGATGCCGTATGCACCCGCTTTACCTTCCCATGCGTCGCTGTCGAGATAGGTTTCCATCTCCTCGTCGCTTAGTTCGCGCATGGTCACGCTCGTGGTATCGCACGCCACTATTTCCGACATGGTAGCTGTGTTTAGTAACGTCATTCCCGTGATAACATGATGCGTTGTACCCATGATCGATTTCAAAATACGTCGCGCGTCATCGCGGTCGGTAGGTTTTCCAAATATTTTCGTGCCTTGGCAAGCAAGTGTATCCGCAGCCAGGATGATCGCGGATTCGTGGTGCTGCGCAACGTCGTGCGCCTTCAGACGGCTCAGTTCCATAGCGAACAGGTCAGGGCTATCGATGCCGGGAATGGAAGTCGGCTCGTCGATAGTCGCGGCTTCAACAGTGAAATCATAGCCATGCTCGTGTAATAAAGCTGCGCGGCGCGGGCTGGCGGAGGCGAGGACCAGCTGCCCTGTGTAGGTGTATTCAGCTTTCATGTCGTCCTATCTGTTAGAACTAATGGGGAGGTCGATCGCGATGTTGGAGAACGATCAGTGTAGGGCTGATCTTTCCAAGCAGAGGCGTGCCCCGGCTAGCAAGACTTAGCCAGGACGATCTGTCGCCAAGATAGTGTCGTTCAAACTGCTCGACAATATCGTAACCAAAATCCCCGAGAAGCAGGCTGCGCATGCACGAACGCTGCTGCTTCTCAAAATCTTCATAATTGTATTCAGTGAGTACAAGATAGCTAGGCTGTGCCTGCACAAAAGATTCTGGCAGCATGACCACGGGGTAAGTCGCATAGCCAAGTTCGTGAAGTCGCGGAAGATATTGAGACCGAAGTTTCAATGTATCGTCCATTGAAAAAGCACCGACACTTGAAGTAGTACTTACATGCAGTTCGAACCATTGCTCAGCCTTGTAACGTGAATCGGTAATCATTTCGGCGTCTACAGCTATTGAATATCCTAACGTCGGTAAAAAGATAACAGCCAAGACTGTAGCACGGATAGAAAACGCTAAGTTGGTATTATTAAGTAGTTTAGTGATGGGAATACCCAGGCATATAGAAGCGATTAATAGCGGTGGAAGCAGGAATCGCGCGTACACGAAGTTAATGGGTAAGATTACGATTATATAATAGCCGATGGCTGGAGTCAGCAAGGTCAGGGCGAGTTTTGTTCTTTTGCAAACGACGTAACAAATTGAAATGCCCATAGCGATAAGCATAGGCCAGCCGACGGCTGAGGCTGCGTAGCGCAGTGCTGCAAAAAATAATTTTATTTGTGAATCGTAGCGAAATTGTTTGGCGTGCAGCGTATTTTCTGAAGGCGCTAGCCAATACCGCATGCGATTCATGTACGCCTCGGTATTCCAAGCGAGGTCGGTGATTAGCGCGTACACGGTAAGACACATCGTTAACCCGATTAACCAATGCCAGTGCAGTAGCGCACGGCGTAAGGCCGTGGCTGGTCCGTCGTGTTCTCTAAGTTTTTGATATCGAGATATCACCAACACCACAGCCATGCCCGCGAACATGCCCGCCGCGCTATCTTTCGTCGCCGCCGCTAGGGCTGCGCATAGACCAAGCATCGCAGCATTTTTTCCATGAGGCGCGCGTAACAGCCGGGCGTAGAAATAAAGGCTCCACGACAGCCAAAATATTGATGGAACGTCTACGTTGCCCAGATGCGCAAAATAAGTAAAGCACGCCCCAATCATCATAGTGAGTGCAGCTATCAAGCTGCTCAGCCAATCGAGACCCAGCGCTAGAGATGCGCACCATAAGCCTAGCCCTGTACCTATAGCCATGATGACGGATAGGCATCGCGCAATGAGCAGCAGCGCGCCAATTTTTTGTGCATGAGGCGGTTTGAATATGGGCATGTGTGTCGTGGGATGTCGCTGAGATTGGCCATTGGCTTCCCAATATTTGAGGATGGGCTGATATGCGAAATTGATCAATAGGTATTGCGCTGGTGGATAGCGACCCTGCCAATTATCAGGCCAGCCAGCGACGGCTCCGATGGTTCGCATCGCCCCGATAGAATCCTGACTCCAAGACACTGTGCCAGGTAAGCCCCAGTTAATTCCCGGCACATACATCGCCAAACCGACGCCGACGATTATCGCGATGGAGCGCTTTCGATATTGACTCACCGGATTGGATGTCATGCTATTAATGGATAATGGTTGCGGCCTGACAAGCGTCCATGACACGCAGGGCGTTTTGACCAAGTACTTTGATAAGGTCTTCCTCGCTATAGCCTCGGTCTAGCAATAATGCTGTTAAGTTGGGCAAGTAGCTGCAGTCGTGCATATCATCCGGCAAAGCTGGAATTCCGTCGAAATCCGTGCCGATACCTACGTGATCGGCCCCAATAAGCTTCAAGGCATGGTCAAAGTGATCGACTAATATGCTAAGCGGAGTGACATAATCGGTAAAATGAACGTTGGGTGGGCATCCTTGCTGGAAAAAAGCTTTGACCATTGCGGGGTCGATTGAGGGGTAGTTCGGATCGATAAAGCCCGCCGCGAAGTTAATCTGCACGACGCCGTCTCGTGCTGCGATAGCCTTCATCATCTCATCTGTCAGGTTTCGACGGTGCGGGGAAATCGCTCGGCAGGATGAGTGCGTCGCTATGGGTGGTGCGGTGGTGACGTCCAGAACATCCCAGAAAGTCTTGTCACTGACATGCGAAATATCGACCATCATCCCGATGCGATTCATCTGGGTGACAACCTCTCGGCCAAACGTCGTCAAACCATTGTGCAGCGGGTCCAAATCCTCATGCACCCCAGCCGAGTCTGCCCAGGTTGTGTGAAATGAATGTGTTAGTGTCATATAAGCTGCGCCAGCGGCTCGATATTCGTTGAGTATGTCGAGCGAATCCTCGATCAGATAGCCGCCTTCGATAGCCAATATCACAGCTACTTTGCCATCAGCCTTAGCTTGCCGCACCTCTTCAGCAGTCAACGCAACGACAACATCATCGGGATATTGCGAAGCCATGGTCTGGATGCGTTTGATTTGTGCGCGGGCAGCCCGAATGCCTTCTCCCTTAACCACCGGGCCTGCGGCGTAAACCGCGAAGAACATCGCATCAATAAGGCCATCCTTCATGCGAGGTATGTCTACGTGCCCGCCGTCATGTCGTTCTGTGAATTTCCAGCTTTCGTCCGTTAAGCGCTGAGTCGTATCAACGTGGGTGTCAATGACAATGGCGCGGCGATGCAACTCACGGGCTTGGTTCAATCGAGATTTTGATATTTTCATCATGACCAAATTATAGCTGTTTGGACGATTAAGGTGAAATTTTTTCATCCAAATCATTTTTCGCAAAAAAAGTTCTTCAAACTCTTCGAAAAAGCGCTGCGGCTAAATCAATGTTGATAACCACGTTTTCGGCGACAGCGATTAAAGCGTGAATCCAATTCTGGAGCGATTTTGCGGATGACGGCTCGTAAGTGAAAAGGCATTAGCTGCACTGTGAAGTGATCTGCCAATTCTTGGGGGAGGCGATAGCAGCACTAAGATGGCCGATGCGGGTGTGTGCGCCTGGTTTGGAGACGTGCGTTTTAGCCTGAGTTTTCAGGGGGAAATAGGTCGTGTCGATTAAGGGCTTCGAAAGAAAATCACAACTATAAAGGCCGAAGCGATATGAGGTTTATACACGATAGAAGGGTGTTGAATAGCGACGCAAGGGAATCGATAGGTCAAGCAAGTGTTGTACGAAGTGGCGTTGAGTACTGCCTCGCAAGGAGATGATGATGCACAGATGGACAAAAAATTTGGTGATGCTTTGTGGGCTGGTGGTGGTGTCTGGTTGTCAGCAACCTGTTGTGACTTCCACACAGCGGATGACTAACAAGATGGATTATGCCAAGCAGCATAGGTTTGAGCATATGACGGACATGGTGGATAACGCGATTCTCTACGACATGACCATCGCGGATTTGCATTTCGTGCCGCACACGGCTGAGTTGAGTGGTACTGGCGTAGCTCGTTTAGACCGACTGGTTCCTCTATTAAATACTTACGGTGGAGTGGTCCGCTACGAGACGCAAGAGAAAAATGCGAAACTTGTAGAAAAGCGCATGGGGCACGCCAGAGAATATCTCGCGCTCGCGGGATGCACGATGGATCATGTTGAAATTAAAACGATGATCTCCGGCGGTCGTGGTATGCCAGCCAGTGATGCTATTGACGCCATGACACGCGGTACACAGCCAGAATCAGCAGCAGGCGGAGCCGCTGCTGGTGGGAACCCGTTGGGTGCCTCTGCTAGCAACTAGGGACGTTTCTATGTTACGTAGCGGCATGAGACCGGGATGGTCTCGGCGTTTTGGTTGATTTCTACGATACGAAACAAGTGATAATCCATGTTGGGTGTGTGTGCTGTAGCGAGAAGGTCATAATGCTACGGTGTCTTACGGACTTCACCGAACGGTCATGGATAGAGCAAACACATGAGTGAGGTAATAACAACGATGCGACGTAAAGGGAAAATGATGATGCTTGCGATGTGCCTAGCGACCGTAGCTGGTTGCGCACAATCGCAACATCAAGTGAGCGGCTCGAATCAGGCCAAGTGGGCGCGATCTGTCCAAGAGTCTAATAAGCGCATTCCAGAATACATTCCGCCGAATATTTTGCCACAGACCCACTTGGCCGCGGCCCGGTTGCTGGAGAAGCAGGGGCAAATTGATGAAGCCATCGTGCAGTATCGAAAGGCCATCGCCCTCAATCATAAACTCGTGCCCGCCTACCATCGTCTCGGCATTTTGCTCAGTGCGGCTGGGCACCATGACGAAGCGACAGCGTCTCTTCGCAAGGCGGTCGAGTTAGCGCCTAAGGTTGCGGTGTTGCGAAATGATCTTGGAGCAGAGTTGATGTTTCGAGAACATTGGGCTGGCGCGGAGCATGAATTCCGCGAAGCAACCGAACTTAAACCCGAATTTGCTCGTGCTTATGTGAATCGTGGGATTGCCTTGACCCGCTTGGGAAGGTTCGACGAGGCTAAGCGGGTTTTTAAAACTATTCTGCCCGAACCCGACGCACTGTACAATCTGGGATTGATGTATCGCGGTCAAAAACGTTTTGCGGAGGCGGCTCAGACTTTTCGTGAAGTGCTAGATATTGACCCAGATTTCATAGCTGCCCGGACGCAGTTGAATCAAGTGGCTGATTTACTTCCGCCACCGACGCCAAGCGAAATGGGCGGACCTCATAATCCCGCTTCACGAAATAATACAGCTGATCATGCGGATTATGACCATAGTCAGGGTTTGCGTATGACTTCGAGGTCTTCGGCCCCGGTTGAACCATTCGACGTCAAAGTGGCTCAACAGCGCCGCGAACGCGAAACGCAGAACAAGCAGGCGCAGGCGCCGCATAAGCCACAGCAGATAGCCAGGGAGCACGCCGCGACTCAGCATAGAACAGCCTCATCTAAAGTAACAACACGAAAAGACACACATGTGAGTCGCCATGACAATGCGAGCAACAATGCGCATAACTATGTGAACAACCATGCGCAAGTTACCATCGATGATAATAAAGCCAGTGATGCTGAAAAACTTGCCCCGATGTTAAAATTTTTCCGTCCGAAAGCGCAGGCCCAAATAGAGCAGCAGCGACAAGCACAAGCCGAGATGGATAATCAAAGACAAATGGAAGATGTTTCGCTGATTAGTAGCCCGATGCAGGATATTTCTGAATCTTTGTCTAGTACGTTGGTTGAGCTGCCTTATGACTCGCCGTGTGATACTGGGGATTTTTCGCCCGGCGACGATCAAGAATTTGAAGCGATGCTAGATGCTGAAATTCGAGATGACGTTCCATATGAGTCTCCCTGGCCAAACGAATCATTCTTACCAGAGACCATGGCCTCGCAGATTGTCGCTGAGTTTTGGAGTGATGCAGACATTATGTCCGAGCGTTGCACCGCGCCGGTGAATTTTTCGATAGGTCATAACCACAGCCTGCACGAGATTGAATCACTGGTCGCAGCTGAAGAGCCATGTCGAGATACGATTGATGAGAATGATTCGACATTGCTGAAATTTGCGGCGGTTCAACGCGTTCACCAAAAGGGTCCGTTTGAGCGTATAACGAATACGATCAATAAGAAAAACACGCGAAAGACTGCTCCAGCTTCTAGCGAGTCTACTCGTCCTGATCGCAAACCTGAGTCAGTGTCACCTAAAATGAATTCGCATAAGAAGGACGACACGAAGAAAAATCAGCCGCATAAAGCTCCGAATCGGTCGACCGAAAAGTCCAAAACATCGGCATCCGAGATAAATCTACGCATGAGCCAGAAAAATGCTGCGAACCAGCAATGGCACGCGCGGCAAGCATCATATAAGAATTCGCCTTCGGCGCGAAAAAATGTAGCTAAGTCATCTTCTATAAACGATTGGCAGGATTGCTTTGGTGAGCCTGCGATAGCTAGTGCAGTCATGTTTCGCGATGAAGAAATCGTAAATTACACGATCAACGCACGGATGACGCTGCGTGAAAATGAGCGCATGCTTGAGGAATTACGTGAAGAAAGACGCTGTCTAGACCGTTCGCTTGTTGAACGTGAGATGGTTGATGCCTCGGTTGGCGATGACGAGAATTTCGGGGCTGTGATGTTTGGCGCAGGTTGGCAGATGCCCAACGATAATAATACCCGACTAAATCGCAGGTCTGCGTCCTCTGATGTTGCGTACGTGCCTAGCGCCCCTGGACTTTCTTCCCACAAAAATATGCTATTGCGTGCAAACAGGACGGAGCCAAATCGTCGATCGACAATGTCTTCGGTAGTGATGCCGCGTTCGCGAAGGTCGAGCAACGGCAATCAGCGGCAAGCGTCCATGCCTACGCCGGTATTTCAACAAGACAATGAACAATATATTCAAGATTATGAACTGCAGATGTCCGTGCCCGCAGTCGGGTACCCTGATACTACCAATGGGTACGATTTTGACTCGGCTGAGCCATGGTCGCTAGACCCGGAGATTATGGATGCCCCATTGGAAGTGCTGATTAATGAGACGAATTGCTGGGAAGATCAGCGCCATAGCGATGGCATGTCTATCTATCAATACGAATGCGAAAAAAATTCTTCGTCTGCTGAGATTCAACCCGTACGAAGTATCTCTTCTACTCAATTTGCCGATTTGCGAAAGCGCGATCGTGTACTGAAGGAAGAAGAGGAAAATGATGATGAAACGAACGATCGGCCTGCGCCGCGCTCCCAGAAGCGACGTCCGTGGTTCAAGCCGTAATTCACAGACAACGCATCCCTTGCGTTCGCAGAGGCAGGCGCGCTTGTGACCGGGCGTGCCTGTTTCATTGCGCAGTGCAGGTTTGGGCTATGCATCCCATGTCACGAAGTTTTAATACTCAACCTTGATGGTTTCGGGCATGAGATAGCACTATTCTGATGTGATGATAGGGCACTTTTTCGTTGAGGTGTTCATATATGGGCTTGAGTTTATCGAACCCGACTCGGTCTGCAGCCTGGGCGACGTCGAGGTATATGGACTTTGATACCCAAGTTTCGACAGAAGTAGGCCTGGTAGCCTCAATAAATTCGCAGAGATAGCCAGCGGTGGTCGTGTGGGCACGGGATAGTGCGGCCATGACGTCATTAATTGATTTTCCCTCAGCAAACATTTCGAAGGCATCCTGTTTTACCTGCGTCGTATTCGTACTCGAATTAGCAATCGTATCTGTCGATTTTGTTGTCGCTGGCACCGATGTTTGGGTCTTTTCGTGCTGCAGGTCGATCACAATATTGACTGATAGGCTATGTTCGTTGCAGTAACTGTTGATCTCTTTGCAGAACTTTTCGCCGAATTTCTTAATCTTTGCGTCACCAATCCCATGCGCAGTTCGAAATGCTGGCAAATCAGTGGGTCGACGGCGGGCGAGATCGCGTAGCGTTCGATCGCTGAAGATGACAAAGGCTGGCACCGAAGTTTGCTCGGCTATCTCTCGACGGATGCCGCGCAAATGTTCAAATAAGCCTCGATCCACACCGTCCCAAGATATGGTAGAAATGCGCGCTTCCTTAACTCCCGTGATCGCGGTCCGCATCAATTGAACTTTCCGGTTGCCGCGCAATACCTCCCACGATGATGCGTTAAGTTCCACTACGGGAAGATCGCCGGATGATCGTGAGAGTAAGTTTTGATCGAAAAGTTGATACATCCATTGTGTGAGTACTTTTTTGGGCGTGCCTTTAAGTAAGCCATAGGTGGTCGCTTGGTCGTGCCCACGTTGTCGAATCGCTTGCGTGTTCGCACCCAGTAGCACATCGGCATGATGCCCCACGCCATAACTAAGGCCGCTTAGGCGATGCAGTCTGGCGACGCTAGAAAGAATTTTTTGGGCGATTTCAGTTGCTTCTTCTGCTGCATCAGTTTCGCCAAGGCATATGTCGCAGGCGTTACAATTTTGCGTAGGGTACGCCTGGCCAAAATGTTCCGATAGTACGCGGTGTCGGCATTGTGGCCCTGTACAATATCGTCTCATTTCATCAAGGAGCAGCATCTGGGCGGCGATCATTTTATCCGCATCATCGAAATCTTCAGCGCTACGCTCGAACAACGATTTCCAACGCATAATATCTGCTGCGGAGTAAAAGAGCACGCATTCCGCTTCTAGACCGTCGCGCCCTGCTCGGCCTGTCTCTTGTTGATAATGTTCGATGGACTTGGGAATGGTCGCATGGATGACGCACCGTACGTTGCTGCGATCGATACCCATACCAAAGGCGACGGTGGCTGTGACGACGTCTAGCGATTCGTTTGCGAATGCGTCTTGGGTGCGATGCCGTTGGTCTGCGCTCAGGCCCGCATGGTAAGCGCGGGCGTTGATGCCGGCCTTCTTAAGTGCGCTGGCCATGGTTTCCGTATCTTTGCGGGATAAGCAGTAAATGATCGCTGCTTCACCCCGATGACGGTGGACCACCCCAACCACTTGGGCCTGCGCGTCCAGGCGTGGCACGATGCGATAGACTAAGTTAGGGCGGTCGAAAACGCCCACGAGCATCGTTGGATGGGTGAGACATAGTTGGGCTGCGATGTCCTCGCGCACGCGCTCCGTCGCGGTCGCGGTGTATGCATGGACGCTAGCTTTGGGAAATCTATCTTGAAGTAACGCGAGCTGGCGATATTCAGGCCGAAAATCATGACCCCATTGACTGATGCAGTGGGCTTCGTCGATGGCGAAGGACCGAATATCGAGCTGACTCAACAGATGTAAAAAACCGGACATGACCAGTCGCTCTGGCGAAACGAACAACAGCCGAAGTTTGCCGGACTGTAAATCGTGCATGGTTTCGGATCGTTCGTCGGGTGTCATGCCGCTATGAAGGGCAGCGGCTGGGTAGTCGCAAGCTTTCAGGCCGTCTACCTGGTCCTTCATTAACGAGATAAGCGGAGAAATGACAATGTGCGTTTGATTAGCAATGACAGGTGGAACTTGATAGCAAAGGGATTTGCCACCACCCGTGGGCATCACCACAACCGAATCCCGACCATCGAGCGTTGCCCGAATGGCCTCTTCTTGCAATGGCCTAAGCGTATCATAGCCCCAGTATCCATGAACAAGCTGCAAGATGAGATCAAGAGAAACAGTCGAAGGCGAAGCGAATGAGGCCTTGCGATCTTGGGATTCAAATGGCGATATACTGGTTGCTTCCACGAACGGCAGCGTAACCATGAGCGAGGGAGACGGCAAGGCTGGGAAGTCGCATGATGCTGGAAGTATTATGTGCTGCAAGAAAAGTTAACCTGGGAAACACGGCCAATGTAGTGGGCCTTGACATATATCTCTTTCGATTGCCTGAGAAAAGAAGCTGTCGGGTGGCAAAAAAAAGCAGCTGACGAATCAGCCGCTTTCGGTGAACAAATTTACTTTGTCGAACGCTCGAATTACGGACACAAGCCAGTTGGCTGGGGCACTGAGTCACGGGCCGTACGGACCAAACCAAGGTCGCCATTACTTACCGTGTTGTCATTGTTAATATCAGCACGAATCTCAAACACGCCAGTAGGACCGTTTGGGTCAATGACCTGCATACCAGCTGGTCGAGCTAGAATAATATCGCGAGCCGAACGCACAAAACCAAGGTCGCCATTATTGACCGTAATCGGGGAAGCATTGGCATCACCGAAAATCGCCCACGCCGTTCGCGTTTCATCTGCAATTGGCATGCCGCCAGCCGCACAATCAACACCCGAAATCGTAATGTCATACTTAACCGGCGTCTCACCGATTGCGGCGTTGTTACCTGGAAGCGATGGGCTAAACAACAGTACCGCTTCGTTAGGATTCGCACCGGCGACGACCGACATAGAAACGCCCGTCAAGTCCTGAGTGCTAGCATCTAAAGCCACACATCCAACAGCCGAAACTGTCGCACCCGTAACATCAACGTCTACGTCATAAGCAATCACGACTTTATTGATACCCGTCGAGCGTGATTCCGAGAAACCGCCCCCCGCAGGAATATCCTGCCCATATTCTGCACCACCACAGGCTGGGTTGAAAATACAACCCGCACCGTGCTGACCGATTGAAGTCCACGATTGCGGAAGCGGTATGCAGGGGGATACCACGTCAAGATCTGTGTTGTTAACGATGCCATCGCAGTTAAAGTCGCCATCAGCCCAGCCACAGTCTTGCGTGGCATTACAACCCGCGGCGTTGTTGATCGTGTCTGTAACGATTTGCACATCAACAGCATCAAATACGCCATCAAGGTTGGCGTCACCTAAGCTGGTACCAAGAATACCGGTAACAAGCGTAACCACGTCGGATGTCGTTACATTTCGGTCGCCATTCATGTCAGCACTAAGGTCCATGAATACGGCTTGATCGAGATTGTTCCAGTCGCCAATGTTTTGGCAGACGTAATCAATGTCAGTTGCATCAACCACGCCATCCCATCCAGATGGGAATGCGCCGGCAACAGGCGTTGCACCGGCCACGTCACCACGGAAGTCACCTGCAACATAAGTCTTGCCTGTAGCCAAAAATGGTATAATAGCATCGTTGACATCTGCTGGTGCCATAAATGTTGGGTCAACACCTGTAGCGCCTGGTGGAATGAGCAATTGCGGTGAACCATCTGCCCAAGGAAAAGCCTGACCGGCATTGATCAAAGCATTATCAATAGCGATAGCACCTTGCTGACGATTTAGATTTCCGCTGACCATAGCTAGCCCGTCAGCGAAGTAACGCAAGTCTTCTTTATTGAAGTTACCGTCACCATTGAAATCACCGAGGACTTCTGGAATAGCATTGTCGCGGGTCATGCCGCCCGTATTGCCTGTACCGTTTGCAATGGCAGTCTGCTGCCATGTGCGCGGCGCCAGATAAGCAGACACTAGCTCGTCTGCGTCGTTGAGATCACGAACAGTGTCGCCATTGAAATCGCCCTGAAGACTATTTCTCTCGGCGAGATTTTGGCCCGACGTAAGATTGGTTGTGAATGCACTACCGTTAAAGTAAGTGTAACTGCCGTTCAAAGAACCGTCTGTATACTCACCAGCACGCAAAGCAGAATTACGCTTGGGTACTAGACCAGCAGCATTTACTGAGCCATATACTGGAACCTGGATAACGCTTTCTGTACGGATGAAGTCCTGAAGTGCCTGATTCGTCGCCGCTGGCAAGAACGTCAGAGGCGAGTCTAGTACGTGGAGGCAGTCCAAACCGTTGGGTAGGAAGAACGCTGTCGCTAAGAATTCGCCGGGCATATTGAACTTAAGACGACAAGCTTCGACAGGCTCACATGTACCACCACCGGGCAGGCAAATGGTAGCATCAGCCAAGCAATCTGCACCGTTCATAGTGCCACCCACGCATTCACGGGCGCTGGATAGTGGACATTCATTATCGAACGCGCAGGGCGTGTTGATGCAAGTCTCACCGGTAGCAAAACCAGCGCAATCGTTATCGATCATGCAAGCGCCACCGTTAATGCTGCAGGTGGTGCTTACTGTACATTCACCAGGCTCGACGCTGCCGTCGAACGACGCGATACTATCAAATATGTTGTTCAAATAATCAGCAACCGCTTGGTTATCCAATGGCTGAGAGTTCTCGAACTGTGGATCGAGTGGATCACGATTGGCATTACGATTACCACGCACGACGAATGAACCGCTACCAGCAATCTGGAATGAGTTACAAGGATCGCAGTTGTCGAGTACCGTGTCTACGCCAGGACGCACATAGCCATCGACACCGCAGTTACAATCAATTTGTCCGTCGCCGTCACCATCAACATCTTTGCACGTGTTTAGCACTTCGTACTTACCAGATTGCGCATCGACAGCCGATCGGCTTCCACCAGCAAGGCCAGTGTAACCAACGGCTAGTCGGTTGTTCTGAACCGCGCCTTCCATACGGCTTGATCCACCCTTGTTGGTCGGCTGGTGGGAGCTACCAAGATTATCCGTGCCTGAATCTTTGGTTTTGTTACCAAGATTATCGCCACGTCCCCAGCTTGTATCAATGCCGAGCGAGTTCATCGCTGCGTTTCGTGTTCCGGAGCCTACATCACGAGTTGCACCAACAAGATTTTCACCGTTGGGCATACGACCAGTCGTGAAGAGATGCTGAGCTTCAGAATACTTGATATTTTCAACGCCAGAGCCACGATTTGAAATAATCGTGACAGGAACCCAGGCACCGACATAATCAAAAAGCGTATCGGCATCTGGTGCGGAAGTATTCGTGTTCAAGGCAACGGTCGCACCTGGGTTACAAAGTTCACCCATGGGGCATTGCCCGTCAGAGGTGCAAGCATCACCACTAAGACTGCACAATCCGCAAGTACGCGAAAGAGATTTTAGCTGACTAGAAGTACCGCCACCGGTAAGCACGGGATTCAATCCATATCCTGGACTGGTTGGTGGGCGATTCCAATTAGGTGTACCAGCTTGGTTCACAGCCCATTTGCCCGGTACGTCAAGAAACGAACCTTCAATTTCACATGGTTGAAGTGGCGTGCCGCTGGCGTTGTCTGCGGTTACGGGATTGGTGACGACGCCACCAGTTGCGTATTCAAATCCGTTGAAAATACCAGCCTCAGACGGAACGCCAGTTGGAATGACATTACAAGTCTGACTATCAACAAACTCATTAAATCCATTAACCGAACCAACACTTCGGTACTGGAAACCCCACCATGTGGTCAAGTTTTGACCTGGTGTGTAAGTCGCACCAAGTTGGTCAACGAATGGCGGTGTGAATGGATCGAAGCCTGAAAATCCGTCACTGTCGACGTCTACCCAGTCGTTAGTTGATGATGGCGTGCGGAAAAAATCGACGAAAAGCGTCGCCCCTGCCATGCTGATTTGTCCACCATCGAACGTGAGTTGTTCACCGTTAGCGTTTACAAAAGTTCCTGCTCCGTCTGCTACGCAGTCATTGTTAGGCTGCGCTGCAAGCGATTGCCCTGCTAGACAAAGCGATAGCATTGCACCTATCGATGCGTATGAACCCACAGACCTCTTTACCCTTACCATTTTCATTTCATTCTCTCCTCGTTTGGACACTGTTTGCTTCTTTCCTTTTCGATACGTGAATGACTAGCAAATAGCGACACGACCGTCGCGAAACTATCCCCCTGCCTTGCTAATCACGGTAAACGTTTTTAGGGCTTTCTGTCGAAGTCAAGTACTGTAGACTCGCCGTTTAGCCCGTAATACTGATCTCCCCACATGCGACGACGCATGGTTTCGACGACTGTCAGCGTTTCCGCATGACCGTCGCCGAACATGTAATTGGCTACGCCACCAAACTTTTTTTTGTAGACCCTGTCCCCAGTTGGATGATGACGTCCGATGGCATTGATCTGAGAAATACCAGATGATGCGTCAAGGATATTGACCTTTTCCCGCACTTGTCGCTCAGGCAATAATCCATAAGTCTCCCTGTCAGTAGGCAAGCCATAGATAAAGCCGGGTGCTTTTAAGGATGCTTTGTATTCGTCGTATCCAGAACCCACATGGTAGAACGGGTTAATAGGCCGATGAGATTTACTCAGAATGCCAGCACCCGTTTGGATGCCCAATGCCTTCCAGTTATTTAGAAACTCCGTCACCAGAATCGTTTTACCAGGATTGGTTAGTCTGTTTTCACTTACAAATTGGTTGACGCGCTTGCCACCTGACAGCAATGTCGACAATTTATTCCGAGGTATAATGGCAGCGTTAGCCGTGTACGCCATTCTACCCGCTTGACGGTCTTGCAAGAGGTTGGGTTTAACGTCACCGTTTTGGTCAACTTGACCGCCTTCCCACTCCGACTGGTCAAGACCCGGATTGGTACGCGGCGCGCCACCATTTTCGTAGTTTGGGCATTGGAATGCTTTATCGCCTACTTGCCCGTCTTCGTAGAGTTCCGAAGACCAATGCGTGTAGCCGAATGCGTGATTGGCGGTTTGGCCTCGAGGCGACCACTGTCCGTCTTTGTTCTCCGGATAGGCATACGATAGTGGGTACACACCGTTGGAGACGTACAAATAGTTCGCCATGGCTAGGCCCACATGATGCAAATTGGATGCGCAGACTACCGATTTGGCGTGGTCTCGTGCGCTTTGAAGACTGGGAAGAAGAATACTGATGAGCAATGCAATGATGGCTATGACCACCAGTAATTCGATCAAGGTAAATCCGTTGGCTCGGCGTTCGTGGAGAATAATTTTTGCTCGACGATTGTACATTTGATTCATCTTTTGTCTGATCCTTTCTAAATTTCATCACTTGGTGTGACTATCAATACTGATATGTCTGACACGTATTTCATGAGCGGAAGTATGACGATGTGGTGCAAAGTTAATGTGATGGGGGCGTGATCTTCCAAATAACTTATTGCAAAGGTCAGATAAATGAGCATTTCGAATTACAATCTTGTAGAACGTTGAATGGTCTAAAAGAGGGGTGACAGTGCGATCGACACACATGTAGAGCCGGTGTATCGTGGGTAGCCTACTAAGAAACTCACAGATTCCGAATTGAGATGCTTTCTCGAGCCAAAATTGACGTTGCATCGTGACTGGCTAGACTTACCCTCCTCCGTCGGCGTGTGTAGCGGAGTTATGGATAGTGGTAAACCTTTGTTTAGGTGTAGGAGGATTCAACTGTGAATAAGTCTTCGATGTTGCGCTTCTGCAAGGCCGTAGCTACTGGAGCGATTATATTTCAAGTGGCTGGCTGTGATACAACGGGCTTCTTTGAGGTTGTGAACACAATCCTCTTGGGTATCACGGCGGCTGGTAGTGTAGCTATTTTGCAAAATATCTAGTCTGTGGACGATCCCGGATTTTCTTGCCATGTGCCCATCCATTTCTGGGTTGAGGGCAAAAAAATAGGGATGTAGTGCCAGCTATTGAGCTTTTAGCCCGTATTACGGCTACAGCAATTGCCTGAACGGTGGTCATTGGCTGAAAAGTTGTGCCTACTCGGCCGCTGCCTGGCATTACGTTGACCGCGAATTCATTGACCCTATACTGATTCCCTTGTGAGATAGGGGAGCAGGCGTCTGTGCCTGCGGCTATATAGGGCTCATGCCTGTGGGGACTGATTGATGAGTTTATACTCCAGAATACGGGAGGTCTCGATGCTTTTGGCGTCATTTCAAGTACACAATCGAAATCGACTATGTTTGCGCATGTTGCTAATAGGCATGTTGCTATCTGCAGGGCTGGCCATCACATCGCCAGCTTTTGCGCAAGACGGCGAACAGGATGAAGCTGCTAAGGTAGCTGTGCCGGCCGGGGCGACAGTCGAATCACTATTTACCGATTTCTTGCACTATGCCCGTATGGGGCGATTTAACACTGCGGATGGTTATGCACAGGCGTTATTGGCCCACCCGGAACTTGATCCGGTCAAGGTGATGGAAGCGGCTAGTAGAGACAAAGATAGTCTTAACACGCTGCTGATTATCATTGCTAACTCGTCTATCGGCGATAGTGCAAAACGCGTGCTTGATCTGATCCAACAGGGCGAGCACGACGAACGCAAGCAGAGTGATCGCATACGTGAAAACATCACGCTTCTAGGCGGTAATCCTCAGCAGGAATTTTTTGCCCAGCAGCGTCTCATCGAATCTGGTGAATACGCCGTGCCGCCGCTTATCGCGACGCTGCTCGATAGCCAACAGAAAGTGCTTTGGCCTCGCGTTATTGTGTCGTTGACTAAGTTGGGTAAAGGCGCTGTGCGTCCGTTGACCATGGCTTTACGCATGGGCAATAACGATGTGCGGGTCCATGTGATCCGTGCGTTGGGCGAGATTGGATATCCTCAAGCGGTGCCGTATTTGAACCGGCTCGTCCTAGACGAAAATATGCCCAGTGAGAGCAAATTCGCTGCTGCAGCGGCTGTTTCGCGCATTAAGGCAATTTCCGGTCGAAATATTTCCGGTGATGCGAAGGACCAGTTCTTTGGTCTCGCGGAGTGGTTCTACCACGAAGACCCGGCTGTTCGTGCTGATCCAAGACTAAACGAGGCGAATGTCTGGTATTGGGATGATGCGGAGCAATCGCTTCGTGCGACTGTGGTTTCTACCTCAATTTTTGGCCAGGTGATGGCTATGCGTTGCTGCGAGGAGGTTCTTCTTCTCGAGCATGACCATGCACCCGCCATCGCGCTTTGGCTAGCTTCGAACATTCGCCGTGAAGGTCGATTGGGCATGAATGTAGAAAGCGGTGATCCTGGTGAGGTCGGCGATGCTGATCCCACACGTCCTGCTGCTTATCCCCGTGCCCGATATTTCTCTCAAGCGGCTGGCCCTCGCTATGCCCATCTTGTATTAGCTCGGGCGGTCAAAGAAAGCGATACGGCTGTGGCATTAGGTGCGATCGAAGCGCTGCGTATTACGGCAGGGCAGAGTTCGCTAGTCGGCAGCGAAGATATCAAACAACCTTTGGTTCAGGCGCTGCGTTTTCCTGATTTACTCGTTCGCGTTCGGGCGGCCTTAGCTTTAGGTGCCGCGCTTCCCACGACGCCATTCGCTGATGCCCAGTTCGTCGTACCCGTATTGGCGCAAGCTGTGACGCTTAGTGGCCGGGAACAGGTATTGGTGCTCGATACCGACCAGCAAAATCGCAACCGCGTCGCAAGTGTCATGCGCAGCGGTGGCCGGACGGTGATTGCAGATGCTAGCTTTTATCCCGCTATGACGCGCGTTCGAGAAGAGACGCAGTCCATCGCCATGCTACTAGTTTCCACCGATGTAACCGAACCTGACGTAGCTAATGTTATTGGCAAGTTTCGATCCGAATTCCAGTACGCCAAGACGCCGATTGTACTACTAACTAAGCCAACGCATGATTTAATGGCTGAGGATTTAGCTGCCCGTTATCCGTTTGTAGCGGCCGTCAATAGCCATGCGGATGATGCGGCTATTGCGGATGCATTATCACGACTACAAGCGAAGACGGGTCGGTCGATGATTGACGATGCGCTTTCGCTGACGCTAGCTAAGCAATCGGTAGAGACGCTACATCGCTTGGCGTTGAATGGTAGAACGGTTTTAGATTTATCAGTCGCTCAGCCCGCATTATTGGCTGCGTTGGAAGCGGCCGACGAGCCACTACAAATTTCAGCTGCGTCTGTCTTGGCCTTGTCTCCATCCAACACTGCTCAGCAAGGTATAGCCACGGTAGCGATGGACGATGGTCGCACGACGACATTACGCGTAGCTGCTTTTCGTGATCTTGCAGAATCCGCCAAGAGACATGGCAACATGTTAGGACAGTCTCAGATTGACGCCTTAGTGAGTATGGCTGCCCAAGGCGACGATCTGGTCATTCGCACGGCTGCCAGTGAAGCGCTCGGCGCGATGAACCTGACCAATAACCAAGCAAGCGAAATTCTACGCAGCTACTACGGCGGCTAAAGGCTTTTTCAGCGTGGCTTGCCAATTCGGATGCATGACATTTTCGAGTGTGGCGCGCCCCACTCTTTGCACCACTGGACGTGAGTACGATTTGCAGCGTGCACGACGTGACGCGAAGAATGGGCCTCCCGCCTAGACTGTTATGCACGTCTTCCCGCGCAACAGGATTTTCGACGATTGCTGCAACGTGCCAACCATGTTAGGATCGAGTGCTACGCATAGGCTCGCGATGACTAAAGCCAGCGCTATTCTGCTGCCGTGCCGAAAGCAAGTTTCTTCCAGAGATTCTGCGTTTTGCGCCGCATTGCTCGACTAGTAAGTGCAAAAGAATGAAACCGAAAAAAACAGAACAACAACTACTCATGGACCAGCGCCGCATTAAACGCGATGCGGTGGCGAGCATGGGGCTTGATCCTTACGGCGGGCGATATGAGAATGTCGTTTCGACGCAGGGGGTGCGTTCGGTTGGCGAGTCTCTAGGGCTAGGCCCGGGCGAAAGAAGCAGCTCGAGTGTTCGCATAGCCGGCAGGATTATGTTACACCGCGTTATGGGCAAGCTCGCATTTTTCAGAGTTCGTGACGGCGAAGGTCAGATGCAGATAGGTCTAAGTCGCGCAGATATGGGCGACGACCAATGGGCATTGGTGAAAACGCTGCTGCTTGGTGACATCATCGGTGTCGAAGGTACCATCGGGAAAACCAAGACAGACGAATTGACCGTCTGGGCCACGCAGGTCACTGTGCTTAGTAAGGCTTTGCGGTCTCCGCCAGAGAAATGGCATGGGCTTAGCGATGTAGATTTGCGATATCGTATGCGCTACGTGGATTTGTTTGCCAATCCGAAGGTGCGAGATGTTTTTCGGTTGCGCAGTTCCATCGTTCATGCGGTGCGTCAATATCTCGTCAACGAGCATTATTTTGAAGTTGAAACCCCCGTCCTCCAGCCCATATACGGCGGGGCAGCTGCCAGGCCTTTTACTACCCATCACAACACCCTCGATTTGGACTTGTTTCTGCGCATCAGCCCGGAGTTATACCTCAAGCGGCTGCTTGTCGGTGGTATGGATCGCGTATTTGAAATTAGCCGCAATTTTCGCAATGAAGGCATCAGCACGAAGCATAATCCCGAATTCACCATGGTCGAATTGTACGAAGCTTATGCGGATTACAACGTCATGATGGACCGGGTGGAGGGCATGGTGTCTGCGGCGTTTGCGGTGTCGACAAAGTCAGCGGTCCCGTTGCGGGCAGCCTGGTTAGAAGACGAAATTCGCCGAATCAAAGAAGATAAAGGCGAGCCTGAAGCGCAAGAATTTGCCGACGAACATCATGTCGAGGTTTATATTGAAGCGCGAGATGCGATTAAAGCAGGTCGACAAGTAGGTGTATTTAATGGCGTTGCTTTAGATTTTACGCCACCTTGGTCGCGCAAGAAATATGCGGATTTACTTCAAGAATACGCTGGTGTGTCGATTACTGATCGCGCGGCGGTTCATGCCAAGGCGAAGGCACTGGGTATAGTTGTGGCTAACAAGGCCGATGCCGTGGTCATTAACGACGTGTTTGAAGCTACAGTCGAGCGGCATTTGATTCAGCCTACCTTTGTGTATGATTATCCTGCAGCGATTTGCCCGCTGACCCGCCGCGACCCTGAAGACGCTGCTGTAGCGTTGCGTTTTGAGGCGTTCGCAGCCACGATGGAATTAGGCAATGCGTATAGCGAACTAAATGATCCAGACATTCAGCGAGAAAACTTATCTCATAAAATTACCGGCGAGGGCGATGAGACCATGGCTATCATGGATGAAGATTTCGTCATGGCGTTAGAATACGGCATGCCGCCTGCGGGCGGGCTTGGCGTGGGGATTGATCGCTTGGTCATGTTACTCACGGATTGCCCCAGCATTCGCGATGTCATTCTGTTTCCCCTGCAAAGACCTCTAGCTTCGGGAGGCAGTTAGTATGTATAAATGGTTCCTCGCTTGGCGTTATCTGCACACCAAACTCATCGCGTTTTTTGGCATTGCTAGCGTGACGCTGTGCGTAGCTATGGTGCTGGTGGTGATGAGCGTGATGGGCGGTTTTCTTGATACCATTCGAGAACGTTCGCGCGGATTGCACAGTGAAATTGTGTTAGATACTGGTACGCTGCAAGGCTTTCCTTACTACGAAGAATTTCAGCAATATCTGCAGGACAACCATAAAGACGTGGTCTCTGTCACCACGCCGGTGATTTATACCTACGGCATTTTTCGGGTGCCCGCGACCACATATACAAGACCTTCAAGAGTCGTGGGGATGCGCCTAAATGAATATGCGCAAGTAAACGATTTCAAGCAAGGCCTGCATTACGAACATTATTTTCCGGGGACAACGCGTCTAGGGCCTCAACGTATGCCGATCGGCGGGATTGATGATAAACAGCGACTTGTGCTGCCCGCTGATTTGGAAGCGGCCAATGCCCGATGGCGTGAATCGGAAACCGATGCAGAGAAAAAATCAGAATATACTGCCCATCCCTACGAAATGGCTATGTATCCGCCCTATGTGACGACCCAATATCCTGCTAACCGTGTTTATGCTTTCGGCGACGAGGGCCCTGGTTATGTAGGCCCGGAAAATAGCGGGGTCATTATTGGTTGTGATTTACTCAATGATCGTCGCAATGACGGTGATTTTGATCGCCATCTCGCCCGTGGCGCTGACATCGCCTTGACGCTCATGCCCATTTCACCAGCAGGCAATGTAACTGGAGAACCTCCCGTGCGTTTGCCGCTTCGATATGTGGACGATTCGCGCACGGGTATTTTTGAGATTGACGATCTTTGTATCTACGTCGATCTGGACATGTTACAACACAAATTAGCCATGGATCCGCAGACGTTGGCCGATGGCGGGATGACTAAGGCACGCGTGAATCAATTGCTCATCAGTTTACGCAGTGGTACCGACCTTGAGACAGGCAAGGCTATTGTCGCCGCTGCCTGGGAAAAATTTCAGGAGTCGCTGGGTGACCAGCCAAGTATGACTGACATGCAGTTGCTGTCGGGTGTTGACGTGATGACCTGGGAAGATTTGCAACGACCGTTTATCCAGGCGGTAGAAAAAGAAAAAGTTCTTGTCACGATCCTGTTTTCGCTGATTAGCTTAGTAGCCATGGCCTTGGTCGGTTGTGTTTTTTACATGATCGTGGAAAAGAAAACACGGGACATTGGCATACTAAAAGCCATCGGCGCTTCGGCAAGAGGCGTAGCTGGTCTATTCGTGGCTTATGCCTTAGCCGTCGGTATTTGTGGCGCGGTTTTAGGTACGACATTAGGCGTTGTGTTTGTGTGGAATATAAACGATATCCAAGCTTTCCTTGCCGCGCTAAATCCGCAATTGCGGGTGTGGAGTCCTGAGGTTTATTCTTTTGATAAAATTCCTGAAATTGTAAATACCTGGGATGCTTTAGGTGTAGGTGTGGTAGCTGTGTTGGCTTCGGTGGCTGGTTCGATTATTCCAGCGACGATAGCCGGTCTCATTTGGCCAGTGAAGGCTTTGCGATACGAGTAAAATTTATGTTACGTGCGCACAATCTATATAAATCTTATGCGATGGGTAGGGCGTCTGTAGATGTCTTGTCTGGTGTGTCTTTGTCTGCGAAAGCTGGAGAATTCTTGGTGATTCTAGGCTCTAGCGGGTCGGGCAAAAGTACATTACTGCATTTGCTGGGCGCGCTAGATATTCCTGATCGTGGCGATGTCGAGTTTCACGGTAAAAGCGTGTTTCAGCGCACAAAAAAGTCTCGCGAAGATTATCGGAACCGCGAGGTGGGCTTTGTGTTTCAGTTTTATCATTTGTTGCCGGAATTGACCGTGCTGGAAAACGTGATTATTCCGCGATTGATCGGCACACCCACCTTCAAATGGCTTTCTCATCGTCGAGAAGCGAAAAAAGCGGCTCATGCGATGTTAGACCGTGTCGGCCTGTCACATCGCGTTAAACACCGCCCGAACGAGCTTTCTGGGGGTGAAAGGCAGCGTGTAGCCATTGCGCGTGCGTTAATCAATGAGCCCACGCTCTTGCTAGCGGACGAACCTACCGGTAATTTAGACGAGAAGATCGGGGCTGAAATTCTGGAACTGTTGACAGAATTCAATACCGCCGGTCAGACAATAATTATGGTCACGCACGATGTCCGGGTGGCAGTGCGTGCCCATCGGCAAGTCCGGTTGACTGGCGGCAAGATTGAAAAAGTCGCCGCGACGAAGGGTTCGCCGGCATTGGCTTGAAGTGTATAATATTGAGGTGTTGCTATGAGCATGGCCATTTCTGATGTAGAGACAAAAGGGATGCAAGATAATCCATTTTCGCCACGCGCGGACATGAAAGTTTGGTTGGACGGACAATTGGTGCCGTCGGCTGAAGCGACCATTAACGTATTCGATCATGCTATTTTGTATGGCGATGGCGTATTCGAGGGCATACGAATTTACAACGGTAAGATTTTCAAAGAAGCTGAGCATGTTAAGCGCATCTTTGAATCAGCTAAGTCAATTCGTCTTGAGATTCCCATGACGTCTGATGAACTGTCCAAGGCGATGCGTGAAGCCATGCAGGCTAACAACATCACCAAGGATGGCTACATTCGCCTGGTGGTGACGCGCGGCGTTGGGTCGTTAGGTATTTCAGTTAAGCATACCGCATGTCCAACCGTGTTTATTATTGCCGACAAAATTGCGCTATATCCGCCAGAAGTTTATGAACGAGGTCTGCGCTGTGTTATATCCAATATTACGCGTAACGCGCCCAACAGCACCAGCCCACGCGTGAAGTCGCTTAACTACCTTAACAACATTATGGCTAAGTTGCAGGCCAACGATTGCGGCGCGGACGAAGCCATCATGTTGACCGCGCAGGGGCATGTGTCTGAGTGTACTGGCGATAATATTTTCATCATACACGAAGGAAAAGTGTTCACGCCACCAACTTCGGAAGGCATCCTTGAAGGTGTCACGCGCAACTTGGTCATGGATTTAGCCCGTAAACGCGGGTTAGACATGACTGAAAAATCGCTTATTCGTCACGACCTGTACATTGCGGAAGAATGTTTCGCAACGGGTACGGCTGCGGAGGTCATTCCGATTGTAGAAATCGAACATCGCACCGTGGGCGATGGCCTACCAGGCCCCATTACCAAGCAGCTAATTAAAGACTTTATCGAATACCGCAACGCGCAGTAGGTAGATGATGGCTCATCGCATAGTCTACAGGCCTGAGCGATGATGTGTACCAAGAAGAAGCGATTATCAGAACGTAAATTACCAATTCCCCGCGACAAGCGCCATCAACATGAGTGTTAGATACGTCGCGTGTGTTACCCCATCGAAGACATTCGCGACATTTGCGATATTTAGCCCTTTGACGATCGCACTGCAGGTTCAAGCCAGTCCCTACCGTTGCCCCGTCACTATTTCGCAGGAGAAGCCACGTTATTAGGCGTGGCCAAATAACCCAACTACATAGCCCGATTCGTCGATAAATCAGCGTTATTGGGAGCGCCGATTGCGATGAGTTTTGAAATATTCATGTTTTGGATGGGCATTAGCGTCGCTGGGGCGATGTTTTTTCTAAAATTCTTCGTAGATAGCAAAATCGTGTTAACGCACAAACTAGCGCGGGAGCGAAGGAAGCTACGTGTTTAGCTGAGCGCCTGGTCTCATGGGACGGTGGGTACAGCGTCTTTGCCAACTTACTGCTGGAAATCAAGTACTGCTGTTACCCTGAAACAGATGTTATAGGCGAAATTGTTGACTCGGCGCGGTCTGGGCATAGGATTTATATGGTCTGAGGGCTGCGGTTGTGTGGCGGGCAAAGCCGATGAGGAGGGTAGCGAGACGTTTACGCTGGCCAAGGCGGACGTGGTTTGCCGTCATCAAACGGCTCGAATTGAGGGATAGCGATGTCATTACCTCCAGAAAGATTTTCCCAGCTTCGATGGCTGCACAACGCAGTGTGCGTCGTAGCCTTGATAGGCGCGGCCTGTGCGATCGGCGCGGGAGTCATTGGCTTCACGGCCACCTCCTCGACATGGCTATTTGTAGTAGGTGGGGCCATGCTCTTGGTTGTGTTGACCTTGGCTACGCTGATGCCGCTGCTATTGAAGATCGAAGCAACGCTGACACGAAACTTGCACCAACTTCACTCGCTAGAAGAGAGCTTAAGCAAGCAGAATACGTTTCTTAGTACCATTGCAGAAAATACGCTTATATCAGATGCGGCTAAGGGTCTTGCACATCGAGATCAGGAATTAGAAGGCTTGCGCGGTGCGATCCGAGCAGAAATTAAATCGCGAAGATGGGAATCTGCGCTCAACTTAGTGGGCAAGATGGAGCAGAGATTTGGCTACCGCGACGAGGCTGAGGCGTTGCGCGAGGAATTAGACGAAGCCCGGTCAGCGGCGGTCGTCATAAAGTTAGACCGAATGGTCGAGCACATTGAAAAACTATTGTACGACCACGATTGGGATCAGGCCTCTTCAGAGATTGATCGGATGGGGATGGCGCTTCCAGGTAATCCCAAGACTCAGACGTTACGAGATCGGATGATCTCCTTGAAGGACAAGCGTAAGGCTGAGCTTCGTCTGGAGTGGGACGAAGCAGTTCGCCGAAGTGATACGGACCACGCTATAGAAGTGTTGCGTGAGCTTGACGCGTATTTGTCCTCAAGTGAAGCCCAAGAGTTACAAGCCTCGGCCCGCGATGTTTTCAAGGAAAAACTGCTACAACTCGGCGTTCAATTCCGGTTCGCGGTGACCGAAAAACGCTGGCAAGATGCGTTGAACATCGGGTTGAATCTCGTGAGCGAGTTTCCCAATGCCCGTATGGCCAATGAAGTTCGTGAAGCACTCGATACATTGCGGGAACGCGCTCAACAGCAATCTGACCATCTACCGGTTTAGTTAGCGAATTGGGATTTCCCCTCCATCCCCCCTTACACCCCAAATGTAAGGTTGTAGCTGGCTGGATATAGAGATAGATCAATCTATTCATAGACACTGGAAAGCTGTGGCTTACCCATATCACCCACGGTAAGTAGCTATTCGCTACGATGCTGATATCTCATGCTGGGCATAATTATTATCGGACGTGATGTGAGTGTCTCGATTTAGGGCGCTCTGTGCGGATTGAGGGGGGGTTAATGTTTGATAAGTAGTGTCGGTAACCGCGTAACCTCATTCAGAGATGGTGATTAGGTTCCGATAGTTCAGTTGATTCTGGCGTTTTCCAGGGTTAGTTGATGCAGCCACCGGTGTGGTACGTTTCTATTGTGTGGATGTCATGCCCGAGCCGCGATATATAACTGAAGGATTGTCTAGCGATGCATCTTGGTTTCGCCGAGTGGGTGATGTGCTGGCAAGTCTGCAGGTCAGGTCTACGACGCTGGTAGTGTTTTTGTGCATTGCTGTCGTAGGGGCTTCGTCGTCGTTTCTGGTTCAATCGAGTGTGGCGGCGCTGGGGCAGCAGCAGGATGAGGCAATAGTTGGATTGTCTGCTCTGATGGCTGAGGCGGCCGGGCCTTTAATGGCGACGCCGATTGATACACAGGCGCTCACGCAACTGGCTGAACGCACGGCGGATGGAGCGCCGCTTGTATACGTGGTTATTTACAATACGAATGGCCAGGTGCTGGCCTCGGCATACCAGGGCGCGGTTGCGGAACATCGCTATGCGATTCAATCGCGGAAACTGAATAAAAGTGCGCTGGGCACGCCGACGTCATGGCGCAAGAAAAGTGAGAGACTTTCGTTTCGCGAAATTGTTTATCCAATCAACACTAGCCTAGCTACTAACCCTGCGGAGGAAGCATCGCATGTTTTGACTGGGTACGTTCGCACGGCTATTCCGCCGAATACTTATCGAAAAACGCTTGCGAGTAGTATCGATATGCTGATTGGTGTAGGGATTATCGCACTGGTTTTTTCGATCCCGCTGGGTTTTTTACTGGTTCGCAGGATCGCGTCTCCGCTTCATGCTTTGGCAACGGCTATGCTGGATTTTTCGCAAGGTGATCTTCAAGTGCGAAGCCCGGAAGGGCGCCGGGATGAAATCGGCCAACTAGCGCGGGCTTTTAATCGTATGGCCGATCAGCATCAGCAGGCACATGAAGGTGTGCTCCGATTGAATGCGGAGTTGGAACAGCGGGTGTTAACGCGAACCGAACAGTTGCGTGATTTGGCTTCCCGTGATCCGCTGACTGGTTTGTATAACCGTCGTCATCTGGGTGAAGCGCTGCGGCAGGCCTTTGTAGAAGCGCAGCGTTACGAGCATAACTTGGCCTGCATTATGATCGATTTGGATGATTTTAAGGATGTGAACGATCTTCAAGGTCATCGTGTTGGCGATCAGGTGCTGGTGCTTGCGGCTGAGACGATTAAGAGTCAGCTTCGTTCGTCAGATATTCCCGCTCGGCCTGGTGGTGACGAGTTCGTGATATTGTTGCCTCAGACTTCCGCCTATCGGGCGGCGACGATTGCCCGGCGGATTATTAGCGCGTTTTGTGAAAGCGTTAAAGCGGAGATTCCCGAAGTTTCTGTGGGTATGAGTGCGGGTATTTCTGATATAGAAACACTTAAGCCAGCCGTGCCTGAAATATTGGTTGATGAAGCTGACCGAGCGCTTTACCAGGCTAAGGCTGATGGTAAACATCGCGTTTGTACCCCCGACCACCTGCCCGATCCCCTCTCGACCTGAGTTATTTTTGACGTTGGATGTCATTTCCGCGTGGATAATTGTCGATTTTTCCCGAATTATAGTTTGGACACGGCTTTGTAATCGCCGCAGGCCCGATCAACGGGTACAGTTTAGGTAGTGGTAGTGTTCCTCGTGATGCTACTGCAGCCCTTTATGTAGGAGTGACGTACATGCTAGTAGCTGCGGGACAGTTTATTGGTGGCAAGATGGTGACGGCGATATTCGTGGTGGCTGGGGCTGGTGCAGTCATATGGTTTTGGAAGCACCCGGAGCATTTAGAGACGATTTGGCTGACTATTAAGTATGTACTGGCGTGGATGGGGTGTGTATTGGCGTTGCCTTGGTCGACTTTTTTCGTGACCCGTTGGGCGGTTGCTAAGGATTCAAATGCGGTGGCTGGGGCGATGCTCGTGGGTTATTCGATTATTGATTTTATGGTGGCTTGGTGGTTGATCGGGTCGCTGGCTGGTATTGGCTCGTTATCCTGGGCGGTGCTGCTTCTTGGTATACTATCTGCTGCGGTTTACAATTTGAAGGTTTGTGAACATTTAGCCGAGCAGGTTGAAAATGGGCTGTAGGTTTGCGTGCTAAACGCATGGCGGTGAATAATTTCGTTTGTCCGCTGGCTTGCGCCAGCGGTTATGGATCGTAGCTTGTGTGCGCTCTTACGAGGCTTTTTGATGTCTAAGTTGAATAAAGGTGATCGCATTCAGAACTATCTGCTGGAGCAGTGCGTGGGCGCTGGTAGCTTCGGGGAAGTTTGGCGTGGGCGTCATCATATGTTTGGAGACTTGGTGGCTATTAAAGTGCCTACCGATCCGCAGTATGTGCGAATTCTGCAGCGTGAAGGTGTGGCGGTGCATGGCTTGAAGCATGCGAATATTGTGCGGGCGATTGATTTGGATCCCTACGGCAATCCACCTTATTTCATTATGGAATATATAGATGGCCCGTCACTGCGGCAGGTTATTGACCATTACAAGAATAATATTCCTATATCATCGGTTTTGGTCATTATGCAAGGATTGTTGCAAGGCTTGTCGGCTGCCCATAGCCAGAGGTTGGTTCATCGCGACATTAAGCCAGCGAACGTTTTGTTGAATGTCGCCATGGAGTCACTGGCAACGATGAGCGAGTCTTCAGTTAAGCTGACGGATTTTGGACTGGGGCAAGCTGTTGGCTTGACGACGCAGTCCATTATGCAAAGCGGGAGCATGCAAGCAAGCGATGGGCGAAGTGTCGCTGGTACGCTGGCGTATATGTCTCCGGAGCAAAAGGAAGGTCGCGAAGTCGATGCGCGTAGTGATCTTTACAGCTGTGGTATTGTCTTGTTTGAAATGCTAACCGGTGAACGGCCTGTAGGCGGCGAAAAACCTAGCGGACTTAGGCCTGAGGTGCCTCCGCATTTGGATAGCGTGTTTGATCGATGTTATACGCGGCGCGATGCCCGTTTTGCGAGTGCGACAGAAATGTTAGCGGCGATTATGGAGCGGCCTGTGTTGGATGAGGTGGTGCCTCGCCTTACGCCTCCTCCCGTGCCTGTGCGGGTAGGTGTATCCTCTAGTGCAAAGGTTAAGTGCGTGCAGTGCCATCGTGTTGTTCAGGGTGATGATCAGTTTTGTATTCATTGCGGGCAGCAGCTATCGGCGGTGGTGCCGCAATGTCATGCATGCCGGAAACTTGTGCGTCCTAACGATCGATTTTGTATTCATTGCGGCGTTGATTTAAGCGTATTGGCGGAGTGATTGAGGACTGGTGTTATGCCTGGCGAGCCGTTTATCTTTATTGTTGTGCTACTTTTGGGGCTGGTCGCGTTCTTTTTCAGTTTTTTGTACGTCATCGTCCGCGTAGTCGGTGTAGTGTTTGGCACTATTGGTCGATTGTTGGGAGGATCAAGGGCACTACCGCCGATAGGCAGGAAGGTGTCGGCTGGGTTGGTCTGTCCGCGTGAAGTATGTCGGGCCATTGAATTTCGTGATGCGCGTTTTTGTAGCCAATGTGGTGCGCGGCTGACGTGACGAGTTTTGTTCGGTTATAGGTGAAAGTTTCAGATGAGCGTAAACGCTGAAAAAGCGATGCATTTGGAAGCCGACTTTCTGGCGGGTGTGGAGAGTAATCTTCATGCGGCTGAGGGTGGATTGCTGCGTGGTTCAATTTGGCAGACGGCTAGGTTGGATGATGAGGATAGGTTGCGTGCGCTGCTGGCGGAGAATCGTACTTACGATCGTGAGCGGTTGAAGCATTTGCCCGCAAATCGCCGGCTGGCGTTGTATGGTTTTGAGAAGCGATTTATTTTTGGTCGCCGCCGCACGGGGGTGGCTATTGCTTCGACGATTTCGCCATTGCCAGCGCTGGTGGGTAAGCCTGAAGAGGTCGGGCCTGCGATTGGGCTGGGTGAATTGCACGATCACGTTCACAAGCTTGTTGGAGAGGCGAATATGCCTCATGTGATCGGTGTGTGTAGCACGACGGGGTTCACGCCACAGGCCCTTGAGGCTAAGTTTAACATCCCCAAGGTATCGGTGGTGTTGATAGAGCCGGACGGGCAGGGCGGTTGGCGGGTGCAGGCTGCGGGCGATGCGGTTGACGCGAGGCTGGTGAAACTTTTCGATCCGGAAAAGGAGAGCGATAAGGTCGATCGGGCACGCGAAATGATTGAGTCCTATAGTGCCGACCTGCTGACGGGGAGCCTTTCGGCATCGGCCGTTGCCAAACAGGCTAACTTGCCGGAACATCTAGTCCGTATGAGTTTTCGTCAATTGGCGAATAGCGACGCGGAACTGAGGCTTGTCGAGCGAGATGGGCAGTTTTTGATGTACCGCGGTGCGGCTGGTGCGAGATCGGAGAAGAAATCGATGAACATGATCGACAAAATTAAACAGCTCTTTTCCGGCGAAGGGGATGAAGCCGAAAAGATCAATCTATTGGCTGCGCGGCGGGCGACGCTTTCACAGCGGCGCGACCGTTTTTATGAAGATATTTCCAAGCTCGAGAAAAAGGAAGCTGATCTTCTTGAGGAAGGAAAGCAAGCGAAGTCGGCGGTGCCACGTCGACGTATTGCGGCTCAGATGGCGCAGCTTCGTAAAGACATCGCGCGACAGAATACGACTGGTGCGATGCTCAATCAGCAGATTAATATTATCAGCACGGACATTCATAACCTGACGCTGATTCAGCAGGGAGACTTGGCCCAGCTTCCGGATACGGAAGAGTTGACGATTCATGCGGTTGAGGCGGAGGAGATGTTGGAATCGCTGCGTGCGGACAGCGAGATGGTGGGCAGTCTTGAAGCAGGAATCGAGCAGACTTTGATGAGTGATGAGGAGCTAGCTATCCTCAAAGAGTTTGAAAATGAAGATGCAGGGTCAGAGACGATGGCGACTGAGCCTACGGTGGCTGCGCCGCCGGAATCCACGACGCAGGTGGCCAGTGACGCAATGCCGACAGCAACTCCACCTGAGCCTGTTGATCCTGCGCCTGGTGATTCGCGTAAAGTTGATCCTGAACCTTCGTAATTCGTTTGGGTTGAAGGGCTTTTATGAGCGGAATATTCGCTAAACTTTTTTCAGGTAAAAACGGTTTGCCTCAGTCGCTGTTTGATTGGCTAACGAAGCGTAAGAAGTCGCTGTCACAGATGACGCGTACTGAGCTTCGCCGCCAGGAACTGCTGCTAGAGAAGGACCGTGGCCGATTGCTCAATAAGGTTACTAAGTTAGCTAAAGATAAGCAGGAAATTTTTGATCGAGGTGCGCAAGAGAAAACACCAGAAGTGCGTCGCATGTTAGCGCAGGAATTCGAGCTGCGCACTTCTGAGCAGTTGATGCTTGCTAGGCAACTGAATATTCGAAGCAAAGAGATGATGACAGTGTCACGACTTCGTATGCTGCGAGAGAATGCGGATCGCATGGGCCAAGCTGGGAAGCTGGGGCTGATTACGCCGGGCGATTTGCTGCGATTGGGTAAGTTAATTGAAGCTGATTCGGTGAAGACGGAAGTTTATCAGGAACGCCTCGATGATATATTGTCGCTGGGGGCAGAAGTTGATGCCGGGGCCGCTGGTTTGAGCGAGGCGGGTGAAACAGTGATAGGTGTTTGGGATAAGATGGATGCTGGCGCGATAACCGATACGGCGGAGGCTTTTGAAGAGGCTGATCGTAGTGTGCGTGATCGCCAAGCGGCGCCGGAAGCGTAACATAACGGTGCGTGTCTAGCGGTTGGATTTGGAAGGGAATGATGTTGTGAGCAGCCATTCAAGACGACTTCGGCGCAGTGTTCGTGACCGCTGGATGGCGGGGATATGCGGTGGGCTGGGAGAGTATTTTGAGTTGGATCCGACGGTGGTACGGGTGTGTTACGTACTGCTTTCTATTCTTTCTGCTGGCTTTCCTGGGACACTGATTTACTTGTTGTTGTGGTTACTGATTCCTGAACGAGAGTATTATTGATACGCTTTCCGTTATTGGTTGTTGAGCGAGAATAGCGTTCTTGGTACCGCGCGGGCTGAAGCCTGCGGTTCGTTGGGCGAGATAGAAAATTTTATCAGCATTTTGATCTATAATAATCTGGAACGAATTGATGGGACTATTCAAATCAGATGAAGAGCGGCGTATCGAGCGTGACATTAAGATTCGTCAGGGGATACGGCGGATCGAGAAGTCGATTCGTGAGCAGGGTAAATTTCAAGAAGAGTTCATCAAAAACGCGCAACAGGCCCGGAAGATCGGCGACACACAGCAGTATAATTTTATTCGCAACTCGTTGAAAAAGACGGCGACGATTCGAAAGATGCTGGAGCGGCAGTTGCTTACAGTGAAGAATGCGCTGGTGATTAAGCGGCAAGCCGAGGCCTCAGCTGATTTCTCGCAGGCGATGGGGATGATGGCCTCGGAAATTGGAAAATTGTTTGGCGAGACGGACCTAGTGAAAACGCAGACCGAGTGGGAAAAGGCGATGGTTCAGTCGCAGTCCATGGAAGAGCGTATGAATATGTTCCTCGATAGTGTTGAGGACATCGCCTCTCAAGACGCAGAGATGAGCGCGTCGGATGATGTGATTAGCGATAGTGATGTGGACCGGCTGATTGATGCAGAGGCAGAAGCGGAGCACAAAAAAGAACTGGATAAGTTAGCTGGGCTTCGGGCTGAGCTTCATGCGCTCAAGGGCGAATCAGGCGAAAAGCAAAAATAGTAAGATTGAATGGAATCTGACCACAGCTTAATCAAAGGGGAAACGAGATGAAGCTTTTACAAATCCTGTTGTGGGTAGCCTTGGGTGCTAGCCTGGCTGTCGCCCAGCCCGTACTGATCGATCCGCCAGATTTTTCTGATTCTTTTCCGACCGGTTCGCCGGACGCAGCTGCTTCCCATCCTGGTAGCGGTTGTTTTTGGTTAGCGAGCGGGGAGATGATGCCTGGCGATGTGGACTGGATTCAAATTTTGATCCCCTTCGATACCGGCGAGGTGATCGTGGATGTGGATATTACATCGGGTAGTGGAAGCAGTAATTTATTCGTCTCGTCGTCCAGCGGTACGAGCGGTTCTAATAATGACGATGGCAATAGTGCGTTTGACCAGAATTGTGGGGGAAGTGGACTTGCGACTGATTCAGTGGTCCGGCTAGGCGTGACGCCGGATGGTGCGATTTTAGGGATTGGTATTTCTGGCGGGAGCGATGGTGGATTCGCTGGAAATCATAGTGAAACATTTAATTATGACGTATATGTTCACGCTATCGGTATGCCAGCGGGTTGCACGCAAGATACGCAATGCGACGACGGCGTAGGCTGTACGGTGGATGTTTGCGATTTGACGAGTGGTGCATGTATGGTGACACCCGATGACACAATGTGTGATGACGGGGTGGGTTGTACCGATGATGTTTGTGATTTGATAAATGGCTGTCAGTCGGTAGCTAATGATGTGCTTTGCGATGACCTGATTGGTTGTACGACGGACGCCTGTGATGTCGTAAACGATTGTACGAACACGGCTGTCGATTCGGCGTGTGATGACGGTGTTGGATGTACTCACGATATTTGCGATCTGGTAAATGATTGTCAATTCGTAGCTGATGACAGCTTATGTGATGACAGTGTTGGATGTACTGTTGATACCTGTGATGCAGTCATTGACTGTCAGCATGAACTCAACGACGCGGCTTGTGATGACGGCGTTGGCTGTACGGTAGACTCGTGTGATGCGATTAACGATTGTCAACACCAGGCCAATGATGCGGTTTGTGATAATGGCTTGTTTTGTGACGGGCAAGAGTCTTGCCATGTGGTGAATGATTGCCAAGGCGGGCCTAGTCCTTGTTTTCCGGGCGATACGTGTGACGAGGTGAATGGTTGCTTGCCGACGATTGGTTTGACCGTTGAAATCGATATTAATCCGGGCAGTTGTCCGAATCGTCTCAATCGTTTTCGGCGAGGTTTCTTTCGCGTAGCACTTACTGGCACGTCCCAACTTGCTTCGGCAGATGTTGACCGGTCTTCGCTATTGCTCACGCGGGCAGATGGTGTTGGTCAGTCACTTGCGCCTTTTGTTGGGGGATTTGGGCCGAAATTTATGGAGGATGATGTGATTGGCATGGCAGGTGGGCAGGCGTGCTTCTGTCATGCGGCGATAGCAGATGGCGAACTAGATTTGATCATTCCGTTCGAACTAGTTGATGCGCATGCCGCTTTTATGATTGATGCCAAGATGCCGTCACGGAGAATCGAATTGGTGCTAACCGGTAGCACCTTTGCTGGGGATAGTTTTGCAGCTTCGGATTGTGTGTATATTTTTCCACTGCCAAAGCGATCAGCTGTGAGTATTCGTTAAGTTTTTTTACGAAATATTTTCTGTAAATCGATATGACTGTTTCATTCAATACCTTTGATCGCCTGAAACGTAAGGGAATTACTTCGTATAAAAGCGGAGATTTTCTGGCGGCTAAGACATATTTGGTTGATGCCGCCGAATGTATGATAGAGCTAGCGGAATCGGCCAAGACGCCGGAGACACAGCGTCAACATGAAGAGTTAGCTGCGGAGTTGATTGACTTAGCCAAGGATTGCGACGCCCAGCATGAAGCCGTCCGCACGGGGCGGACAAAGCAATCGGAGAAAGAGGATGACTCTGGGGCCGATGCTTCGGATTGGCTCGTTAGCGAGAAGCCGAGTGTTGGTTTTGACGATATTGCCGGGCTGGAGGATGTCAAAAACGAAATTCGTTTGAAGATGATTTATCCTTTTGGTCATCCAGCACTTGCGAAACGATATGGCATTGCGACGGGGGGCGGGGTGCTGCTTTTTGGCCCGCCTGGTACGGGAAAGACGATGATCGCGAAGGCGATTGCTCATGAAATTGACGCTGCATTTTATGTCGTTAGTGCGGCACAGATGCTTAGTAAGTGGGTTGGCGAAGCGGAGCAAAATATTCGTAAATTGTTTGTCGCGGCCAAGGCGCAACCTCGAGCGGTTATCTTTTTAGATGAAGCAGAAGCGCTAGTGCCGAGGCGTAGGCATGATTCGTCGTCTGTGATGCAGCGGGTGGTTCCGCAAATTCTTCAAGAGTTAGAAGGGTTTGAGCGAGGCAGCGATAACGCGCTGCTATTCGTTGGTGCGACCAATAAGCCTTGGATGCTCGATGAAGCGGTGCTGCGCCCCGGTCGTTTTGATGCGAAAATTTACGTGGGCCTGCCGGATGCGCCGGCGCGATTTCGTTTGCTTGAGATATATCTAGCACATCGGCCTTTGGCTGACGACGTTAATTTTGGCGAACTATGCGATCGACTTGAAGGCTATAGCGGTGCGGATATTAAGAACATTGCGCAGCAGGCAGCGCAACGTCCCTTTATGGAAGCGGTCGGCGGTAAGGAGCCTCGACAAATTAATTTTGCAGACTTGATGGGTGTGCTCCAGCAAACGAAGCCTTCGGTGTATCCGGGTGACCTTGTGCGGTATGACAAGTTTGCACAAGAAGGAAAATAAGGATTTCGTCAGCCTGGGCGACTATCATCTGATAGGTGTGCGTGCGCTTGAGTCGAGTGGCGTAGCGCCAATTTATTTACGGCCACGCAAGCTGAAGCATGCGGCTCATAGTTCATGGATGTTATGATGATGTCAGGCAAGTTTGATCCACAACATTTTTTGCAGCAAGCTGACCATGTGGCGTTAAGCGTGGCCTCTGAAGAG
Organism: Phycisphaerae bacterium; assembly: GCA_029260115.1. Lineage (GTDB taxonomy): Bacteria > Planctomycetota > Phycisphaerae > UBA1845 > UBA1845 > JAJRPG01. The sequence goes on along the minus strand of JAJDDW010000014.1, from coordinate 1,573 downwards.
CTTTTCGGTTTTCTTCGTCGTTCGTATGATTTACCGCCATCCTGGGCGGCGCTAATCACGCGAGACACTGGAGATCGTGTGTTGGTTAGGCCTGGTGGTCAAATTGAATCTTCGGATATAGATGGCCTAATGTTTGTACGCGTTACGCCGATCGAGCTGCCATTTACTGAGGCCGTGACGTCGAAAGATCATTTTCAGTGTCAAGTATCTGTCAGGTTTAGCCTTGGTGTAATTCCCGATCGCAACGAACTGGTTTCTTTTCAGAAGGCGATGTTAGGTAGTCATCGCGTCATCAAGATTGACAACCTAATACGTTATTTTCAGGCCACGATTAAGCAGTCGATGACTGACCTCGCGACAGACCAAGAAGCGGATGCATTGGTGGAAGGGCGTTGTGCTGCGTTGGTGTTGTCGCGTTTGCAAGATGCACTGAAGCAGCCTTGCTTTCTCGCTGGTTTGCAATTGACGGGTGAGCCTGAGGTGTGGTGGGAATCTAAGTCTCATCATCAGCTACAACAGGTGCGTCAGCATGGAGCATTGGTGCAGGCGCAGCAGGAAATCAATCGAAAACTAGGCGATGCCCGACGAGATGCCCAGGAGGCGCGGATTGAGCAATTGGCTGAGATGCTAACGCGCATCAAAGACGTAGCCACGAAGTCGCCTGAGGCGGAGTTGCCGGAACTACTTCGGGCATTTTCAGAAAAACAACGCGGCGAAATTTATGAAGCTGTTTTTTCATCGCCGAACAACACACAGCGCACACAATGGATTGCCGTTGCTGCTGGTGAGGAGGTCATGTTTTTTGATCCCCATGCGACGGATGCGCGTCCGAGGCGTGTGTCGGCTGTTGGTGAGGCCGGTTCGGTTCGATCTATTCAGACGATGGTTGATGAACAGGGCGTGTCGTTGCTGTTAGGCGCGGCGACTGGCGTGTATGGCTTACCTGTGGATGAAGGAAAAATCAACGCTACGTGGCTGGTGCCCGACGCGCCAGTGGTTCGAGGTGGCTTCAACGCGGTGGTTCGGGCAGCCGATCGCATTTTCGCGAGCCACTCGGAGCTTGGCATTTGGTCCTGGTTTACCAAAAATGTTACCGACGCGATCCAACTATTTTCTTCAGCTACTAAGGATGCTCAAGCGGTGCGCTGTATTACGCACTTGGCTGATAAAATTTACTGTGCCGTAGATGGAAAAATTTTATGTTGGCCCAGCCGATCGTTGGCTGATGAGCCGAGCGAAATTTTTACGGGGAGCGCGTCAACCATCACGGCTATCTGTCCGAGCGGTCGAGGTTTGTATGCCGGAAATGCTGCCGGCGATATTTTGCATTGGCCTGGCGGCGTGACGGATGGGCCGTTAACGATTCATCATGGTATGCAACGGCCGGCGGAATCGCTTTGGCTGACATCTGCGCACGGTGTAGATCGACTTGTGTTTACCGATACGTCATTGGCTGTCCATGCGTTGGTGGTGGGTGATAGTTTTGTCTGCCGTTATGAGGCTGGCGGTCAGACACTTCGCCGTGTGGAGGTCGCTGCTGATTTGGTTGTGGCTACGACGGAGTTGCGTGACC